>NZ_CP048649.1:666969-1333939 GCF_010669305.1 Aminipila butyrica | reverse complement strand
GAAATCCGGTCACAGACCGCTTTTTTCGCTGTCTCAATAGAACTTCTCACCGCAGAGACTAGGGCAACGCCCTCCTCCTGAACCTTGAGCACGCCCAAGTTCAGAGAAGTCTCCACCAGGCCTTCAATATCGGCACTCATAGCCTGAATACCGTTTGGCAGGGCCAACAGCAGCACAATGGTCTTTTCCTGAGAGTCCTTAGAGAAAACCGCTGTACTGATTTTACCCAGATTTTCCACCGTCACTTTCATCTCCGGATCACTGGTCTTATATTCGTTGTTCAACGTGTGCTCATAGTCTGCCGCCAGAGCCTTCACCTTATCCACATCACCTTCCGCAACTAGGATGTTCAGTACCGTTAGTCTTGGAATGGCGTTGTCTGCCTGTCCACCAGCGATATCTATCAACTGAATATTCACCTCTTTGTTGAGGGTATACAGGAAACGGCCCATGAGTATGTTGGCGTTGCCCCGCATCTTATCGATTTCCACACCGGAGTGACCACCCAGCAAACCAGACAGCTGAATTTTCAACTGGATTCCTTCTGACTGCTGGCGCTTTACCGGCAGCAATCCTTCGGCGGTTACGCCTCCAGCACAGCTAACCGTAAGGATGCCTTCCTCTTCGGAGTCCAGGTTAATAAGCTTTTTACCCTGAAGCATGGACACATCGATTGCCTCTGCACCGTACAACCCGGTCTCTTCATCTACGGTGAAGATGGCTTCCAGCCTCGGGTGTTCTAACGTATCGTCATCTAAAATGGCCAGTGCCATGGCAATGGCGATGCCATTATCTCCACCCAGCGTAGTTCCCTCTGCATAGAGAAAATCGCCGTCTATCGCCAGCGTTAAGCCGTCCTTGAGAAAATCGATGGTGCTCTCCGCCGTCTTCTCGCAGACCATATCTAAATGGCCCTGAAGCATGATAGCCGGGGCCTGTTCATATCCTTTGGAAGCGTTCTTTACGATGATGATGTTGCTAAGATCGTCCCTGTAGTATTCCAGGTTATGAGCTGTAGCAAAAGCCACGCAATAGTCTGCAATCGGGTCCATATGACCAGAGCCATGCGGAATACTGCATAATTCTTCAAAATACCTGAACACACTCTCAGGTTTTAAATTGTTTAATACACCCATTTCTTACCTCTCTTCCATTATATAGAAATATATAGAAACTTTATCTAGGCACTAGTATACCACAAAGTCTCCCGGGTGAACAGGAGACTTTCATCTTTCCATAATCCTTGATGTATGCGGTCAAATGCTATCAAAACAAAGGCTTTAAGCCAAAATCTTCCCTACCCACTCCACATTGATGGCCTGGTAGCCCGGCTCCGTATGTTCTTCAATCTTTTCTTTGAGATTGTCCATGGTCTCCTGAATCAGCGCGTCCTCTATAGGAATAAAAGACTGCTTGCCATCAGCAAAGAGAATCGCGATTTGATGCTTGCCATCCTTTGCCGGGTAATAAAACATACCGCCGATGCTGTCAACATCCATTCCCTCATTGCCGGATTTGAATAAGACCAGCATCTTGATGATTTCGACAACCCGGTCGTCCAGCTTCATATCGCGGACCATAATCTTTTCCGCCATCTCATTGACTGTAGACACCGCCCGGTAGATGTAGCCCTGTTGGGCCTGGTGTTCAAAAGCTTCGGAAGACTGGAAGAGCAGACTGTTCATCTCCTCTACTGCCTCCGGCCCCGGAGCCAGATATACCATCAGGTGCTTGCCCATATCGTGATACAGGCAAGGATAGGTGATAGGGAACTTCTTGCCGCAGGAATTACAGTGGAAGACAAAGAGCTCACCGTTGAGCACCTGTTCCTTCAGCTGCGGGTCTATATCGGCCAGAATGCTCTGCCAGCGGACAAAATCTTGTTTGTGTCCGCATTCAGGGCATTCTATTTCGTTTGTTATACACTTTGACATCTTATCTGCTCCTCTTGCTTCTAATCGTTTGACCTCTTATTTGCTTCTTTTTTTGCTTCTAACCATTTCTACGGCGTTCCGCATCATCATGTTTTTAAAACGCTTAATCGTTTCCTTTTCCAAATCTGGGACGTTGGCCATGCTGATTACTTCAATCTGATTAAAATAATCGGAGTTTTTCAGCTTTTCCACCACCTTCCGGTAGACCGCCTTCGTCACCGCTTCATTGTCCTCTTGGAGAAAGATGAGAAAGCTCATCCGCCCCCAAGCCTTTCCACATTCAATGTGTACCGGAATGCCGGTAGCCCGGCGTATCATGTTCTCCACGCCGTTTTTCAACTCTCCGCCAATGCAGTCCGCCACCGAGGCGTTAAGAATAGCCAGAAAGCCCACACCAAAGCCGACCCCCAGAAGAATTGCCGGCAAAACACCCCAAGCCTGCTGCACGCTGAAAAACATCAAAAGAGCAAGGGGCGCGGCCGCCATCCTGGCTCCTTTCAGCCAGGCAATCCGCCGGTTAACGTTTTTTTGTTTATAATCCATTTTTTTTCTCTCTATTTTCTATCCCCTGAGCATCCGTCCGCGTTATACGTACATCTCCTTTTCCCAAGAGCTGCTCAGATTCAAATATTTTTTAAAGGTATTCATCAATTGAGGCGTCTCATCCATGAAATACGATCTGGCAATGTTTCCATTGGCGTCCCAGTCGCAGCCATCCCACCAGATAGCCACCTTAATGCGGTTATAATACGGAATGGTGTTGAACATATTGATAACCCACTGATTCTTGTCTCCCCCCATATTGGCGGAGGCGAACTCCGTAATCATCAGAGGCTGCTGGAACTTTGCGCAGTATTCATTATACAGACCTTCGTACAGCTGATTAAACTCTTTCCAGGTCTCCCCGGAATAATAAGTCCCTGTATTATAGGCCGTCATGCCTACCACATCTACGTACTTGTCCCCAGGATAGTACATCATCTCGTCGTTCCAGTTAAAATTTGGGAAAGAAGCACCATTCGGATTCCAGACCCAAATTACATTCTGCGCGTTGGCCGTTTCAAAAAAGCTGTACACATACTTGTAAAATTCTCTGAAGATAGCCGTATCTCTAGCGGTATTATAACTGGAATAGGGGCACCAGTCGCCGTTCATCTCATTGCCTAGCCGGAAGAGAACCGGATGACCGAAGTCCGCTACAACCTTTGCATAATCCCGCAGGAATTCGTCGTACTGGCCCTCCAATACGTCGTAGACCATATTTCCGTCATCTCGCCAAGTAGTCTGCAAGGTCAACTCCAACACCTTATTATGTTCATAAGCCGCATCCAGCCGCTGTTTCAGGTTCGGGTGCTTATAGGTGTTGTCAAATTCGCTGTAGTTGAGCAGAATCGGGAATTGATAGTCGTAATAAGACTGATAGTAATCCAGCATGGAATAATCAAAGCCTGCCGTATCTGGTTCAAAGATGCCCCAAGTCAGTTCTGCATCATCCTCAAAATACTGCTTGTAAAAAGCCTTGGTCTCATCGTTCCAATTCTTTTCCGCTACATCCGTTTTTTGAGCTACCCGCATGTAGGCAGCTTTTGTAGGCGCAAAAATGCTCAAGTGATCAACCAGATAGGTGTAGCCGCCCATGTTGGCGATGGGATCGGTAGCCTTCATGAAGATGGTGTAGCAATAATCACCTTTCTGAATATCCAGACAGATATAGTAATTCTTGTCGTTTTCTACCCTGGCCAGCTTGTTTCGGTGCCAAACTACGATATTCACGTCGTAGCCGTTGATTTTCTGTACGCCATTGTATTCCGTTACGTGGTCTTTGGTGTTGTTTAAAAATTTATTAGAATAATTAATGTAGCCAGCCTTGCTGGTGTTGCCTACATATTGTTTGTAAATCTCGATTCGTTTGTTGCTGTTCTCCAGTATGGTTCCCACGCTGGAATACCGCATGTCTACGTTCATGTTCTTATCAACGTACATGCTGTATCCGTCTACGTAATTGGTGAAGAAGTCATATGTCCCTGCGTCGGTCAGACTGTACTGGGCGGATGTGATGGATGTGGAATCAGCGAAGGCTGCTCCAGTAGTCCCTACTATCATGGCCAGCAATACGCATATGGCTAAAATCTTTTTCAATGTGATGTTTCTCCTCTCAACGTTGTCTCTTCGTGAATAAATCCCGGGCGGTACCGCTCTGCGATTTTCTCCGCCAGCTTGATGCCGTCCACCGCTGCGGAGGTAATACCTCCTGCGTATCCGGCCCCTTCTCCTCCGGGGTAAACCCCTTTCCAGCTGCTCTCTAACTGCTCATCTCGAACCATGCGCACCGGGGAAGAACTTCTGGTCTCCACTGCTGTCAGCAGTGCCGCTGAAGAATCAAATCCCTTTAGCTTCCGCCCCAGGTGAGGCATCGCCTCTAACAAGGCTTGTACCGCAAAATCCGGCAGGCAATTTCGTACTTTAATTCCGTCTTCCTGCTGCTCTGCAAAAGCCTCCCAGGTGGCTGTCGGCGCTTGATAGTTTTTCCCGCCTTCGGCAAAGGCCTTCCGTTCATAGGTTTCCTGGAAGTCCACTCCCGCCAGCGGGTGCTCGGAGCCAAAATCTGAAGTCCGCACGTCTACCAACAGCGCACTATTGGCATAGGCTCCGTCTCTGGCATGAAAACTCATACCATTGGTGACTACGCCGCCCTTCTGAGAAGAGGCAACCACCACCTGCCCGCCAGGGCACATACAGAAGGTATAGACGCCTCTGCCATTTTGGCAGCGATGGGACAACTTATATTCCGCCGCTCCCAGTCCGGTATCCCTGCTTCCATACTGAGCCTGATCGATAAGCTCTTGGGGATGCTGGATGCGAACACCGATGGAAAAAGGTTTTTGCATCAAGTCCATGCCCTTCTGATGGAGCATTCGGAAGCTGTCCCGGGCACTGTGTCCCATAGCCAGAATCAGATTTTCGGTTTCAATCCATTCCTGACCATTGACTTGTACGGCGCTTACGGCGCCGTCTATCAGCTGCACATCCGTGACCTTGGTTCCAAAGCGAATTTCCCCGCCGTTTGCCAAGATCTTTTTGCGGATATTCACCACCACTCGGCGAAGGACATCCGTACCGATGTGGGGCTTCTGCTTATACAAAACTTCTTCATGGGCTCCCGCCGCCACCAGTTCCTGAAGCACCTTGCCGATACGCTGATCCTTAATCTGAGTGGTCAGCTTGCCATCTGAAAAAGTCCCCGCACCTCCTTCTCCAAACTGAACATTGGACTCCGGGTCCAGCAGACCCTCCTGCCAGAATTTTTGTACTTGCCCCACTCGCTGCTCCATGGGCATTCCTCGCTCTAAAACCAACGGCTGGTATCCCATCTCCGACAATATCAGAGCCGCAAACATGCCGCAAGGGCCAAAACCTGCTATAACTGGCCTATTTTTCATTTTTTTCAAACCAGTTTCCACAAAGGTATAAGTTGAAGCCACAGCCTCTTTCAAACCCAATTTAGCTCCCCGGCCGGACAATTCTCCAGCCAGTTCAAAGTCTACTGTGTAGACCAGCCGAATCTGTTCTTTATCTCTGGCATCAATAGACTCTCTAACTATTTTATAATCCATTATAGCTTCTTTATCCCTGCCAATTTTTTTTGCTATTTTTTCAGGGATGGCCGATGGGCTTTCTTTTACGTTTAATTTAATTTCGCTAATCCGGTAATACATCGGTCCTCCTAAATTTTTATTGCACCGCTTCATCCGCGGCAGGACATGCCAGAGCATACGCGGCTCCCCGTCCTGCTTTGATTCCGGTCAGCCAAGCGTGTTGGAGATTATAACCGCCACAAGGTCCATCGTAATCCAGCATTTCGCCGGCCAGATATAATCCCGGCTCCCGCTGGGACTGCATGGTGTTCGGGCAGACCTCTCCCAAGGGGATACCCCCGCCTGTACACTGAGCCTCTCGCCAGCCCTTAGCTCCAGTCACCGTATAGCGGCTGCTCTTTAGCAGCATGGCGATTTCCTCAATGCCCTCATACGTCAAGCTTCCTGCGGTGGCCTGATTTTCTCCTACCACTTCCTCCATAATCTGTCGACCCAGCTTGGCGGGCAGAATAGAATCCAGATAGACCTCCTTAGGCAGGACAGCCAGTAAAAACCGCCGTTCCTTAAGAAACTCAATGACTTCGTCTTCCTCCATGTCCGGTAGGAAGTCCATTTCTACTCTGTAGTTGCGGAAGGCTTCCTCCAGGCGTTCCTCCCCTTCCGGTTCCAAAACTAAATGGCGACTCAGATTAAAGATACAGATGCCCGACAGACCGTCTTCCGTAAACTGTACCTCTCCAAGCTCTTCCGCCACCAGTTCTTCCCCCTTTAACAGCGCAACCCGGCCTTTGGCCCGGACCCCCTTCAAAACTGGATCAATCCCCTCGCACTGAATAGGCATCAACACGGGATGCAGCTTGGATATGGTATGGCCAAAGGACTTAGCTATGGCATAGCCGTCTCCCGTCGTACCAAACTGCGGGGCGGCTTTGCCTCCGCAGGCCAAAACCACTTTTTTGCAAGGAATTGTGATTTTTTCCGAGGCACAGTCCACCAAGACATAGAATCCGTCTTCCTCCTGTCCATCTTCGGTCTCTAAGGAGACCTTTTCCATGTTCAGAACCTGACAACTGGTAAAGATGGTCACATTGAGCTTTTTGGCCCGCCATTTTAGCAGTTCCACCACCGAGGAGGCCTGCCCACTTCGGGGATACAAACGCCCCTCTTCTTCCTCTGTCAACAAGATGCCGCTGCTGTGAAGAAAACTCTTCACCAATTCAACCTCACTGCAATCAGCATTGGTGATATTGCAGCGTCCGTTGCCTGTGGCTTGCAGCTTCTTGCCTACATCTTCTTTCTTTTCCAGGATACACACCCGCAGAGTAGGATTCTCTTCCAAGCTGCTAATCGCTGCGGCCAAACCGGAAGCGCCACCTCCTACCACGCATATGTCAAAAAAGATATTATACAATGATTTTTTCTCGCTCATATATGTACCCCTTATTTGCTTTATCCTTACATAACGTTCTTTGTTATCACAGATGCCATCTTTTTTTCACATCATAACTTTTTTCATTTTACCACAAATAAAAACAATTTTCCATCTATTCCTTCAAATTCAGCCAGCTAAACCCTTCAAAAAAACTCCAGGTTTTTACACCTAGAGTTTTATGCCGTCTCAATCTACATCCTTTGCGCCTTTACTATCTTCTATTTTATGGCGAAGATAAAATCGCCGTCTTCTCACATGGGGCATAGAAATACCGAAGGTCAATACATTGGCCCCCTGAATCAAAAAGAAGATACCGATAAGAATACCTAAAGTAAGTCCCGCCATGTCCGCGTTCAAAAAAGAATAAATACCCGCTACTGTGGCCAGGAACCCCAGGCCCAAAGTCCATTCCCAGGACTTGTCCTCTTGTTTCTTCAAGGTCCAGCCCCCTACTAAACGGCTGCAACCGCAAAATATCATCCACATGCCAAAAAACATGAGAATCATCAGGTCCGTTGCTAACTGGCCTGCCAGAACGATGGACCCCAGAATAATGCCCACCAGGGCATCAGACAAGACCCAGCCCAGGCCCACAGCCCGCTTCTTCATCTTCACAAAGGCTGCGGTCACCACCAGCCCGTTCAGCACCATGGCTGTTCCCAGCACGAAAGCCACCGCTGCAAAAGCCACCCCCTGGTTGGCGATGGACCATAATCCTGTTAACACCATCATGATTCCAGAAATAATTGTTAAAATTCTCACTAGGTCATTTCCTCCGTTCCCTATATCAAAACCGCAGCAGCTCCCTAGGCTGGTACTACGATTAACTCTGCTTTTTCCCGAATGGCTTCTCTAAAAGAATCCACCAGATTGTCCTCTGCCTTCATCTCACCCGATTCCCCTAAAATCACATGAGAAATGCTGTTTTTATCCACCAGATCTACCAAGGTATCCAATACGTGATTGGACCGGACTACCGTTAAATTCGCACCGTATTCCAATGCCTTTTCATAGAGGTATTCCAAAGCCTCTCCCTCCTGGTGGTTGCCCAGGAATTTGAACTGATAATGGGCCACATGTATGATGAACAGCTCCCCTTCATCCCCTCCGAGAAACCCATGTCCATACTTGATCAGCCTTTCGCAGGTTCTCTGTTGGGTCACGCAAACCATAACATTCTTCATAAAGAGTCCCCTTTCACCTTTCTGTTATAGCAATAAACCATCCCCTGTCTCTTGGACAGACTGTTTAACTAATCAATTATACACTAGAATTTTCATCTTTTCTAGTATAAAATACAAGATGAAAGAAAGCCCGGGGAAACGGGGTGGAAGGGAGCAGCTATGGACAGAACGATTATACATTGCGATATGAATGGCTTTTATGCGTCGGTGGAATTGTTAGAACGGCCCGACTTAAAAAACGTGCCCATGGCTGTCAGCGGCAGCCCGGACAACCGGCACGGCATCATCCTCGCCAAAAACGAGCTGGCCAAACGCTGTGGGGTGGTTACCGCAGAAACCATCTGGTCTGCCAAAAAGAAATGTCCGCAGCTGCAACTGGTACGACCTCACCACGACAAATATAAAAAGTATTCTCAGCTGATTAACCAAATTTACGACCGCTTCACCGACATGGTAGAGCCTTTCAGCATTGATGAATCCTGGCTGGATGTCACCGGCAGCCTTCAGCTCTTCGGCAGCGGCACAGCCATCGCCGACCAGATTCGGACAACAGTAAAAGAGGAGCTGGGCCTGACGCTGTCTGCCGGGGTATCCTACAACAAGATATTTGCCAAAATGGGCAGCGAATACAAAAAACCCGATGCCACCACCCTCATCAGCCGGGATAACTACAAAGAGCTGCTGTGGCCCATGGACGTATCCGACATGTTCTTCGTCGGGACTGCTACAGCAGACAAGCTGAGGCGGTCTGGCATTGCCACCATCGGCGATCTAGCCACAGCCAATCTCAGCGTTCTCCAAGGCCTTCTAGGCAAACAGGGGGGCCTCCTCTACGATTACGCCAACGGCCTGGATGAAAGCCCCGTCGCCTACGCCTACGAAAAGCAGAAAATCAAATCGGTCGGCAATGGCACCACCTTCCGCCGGAACTTGGAGAGCGCCGCCGACATACAAACCGCCCTGAAAGCCCTGTCGGACACCGTGTCCAGCCGGCTGCGCGCTTACGGTATGAAAGCTGGGGGCGTAAAAGTGGATATCAAAGACCCTTATTTTAAGACCATTTCCCGCCAGCGTCAGCTGGAATCCGCCACCAACATCACAGAAGAAATCTACACCGCCGCTTACAGCCTGCTAAAGGCCTCCTGGCAACTGGGTAAGCCCATTCGACTGCTCACCGTGACAGGCATCAATCTGACGGATGAAGATGAGGCGGAGCAGCTAAGCCTCTTTGCCCGAAATGTTCAGGATCGGCAGAAAAGCAGCGACTTAGATAAAGCCATGGATACCATCCGCAGCAAGTTTGGCGGCCAGGCGATTACCTATGGGGGAATTCTCAAAAATGATCTGGGCATTCATTGGATAGAAGAAAATGAAGAAGAAGAGTAAAAAAATAAGGAAACCATTTGCTGGTTTCCTTATTTTTTATTATAATCATTCTCAATCTACCGTTTCTTGTCAGCCCTTTATTCCTTAGGCTGAAGAACCAGTTGGACTTTGTTTCCAGATTTAAGAACCTGATAAATACCTTCTTCTCCGGTGACACCGTAATGCTTTTTCAACAGCCTGGTCTCGTCGGAATCTCGTTCCACCACCACCAAATAGTCATAACCTGACAATAAGTTATCCATATTGTCTTCATAGAAAAGGCATATGCCATCTACCTGGGCAGCATAGAGGAAGTAGCGAGCCACATACTGCATGTAAAAGTTGGTCACTTGCTGATCCTGATCGGACCCATAGATTAAATATCGGTGCTGGTCCTCTTTACCGTCTTGATACCATCGGTCGCCAGTAACCGCCCGGACCTTGCAAGGCAAAGAAGTATCGTAAGAGCGGGCGATATACAGGACGCCGTTATATTCTGACATGAGCAGGGTCACCGCTATGGCCATGCAGACCAACACCCCCTGCTGATAGCGTCTCTTATTTCTCACACTCTTAAAGGCTTGATCGTCAGGCACCTGGCCAATCCGGTAGTGAAAAGAACGTTCTATATCCACCGTGGCACACATCACCAGCCCGCCGGCAAAGAGCACCACGATGCTGCAAGCATATCGCTCAAAGCCTGCCAATCCAAGCGCCTCCTCCAAAGGCATAGAGTATAGGTATAAACCTAAAATTCCAGCATAATACAAGACCAATACCACATCCAAAGCGATTAAAGCTTTCCACAAATTCCACTTTTTTTTCAGCACGTAGACCGCAAAAATGGAAGCTGCTATCGCTGCCACATGAAAAAGCAGAACCCCTATGGTTGTCCGGGTCGAAACATCTGCGATAGACTTCAGAAACAGTCCGACAATTTCCTGCATCTGTTCTGGGGTCTTTCCCGTCAACTCCGAGGCCGATACATTAAATTTATTTTCAATGCCCTGGAAAAAAGTCGTCATCCGCCAGCTCCAGCCTAAGCGAGGAAGAAAAGCCCCTGCCATGGTTGTCAGCAGAAGCAGACCATCCTTCCACCAGCCAGGCTTTCGGTGGACAAACCATAGATAGGTCAAAAAAGTCAGGCCGATTCCCGCAAAAATCACACCGGTACTCTTGGTTACAGACAACAGTCCCCCCAAGGGCAGGATAACCAGACAAGCCCGCTTCATATCCCTCCGATAGTGATAAGCGGCGGCGAAGATGGCCAGCGTGAAAATAGGCAGCAGGAAGTCCACCAATAAGTTGCTGATACGGATGGTGATATTAAAAAAAGACAATGTAGAGCAGCCTAGTCCCAAAAACGCGTAGAGCAAAAACCGCTTTTTCTCAGAAATAATACCGAATATGGCGTAAAAACAGGAGAAAATCAGCAGTCCCTGAGAAAACAGCATCATCGGCTGAGATGTTCCTGCAAAACGGCAGACGTAATACAAGAAGGATGAAATACCCAGCGGATAATTCTTAAAATCAATCAAATTAGAGGCTGCCGTAGGAAACGCATTGGTGGTCAACATCTGCTTCAAAACGATAGCCCAATGAGAAAAGTTATCATAGTGGACTAGCTTGCATTGGAGCAGCAGCTGAAAGAAAAACACACTGCCGATTAAAAAGGCCAGTTTAAACAGAGAAATGGAAAAAGGGACCTTTTCCCCTGCTCGGATTTTCCGAAAGAGAATAAATCCAAACATCAGCAGGCCACAGGCTAAAATGACAATCGCACCTGGCAGAAGAAATCCCGCCAGACCGAAGAAATACACCATGCAACTCACAGAAGAAAAGACGAATACAGGGATAAACTCCTGCTTCAAAGCAAGGCTTTCTTTTGCCAGCATCATGTAGCCGAAAAAAGATAATATGAGTGAAATGCCTAGCAATAAGTCCCATATAACTAGCACGTTTGCGCTCCTCCTTTGTATGGATATTCTCTCTGCCAGTTCTCCTGTCCCGTAGTCTGGTTGGAATGGCTGTTTAATAAGTCATCCATAAGCTGGTCCACCAGACCTTGTTCCGTCAGTTCTGCCAAATTCTCCACAGTAAATAACTCTTCTTCCTGATTGGCGGTATTTTTTCCCGTACGTTTCAAACTCACCTTAATATGACTCTCGGTATAAAACGTAAGCTCTTCCTCTGCTTGGCCCTTCCCTTGAAAATTGGTACCAGAAAAAAATCGGTAATTAAAGCTTCGCAGAATACAACTAGACCCGTCTTCAAAAGTCACCCAATATTCAATAGGAATTCTCGGGGTCTTTCGCTGATCCGAAAAAGACCTCGCCAGTCTCTTTTTTACGTTGCGGACCATATCATCATACGCCGTGTTCCACAAATTCATCTGTTCCGGCAGAGAATGATGACGGTCGTAAACAATTTGCATATACTGGCGCTTGTCTTCCTCTGAAGCCGGTTGGATAGTGGCTGAATACCGCCAACCTGTTCCTTCCGATCTCATATAGACAATAGTAGCTTCCAAATCTGCTTTATATTTTTGGGTTTCCACCCTCAAGGAAAGGATTGTCTTCTCCGGCAAGTAAATGGGCTCTGGCACCTGAAAGGCAATGCCGGTTTCCGACACATCTACCGTCTGAGCCGAATAGCTCCGATTTATATGCCGAATCGTTACCGCCTCTTTGGCCCGAATACGTTCTGTATTTCGATAGGCCTGCCGTCCCAGCATAAAAAACAAAGCATAAAAGAGAGAGACCATATTATAAGCCAGCCAGAAGATGATGATGCTGCTGAAAAACAATGCCCAGCCGTACTTTCCATGGACAAAGCGAATCATCGCCGCCAGAGAAAGCGCCAGCAAGAACAGGTGAGGCAAGGCATATCGCAAGGAATCCCACCATTTATTGCTCGCATTTTTATCTTTATTGGTAACCTTAAACTTGGTTTCACGAATGTGAAAAGTCTCCAGCAAAGTGGGCCAAATTAAATAAGGCATAAATATAGTATCAATAATCTGACTCCATCGTTGATTTCGGATATTGCTGGACAGATACCTCATCGATATACTGTAGCAAGAATACGATGGCAGCCAGAAAATCAGTACGCTCCAAAAATCGGTGTTGACAATTTGAAAGTCTAACAAGGCAAATAAAATCGGCGATAAAATGAACACCAAGCGATTAAAAAAGGACCACCAATATAAAAAGCTGCTTAAATATGTAATCCTAGCTGATAGCGGCAGCTTTTTTGAAAAGATGGCATTGGTGTTTTGCAGACTTTGTAAAATGCCTCTAGCCCAACGAATTCGCTGTTTAATCATACTCTGAATGGTGGTAGTCGTCATCCCCGCTGCCTGAACCTCGTTGGTGGCATAGGTGAGATATCCTGCCTGCTGCAAGCGAATGCTGGTTTCAAAGTCCTCAGTAATGGTGTTAAGCGGGAACCCTTGGATGTCTTCCATGGCCTTTCGCAGAAGAACCGTGTTACTGCCCGTATAAGCTACCGCATTGGAGGCATTTCTCAGAATATTTATCTCTCGGGAAAAGAAATCCTGTTCATTGGGGATGTTCTCTTCTGCATGGAGGTTAAACTGAAACAAATCCGGATTGTAAAAACTCTGAGGTGTCTGCACTAAGGCCAGATTCAGATTCTCTTCCGGGTCATCCTCTCGCCGAAGCCGCCACTTTCCTTCTTCCTTTATGAATTGAGAGAGGAAAAAGTAAGGCACGGTCTTTAGGAGAAAGGTATGCTGCGGGATCATATCTGCATCAAACGTGGCAATTAAAGGCGATGTGGTTTGGCTCATGGCATAGTTCAGATTTCCGGACTTAGCGTGTTTATTGCCGGAAAATCCCAGATACCCCACATTGAACTGTCTGGCTAGTTCCGCCACTTCCGGCCGGTTTCCATCGTCACAAAGGAAAATGTGAACCTTGCTCTTATCGGGGTAATCCATAAAGGTACAAGCGTTGACCGTTTTGTACAGCAAGTCCACAGATTCATTATGAGTGGCAATAAATACGTCGATATCCGGGTAATATTCAGGGGGAATGTCTGGACATTCCAATTGTTTGCTTCCGACCTTCATCTTCTGAATAAACAGTTCAAAAGTGGTCAGTACCGTTACCGTTTCAGCCACAATCAAAAGAAGACCAGCAATCACGTTTAACGTTCCTGCTTCAAAAGGCAAGGTGAAAAACGTACGCCATACCAGGTATATAGTCATAAGAATCATCGTGAGAATAAAAATTCTATTTCGTTTTCTTTCTTTATGTGCTGCTTGTGCCGCTGCTTTTACTTCCTTGCTCATCAATAGTCTCATCCCCTTTTTTAAATACCCATCTTTGTTGCACGCGATAACTTACTAGAAACAATACTCCATCACAAATGATTTTACCGATTTTTTCATTTATTGAAAATCCTCTATTCAGAACATAAACACCTGTAGCCGATAGGGATAAAACAACAACACACAGAATCAAATACCGCCATAGACTTCTATTGCTGGATTTACCTTCCCGAAACACAAGATACCGGTTCAGTAGATAATTTACACCAATTGAAATCACTCGCGCCGCCATCGTTGCAGTAAAAAT
This sequence comes from Aminipila butyrica, assembly GCF_010669305.1. NCBI lineage: Bacteria > Bacillati > Bacillota > Clostridia > Peptostreptococcales > Anaerovoracaceae > Aminipila > Aminipila butyrica. The sequence goes on along the minus strand of NZ_CP048649.1, from coordinate 1,319,827 downwards.
CCGCAAAAACAGCTGCTGCTGTAAAAGGGGGCGCAGCAAATCCATTAAAAACCACGCAATACCCAAATCTACGGCCGCACTAGAGATAGAGGACAGCAGAAATAGCATAAAACTGGACAGTAATGTCCCTACCACCCGCAGACTATCCCCAACCGGCTTAAAGTGTGTGCCCGCGTTGTTATCTTCATAGATTACCTGTATAGGCTTGGTGATCAACGGAACCCCCGAGCGGACACAGGAAATCAGCATCTGTATCTCATATTCAAATCGAGCCCCCTTCACTTGCAGCATGAAATCCAGCAGCTGCGGACAAAAGGCTCGCAAGCCGGTCTGCGTATCACACAGTCTTTGGCCATACAAGGCTTCAAACAGGAAGGAGGAAAAGCGGTTACCTACCCAAGATTTGGTAGGTAGCCCTAAAATAGCAAAATCCCGGACTCCCAAAGTGAGGGAGTCCGGGTATTTTCCCGCCTCTTTTACCAGCTGGTAGACATCTTCCGCAGCATGCTGACCGTCGGAGTCCGCCGTGACCACACAGGTAACGTGGTGAAAATTGTCTTTTATATATTGAAATCCTGTTTTAAGCGCACAGCCCTTTCCCTGATTTTTTTCATGGTGCAGGACTATACAAGATTCTTCCAATTTTTTAAAGATCCATTGGTATTCCTCTCCGGAGCCGTCATCCACAAGGATGATATCTGTCAAGCCATAGGAATTCAGCTCCTGCACGTACTGCAAAAGCCTGTCGTCCGGCTCAAGAGAGGGAATCACTACAAGGTTCTGACCTTTTTCTTTACTCATAATAATTCCTGTATCTATTTTTTATTACCGGGAGCTCCGGCCTCGGCTTCCTTCTCGGCCGCCGTCCTTGCCCCTGCGGTCATCCCGCTTCCGGTCTCGGTTTCGATTCTTGTCCGGCCGATATCCACTTCTGTTTTTCTGCCTGCCGTCTCCACCCTTGTTCTTAATCAGATTATTAAACCGATCCCGCTTGTTCATGGTGAAGTCGTTGTCCAGCTCGGACTCCTCATAATTACGACTATCCAAGTCACTAAACTTCATCTTGAACAGAGCAGCCGCAATATCTAACGTCGTGATGTCATCTCTTTCCTGCAAAATCTGCTCGATGGCCTCCGTATACTTGGAGAAGCCCCCTGCCTGAAGGGTTGCCATAACTTCCTCGGTAGCAGCCTGCAATTTCATGGTTTCGATGCTGGAAATCGTCGGCGGTTTAGTCTGGATAATTCTAGACTTGGTATAACGCTCGATGTCCTTCAACCGATAAATGTCTCTGCCGAAGACGAAAGAATAGGATACACCCTTCTTTCCCGCTCTGCCAGTTCGGCCGATTCGGTGCACATAATATTCGGAATCGTTTGGAATGTCGTAGTTGAATACAGCTTCCACGTTATTGACGTCAATACCTCTCGCCGCTACATCTGTAGCGATCAGCAGCTCTACCTGGCCCTTTCTGAACTTGTTCATAACCCGGTCGCGCTCTCGCTGCTTCATGTCTCCATGAAGTGCTTCGGCAGAATAGCCTCTAGCCTGCAGAGAAGTACACAGTTCATCCACTTTCCACTTGGTGTTGCAGAAGATGATGCCCAGTTTTAAGTTCTTGGCATCGATGAGACGGCACAGCAATTCCAACTTTGAGCCTTCTCGTACTTCAATGTAATACTGATCGATGGTATCGATGGTAACTTCCTTCTGGAGGGTTACCACGTGTTGCGGATCTTTCATATACAAGTTGGAAATCTCCAGGATTCCCTTTGGCATGGTCGCTGAAAACAGCATGGTCTGCCGCTCTTCCGGCAGTTCTGAAAAGATGGTGTCAATATCTTCTCGGAATCCCATATTCAACATTTCGTCTGCTTCGTCCAGAACAACCATCTTCAAATTTTGGAATTTGAGAGTCCGCCGTCTCATGTGATCCATAATCCGTCCCGGCGTACCGATGATAATCTGAGGCTTGCCCTTTAACGCAATAATCTGCCGATCGATAGACTGTCCGCCGTAGATAGCCAGGGACTTAATGCCTTTCTTGTACTTGCAGAGGCTTCTGAACTCCTCAGACACCTGAATGGCCAGTTCCCTAGTCGGGCACAGAACCAGCACCTGAACGCCCTGATGCTTGGTGTCAATCTGCTCTACTGCTGGGATACCAAAGGCACAAGTCTTTCCCGTACCAGTCTGCGCTTGACCGATGACGTCATGACCTGCCATCGCCACAGGAATAGCCTTAGACTGTATCGGAGTTGCCTCTTCAAACCCCATAAAGTCCAATGCCTTTCGCATGGAATCCGACAACTGTAGCTCTTTAAAATTTAAATTTTCCATTTATTTCCTCATTTCGTAATTAACCGTACATGTCATACACAATCATATCATTATATTTTAAAATCACCTCAATGTCAAATGATTTCCCTGCTGCTCTCCATAAAAATCTTTTACCCACTGCTGCACACAAGTCAAAAAACTGCGGGTAGCCGTAGAGGCCGTTTCATAGGAACGGATAGCAATAGCCAGCTCCCGATATACAGGAAATTCCAACTGCTTTTTTATTAAATGAAAAGAAGGGCTGAGCAAACTCAGTTCCGGGAAGATGCTAAAGCCAAACCCCTTATCCACCAACGCCATAACCGTGTAATCATTTTCTGCTGTAATGAAAATATTAGGTTCCACTTGATGGCGGGTAAAAACCTGTTCCGTCTCGTAATAAAAGTCTTTTTTCAAACCAATATAAGGATGTTTTCCCAGCTCTTCTGTGGGGAAATAGGGGGCTGTTGCCAGCGGATGGTCTTTCGACATTACCGCCAGCAAAGGCTCTCTTTTCAGCGGAATAGCTAACAGATCCGCCGGCGCAGGCAAAAGCAGAAAGCCGCAGTCTACATCGCCCCGCTGAACGAGCTGCTCCAATTCCTGGGAATCGTCAGACCACCGCAGGTCGAATTCCATCTTGGGGTATTCCTTTAAAAAGGCATGAATCATGCCCGGAAGCCAGTGAATGGAAATACTGGTAAAAGCCGCTACCCGTATGACACCGGAATCCAGACTTTTCAGTTCGCTCAGCTTGTTGCTCAGCCGATGCTGGCTGTTGCACACATCCCGAACCCAAGGCAATAGTTGCTGCCCTTCAGCTGTCAACTGCACCCCGCCATAATCTCGAATGAATAGCAGCAGCCCCATCTCCTCTTCCAGGGTTTTCAACATATAACTGACACCGGCCTGGGTGTAGCCTAAGGCCTCTGCCGCCTTTTTAAAGCTGCCCAGCTCTGCGGTCTTCATAAAGGCTTCGTATTTCTGTATACTCACGTTGCTTTCCTCCTGTTACCATATAAGAATCTCTTTGAATTGATAATGGAAAGTCTAGTTTTACTTGTATGTAGAAGTGTATTATAATATAAAATAGTTCTTAATGCAACGCCGATGCACTAAGAACTTCCTTACCTTGAAAAAAGGCAGTGCTGTTTACCTGACGCACTGCCTTTCTTCAATCTTTTTAGTGAATTAAAGCCTTATAACAGTTTTTTGCAGCAATATTATTGAAAGAAGTTATTAGAAAGCCTATACTTAAGGCTGTTAGGAGAAGAACAACATGGAAAAGAAAAAGACGTTTATATATGGTTCGATGCTGTTAGTAGAATGTTTCTTCTGGGGCGTAGGTAATCCGGTCATGAAAATTGGGCTGACGGTCATTCCGCCGCTTTTTTGCCTGTCCATCCGCTATATCCTAGCGGTTCTCCTGTTTCTGCCGTTTTTGGGAAAACGGGTCTTCGCCCACGTGACTCTCAAACAGCTGCCGATTTATATGCTTATTGCCGCTTTTACGGCAGGCTCGTTTATCACCTCAGCCTTTTCGTTGATGCACACTACGGCCACCAACTCAGGCTTTCTCATGTCGACCGCGGTTATCTTTACACCCTTTCTATCGTACTTTATCTTAAAATCTAAATTAGATAAAAAACATATCATACCGATTCTCATCGTCATCGTTGGTTTATTTTTGTTGTGCAGCGGCGGCGGAGCCTTCTCCTTTGGGCTGGGAGAATTCTTGGCGGTGCTGTGTTCCATCTCCGGAGCAGGCATGCTGGTATTTAGTTCCAAGTATCTTCAAGATATGGACCCTTTGGTAACCACCGTTATGCAGACCTTGTTTACGGGTTTATTTTGTCTGATTTTTTCCTTAGCCTTTGAGGATCGTCCGTCTCTGTCTGAGATTCCCATGCTCGGCTGGGGTGTTATCGTTTACCTGGCGGTAGGCTGCACCTGCATCGCTTATGTTTTTCAGAATCTGGCTCTGCGCCATGTGCCGGCCACCTATGCTGCTCTGGCCTTCTGTTCAGAACCCATTTTCACCGCCATCGCTTCTTATTTTATGCTGGGAGAGCAGTTGTCCGCCAAGGGATTAATCGGTGCAGGACTAATCATGATCAGCATCATCATCGGTTCTCTTTTACCCGAGGAACTGCCAGAATCCATCCAGCATCCTGATACGCCCGATTCAATAGATCAGCCGGAAGCTTTACATGCTAAAGTTGGGCAGGTTCAAGTCCTGCCCCCTCAGCAGCCATAATTCAGCTTTCCTTAGTCTTCAAGCAGCCCCCATCCCAGGTGCTGCTTGCTGTGTTAAGTCTGCCTCCAACTCACTCAGCCGTTCCAGCAAAAGCTCCACACCGTCCATGGTATTCTGGTAATTCCTGTCACTGACGGCAATGCCCAGCTGGTCGATGGCCTCATCTACTCCATTTAGAAGAGCTGTCCGTGAAGCGGCAGCGTCCTGCCGATCTTCCTCCTGACCATTTTCGCCAGTCTGGCTGTCAGCTTCCATTTCTAAAAGCGGCCTTACCCGCTCCCACGTGTTATGAATTTCTGAAAAACTGGCACTGGCTTCCATCCAATCCATGTTCTCTGCCTGGAAAATGAGTTGTCTGCTCATATAGTCCATGCGAATCAAATCCGCCGGAAAAGGCGTCTGAAAATAATCTAACAGATCCGCTAAATCGTTCAGCAGCTGGCTTGCGTAATATAAAGCCTGCTCTTTATCCCGCTGAATCAGCAGCTGCTCCAGCATGTGATTGTTCAAGTTCATGCTGTCTATCAGCTCATCGGGAACCATTTCTTCCTGAAGAATCGGAATCAATTCACTTTTTGCTAACTGAATGACCGATAGGCTGCTGTTGGCATTTTGCCAGTTTCCCCCATAAATATGATCCATAAGATCCTGAAGATTCGTACGAATCACCTCCAGCTGTTCCGGCACCGGCGGTAATTCACCGTTATCCTGTTGATGAGGCCGCACCCAAAGGAATTGGCCTATGTACAGTTCCTGACCTGCCAGTTCTCCTAAATTTCCTTTGAGGGAACCTTCCGCCAGCCTCCGTTCATGCAATACGTAAAAAGGTCCTTGATCTGTTTCTATGCAATGAATTTCCATTTTAAACCTCCGTCTTTTATGCTGGTAATATCATATGTTTCGTCTTCCTTCCTTGCTACTCTTCTTCCACTTTGGCCGAATTTTTCTGTAAATTTTTAGTATTTTTTATGCTTAAAAATTTTTAAAACTGCCAAATTCCGTTTGCAGAAAAAATTCATAATTGCAGCCCACCTGCACATACTAAGGTTTGTGGAGGTGATTAAACATGGATAACATTAAAAACACAAAAGGCGCAGAAAGCCGGGCCAAGAGCGCAAAGAGCAACGTTAAAAACGGTGCACAGAGCACAAAGAGCAGCACAGACGCTCGGAATTGTGCCCACAATTCTACAGGAGCTCGCAACGAGGCAAGAAATGGACAGAGCAGCACAAATACACACACTAGCTACCATACCGAGTCCAAGAACGCAAAGAACAGCACACAGAACATGAACGATCGGTTTTAAGACAAGATAATTAAAACGATTATCGTATCTTTCACCGAATAAGGATGTATTCCATCCTGAAGATTTGCCACAGGATTAATAGTTATTCCTGTGGCTTTTCTTTTTTATACATAAATATTGTATTTTCCATATTTTTAAGAGGTTAACTTGTCAATTGGCTATTTACCAAAAACAGCAACGCCATTCCCGGCGCTGCTGTTTTTTTATAAATGCAATAAATATGGCATATTTAATTGATATAATTTTGAGATGCCTTTAGCTGTACGATTAGTCTCTTGTTAAAGACATTTTTTATGTGCTCCACTTCTTCTTGAGGGTATTTGAAAAAACCTTCCCCCGTTTTTAGCCCCAGCTTTTTTGCTTTAACCTTTTCGCGAAGAATCGGGTTAGCTTCCTTCCTGCTGTCCATCACACTCAACAAGTTATCACCTACTGTACACCAGATATCTAAGCCCCCCATGTCAGCCACCTCCAGCTGCCCTGTCGTAGCATAGCGAAAAGCTGGGCCAAATTTTAAGGCCTTGTCAATATCTTCTGGCGAAGCTACCTGATCCTCCATGAGGGCAAAGACTTCCCGTGCTACAGCCTGCTGAATCCGGTTAGCAACCATACCAGGTATATCTTTCAACACCTTCACCGTCTGCTTGCCCGCTTTGTTATAAAGTTCTTCCACTTCCTTATAGGTGGCATCCTCTATATTGCCAAAGAAAGAAAGCTCTGCAATAGGCATAAGGTGAGCAGGATTGTACCAGTGACAAACCATCATTCGTGTTTTCCGCTCTTCTGGTAGTTTAGCCGCCATTTCCATTAAAGGCAGGCTGGATGTATTACTGGCCAAAATAGCTTCAGCCTTGCACAGCCGATCTAGTTCAGCAAAGAGTTCCTGTTTCAGCTCCATCTTTTCCGGCGTGGCCTCAATCACGTAGTCCGCATCACCCACAGCCTCTGCTAAATCAGCAAACAGATGTATCCGGCTCAAACTCTCCCCCACCGCTTCTTCCGTTAGGACCCCATTCTCACACAAAAAAGTCAATTCATCTTTAATGGTATCCATAACTGTATTTCTAACAGGCTCATAATTCTCATATAGGTTGACGGTATACCCATTCATGGCAAAAGTTTCAGCAATTCCGTGTCCCATGGTACCGGCTCCTAGTACCGCAATTTTTTCTATCATCTTTATGCCCCCTAAATTCCCAAAATTTCTCTGGCATCTGCGGAAGTAGCGACCTCATTTCCAGCCAACCGAATGAAGTCTGCCGCCCGATTTACCAGCTGTGCATTGGATTCAGCCAGCACACCAGGCGCATAATAAACATTGTCTTCCATCCCTACTCGTACATGACCGCCCATGGCAATAGCTGCCATGAGAATTGGCACGTGTCCTTTTCCTACACCTAGGGCAGACCAGGTAGAGCCCTCTGGGATAAGATTCTTTAAGTAGCAGAGATTTTCTACGGTAGCCGCAGAACCTCCTGCTGCTCCCAGCACAAACTGATAATGCAGCGGGGCTTTCAGAATGCCCTTTTTCAGGTAATAGGTGGAATTGTAAATCATGCCGGCATCAAAGATTTCAATTTCCGGCTTAACCCCGCATTCTTGCATAGTCTTTCCGAGTTCTTCCAAAAATTTAGGGTGGTTGATGAATAAGCTGTTATGCTGCCAGTTCATGGACCCACAATCATAGGATGCCAATTCAGGCCGGATACTCCGCAAGTGCGCCTGACGCGTTTCATCAGTAGCATTCAAATCTCCACTGGTCGTGCAGTTTATGACTATATCACACATTTCCTTAATCCGTTTTACCGTTTCCTCAAACTTCTTGGTATCCATGGTGCCTTTGCCTTCATCATCCCGCATATGCAGGTGGCAGACGGCGGCTCCAGCTTGATAGCACTTGTACACATCCTCCGCGATTTCCTGAGGAGTCAGCGGAAGGTTTGGATTGTCTTTCTTGGATGGCCATGCTCCTGTGGTGGCCACTGTAATGATCGTCTTCTTTGCCATAATGCGTTCCTCTCTTTTTCTTTATTTTTTACTTGAATAAGGAGTTTCTGCGGCTGCGCAGAAAGGACAGCCGCAACCTTGCAAAAGCAGCTCCTTTGTTTTAAACAAAGCTATAAAAACAGATTCAAAATCATAACTCCAGCAAGGCCGTAAATGGCAAGCAATGTCGCCTGCACACTCCAAAGCTTCACAGTCTGTCCTATGGTTAAGTTGAAATATTCTTTGCAGAACCAAAAGGTCACATCACTAGGAGGTCCACCAAAGATGGAACCACAGCCGATGGCCAATACCATCAGTTCGGGATTCGTACCGGCTGCCGTCATGACAGGCAGAATAATGGCAGAAGTAGTCAGCACAGTTACCGTGGCAGAACCAACGGCAAGCCGGATGATGGCAGCAATAACCCACGCCAGCAACAAGGGTTCAATATGCCAGCCACTGGTCATAGCCGCAATATAATCTGCCATGCCACTATCCAAAATGACTTGTTTAAAAGCACCGCCTCCGCCTAATACAAAGAGAATCGCTCCCATGCTCATCATGGCCTGTTCGGAAATCTTCATAAGTTCTGGTATTGTCTTGCGTTTACCTCTCAATCCAAAGACATAAAAAGCTAAAAAGAGAGCTATCAGCAAGGCAATATCTCCGTTGCCAATAAAGTTCAGCGCCGTACGCAGCAGAGAACCTTCCGGCAATAAGAAGCTCCCAATTACACCACATAAAATGAGAATGACTGGCGATAATGCTGTAAACACACTTATGCCAAAGCCTGGCAAATCCTTTTCTTCAAACTCTGTCTTGGACACCAGCTGATGAGGGATTTCTGGATCCCAATTCCTGTAGAACCGGGCAAAAAACGGGCCAAAGATGATAGTTGCCGGAATGGCTATAATCAGTCCATAGGCCAATACAATACCAATGTTAGCTCCTAGCACACCAGCAATAGCCACCGGTCCCGGATGAGGCGGCAAGAAACAATGGGTGACGGCAAGGGCCGCAAGACAGGGAATCCCTACCTTTAACAGCTTCACCTTCGCTTCTACCGCTACGGTGAAAACAATAGGAATAAGCAGTACGAAACTCACTTCAAAGAAAAGAATAATTCCTAAAATAAAGGAGGTCAGGCAAATAGCCCAGTCCACTCTTTTCGACCCAAACGAGTTAATCAGCGTCATTGCGATTCGTTGCGCACCGCCGCCTTCTGACAAAACCTTGCCGAATATGGCTCCCACTACAACAATCAACCCCACATGGCCAAGCGTCCCGCCCAAACCCGTTTCAATTGAGGTAATAATGTCCATTGCCGGCATTTTTTGAAAAAACCCAACAAATAGTGCTGCAATCATCAGCGACAAAAAACCATTTAACTTAACCAAAATAATTAGTGCAAATAATAAAATGATACCGAGAGCTAATACAATTATTGGCATCTTTTTATCTCCTTTCTTTTTTCCAGAATAGTAATGAAAATGAATCGGTTGTCTTCGTCTAAAACAATTGTATGCTGTTATTTTCGGTTTCTCCTTTCCAGCCTTATATAGAGCAAATCTCATGCCAAATTGGTCATAAAGTTAAAATTGTTGAAATTTAAAGACATTAACGCTCCCCTTCTCATCGGTCGGTTTGCAAAAGTGTAGGAGTATACATCACCTATTGTGGTATTTTCCCTACAGTCACAGTATCCAGTTCTACCACCCTACCGTGTGATTTCAGTCTATATCAGGCTTGGCATATTATTTGCTTAATTTAGTGCTGTCCGTTATGAATAAAAAGAAGGAGAAACACATGAAAAAGAAAGTAGTGACAGCCCAAGAAGCGGTAGCAGACATCCAGGATGGAGCAACCATCATGGTATCTGGCTTCCTCGGCACAGGTACGCCTGAAATCTTAATCGACGCTCTGGTAGAAAAGGGCGTGAAACATTTAACGGTTATTGCCAATGACGGAGGCCTGCCAGCAGCAGCAACAGGAACTACCGACAGAGGTGTAGCAAAGCTTCTGGCTGCCGGCATGGTAGACCACATCGTTGCTTCCCACGTGGGAATGAACCCGGCTATCGGCAAGGGCATGAATGATGGAACCCTTCAGTGCACTTTGGTGCCACAGGGCAGTCTGGCAGAAAAAATTCGTGCCGCTGGAGCCGGACTGGGCGGCGTGCTGACTCCCACAGGAGTAGGTACCTTGATTCAGACTGGTGAAAAGGTGTCCACAGGAGAGCGGGAAATCAGCATTTCCGAAAAGAAAGAAGTTATTACCGTAGACGGAAAGGATTACCTGCTGGAAAAACCTCTTCGTGCAGATTTTGCTCTGTGCAGAGCTTCTGTTTGTGATGAATACGGCAACTTCTCTTGCTCCAAGGCTACCAAGAACTTCAATCACGTGATGGCTATGGCAGCTGATACGGTGATTCTGGCATCTGAGAAGGTGGTAGACATAGAAGCAATGGATGTGGACGCCTTCACTACAGCAGGAGTCTATGTAAACTATATTGTAGGAGGAGAAGAACCATGGCAGATTTAAAAGCAAGAATTGCTCAAAGAGCAGCAAAAGAGTTTAAAGATGGCGACGTAGCAAACCTGGGCATCGGCCTTCCTACGATGGTAGCCAACTACCTGCCAGAGGGTGTGCACATCATGCTTCACTCAGAAAATGGTTTTACTGGACTGGCTGGTGCAGCGGAAAAGGGTCAGGAAGATGTTGATGTTATCAATTCCGGCGGAGCGTATGTAACGTATATTCCATCAGGAAACTTCTTTGGTTCCGAAGAAAGCTTTTCTATCATCCGAGGCGGTCACGTAGATGCTACAGTGCTGGGAGCGATGGAAGTAGACGAGCACGGCAACCTGGCCAACTGGATTGTTCCAGGTAAGATGGTAGCAGGCATGGGCGGTGCCATGGACTTAGTAGTAGGAGCGAAGAAGGTTATCATCGCCATGCTCCACACTCAGAAGGGTGCGCACAAAATCCTTAAAGAATGCACCCTGCCGTACACCGCATTGAAAGTGGTAGACATGATTATCACTGAAATGGGTGTTATGGAAGTGACCGATAAGGGGATTGTGCTGACAGAGCTTCACCCAGACTTCACTGTAGACGAGGTGCAGGCTGCTACCGGCTGTAAACTACTTATCAGTCCAGGTTTAAAGGATATGTCAGCAGAGTAAAAATGGCCTTCGTTCAGCTTTCTTCACTGGTTTATAGGTACAACTATACTTTCCCAAATAAAGATGTTATGATTAAATGAAGGAAAGGAAAAGGTGGACAGACATGTTTAAAACCTTAAGCACTGATGCGATCTATCAAATACTGGAATCCTTCTACAGCTTTGTTGTTATAGACGAAAAGGGGGTTATCGTTTATATTAATAAAAATTATACATCATATCTTGGGGTAGATCAAAAACAAGCCATAGGACAACATATTTCCAAAGTTATTCCCGGAACAAAGCTGAACCTTACCTTAAAAACGGGAATAGAAGAGTTCGGCGCCCTTTTTACCCTCTACGACCACACAAAGCAAGAGGAAGTCACCTTGATATGCAATCGGATTCCCATCAAGGAGAATGGCCGCATAACCGGAGCCTTGGCGATGACCACCATACGCAACCTCAATGAATTTGACGCCCTTCAACAGGAAATAGGACAATTAAAGCTGGACAATCAGGAATATAAAAAGAAACTGGCTATCCTGCAAAAAAGCCTGCATCCCCTGGATAAAATTATTGGCAACGCCAAGCCTTTCCGAGAGGTAAAGCGCTGTCTGGAGGAATTCTCCAAATCCAATCTGCCTATTTTAATCACCGGAGAAACCGGTGTCGGCAAAGAGCTCTTTGCTAACGCCGTCCATCAGCTGAGCAATCGTCGGTTAAGCAATTATGTAAAAATTAATTGTGCTGCCATTCCGAAAGACCTTCTGGAGTCGGAGCTGTTCGGCTATGTAGAAGGGGCTTTTTCTGGAGCTGTCAAAGGAGGGAAAATGGGCAAATTTGAGTTAGCTAACAATGGCACAGTCCTTCTGGATGAAATCGGTGAGATGCCCCTGGAGCTGCAATCTAAACTGCTTCGGGTGCTTCAGGAAAAGGAGTTTGAAAAGGTGGGCAGCGTCGAAACTGTATCCGCCAATGTGCGAATTATTTGCAGTACCAACCGAAACATGGAGGAATTGGTGCAAAGCCGTCAGTTCCGTGAAGATTTATATTACCGGATTAACACCATCGAGCTGCGTATTCCCTCCTTACGAGAGCACTTGGCAGACTTGCCCCTTCTCTGTGATCACTTCATCAAAAACACGAATTCAGAAAACAACTACAACATTACCGGCATCGACGATGAAGTGCTCCATCTATTCAATACCTACAACTGGCCTGGCAATGTCCGAGAACTAGAACATGTCATTGAACGGGCGGCCTTGTCCTGTAGATCCGGGCAAATACAGCGCCACCACTGTGATTTTTTACTCACCAAGATTAAAAATTGCCCTGGTGCAGATCTGTCACCTAAGTCCTTAAAAGATAAGACCAACAACTTTGAAAGAGACTCCATCCTCAAGGCGCTACATGAGACAGGCGGCAATAAGAGCAAGGCAGCAAAACTCTTGGATATTGATCGAACCATCCTTTACGATAAGCTAAAAAAATATAAAATTACACTATAACCATTTGAAGCGTATTCTTTGCTTCTTCGGAAACCATAGATAAAAAAGGTAGAGGCAATGGACTATCTAATTCCATTGCCTCTACCTTTTTATTTTTATAAAGGATTGCTTCCTCTTTTATCACTCTTTTTTTGACAGACCGGACATAGGCCATACATGTCCAGCTTATGTCCGGTGATGACAAATCCCGTCTTTTGCTCCAGCAATTCCTCGTACTGATGAAGGGGGCACCCCTCTACAGCCAAAATCTTCTTACATTCCACACACACCAGATAATGCTTGTGGACTTGGTTATTGTACTCAAACAGTGCCTTACTTTCATTGGTAACGCTGTGTTTGACAATCAATTCCTTCTCACTCAGAGTTTCCAAGGTTCTATACACGGTAGAAAGATTGATGGCCACGTCTTTTTCTTTTAAGATGCAATAAATCTGCTCTGCCGTAACCGGTTCCTGTTCTGCTTGCAGCAGTTCTAAAATGTTATGCCGGTGTTTCGTATTCTTTAAGCCTCGGTCTTTCAACAGGCTATCGCAATGACATTCTTTTTCCATCAATTTGCCTTCACCGCCTTTGCCTGTTCCAGCTTTTTTATTCCGTAACCCACTCCATGACACAGCAGATAGCACAAAACCGAAAGAATGACGATAGCGGCCCCAGAAGCGATATTCGTCACGTAGGAAATCCACAAACCGGCTCCGCAGAAAAAGATACCGAAGATTGTGGCATAAATCATACGGCCTTTCAACTTCTGAGAAAAGCTTTCGGCTACTGCCGCCGGAGCCGTCAGCAAGGACAAGACTAAAATGATTCCCACTACCCGAATCAATACCACCACCGTCATAGCCGTCAGTACCAGCAGCACGTATTCTAACAGTGCCGTGCGAATACCAATAATGGAAGCGAATTCCTCATCAAACAAATAGGCCTTCCAATCATTGAACAAGACGGCCACCAAAAGGACCACCACGAAGGTCAAGCCCATCATCAGATACAGATCCGATTTAGTCACCGATAGAATATTCCCGAACAGATACGAAGTTAAATCAGGCGGATACCCCTTCATCAGAGAGATGAAGAGAATCCCTAAAGCCATGCCCAGGGACCAAAGCATAGCGATGATAACATCGGAGCGGGCACCGCCCCGTCTCTTAATGAAACCGATACCCAGGGCCGCTCCCACAGCAAAGCCAAAGGCTCCCAAAATGGGTTCAAACCCGAGGAGATAGCCCAAGCCCACTCCCCCGTAGGAGGTATGCGCGATGCCGCCGCTCATCATGACCAGCTTTTTCTCTACGATGATAACCCCGATAATGCCGCAGACGATACTGGAGAGAACACCTGCCCAAAGAGCATTTTGCAGAAACTCGTATTCTAGAATGGCTTGAATCAAAACAGTCTCCCCCTTTCTGTCGCCGGCAGTTCTACCGGACACCCATACAGGTGAACCATCATTTCCTGACTGAGTTTAGGTTCCCCATAATATAACAGGTGCTGATTGAGGCAGGCCAGCTTACTGACCTGATCCGATACGGCCAGCAAATCGTGACTGACCATAATAATGGTTAACTCCTTGTTCAGCTCCTTTAGCAGGCTGTAAATCTGGCTGCAAGAGCTGACGTCTACACTGGCGGTAGGTTCATCTAAAATCAAAATCTCTGGCTCTACTGTCAGGGCTCTGGCGATAAGCATCCGCTGGAATTCTCCCCCGGAAAGAGCCGCTGTCTGCCGGTTGGCCAGATGCCGGATGCCTACTTTTTCCAAAGCCTCATAGGCTTTCTCCCGATCTTGCTGCCCAAAGCGAAACAAGGGCGACAGCCCTTGTTTCAATCGTCCCGTCAGGACCACCTCTAAGACAGAGATAGGAAAACGCTTGTCCACTGCTGTTATCTGGGGCACATAACCCATCTTCTGCCCGCCTCTGCCTGCCTTTTCCCCACAGATAGAAATACTGCCTCCGCTGGCTGGAATCAGCCCCAGCACAGCTTTCAGCAAAGTAGTCTTGCCCCCGCCATTGGGACCGATAATCCCTAGGTATTCGCCCTGCTGAATGTCTAGGCAAACATCAGAAAGAGCCAGATTCTGTCCATAGCACACGGACAGGTGCTCAATTTTTACGGCTGCCGTACTCACTCCATCACCTCAGCCATGGTCTCTGCCATCTTCTTTAAATTGTCAATGTAATCTGCTGCCAGAGGCTCTAACTTCACGGTAGTACCACCGATTTCTTGAGCAAAGGCCGCCGACTGACTGCTGTCAATCTCCTCCTGGTAGAAAATAACCTTAATGTTTTCTTTCTTGGCTAGATCCACCATCTCCGTCAGATGCTGAATCGTGGATTCCTTGCCCTCTTCCTCTAGGGCGACCATCTGCAAGCCATAATCATCAGCCAAGTAGCCAAAGGCCGGATGGTAGACAACAAATTGCCGATTCTTCACCCCCGCTAGCAGGGAGGCAATCTCCTGGTCCAGCTGGTCCAGCTGATCCATATAGGCCTGTGCATTGGCTTCATAAACCTCTTGATTGGCCGGGTCCAGTCTGCTCATTTCTTCTGCTATACCAGCAACCATGACTTTAGCCCGTTTTGGTGAAAGCCAGGTGTGCGGGTCCCGCTCTCCTGGTCCAAAGGTCCGATCTGCATAGGCAGCAGCTACTTGCTCTTCCAGGTGCACCACCTTTACCTTCCCAGCATTGGGCAAGATGTTAGCCTCCTCCGTCGGTACCCCTAAAGCAAAGTACACCTCCGCCTTGGAGAACTTCTCCATAATCTGAGGGGTTGGCTCATAATTCTCTGGGCTGCTGCCAGGAGGCACTAAAGTAATTACCTCTGCCAAATCACCGCATACGGCTTCTGCAAAGGTTTTTTCCGGTACGATAGTCACCGCCACAATGGGTTTCCCATCACTGCTGCCCTCCTGTTTTCTGCCTTCGTCGCCAGCCTCACCACAGGCGGATAGTAAAAAGATACCTGTCAGCGCCAGCAAACAGGACAACAATTTTGCCACATTCCTTTTTTTCATCTCTTCTTGTCTCCTCTTCCGATTCAGGCCTGTCCCTCATAAGGAACATCGAGCCTTCGCCTTTATACGTTCTTTATATGATTATTTGAGCTACTACATCTGACTATCTCCGCTAGCTGCTCAAATTACGGCCATAGCCCCCTATGCCTAACAACAGCACAGCATTTTTATTTGCAAACGATTCGCATTTGCATTACCTATTATACTGCCTCAAAGAAGAAATTTCAAGATGTGATTTCCAGATATGAACAAAAAACCCTCTGTCTTTAAAAAGACAGAGGGGGGGTTGCACGGTTTATACCGCTTGGTGGAAAGTCCTAGAGATGACCTCTCGCTGTTGTTCCCTGGACAGCTTATAGAAGTTCACCGCATAGCCGGACACCCGAATGGTCAGGTTCGGATATTGCTCTGGATGGTCGTAGGCATCCAACAGCACCTGCCGATCCAGCACGTTGACGTTCAGGTGATGAGCCCCCTGGAGGAAATAGCCGTCCAGCAGACTCACCAGATTGCTGATACGCTGTTCCCTAGTCTTGCCTAATGCCCCTGGCACGATGGTAAAGGTATTGGAAATACCGTCCCGGCACACGTCATAGGACAGCTTGGCTACGGAATTTAAGCTAGCAATAGCGCCATTTTTCTCCCGTCCGCTCATTGGATTAGCACCAGGAGCCAGGGGCTCTCCTGCCCGCCGTCCATCTGGCGTATTGCCGGTCTTCTTTCCATACATGACGTTGGAGGTGATGGTCAACACCGACAAGGTATGAACCGCCTGACGGTATAAGGGATATTCCTGAAGAGCCTGGTAGAACTTCTCCGTCTGCTGGCTGGCAATTTCATCTACCCGGTCGTCATCGTTACCGAAGGCCGGAAATTCGCCCTCTACCTGAAAATCGGTAACAAGACCAGTCTCCGGGTCTCGCAGACACTTGACCTTAGCATATTTCACCGCAGAAAGGGAATCGGTCAAGCAGCTGAGGCCAGCGATGCCAAAAGCCATGAGGCGGCGAACCTGACTGTCGTGGAGGGCCATCTGGCTCTTTTCGTAAGCATAGCGATCGTGCATCATATGAATGATATTTAAGGCATCCACATAAGTCTTTGCCAGCCACTTCCGGTAATAATCCATGCGCTCCATCAGTTTGTCGTAATCCAGGTATTCCTCTTCCCATATTGGCAGCTTCGGTCCTACCTGAATTTTTTTCACCTCATCTGCGCCGCCGTTGACCGCATACAACATGAGCTTGGCCAGGTTGGCCCGAGCGCCGAAGAACTGCATATCCTGGCCAACCCGCATAGCCGATACGCAGCAAGCAATGGCATAATCGTCTCCGTACAAAGGCCGCATCCGGTCGTCGCTTTCATATTGCAGTGCATCGGTTTCCATGGAGACCTGAGCCAGATAGGCTTTCCAGTTCTCTGGCAGATCCTTAGACCATAGAACGGTCAGATTCGGCTCCGCGCTGGGATTCAAGTTGTATAAAGTATGCAGAATGCGATAGCTGCTCTTTGTCACCAAATGGCGGCCATCTTCTCCCATGCCGCCGATGGCTTCTGTAATCCACATAGGGTCTCCGCCGAAAAGCTCGTTGTATTCTGGAGTCCGCAGGTGGCGGGCCGCCCGAAGCTTAAGCACGAAGTCATCCATCAGTTCCTGTGCGGCTTCTTCCGTGATGCAGCCTTCCGACAGGTCTCGCTCAAAGTAAATATCTAAAAAGGTGGTCACCCGTCCCAGGCTCATGGCTGCCCCGTTTTGCTCCTTAATAGCCGCCAAGTAGGCAAAATACAGCCACTGGACAGCTTCTCTGGCGGTTTCCGCCGGTCTGGAAATATCGTATCCGTATTCCTGAGCCATAGCCTTCATCTGATCCAAGGCACCCAGTTGGTCTGCCAGCTCTTCCAGCAGCCGAATGGTGTCTTCTGTCAAAGGCTGTTTTTCCAGCTCCAGCTTATCGGCCTTCTTCTTATCAATTAGAAAATCTACGCCATATAGGGCTACCCGGCGGTAATCACCGATGATCCGTCCCCGGCCATAAGCGTCCGGCAGCCCCGTGATGATCCCCGCTTTTCTGGCGGCTAAAATATCCGCAGTATACGCATTAAATACGGCCTCGTTATGGGTTTTGTGCTGACAGAACTGTTGCTCTATTTTCGGAGAAACCGAGCTTCCGTATTCTTCGCAGGCATTGTGGACCATGCGCATGCCGCCAAAAGGATTGCAGGCCCGCTTTAGGGGTTCGTCTGTCTGTAGGCCCACAATCAGCTCATCCTCCTTGCAGATATATCCGGCGGGGAAGGCAGTAGGGGTGATGACCGTCTCTGTGTCGATGGCATAAACCCCGCCCCGTTGTTGCTCCAGCCGCAGCAACTCTTCAAATCGTTCTCGCAGACGCAAGGTTCGAGCTGTAGGCTCCGCCAAAAAATCCGCATTCCCATCGTAAGGACGGTAATTCTTCTGAATAAAGTCCCTTACATCCACCGTTTCGTTCCAGTTGCCTTCTTTAAAAGTTCTCCATGGTTTCATACTGCCAACTCCTTTTCTTCTATTCCCATACCTCAGTTTACGTGCCTCACCAAGCGGTTCTCCCCGCAAAAAAAGGGCAGCACACCAAGGTACTGCCCAGACGGTCGGCATTTGATCAGTCTTTGTTTCCCGGTGGTTCCCCCCACCTATTTCCGTCAGTCGCAAAGACAATTTATATGTTTTTTATATCATACTGCCGACCACTTGTCAATCGCTTAAAGCTTTTCTCTTAAAGATTATTTTTCTCCTGCCCGTTGAACCTGAAACGTCAGGTTTTCCCCGACAGCATCCAGCAGGATGTCATCCCCTTCCATGATTTCTCCCCGGATAATCATGGCGGCCATTTCCGTTTCCACATGCTTTTGCAGGTATCTCTTCACCGGCCTTGCCCCATATACCGGGGTATAACTCTCTCTAGCGATATATTTCTTGGCAGCTTCTGTCAGCTGAATGGTCATGCTGCGTTCAGCCAAACGTTTTTTAAGAGAACCCATAGTGATATCAATAATGCTCACAATTTGAGCTTCTGTCAGTGGGGAGAATACCACCATATCATCGATTCGGTTAAGGAATTCCGGCTTGAAGTATTTTTTCATCTCCTCTGCCACCTGGTCCTTGACCTCTTGACCGATGGTCCCATCGGAACTGATGTGGTCAATCAAATATGGGCTGCCGATATTGGAAGTCATAATGACGATGGTGTTCTTAAAATCCACCGTCCGTCCCTGATTATCGGTGAGGCGGCCATCGTCCAGGAGCTGCAATAAAATATTGAACACATCTGGATGAGCCTTTTCAATCTCATCGAAAAGGATAACGCTGTAGGGCCTTCTGCGAACCGCTTCCGTCAGCTGCCCGCCTTCATCGTAACCCACGTAGCCCGGAGGGGCTCCTACCAGACGGGATACGGAATGCTTTTCCATGTATTCCGACATGTCGATACGGATCATATTCTTTTCCGTATCGAACAACGCCTCGGACAGGGATTTGGCCAGCTCGGTCTTACCCACGCCGGTAGGTCCCATGAAGATAAAGGAACCAATCGGCCGATTAGCCTCCTTTAAGCCTGCCCTGGCTCGAAGCACTGCCTCAGAAACCACGGTGACCGCTTCCTCCTGTCCGATAACTCGTTTGTGGAGAATATCTGGCAGCTTCAAGAGCTTTTCCCGCTCGGATTCCACCAACCGGCTGACCGGGATACCCGTCCAGCCTGCCACCACTTGGGCGATTTCCTCCTCCGTGACCTCTTCTTTCAAGAGCTTCCGCTCCACCTTCTCTTTCTGAGCACTTTCCGCCTGCTGCAACGTCTTTTCCAGCTCCGGCAACGTACCGTATTTCAACTTGGCCAGCAACTCCAAGTCGTATTTCCGTTCGGCTTCTTCAATCTGATGTTTTACGTCCTCCACCTGTTGTTTCACCGCTTTCACGTCGGTGATGGATTTCTTTTCGTTTTCCCACTGTGCCCGCATGGAAGCGTTTTCAGCTTTCAGCTCGGACAGCTCCTTTTCCAGATTATCCAGCCGCTGCTTCGAGGCTGCATCCTTTTCCTTGGAAAGGGCCTGCTTCTCAATCTCCAGCTGCATAATTTTCCTAGAAATCTCATCCAATTCCGCTGGCAGGCTATCGATTTCTGTACGGATTTTAGAGGCAGCCTCGTCCATCAGGTCGATCGCCTTGTCTGGCAGAAAACGGTCGCTGATATAGCGGTCGGAAAGGGTGGCACAGGCGATGAGTGCCCCGTCGGTAATCCGCACGCCATGGTGAATCTCAAAACGCTCTTTCAGCCCCCGCAAAATGGAGATGGTATCCTCCACCGTCGGCTGATCTACCAGCACCTTCTGGAAGCGCCGCTCCAGGGCCGCATCCTTTTCAATATATTTTCGGTATTCATCCAAAGTCGTAGCCCCAATGCAGTGAAGTTCTCCCCGGGCCAGCTTCGGCTTCAATAAGTTGCCGGCATCCATAGAACCTTCCGTCCGTCCAGCTCCCACAATATTGTGAATTTCATCAATAAACAGGAGGATGCGGCCTTCAGACTTTTCTACTTCGTTGAGGACAGCTTTCAACCGTTCCTCAAATTCCCCTCGGAACTTAGCTCCGGCAATAAGCGCTCCCATATCTAGAGCGAAGATCGTCTTGTCTTTCAGCCCCTCCGGTACATCGCCGTTGAGAATCCGCTGCGCCAGCCCCTCCACCACGGCAGTCTTGCCCACACCTGGTTCGCCGATAAGCACCGGATTATTCTTGGTCCTTCGGGAAAGAATCTGAATGGCGTGACGAATCTCTGCATCTCGGCCGATCACCGGATCCAGCTTACCATCTCTGGCCATCTCCACCAAGTCTCGGCCATATTTGCTCAGCGCCTCGTAATTCTCCTCCGGATTCTGGCTGGTCACCCGCTGATTACCTCGGACCTTGGTCAGATTTTGCAGAAATTTTTCCTTTGTAATATCATATTTTTTAAAAATCTTCGCTGACGGAGTCAGTTTTTCTTCCAACAAAGCCAAATACAAGTGCTCTACGCTGACATATTCGTCCTTAAAGCGACCTGCAATCTTTTCTGCTTCCATAAATAGCCTGCTCAGCCGATTGGTGGAATAAACCTGATCATTTCCCCCTGTGACTTTAGGTAGCTTATCCAGTTCCGCCGCCAGCTCTCGGCTAATCTGCACCGGGTCCAGGCCCATGTATTGCAGAAGTTTGGGAATCAATCCCTCCTGCTGTCCAAGCAGTGCTGCGTGCAGGTGTTCTCCATCTACCTGCTGGTGTCCTTCCTGAATAGCTAAGTTCTGGCAATCCATAATTGCACCCTGTGCATTTTGCGTATACTTATCAAAGTTCATCTATCATCCCTCCCTCACGAAAACCCTCCTTTTGGCACATTTACTTGCAAAGTTTACGGCTCATCCGGAAGATTCTTTTAACATAATTTCTCTCATATACTTATATTATACCTACTTACTCAAAAAGTAAACAACTTTTTAGCACTCATCACGTTAGAGTGCTAACAATTTCTTAAAGGTATTGAAACCACTGGGTGTAAGTGATTAAAAAATTATAAAAACTACTTGCTAGAGGGAAGATTTAAGACTAAACTAAAAAAGATATTAGAAAATAAACGCATAGGAGGAATATGAATGATGGAAAATGACAAGGCGTCTCAGCCTAAGCTGGCCGCAAAACAGTATCTTGGGTGCCCGAGCAGCCCACAAGTCTGTTTTTTCTGGTTGAGTTAAGAGGAGAACACAGATGGAAAACTTAAAGGCCACGAAATGTACCCCATCAGAGGATGTAAACGTCCGCCCTTTTGCCTATGCCGCCTCCCTCATTAATGGCAAGTGGAAAATGCACATCCTCTTCTGGCTGTGGAAAGCAGAAGTCCTTCGCTACAACCAATTAAAACGAGCCTTGGGTCCGGTAACCCATAAAATGCTCAGTGCTCAGCTGAAAGAACTGGAGCTGGACGGAATCATCTGCCGCAGGGAATACCCTCAAGTTCCCCCAAAGGTAGAATACAGCCTGACAGAAACCGGCCAATCCCTAATGCCTATTTTAAACGCGCTCTGCACCTGGGGGCAGGAGCATATTCCCCAAGACTGGAGTTTAAACTGACTAGAAAAAGATAGCCATAATACCTCTGTAGCAAAGGCTCACTAAGGGATTCAGCACGAGGTCTGTAATGTTGAATACAATTAATACCATGAGAATCAGAAAGCCTTTGTCGTAGATTTTATAGTAGAATTCCGTCTGCTTTAGGTTGAAAACCTCCGTGATGATGCCAAAGCCGTCTAGCGGAGGAATCGGCAGCAAATTAAAAATCATCAGTACCAGATTGATAATAATCACGTAGACGAGGATTTGCTGCACCACGCCACCCATGTAAGATAAAGTCATGAACCCGGCAGCAAAGGTATAAAACAATTTCAAAATGCCCCCGGCAATTACTGCCAGCAGCAGATTCATGCAGACTCCAGCCACCGATACAATAAGCTCATCCCTGCGGGGATTCTTGAAATTTCGCGGGTCGACCTGAACCGGAACACCCCAGCCAAAACCCGCTACCATCAGGCAGAGAAAACCAAAGGGATCTATATGTGCCAACGGATTCAGCGTCACCCGACCCTGATACTTTGGCGTCATATCGCCCAGCTTATAGGCTGCCACGGCGTGTCCAAACTCGTGAAAGGACAGACCGATAACAATAGCTGGAAGGGACAAGGCCATCCCCATAAGCCAATCCAGCGGATTGGAAAATCGGCCTCCCATCCAGGCCATACCGGCCATAACCAGCAGTAAAACAAAAAATGTAGGATTAAAAAATCGCCTCAAAACAGACCATCCTTTCTATTGCTCTTAAAAATTATACCTGAACATTTTATCACAAAATACCACTCCTGCAAATAGTATATACTATATGAAATTGCGCAAGGGGTGAATTTAAAAATATGAAAAGAAAATGTTACTGTGTAGCGGTCCATACGGTTGTGGCCGGGGATACTCTCTATTCCATCTGCAAGCAGTACAATGTGTCCGTCTGCGATTTGATGATGGCCAACAACATCCAAAATCCATACAACCTGCGAGTAGGAACGAAAATCTGCATCCCAGGGGATATGGATAACGCCGGCAATATGGAACCTACAGAACCAGCTTGCCGCGGCATCCTATACACGGTGGAGCGGGGAGATACCCTCTACATGATTGCTAAGATGCACCGGGTGACGCTGAACTCCATCATGGAAGCGAATCCGGACATCGACCCATATAACTTGAGAGTGGGAATGAAAATCTGCATTCCCCAGTAAACAACATATTTCATAGGGTAAACATACTCTACCAAACAAAGGGGCTGTCGCAAAGCAGTAAAGACTCAGAGGCATGTAAAATGTCCTCTTCTTACTATTTTGCAACAGCCCCATTTATTTCATTCATAGAATGTCCGTCAGCAGCCTGGCGATCGATTCCTTAAATTTAATGACCAGTCCCCGCTGGTCGTAGAGTTCCCTCGTCAGTTCGTAGCTGGCTCTCATATCCCGCTCGAAAATCGTCTCCATTTTCGCTGCTTCCTTTTCATCAAAGAGAAAGGCGTTGGCCTCAAAATTTAATTTAAAGCTTCTGACATCAAAGTTTGCAGAACCGATCGAGACCACCTCGCCATCGGCTACCAGAGTCTTCGCATGGAGAAATCCCTGGTTGTAGATGAAAACTCGGGCTCCGGAGCGTATCATTTCCCCGGCATAAGCATAAGTCGCCCAATACACAAACATGTGATCCGGCATGCAGGGAATCATCAACCGAACCTCTACTCCAGACTGTGCCGCCATCTTTAGGGATTCCAGCATGCTGTTGTCAGGCACAAAATAAGGAGTTTGAATATAAATATTCTTCCTGGCAGAAGTGATAGCTTTCATGTAGCCCCGCTTAATCTGGGACCTGCCTTCATCGGGACCGGAGGATACAATCTGGACTCCAGTGCAGCCTTCCTTAATGATACCGCTGTAATAGGCTTCTGACAGCACAATCTCTTCTTTAGAGGCAAAGCGCCAGTCCATGATGAAACGGGCATTGAGATCCTGCACGCATCCCCCCAGCACTCGCAGGTGCGTATCCCGCCAGTAACCAAATTTTTTCTTCAGACCCAGATATTCCTTGGCGATATTGAATCCGCCGATATAACCAATCTGGCCGTCGATGACCACAATTTTCCGATGGTTTCGATAATTTAGTTTCATATTCAGGAACTTGAACTTTGGCGGAAAGAAAAAGGCCACCTGACCTCCCGCTGCCAGCAGAGCTCGAATGCCTGCCGTCCGCATGGAGATTTGTCGGCCGCCCATCGCGTCAATCAACAGCCGGACCTCCACTCCCTGTTTGGCTTTATCTACCAGGGCGTCTAACAGCTGCCTGCCCACCTGATCGTTCTTGATGATAAAATATTGAATGTTAATGGTATTACGAGCTCTTCGGATATCCTTCAGCAGCTTGTTCAGCATCTCCTTGCCGTCCGTAAAGATTCGTACCTTATTGTCCTGGGTGAAATAGGCCCGCCCGTAGACTTGGTTTAAGCGAATCAGGTCAGACCAGCATTGGGCCGCCCCTGTAGTGAAGACGTGTTCCCCCCGCTTCATCTCATCAATCTGTCGCTGGAGAGATTTGCCGATGGCCTCTTCCTCCGATCGGGTCAGCTTAAAAATTTTCTTTCTGGACAAGTTCTGGGAAAAAAAGAAGTAAAAAATAATCCCAACTCCTGGCAGCAGAAAGAGAATCATAATCCAGGCCAAGGTGGCCGACGGGTTTTTTCGTTCTAAAAATATGATGGTACATGCGATAATCATGTTCATGACGAATAGAACAGCTATCATGTTGGGGATACGGCTCAATGTTGGATAAAATAAATACAATGCAATCCCCTCCCTTATCAATCTCAATCGTTATGTTTTACGAAGCCCTTATCTGCCGCTAATGCCTGACCATCCTCCCGCAAAATCCACTGGATGAACCGCAGGTTAGCCCTCAACTGTTCCTGCTGCTCTGTCTTCAACTTTTCAGCGGCCTTAAGCTCTGCCTCACTAGGCTCTTCTGCTGGCTCTTTAGTTGAATCCTGGCTGTCAGCAGCTTCTTCGGCCGCTGCTACAGCTATCACCGCATAGGTATACGTAGTCAATGGATACTGGCCTTCACCGATGGTATCTGCATTAGGCTCTATGGAGTTGACAGCCGCTAGTTCGGTGCCTTCGCTGGTCTCCAGCTTATTCACATAGTAGTAATAAGTATATCCGATGGCGCCTTTTTCAGCTGCCACGGCTTCTGCAAGATCGGCTGTGGTGGACAGCTTCAACTTTCTGGAAGTCTTTTCCAGTTTTTCTTTGCTGAGCACGTATTTGTAAAGACCGCTCTGGCCTCCTGTATTCTCGGACCGTTGATAGGCAATAATTGGCAGGTCTTCTCCACCTAAGTCCTTCCAGTTGGTGATGGTACCATCATAGATACCCTGAATTTGAGCTAAGGTGAGATCCTTTACCGGATTGGCTTCATTTATCAAAAATACCAATCCCCCGTTTAAAATCGGCACCGATTTTAACTCCAAACCGGCTTTCTCTGCCAGTTCGTTCTCTTTATCCGTCGGTGCTTCTGTAAAGAGAATTTGCAGCTTTCCCGCTATAAGTTCCTTATAGCCGTCACTATAATTCTTAGAGCTGCAAAAAGCTTTCGCTTCCTTTTCTTCTACTTCCATGTAGGCTGCCAATGCTGGTGCAAAATATTCTCTTAAGACGCCGGTTCCGCCTATGGCTATGCCTTCTACAGGCTCTTTTTCTTCCTCTTCCGCTTTAGCCGCTTCTTCCTCTGTTTTGGCTGGCTCCCCTTCCTTCTCTTCCCCGCTGTTGAGAAAGGGCACCATAGCCATGGTCGTCTTAGCCGTATCGGCAATCTGAGAGCCAAAGCTCAACCCAACGAGTGCGCCGACACCGATTACAACCAATAAGATTGTCAGTGGAAGAAACTTCTTAATTTTCAGCGTACGGTCAATACTTTTTTGCAGGGGAGTCCGAGCCTCCAGCTCTGCCTTCCGCTGTGCTTTGGCTTCCTGCTGCCGCAGCTTCTTTTCTTGGGCCTTCATCTTGTTCGCCGCCCGCTGTTCCTTTTTCTTCTCCTTCTGCTTTGCTTTCTTTTCCTGGGCCTTTACTTTATTTGCTGCCTTTTTTGCCTTTTCCTTTTTCTTCTTTTCTTCGTCTTTTTCTCTATTTTGAACGGCCTGCTCTGCTCTTTTCACCTGACTTTCCGCCCGGCGTACCTGAGCGGCAGCGGCTCGTTCTACCTTCTGCTTGTTACGGATGGCCTTCTGTTCCGGGGTTAGCTTGCCTTTAGCCGACTTCTTCTTTTCGGAGCCGTCTCCCCCGGCAGCATCCTTGTTCCTGTTGAACATGGTGTCATCCCCCCTTTACATACTTGGCAGCCGCAAGTGTCCTATCCAGGCTGCCGGTTCCTTTTGCTGATTGATAATTGGTATTTTAGATACTATGTATTTATACACATCTTGAAACGTAAGCTCCGATAAATGTGTTTTTTCCAAGAGAATGGGCCCGAAGTTTATCAGACTTAGCACCACCACCACCAGCAGCAGAAAAATCAGCAGCTTAGATAAAAACTGTCTCCGCCTGATTCGTCGGTCAATCTTTTTCTGCATAGGCGTCCGAGCGGCCAGCTCTGCTTTTCGCTGAGCCTTTTCCACTTTTTTCTGAGCTTGCACTTCCTTCTGCTTCGCCTTTGCGGCCGCTCGCTGTTCTTTCCGCTGCTGTGCTTTTTCAATTTTCTTCTCTTCTTTTAGAAAAATTTTTTCCAGGCTTTTTTCTTTTTCCTGCTCTTTTTTCTCAGCAGCCTCTGACTTTTTCTTGGCAGCTTCTTCCGCCTTCTTGATTTTGAGATCAGCTCGGCGGATTTTTTCAGCTGCCGACTTTTTAGCCTGCTGCTTTTTCTTCATTGCACGGTCATAGGCCGCTGCATTGGCCTTCTTTCGTTTCTTTTCCTTCTGTTCTTCTTTGGGATTCCTTTTTTCAGTCTTTTCAGAGGTTTCTTCCTCTATTGTCGCATCCTTGCTATCTTTGTTCAACATCATGTTACTCCCTAAACTACAAAACTTAGATTTATCACACCTGATATGACCTGCAGCTTATTTCCGCTTCAGGGAGAAAAATACCCCTATAGCGCAGATCCCGGTAAATATCATAAAGGATATATGCATGGTCTTTATGAGCACCTGAGGTTGAGCTTCTGCCAGCGCAGTGGCGCCCATGTTGATACCGACTACAAACGTAACGATGGCCATACTGGAGGTGTGACCAATTGTCCGCATGGTGGCTAGTAGCGAAGATGCTACACTGTAATCTTTCTTGTCCACACAAGCCATAACCGCATTGGTGTTAGGCGATGAGAAGAAAGCGACCCCCACTCCAGCTACCACCAGGGCTGCTAGAATAGTCCATAGTGGGAAGCTCTCTGACAAAAAAGAGAAAAACAACAGGCAACAGGCACACAGGCCCATGCCGAAAGACGCCAGCTTGAAGGGCGAAATCCGGTCCGACAGTCTGCCTGTATAGGGGGACAGAACGGCCATGACCACCGGCTGAGCCACCAAAATCAGGCCCGCGGTCTGAGAGCTGTAACCCATGACCACCTGAAGATAGATGGACAGCAGATAGCTGATAGCAAATGTAGCGCCATAGTTCATCAGGGCTGCCATGTTAGATAAGGTATAAGACAGATTGTGGGCAAACAGCCGCAGCTCCACGATAGGCTGACGAACTCTCCATTCGTGCCGTCCAAACAGCAACGCTGATCCCAGCCCCACAGGCAGCAGAATCTTTG
Organism: Aminipila butyrica; assembly: GCF_010669305.1. NCBI lineage: Bacteria > Bacillati > Bacillota > Clostridia > Peptostreptococcales > Anaerovoracaceae > Aminipila > Aminipila butyrica. Next base: position 1,292,381 of record NZ_CP048649.1, on the reverse strand, counting down.
CCAGTACTGAAGCCGAAAAGGCCGACAGTCCGTAGAGAACGCAGACAATCATGGTGATATAAAGGAGGTTGCCCAGTAAATCGTAATCTACCTTTTCTTCCTTCTTTTCTGCCTTTGGCAGTCCCTTAGCTGCTATAACAAAGACGACAGCACTAACTGCAAAGGTCAATATAAAGATCGATCTCCAGCCAAAATAGTGGTTGAAAAGGCCTCCTAACACCGGTCCTGCCGAGAGGCCGATGTAGGTCGATGCTGTAGAATAGCCCAAGACCTTGCCCCTATCTGTTTCCGGAAAAGCACTGATCAGTACCGCGATATTTGTGCTAAAAATCATAGCAGCTCCAAACCCCTGAACAGCTCGCAGCGCAAGGATGATTTGAATATTCCAAGCAAAAGCCGCAGCCAGAGAGCACAGGGCAAAGACGAGAATGCCCATTACCAATACTTTCTTTCTGGAAGTAATATCGGCAATACGCCCAAAAGGTACCGAAAAGGCCGCAGAGGCCAACATATACGCGGTGACGGTCCAGCCCACCAGTTGGGCGCTGACCTGGAACTCCGAACCGATATCCGGCACAGACAAGTTCAGGGCACTGCCCGTAAATGTGGTTATGAAAGCGGTTACTACCACAACGATAAGAGTAGCCCGCTGTTTTTTGTTATCTATATTACTCATGTTTCTATTATGTGCTTTTCGTAAAAAATAATGATTCATTTTGACCGAATGTCAATCAATCGAAATTTCCGGTGACCGCATCGATGCCATTTTCGTCAGCCAAAGCCATGGCTTTAGCCGTCTCTTCGCCCAGCAAGTTGTCCCCAATCTGAGAATAATGCAGGTCGTCAAAGCGCATCTTGCCGTTTTCCACAGAGAATTTATCCGCAGAACGGGTGGCGATGGCAATATCTGCATTTTCATCAGCCAGTTCTTCCTGCGCCTCAGCAGATTGGGCATATATTGACCGCACCTTAATGATAAAGCCATATTGAAAGCCGTAATCTGGGCTGGTCAGGAGCTGGTGCAACTTTATGTAGTCGGCTTTGTAGATGCTTACCGCCGTATTCACATCCGATTCGCCCTGAGCCCATATGTAACTTTTAATTCGGGGCTCGTAGTGACTTAAATACGTCTCGTCGTGAAGATATCGCTGGATATTCTGCCAAACCTGATCAATGTACCGATAGGAATCGCCGGTTCCTGGCAGAAAAGTTTCAATTTTCCTGCCGCTGACTCCCGCGTTGATCAGCAAAACCTTTTTGCCTGTCAGGTCATAGAGTGTTCTGCTCATGGCCGCTTCCAGGTTTCCTCGCTGCATCGCCCCGTCTTTATCATTCATCGGGCAAATCTCCATGCCGCCGACGAGCTCACTGTAGTGGTAGGCCGTTCCCGGCTTCGTCACGGTAGCCATTTCTGGTTCTGCGTAATAATAGGAGGCGTTGCTCTGTCCGGTAATGAGGTAGATATCCAGAGGTGCCTTAATGGTCCTGGTAATCACCAGCTTTTCCTCCTGGCTGCCATCACTGGCGGTAATAGTAGCCCCTTGGTCACTGACTCCAACTACCGTTACATTGCCCAGTTCGTCCACCTTTGCCACCTGCGGATTGCTGCTGGTAAAAGTAGCAACCCCAAGAGTCTTCGGTGTAAACTTATAGCGGTCGTCATATTGCAGCTCAAAGCCCAGAGACGCATCTTTGGTAAAACGCACCGTATAATACTGGTCTGCTGTTTGAATTTTGGCCATGGCGTCCTGATAGCCGTCTGGAAAGACAGCCTGGGTCACTTGGGCTCCCTTGCAGCTCAGCTGAGGTATCCGGGGCCGTCCTTCCGGCAACCGAAGCACCAAGCTGTTTTCATCTTCAACTTGTATTTGATAGCGATTGTCGTCTACCTGAATCAGCTGGTTGATTTTACTCTCTTCTGATTGGCTGCATCCAGCTAAGAGAATGACTGTAAAAATTAAACCTAATAATCTAAAGACAAAATTTCGTGCTCTTTTGCTGCTATTCATTCCATTATTCCTTTTTTCTAGTATAAACCAATTTATATTATACCAATTTTCTACAAAACAGTAAAGGCTTTGCTTGAAAGTTCATGGGAATGAAAAAAAAGGAACTGCATGAATACAGCTCCTTTTCTGCCTCGCCAGACCAACTTATTCTTTTTAAAGGATGATGCAGATAAAGTAGTCCTTGCCCTCGTCGCTGATCTTTTGCAGGGACCGCTGTACCTTGCCCCGGATGTGTTCCGGCACATTAGATAACTTGTTCTCCATCTGCTCCGTAACCATTTCCTGGAGAGATTTTCCAAATATATTTGTCTCCCAAATTTTAGCTGGTTCACTTTCAAATTCTGTCAGCAGATACCGGACTAAGTCCTCTGACTGTTTTTCCGTGCCTACAATAGGAGATATTTCTGTGGAGATATTCGTCTTGACAATGTGCAGGGACGGGGCTTTAGCGCGCAGGCAGACGCCATATTTATTGCCCTGCTTAAAGATTTCCGGCTCATCCAGGACCATTTCCGTCAGCTTTGGCTGAACGATACCGTAGCCGCATTCCTCTACCTGAACCATCGCATCTCGCAGCTTATCATAAGCCTTCTTGGAGGAAGCAAACTCCTTGAGCAGTTCGAAGAATTGGTAATCATTTTTCACTGGCTGCTCCATGAGCTCTTCCACCACCTTGTAAAAGAGCCCGCTGACCATTTCCACCTGGACGTCGATATCCCCTGTGCCTAAATCCATATTGGTAATGGTGATACCTGATATCAGCTGACCATCTTCCAAAGTGCTGATAGATTGCTTTACCTGTTCTACATTATCTAGTTCCTTAATCCATTCCTTAATGCCGGAAATAATGGCTGACTTAATCCAGTGCTCCTGAGAGAGTCCCTCTACAAATCCTGGAAAATAAAAGTTAATTTGTGAAGCTGGGAACTGCATCAAGGCATCGTTAAGAATTTCTTTAACCGTCGCCTCATTCATCTTCGCACAGTTCACCGCCCGAACTGGTACCTGGAACCGATCTTTTATATCCTGTGTCGCCTTGCGGGCTGCCTGGCCCGTAGGCTCTGTACTGTTGACAATAACCACAAATGGCTTTTTCAGCTCTTTTAATTCGCGGATAATTCGTTCCTCCGCCCCCAAGTATGCTTCCCGGTCAATGTCGCTGATGGTGCCGTCGGTGGTCACAGCAATGCCGATGGTGGAATGGTCCCGAATGACCTTCCTCGTTCCCACTTCCGCGGCTTCTTCAAAGGGGATTTTGTTGGCACTCCAAGGGGTACTAACCATTCGAGCCTTTCCTTCTTCAACGTGTCCCATAGCTCCCGGCACCATATAGCCTACGCAATCCACCATGCGCATCTTAAAGTTCATATTGCCTTCCAGCTGAAAAGGAACAGCCTCCGCAGGCACAAATTTAGGTTCGGTGGTGGTGATAGTCCTCCCGGATCCGCTCTGAGGAAGTTCATCCTGCAACCGTTCTTTTACATAGCTGTTCTCGATGTTGGGCACCACCAAAAGGTCCATGAATCTCTTAATGAAAGTGGATTTTCCAGTGCGGACCGGCCCTACGATGCCCACGTAGATATCACCCTGCGTCCTTTCCCAGATACTTTCATATATGTTCAAATTCTCCATAAAAAATACCCCTTCCGTACAATACTGATACAATATATGAATGAGGTAACCAAGTTATTCTCTTTTTTGGTACAATGTAAAAAGGTGATTTTATGTTGATTGCTTGACTGTAGTCATGCAATATGATATGCTGTTCAAAATGAACGACGAATGTCGTGCAAAGGAGAATGACCATGGTAAATGATAATCATATTCTGGGAAAAAGCGAATGGCACATTATGGAGAAGCTCTGGGAGACAGCTCCCCGCACTTATGTCCAGCTTTGTCATGAATTAAAAGAAAATCCCGGCTGGAGCCGCAGCACGGTGCAAACGATGCTGGCACGCATGACGGAGAAAGGGCTCCTTCGTTATGAGGTTGTAGGACGGGCAAAACACTATTACCCAAATGTTGCCCGAGACGATGCAGCCATAGCCGAAACCCGTTCCCTGCTGGCACGAGCCTTTGATGGTTCTGCCAGTCTGATGATGAGCACCTTAGTGCGCAAAAAACAGCTTACCAAAGAGGAAATCGACGAACTTTACACCATCTTGCAGGAAGCGGAGGAGAAAAAATGATAGAAACCATCATTACATCTTCTGCTTTAATTCTCATGATTACCGCTCTGCGGTATCTGCTTCGGGGCAAAATTTCCTTGCGGCTGCAATATGCCTTGTGGCTGCTGGTAGCGATTCGGCTGCTCCTACCCTTTTCCCTATTTGAAAATCCAGTCAGTATGATGAATGCTTTCGCCGATTTGACAAGGGATTATCCAGCAGCCGCAGAACCGACCAATTTTATAAATAAGGCGTTATTACCTGACGATTCTCCAACAATACCAAGCGTTCAGAACGCATTAGGCGATTCAATCACTACAGCAAGCCGCGTCAACTGGGAATCTACAGCACGCTGGATCTGGCTCAGCGGTTTGACTATCAGCGGAGGCTTCTTTGCCGTCTCCAACATTCGTCTTCTTCGAAAGCTCAAACACTTAAGGAAGAAAGTAGACATGCCATCATGCCCATTGCCTGTTTATATGGCAGAAGGCCTGTCTTCCCCTTGTTTATACGGAATCAGCAAACCTGCTATTTATATCACTCCTAAGAGCTTTTCCGACAAAAAACGAACAGAATATGTGATTGCCCATGAACTGACACATTACGACCAAAAGGATCAGATCTGGTCTTTTGTCCGCATTCTCTGCTTGTGTATACACTGGTTTAATCCATTCGTGTGGATGGCGGTTGTCCTGTCCCGCAGAGATAGTGAGCTGGCCTGTGACGAGAGAACTCTTGGCAGAATCGGGCCAGAAAACCGTTTGGAATATGGCAGAATACTGATTGAGATGATGACCGCTCCGCGAAAGCCTTCTGACATTTTTTGCTGTGCCACCACGATGACTGGAGGCAATAAAGAAATAAAGGAGCGCATTATGTGCATTGCCAAACAACCGAAAACCCTTATGTTTACTTGGTGCATCGTGGTGGTGGTTGCATTGACAGCAGTGGCGCTTACCTTCGGAGGAGCGGCCAGAAAAGAACCGCTTTCTCTGGCTCAGAACAGTGACACAACAAGAGATTACGCTGTCGGCAACAGCGAAAATCAAGTGCTCCATGCACAAGATCTATGGGCCGCAAAGACACCTTATGTGGGAAATAATTCCGCAGTGGGCAAGCTGCTTCGCCTTTTGCCACTGCCAGAAGGCTTTCAACCGGATCACTTTGCCTTGCGCACAACGGGAAATGAGCGGGGCATAGAGTGGATTCTTCAAGGAGATGAAACAGCATCCTATGAACGCAGTGGATTTAACCTGGATGCGTTGATTATATTTGCCTTGATTGACAATGTAGAAGATTTATATATAACAATGCTGGATACCGAACAAGAGGAAACATCTTTTCACTACGACCGCACCTGGGTTAACGAAACAGTCGGTTGTGATGTACGGGGGTATGGGGAAAGCCCGGAAAAATTTCAGGAGCTGCTTACTCTTTTCGCAAGGGCGGACGCCTTTGCCCAATACAATATTTTCAAGATCGGAAAAAATGGGGAGGTTCTAAAGGATAACTTTCTCGCCGACCAACAGCTGGCATTAAGTATTATCGAGGATTATATGGTCAAATCCGCCCCAGGGGAAGGCGTTGATGCCTCTACCTTGGAAGGGGGCTATCTCATCCGGCAGGTATTCCCAGAAGCTGTTGAAAGCCGTGATTATTATGCCTATTTAAAAAAAGACGGTACCGCCGTCCTTCAGTCGGGTGCCCATGGCCGATACAGTATCCTATCCCCTCAGCTTTACTCACAATTAGCTCAATCAGTTGAAATGATGACCACAGATTCATGGCTTGAAAACAAGTACACGCAAAGTGCTCCGCGGCCAAGTTTCCCTGATCTGCTTTGGTTTGCACCGGATGACCAGAATGGGTACTGCGCTGCTGCTTATCAAGATGTCAGCCGCCAGCAGATGGAGCAATATCTTAAGACATTAAATCAAGCTGGTTGGCAGACAACCCGAGACTTATATAAACATACAAAACTAGGCGGCCTCTACCAAAAAGGCCGTCAAACCATCCGCATCCAATTTTACGATGAGCAAGAAGTAATCCTCTATTTTTCATTAAACCAGAATTGAATATCTCCAGAAAAAGAGATCATAAAATTATTCCAGTTGTAAATAACTAAAATCTCTTGTAACCTTTTTGGCGATTCTGCGTTTTTAGGGTGAATGAACAGGAAAGGATGAGGTGTGTGAAAAAAGATGCCTTGGACGAGGTATACCGTCTATATTCGAAACAAGTCTATCTTTACGCCTACGCTCTTTGCGGGAATGTTCACATGGCTGAAGACCTGACTGGAGACACCTTCTATAAGGCTATGCTGGCACTGGATAAGCATGTACCTAACATAAAATACTGGCTTTTACGAGTCTGCCGGAATCTGTTTTTTGACTGCTGCCGAAAAGGCCCTAAAGAAATGCTGCCTTTAGAAGAAACGGTCCTTTCCACTGGTGAAGATCCCTTGGAAATGCTACTGCAAAATGAAAAAAAGCAGCAGCTTTCTGCTGCCATGAAGGAGCTTTCCCAGTCGGATCGGGAGCTGCTGACGATGTTTTATTTTTTAGATTGCAGTATTCATCAAATTGCTGCTTTTACAGAGCGCACACCGGGCTCCATTAAAACCGCCCTGAGCCGGGCCCGCATCCGACTCAAAAATATTTTACAGGAGGACTGAATTATGCATGTATCTCGCGATCTGTTGGATCAATATAAAAAGGGAGCCGCCACTCCTGAGGAGTCCGATAGCATACGTAAAGAAATTGAAAAACATGAGGCCATCAGCGAGTTCTTAGCGGAAGAGTTCACCGAAAGTCTACCGCCCTTAGATGAATCCCACGATGTACCTTCTGCAAAAAAAATAGCTAGAAAGGTAAATGTTAAGCTTTTTTGTACCATCTTGGCGATTCTCCTATCCACTGCCGCTTTGGCAACGGCTGTCATTGCCAGCTGTAACCTCTATTTTTATAACCCTAATCGAGGAATACAGACCACCTACGGTGGTGACGGGCAGCTTGCGGTAGATATGATGGCATTCACTGAACTGCATTCGCCCGGGTACTCCACCTACTGGGCTGAGGCTTGGCAGGATGGGCTGGGCTCTTATCAGATACGCCTCCGTCAACAAAATCTGTTCGCAGGAAAAAGCGAAGATTATTCCGGGCAGATTATTCGCGGAAAGAGTTTTGGCAACAACAGCGATACGCCCAATGGCTATTGGCATTTTCCCTTGGTAAACGCTTTTGGCAGCCGGGAAGGGAAATTCGCCTATGATGAAACTGGCGAAACCGCTCTCTCTCCTACTGTACATGTGAAAGAAGATCTGGATGCTTTAGCGCAACTTCCGGATTCATGCCGTGCCGCCGTGTATGTCACGTTATCTAAGGATTTAACTCTAGAACAGTTTTCGGATTTGTATCAAAATTGGCAAGAGGATCTAGACTTTTACTATGCTGCGGTTGCCAGCAGTGATGACTATATGCCGACGACCATTGGCTTTGCTCCAGATTCATTTGGAACCATTTTAGAAAAGGACACCCTAGACGAAAAAAAGTACCCCTTCTTTCAATTGTTGGGTACTTCCTCTGATGCAGCTAATCAGGCCAGTATCTGGTCAACGCATTTTACTTCATTGCTGGCCTATCTCTCCGATCGGTCTCCATTCCTTGATGCCATGACCTCCGTAAACGGAATCAACGCCGATTACTACCAAGGGGTGTTAAACTATGTGGACAAAAAAGGCCTGAACATCTATGGACTATTAATCAGTGGAAATGTCCAAGATGTTCAAACCTTTTTAACACAGGAATCTCCTGCCGATTTTTACGTCAGCGGAGTGCGACTGTCTAATTTTCCAGATTGACAGTCACCTATCCGCTCAGCCCTTCTAAGCCTTGATTTTGAATTTGGCAGCAGCCTATCTGCGGTCAACCTTGGTTTGGAAGGGCTTTAATCTGCGCCATAACCTTCTCCATCTGAGGCAGAGCACCCAGAATCGTGTCATAGGACACACAGTAAGCCAACCGCACGTAACCTGGGCAGGCAAAAGAACTGCCCGGCACCAGAAGCACTCGCTGTTCTTTAGCCATTTGACAAAATTCAGTTTCATCTGCCAAAGGGGATTTCATAAACAGATAAAAAGCACCTTCCGGCTTCGTGCACTCATAGCCTAAATCGCTCAATCCCTGATACAGAGTTTCCCGATTCTTGTTGTAAATATTAATGTCCACCGAGGCATTAATGCACCTAGCCACCGCCAGCTGCATAATGGATGGCGCATTGACAAATCCCAAAATCCGATTGGCTGTGGTAGCCGCACTGACCACATTTTCAAAATCCGCCAACTCATCAGGGAGCACTAAGTAGCCAATCCGTTCTCCCGGCAATGACATGGATTTGCTATAGGAGTAACCCACCACCGTATTTTTGTAATACTTTGTAAGGTACGGCACAACGGCTCCATCGTAAACCAATTCTCGATAAGGTTCATCGGCAATAATGTAGATATCTGTCCCCAGTTCCTGCGCCTTCTTATTCAGAATAGCCGCAATCGCTTTGATGGTCTCTTCCGAATAAACTACGCCTGTCGGATTGTTCGGTGAATTGAGGATTAACGCTTTTGTCTTTTCTGTAATGCGCTGTTCCAGGCCCTTTAAGTCCGGCTGGAAAGTAGGCAGATTAGGCGGTACCACCACCAACTCTGCACCATAGTTAGCTGCATAGCTTCTGTATTCTCCGAAATAAGGGGCGAAAACTAAAATCTGGTCCCCTGGGTCCATCAATGTCTTCAAAATCACGTTAAGCCCGCCTGCGGCCCCTACAGTCATAAGGATATTTTTATCCGTAAACTGGGTTCCATGCAGTTTGTTTAAATGCTGGGCAATGGTGTTTCGCACATCTTCATAGCCTGCGTTATTCATATAGCCGTGGACAAAAGTAGGTTCCTCAGACTCCAGAATATCTATAACCGAATCTTTGAGCTCCTTGGGCGGAGCCACGTTCGGATTACCCAAGCTAAAATCGTAGACATTCTCCCGTCCATAAATTTTGGCCAGCCGAGCTCCCTCTTCAAACATGGCCCGAATGACAGAACTTCCTTTTACATAGCTTTCCATACTCTTTGCAATCATTTTCTCCAACCTCCTCTTTACGGGTGTACGTATTCCCTAGCTTGTTCCTGACCGTCAATCATTCTCAAAGCACCCAGGGCCAATGCTTCCATCTCGAACTCTCCTGGCACGACCTCCACCGGAGCGATAAAGCAAATTCGCTCTCGGATTTTTTCCACCAGTTCTTCCGAATAGACCATGCCTCCGGTGAGGATGATGCAATCGTATTTACCGCTCAATACTGGTGCCAACTGCCCCACTGCTTTGGCAATCTGATAGACCTCCGCCTCCAGCAAATCTGCCGCCAGCTTGTCGCCGTTTTGACTCATATCCAGTACTTCCCGCAAATCCTGAGTGCCCAGATAGGCTTTCAGCCCTCCTTTGCCTCGAAACTTGCGAATCATCTCTTGCCGGGTGTACTGGCCAGAATAGCACAAATCTACCAGTTCCAGTGCCGGAATGGTCCCTGCCCGTTCTGGAGAAAACGGCGCTTCATCATCTCGGATGCAGTCCACAATCTTCCCTTTATGATGGACACTGAGGCTGATTCCGCCCCCTAAATGCGCCACCAAAATGTTCATATCCTCATACCGCTTGGCATACTTCACTGCAACTTTCCGTGATACAGCCCGCATATTCAGCACATGGCAAAAACTTTTTCGGCTGACCTCTGGCATGCCAGTAAACCGAGCTACCTGCTCCATCTCATCAGACGTTACTGCATCATAAATGTAGGCAGGAATCCCCATAGGTGCTGCGATATCTCGTGCCAGCAAGGCCCCCAGGTTGGAGGCGTGAGGAGAAGCCAGCCCTTCCCGAAGGGTATTCACCATGGCCTCGTTGGCTACATACCCGCCCGCCTTCATGTTCGGCATCATGCCGCCTCGGCCGACCACTGCCGACAGCTCCTGCAAGTCTACATTGGCCTCCCTCAGGGCTTCCAGAATCAGTTTCTTTCGAAATTCAAACTGGTCTAAAATCTCCTCAAAAGGCTCCAGCTCCTTAGCTGTATGGGGCAGGGACCGTTCAAATATTCTGGCCTCATTCTCATAGAGCGCCAGCTTCGTGGATGTGGACCCAGGATTAATAGCCAAAATTTTGTAACTCATACGCTTCTCCTTCCACCTATTCCTCTCGCTTATTTACCGGGCTACTGCCGCCGCCAAAGCTAAGGAATAAAACTTCTCCTCCGAGCTAGCTCCTCTGGATACCAGCACGATAGGGACCTTCGCCCCTACGATAACTCCGGCCATCCGGGCCCCTGCATGATACATCAGGGCCTTAGCCAGAATATTGCCGGCAGCCATGTCCGGCACCAGAAGAATATCGGTATCGCCGGTAATCGGGCTGCCATAGCCCTTGATTCTGGCCGCTTCTTCGCTAATCATCAAGTCATAGGAAATAGGCCCCTCCACTAAACAATCCGTTAACAGGCCTTCCTGATTCATCCGTTTCAGCTCCGCTCCGTCAGTGGATTCTTTTAACTTGGGATTCACCACTTCTGCCGCTGCTAAAGCAGCCACTTTCACCGTGTCATAGCCCAAATTTTTTAGTAGCTTAACCGCATTTTCTACAATCCGCACCTTTTGCTGCAAGTCGGGATGGGGCAGCATGCCTCCATCGGTAATAACCAAGAGCTTAGAGCAACCGGGCACTTCAAAGAGCCCTACGTGGGACATAACCTCCGAATCCTTCAACCCGTGCTCCCGATGAACCACCTGTTTCAGCAAATCCGCGGTCTGAAGCTTTCCCTTCATCAGAAAGTCAGCCTGACCTTCACGAATCAGCTCTACCGCTCTTTTGGCAGATTCCTGCTCATCCCTGATATCGATGATGTCGGATACCGGGAAAGAAAATCCTTCCCTTTCCATGATTTCAATGATTTCCTGACGATCCCCTATTAAAACGGGTTCCACCAAGCCCTGTTCGAAGGCCCGATAAACACCCTCCAAGGTGTGCTCATCGTGAGCCCCTGCCACTGCCACTTTTTTCTTTTGTGGCCTCTCCTGAACCAGTTGAATCAACTCATTAAAGTCTTTCATCTCATCCTCACCGCCTCTGTTGGCCTTATGGCCTTATATGGTTCGACCTATCCAGCTACAGGTTGTATCCTGCATCAAAAGCCTTTAGATTCAGCTCGATAAAACTTTCCTTTACACTGCTGGCTACAGCTTTCTTCCAGTCTACCCCTTCCACGTTCATGGCCCGGACTAAGGCCCCCAGCAGAACAATGTTCATGGCTTTGCTATTGCCCAGGCTCTGGGCAATTTCTGCCGCCTTTACTGCCAGCACGGAAGCCTTGGCAGACAACTCCTCCAGAATTTCTGTCGGATATTCTGCCTGACCCATGAGGATAGGCACCGATGGAATCTCAAAGTCATTAATTACCATCTTTCCCCCATCCCGCAGGTATTCAATCCACCGCAAAGCTTCCATCTTTTCAAAAGCCACAATTACGTCGGCTTCCCCCTTGCCTACAATCGGGGAATACACCTTCTTGCCGTAGCGAATCTGCGTACTAACGTTGCCGCCCCGCTGAGACATGCCGTGGATCTCTGACATTTTCACATCATATCCAGCCTCTACCAAGCCTTCTGAGAGAATCTTACTGGCCAGGATGGTGCCCTGACCTCCTACGCCTACCAATAAAATATTCTTTACGTCACTCATGCCTACACCTCCTCAATAGCCTGGAAAGGACAGACCTGCTTGCATACCGTGCAACCGGTACAGGTTGCCGGGTCGATTTCCACCCGTTCGCCCGAATGGATAGCCGGGCAGCCTACGCCTACACACATTCTGCACTTTCGGCACTTCTCCTGATCGATGGCGCATTTTTTCGGTGATAAGTCGAATTCCTCTTTATCCTGAGGACTAAACTTTTTCAGGATGCAAGGCCATCTGGTGATAACCACCGTTGGTTCGTCCTTGGCCATGGCCTCATCCAGAACCTTACTTACCTCATTCAGCTTGTTTGGATTCACTATGTACAGGTTCTCATCCTTCACGCCGATGGCCTGACACAGCTTAGGAATGTCTACCTCCACAGCAGATTCACCCATAAGGGTATAGCCAGTGCCTGGATTCTCCTGATGCCCAGTCATACCAGTTATGCGGTTATCTAAAATCACCGTCGTGTTGCAGCCCTTATTATAGACGGCATCCATCAGGCTGTTAATGCCAGAATGGAAAAAGGTGGAATCACCAATGACGGACACCACGCGCAGGTCCTCGTTACCCGCTTTCTTTAAAGCCTGAGCTGCTCCATGGCCGGAACTGATGCTGCCTCCCATGCAGAAACAAGTATCTATGGCCGAAAGAGGAGGTGCCGATCCCAAGGTGTAGCAACCGATATCTCCGGTAATCATAACCTTTTTCTTCTTGCTCAAGGCGTAAAAGAACCCGCGGTGAGGACACCCGGCACACAGTGTAGGCGGCCTAACTACCGCTTCCTTGCCTGCCTGAATACCTTGTGCTTCCTTGCCGAACACGGCTTGGCGCACGATATCTGGATTCAGCTCGTCGTATTCCGGAATGACCTCCTTGCCGATACAGGCAATGCCCGCCATCTTCAAGTGGTTTTCCAGATATGGATCCATCTCCTCAATGACATAGACCGTTTTTACTTTGCCAGCAAATTCCCGAAGCAAATCCATCGGCACAGGGAAGGTCATCCCCAGCTTTAAATAAGAGGCCTCTTCTCCAAAAACTTCTCGGGCGTACTGGTAGGAAACACCAGAAGTAATGACACCTATTTCTGTGCCGTTATACTCAGGCTGATTAATTGGCGTCGTATTGGCATAGTCTTCCATGTCCTTCAGACGCTGAACCATATTTTTTCTCATGACTTTTCCGTTAGCAGGCGTGGCTACGAACTTTTTAATCTTCTTCTCATACGGAATAACCGGCATGTTCACCCGGTCCCCGAGCTCTACCAGACCCTTGCTGTGACAAACCCTCGTAGTCATCCGCAGCAACACCGGGGTATCAAACTGTTCAGACAGCTCCAATCCCAGCTTCATAAAATCCTTGGCCTCCTGGCTGTCAGAAGGCTCCAGCATCAACACTCTAGCTGCCGCCGCATAATTGCGGTTATCTTGCTCGTTCTGGGAACTGTGCATCCCGGGATCGTCTGCTGAAACCAATACACATCCGCCGGTCACCCCCGTATAGGCAAAGGTAAACAGCGGGTCTGCCGCCACATTGACACCTACATGTTTCATGGCCGCCATCGATCGGACCCCCGCCACCGAAGCGCCGATGGCCGCCTCCAAGGCTACCTTCTCGTTAGGGGCCCACTCACAGTAGATATCTTCTTTGTACGCCACGATGTTTTCCAGAATCTCTGTGCTGGGTGTTCCCGGATAGGCGGATGCAAAGACAGTCCCGCCTTCATAGGCTCCTCTTGCCACCGCCTCATTTCCCGTCATAATGGTTTTCATAATCAGCCTCCTTTTCGTCTTTCCATATGGTCAGCTCTCCATGATGCCTTTTAAGTTAAATTGTTTTCCTTCTGTTATGTGAACCGGAACGATCTGTCCAACCAGCTCTTGGTCTCCTGGAAAGTTGACCAGCTTGGCTGATTCCGTTCGTCCGGCTAACAGGCCCTCACCTTTCTTGCTTTTGCTAATACCCTCTACCAGCACCTGCTGAATTGTATGCTCATAGGTCTGGTTAATCTCGCCCGAGATTTGGTTAATTCGCTCCAGCAGCCGATTAAACCGCTGATGCTTCACCTCTTCCGGCACTTGATCCTCATAATCTTCCGCCGGAGTACCCTTTCTTATGGAATAAATAAAGGTAAAGGCGGAATCATACCGCACCTGTTCTACCAAATCCATCGTATCCTGGAAATCTTCCTCGGTCTCTCCGGGAAAGCCCACAATCAGGTCGGTAGTAATGGCTATGTGGGGCGCAGCAAGCCTCAGCTTTTCAATTAGGGTCAAATAGTCTGCCCTCGTATATTTTCGATTCATCCGCTTCAGTACCCGATCACTGCCAGACTGAACTGGCAGGTGAATGGCGTTGCAAAGCTTAGAACAGTCCTTGAATGCTTGAATCAGTTTGTCGGATAAGTCTTTGGGATGAGAAGTCATAAAGCGGATTCGCTCCAGCCCTTCTACATCGTTTAAAGCATAAATCAAATCGGCAAAGTCCATGCCTCCCTCCCCCGCCCAGTAGCCCTCTTCGTGGTGACTGATTCCGTAAGAGTTCACGTTTTGCCCCAGCAAGGTAATTTCCTTAACGCCGGTGGCGGTCAGCTCCTTTACTTCCCGAATGATTTCTTCCGGCTGCCTGCTCCGTTCTCGTCCTCTGGTATAAGGAACAATACAGTAGGTGCAGAAATTGTTGCAGCCATACATGATATTCACCAAGGCCTTATAATCATACAGCCGCTTGACTGGCAAACCTTCCACAATGGCGCCACCCTCTTGCCAAACATCCACAATCTTTTGTCTCTCTCCAATAACGTTATCCAATAACCGAGGGAACTCGTGAATGTTATGAGTGCCGAAGACCAGGTCTACCCAAGGATATTTGGTCTTCACTTCGTCGATAACGTGCTGCTGCTGCATCATACAGCCGCATACACAGGCCACAAACCCAGGATTTCGCTCCTTTATCTTTTTCAGTTGGCCCAGGGTGCCGAAAAACCGTTTATCCGCATTGTCCCGCACACTGCAAGTATTGATGATGACCAAATCAGCCTGCTCTTTGTCTATTTCTGCTGCAAATCCTTTTTCATTGAGCATGCCGGCCATGGTCTCCGAATCATGCTCGTTCATCTGACAGCCAAAGGTAATAATGTGATACCTTAGCGTCTGTCCGTCTGTTCTGTTTTCTATGTTCAAAACTAATCCTCCGCAGCAATCTTTTCATTGCTGATATCAGTAAATCTCGCTTTTTTTATCCCGGGTCATCAGATTGTTTACCGCATCTCGGGCATTGATCTGATTGTTGATAACGGCATAAATACCTTCCGTAATAGGCATTTCCACCCCTTCTCGCTTGGCCAGCTGATAAGCGGCCTCCGTGGTGTACATCCCTTCTACCACCATCCCCACCTTCTCCGTAGCTTCTTTAGGGTTCATGCCCTCGCCAATCATAATGCCGCAACGGCGGTTACGAGAGTGCATACTGGTACAGGTAACCACCAGGTCACCGATGCCCGTTAATCCCGCAAAGGTATGAGCGTCAGCTCCCAGCTTGACACCTAACCGGGTAATCTCGGCTATGCCTCTGGTCATCATGGCCGCCTTAGCATTATCGCCGTAGCCCATGCCATCAGATATGCCAGCACCTAAAGCAATGATATTCTTCAATGCTCCTCCCAACTCGACACCGATCACATCGCTGTTGGTATACACTCGAAATTTATCTGTCATAAAAACATCCTGAACGTGTTCTGCCAGTTTAATATCTGCTGAAGCTACCACTACGGTAGTAGGAATACCCAGGCCTACCTCTTCTGCATGAGAAGGGCCCGACAAGGTCACATACTTCATGTTGACCATCTTGTCCCGAGCGATTTCCGACATACGCTTCAACGTTTTTTGTTCAATCCCTTTGGCTACATTGACCACAATCATATCCTGACTGATATACGGCAGTGCGCTGTCTAACGCACTGCGGAAATGTTGAGCGGGCGCGGAAAAAACCACCATATCAGCATCCGCCATGGCCGCTTTCACCGTATCCACCGGCTGTAAATTGCTGTCAAAGGCAATCCCCGGCAGATATTTGACATTTTCCCGATCAGCCTTCAACTGCTCCAGGTGTTGACTGTTCACGTCCCAGATTCGGACCAAATGGCCTTTTCTGCTGAGAGTCACGGCTAAAGCGGTGCCCCAACTTCCTGCTCCGATGACAGCTATTTTCTTAACATTCATATGTGAGCCTCCTACTTTTTAAAACTGATTTTTGATTCTTCTCCCTTGACCAGTCGAGAAATATTGACGTTATGCTTATAAAGCACAATCAGTGCCATAAGCAAACCCCAGCCTAAATAAGTGGGGTCATAATAATTTACAATCAAAGGAAATGCGACAGCGGCTACGACAGAGCCTAAAGAAACAAAACGACTGACAGCTACCACCACCACTACAATGGCCAGCTCTGCCAATCCTAAGAGGGGAGACACCGCCATCAGCACACCGAAGGCGGTAGCTACGCCTTTTCCCCCTTTAAATCCAAAGGCCATGGGCCATATGTGACCGCAGAACACGGCCAGTCCGCAGACCATGACCATATAAGGCCCTAACTTCGGCTCTAAAAAGTAGGCGGCTGCCAGCTTACCTAAAAGCACTGCAAAAACGCCCTTGAGCACATCGATGAGCAGCGTAGCTGCGGCAGCTTTCTTGCCCAAAACCCGGAGCACGTTGGTCGTACCCGCGTTGCCGCTGCCTTCTGACTTGATGTCAACGCCGTAAAGTCTACCGATGAGAATCGCCGGCGAAATATTCCCCATAAAATAGGCGATGACCGCCCCTACGCCCAGGATGGCGATGGCCATTCCTTCATTTGAAGTAAACATGTTGGTTTCCTCTCACTTCTTCTTTAGCCAAACAGTGACATTTATTCTTCTTTTTCACCCTTCTCCCGGAATACAAACTTTAAAGATGTACCCTTAAATCCGTAGGAATCCCGTATCCTATTCTCCAGATATCTGGCATAAGAAAAGTGCATCAAGTCTCGCTTGTTAATCTGGAAGGAGAACAGCGGAGGCTTTACGCCTACCTGAGTAGCATAATAAATCTTTAAGTGCTTGCCCTTGTCCGATGGAGGCGGCTGAAGCATCGTAGCATCCGCAATAAGACTGTTCAGCTGACCCGTAGGAACCCGCATAGCTCTAGTCTCGGCAATGGTCTTAGCCATAGCCATCACGTTGTTTACCCGCTGGCCTGTCAGCACCGAAATAAATACTGCAGGCGCATAACTCATAAATGGCAGCTCCTGGATAATTTCCTTTTCATAGTTCTTCATGGTGTTGGTCTCCTTTTCAATCAGGTCCCATTTATTGACCACGACCATGATGCCTTTGCCCGCTTCGTGAGCCACGCCAGCAATTTTCTTATCCTGCTCGGTAATGCCTTCTACGGCATCAATCATCAGCATGCAGACGTCGCACCGTTCAATGGCTGCCACCGCCCGGATGACGCTGTACCGTTCAATATTTTCTGTAACCTTGCTTTTTCGACGAATTCCCGCCGTATCAATTAAAATAAATTCCTCTCCATCCCACTCAAAAGGTGTGTCGATGGAGTCTCTGGTCGTACCAGCAATGCTGGAGACGATAACGCGGTTTTCACCCACCAGCTTATTGATGATGGAGGATTTACCTACGTTAGGCTTACCGATCACCGCAATTTTGGTGATATCTTCGTCGTCAGTAAGGTCCCCTTCCGGGAAGTTCTCTACGATGCAATCCAGTACTTCTCCCAGGCCCAGCATGTTAGCCGAAGAGATAGCAAATACCTCTCCCAAACCCAACTCATAAAAGTCATAGAAGTGCTCTGGCAGATTCTGCGGATTATCAATCTTGTTCGCCACGACCAGTACCGGTTTTCCCGTCCGCCGGAGCATGCCGGCTACCTCTGTGTCCGCATGAGTCAATCCATCCTTACCATCTACCATGAAGAGAATAATGTCGGAGGTTTCCATGGCGATTTCCGCCTGTTCCCGCATCTGAGATAAAATCACATCGCTGGTATTGGGCTCAATACCGCCTGTATCAATAAGGGCAAAGTGCGTGCCGCACCATTCCGCTTCTGCATAAATTCGGTCTCTGGTCACTCCTGGTGTATCCTCTACGATGGAGACCCGACGGCCTACTACGCGGTTAAAAAATGTGGACTTTCCTACATTTGGCCTACCCACCACGGCCACTAACGGTTTACTCATTGAACAATCCTCCTGCAAATTCCGCCGGATTAAATGCTTTCAGGTCATCCATGCCTTCTCCTACCCCGATGAACTTCACCGGCAGGTCGAATTCATCCGCTATGGTTATAACAATGCCGCCTTTTGCTGTTCCATCCAGCTTCGTCAGCACAATTCCCGTAATATCTGTAATTTCACCGAATTCTCTGGCTTGAGATACGGCGTTCTTTCCTGTGGTGGCATCTAGCACCAGTAAAGTCTCTCTGGCTGCCTCCGGATATTCCCGGCTGACAACCTTATTCATCTTTTCCAGTTCTACCATCAGGTTTTTCTTGGTCTGAATACGTCCTGCGGTGTCGCAAATCAGGACGTCCGTCTTTTTAGCCTTGGCGGACTGAATGGCATCAAAGATGACTGCCGAAGGGTCCGCTCCCTCGTGGTGACTGATGACGTTCACGCCGGATCGCTGCCCCCACAGTTCCAACTGTTCTCCCGCAGCTGCCCGGAAGGTATCCGCTGCTGCCAGCAGCACCGTCTTACCCTCTTGGCGGAAACGGTTGGCCAGCTTGCCGATGGAGGTCGTCTTGCCTCCGCCGTTGACACCAATCATTAAGATGACCAGCGGTGTAGCCCCACAAATCTGGTGCTGGTCGCCTTTATCTACAAGGCCCTCCACAATGGCCGCGATACGGTCTTTCACCTGCTGCTCCGTGGTCAGACCTTGCTTGCGCACGTCCTCCCGAAGCTGGCCGATGATTTTCATGGTGGTTTCCATGCCAATGTCGGAAGTGATTAATACTTCTTCCAACTCCTCCAGCAGTTCTTCATCCACCGTCCGGCCCAGGAATACCTCTGAAATTTTTTCAGACAATTTCCCGAAAAATGACTTTTTGGGTTTATCAAATAGCATGTGCTTCTCCTTTTATGTGTTTATATAGCTTTCGCTTCTTCCTCCAGATCGATTCTGTCTCCTAGCTTTAACGACAAAACTCTGGAAATCCCTTGTTCCGGCATGGTCACTCCGTAAAGCACATCGGCATGCTCCATGGTGGCTTTCTGGTGGGTGACCAGTGCGAACTGGATGTTGTTGAAGTGTTTTAAATAGCCGGCAAATCGCTCAATATTAGCATCGTCCAAGGCCGCTTCCACTTCGTCCAGAATACAGAAAGGGGTCGGTTTTGCCTTCAGCACAGCAAACATCAGGGCGATGGCTGTCATCGTCTTCTCCCCGCCGGACATCAGGTTTAGGTTTTGTAACTTCTTGCCAGGAGGCTGGGCAATAATCTCAATGCCACAGTCTAAAGGCTTGGTTTCATCTTCCAGCCGGAGCATGGCCTGTCCTCCCCCAAAGAGTTCCTGGAATACCGCCTCGAAGTTTTCCACAATCAAATCAAAGCTTTCCTTGAATCGGCTGCGGATGGTCTTATCCATATCCTCAATAATCTGTTTCAAGGAATCCATCGCTCGGAGAATGTCTGCCCGCTGTTCGGAAAGGAATTCATACCGTTCCCGAACGGTCTCGTATTCCTTGATGGAACCGACATTCACCTCGCCGAGAGCCTTAATCCGGGTCTTTACCTCCCGGCTGATTTTTACAGCCTCGTTCATGTTAAATTCTTTTTTCTTAAAGTCAATAGCCTGTAAATAAGAAACCTCAAACTCATCCCACAGTTTATTCTTATAAGAATCCAACTGTGTCTCGTTCTTGGCCTCTTTGATATCCAACTCATATTTCTGAGACTGGCAGGCACTGATCGTCTCCTCCAGAGAATTCCGACTCGCCGTCTTTTCACTGAGTGCTCGGTTCAGTTGAGACCGCTCCTGTGTCAGCTCTTCAATATATTCTTCCAGCGAAGCTCTTGCTTCTTCCTTCTCTTTTAGCGAAACTCCATCGCTGCTTCCGTGGAGCAAAAGTTCCCTTTCTTCCAACAATTTTTCTAAGGCCGCCTGTCTGCCGGTCTGTTCCCGTCGAACCTCTTCCATGGACAGCTGAATCCGCTCCACCAGCGAATCCACACTGGCTTTCTCTCGTTCACAGGCAGTGGCTTCAATTCGGGCCTTGGTAATGCTCTCACTGCCAGTCTCCACTTGCTGACGGAATTGTTCCAAAGCAGCCACCTGCTCTTCGATAGCAGCCTCCTGCTCCTTCAGCCGGGCCTCTCCTTGTTGAAGCTCCTGACTAAGCTTAGCAATCATCTCGTCGGCAGAGGCTTCTTCACTGTGGATACTCTCCAGCTCCCGCTGCCGCTTACTGCCCCCTTCTTCTAAATTTCGCAGATTTCCCTCAAAGACGGAGATACGGTTTTCTGCTGACAGCAGTTCCATTTCTCCATCCCGATATTCCTTCTCCAGTTTTTGAAGTCGTTGACTATCTGTGGTTATACGCTGCTTGATGTCTGCCAGCTCTGCCAGCAGCCGCTTCCTCTCTGCATCGGTCTTGTCCAGCTTTTCCTGCAAGGCCGTCACTTCACCTTTCCGCTCCAGCAGATTAGCGGTGTTATTCCGATACGTACCTCCGGTGATGGCTCCCCCAGAATTGATGACGTCTCCCTCTAGTGTCACAAACCGCAGTCCTCCGGAAGCCTGCTTAGACAATTTAACGGCATTGGCCAAATCATCTACTACGGCTACCCGACCCAGCAGGTATTCCATTACTTTTCTATATTTATCGTCAAATTCGATACACTCTGTTCCCAGGCCTAAAAAGCCGCTGGCCTGACGCAAGCGGTTGTCTGCACTGGGTGTGCTGCTGCGGATGGACTGGAGCGGCAACAGGGTCAGCCGGCCGGCCTTGTTCTCTTTCAGAGAACGAATAATCGCTTGCGCATCCTGATCCGATTGGCAAACAATGTTCTGCATGGCTGCTCCCAGGGCAGTCTCCACCGCAATCTCAAATCCTGGTGGCACCTGAATTAAATCTGCCACCACCCCATGAACTCCTGAAAATCCGTTTTTCATTACGTACTTTACAGCAGAGTTGTACCCCTCATAATTACTCTCCATTTCTTCAATGGTCTTCTTACGGGCGGAAAGCTGACCCATAGAAAGGCGAAAATCTTCCGTCTTTCTGGTCAGCTCTTGCTCTCTCTGCCGATCCGCTTGATGGGCTTGCTTCAAGGCTGCTCCTTCGGCTCTCAACTGAACTAGTCTGTCTTTCAGCTGATCTCTTTCCTGGAGGGCTTCCCGCTGAATCTCCAACATGCCGTCGTTTTGATCATCTGCTGAATCCTGCTCTGACAGCAACTGCCCCTTTCGACGATCTAAAGCGCTTTTCAAACTCTCCAAACTGTGAATTTCGCTTTTCTTTTCACTCATATTCCCGTGAAGCTGAAATAAGTTATCTTTACCTCTGTCAATCTGAGCAGCCATGGCTGCCTGATCAGCGATTAGCCGGGCATATGTATCCGTCTTTTCTGCCAGCTGCTGATCTAATTGGGCCATTCTGCGGTCCATCTCCCCTTTAGTCTGGCTCAGTTCCTCCAGGTTACTCTGTTCCTTTTCCAGCTTCTGTGCCAAAGACGCCAATTCATCTTTCAGTCGAGCTTCCTCCTTTTCCATGGAGGCTCGTTTTTCCTCTTTCAACTTGCCTTCGTTGACCAACAGGTTAATTTCTTCCATGCTGCGAATCAGTTTATCTCTGGCCTCATTGTGGAGACGCTCCAACTCTTGACTTTTGGTCTGACTGTCTGACAAATCCCTATCCAGACGAATCCGTTCTTCTTTTAAGTCTTCTATGCGGCTGGTAAGCTGAGTAATGTCATCTTTCAAATATTCGTTTTTCAGCTCTAAGTTTTCTATGTTCTTTAAGGTAATATTAATTTCCAGTTCTTTGTAAGAATCCCGCAGTTCCAGATATTCCTTGGCCTTCCGGCTGTCTTCTTCCAACCCGCCGATACGGCCTTCGATTTCCCCTACGATGTCGTCAACCCGATCTAAATTTCCACTGGTGGCGTCCAGTTTTCGCTCTGCTTCAGCCTTTTTACTCCGGTATTTGACAATACCGGCAGCTTCCTCGAAAATTTCCCGGCGGCTTTCCGGCTTATTGCTGACGATATCAGCAATCTTACCCTGCCCGATGAGGGAATAGCCATCTACGCCGATGCCTGTATCCATAATCAGCTCCCGAATGTCCTTCAGCCGACAGGGGTTATTGTTGATATAATATTCACTCTCTCCGGAGCGGAAAACTCTTCTGGTGATGGCAACTTCACTATAGTCAATCGGCAGAATACCAGTGGAATTATCGATGACCAACACGACTTCAGCCATCCCTCGAGATTTACGACTGGCTGTTCCAGCGAAAATCACGTCTTCCATCTTCCCCCCCCTCAGGGTCTTCGGACTCTGCTCGCCCAATACCCAGCGCAGAGCGTCGCTGATATTGCTCTTGCCACTGCCGTTGGGGCCCACTATGCAAGTAATCCCATGGTTGAACTCGATGGAAACCGGTTCGGCAAAGGACTTAAAGCCATGCATATCTATCCTTTTAAAATACATTTATCCCCCCTGCTTTCTAAAGCATAGCGAGCAGCGTTCTGCTCCGCCTCTTTCTTACTCTTCCCCACACCGTTGCCCAAGGTTTTCCCCTCGACGAAAAGGGATACGTAAAAGGTCTTGTCGTGATCGGGCCCCTCCTGCTTGTCCACGCGGTAATGAATACGAATGTCTCCGTTGGTCTGCAAGAGTTCCTGTAACTCTGTCTTATAGTCCCGGGAGAGTTTTCCAGAAACGGCGTTTTCAATCGTCTCCTGAAAGGTCTGCAGAACAAACGCCTTGGCAGCTTCAAAGCCGCCGTCTAAAAAAATAGCGGCAATGACAGCTTCCATAGCATCTGCCAGAATGGAGTCCCGCTCTCTGCCGCCCATGTTTTCTTCCCCTCTGCCCATTCGCAGAAATTTACCCAATTCCAGCCGTCTGGCCTGCTTAGCTAAGGATTTTTCGCAGACGACGGAAGCCCGCAGCTTGGTCAACCGCCCTTCGCTGTCGCTGGTCAGCAGCTTGTACAACGCTTCACTGATAATCACATCGAAAACCGCATCCCCTAAAAATTCCAGCCGCTCATTATCCTTTCCGCACCGCTGTTCCTTTTCCTTGACAAAAGAACTATGGGTCAGAGCTTTTTCCAAGTAGTCCCCCTCTTGAAACTGGTACGCTATATTTTTTTGAAAGTCCATGTTATTCACTGATTTTTATCTCCTCAAGTTCCAATACAGAATCCAGTATGGTCTGAACCACATTCTGCTCAGCGTAAGGAATTCCCTTTAAAATAGTATTCTTAACGGCATTAGCATTGGAAGATCCGTGCATCTTCACGATAGGCCCCTTAACACCTAAAATGGGCGCACCGCCATACTCGGAGTAGTCAAATTCGCTTTTTAGCCCTTTGAACTTATCGTAAAGCAAAGCAGAACCCACCTTGGCGATTAATCCGGACGTCAGCTTTATCTTCAGCTGTTTTAAAAGCGACAGAGCCATGCCTTCTGTCAGCTTTAAAATCACGTTGCCCACAAATCCATCACAGACAACTACATCGCTGGCACCAAAAGGAACCTCTCTGGCCTCTACATTGCCGATAAAGTTTAGTCGGCTCTTAATCAGCAGTTCATGAGCGGCCCGGGTAACAGTCGTGCCTTTTGTCTCTTCTGCACCGATATTGACCAAACCAACCGTGGGATTCTTACGGCCCAGCACCTTTTCCATGTAAATGCTGCCCATGGTAGCAAACTCCAACAGGTTGTCCGGCTTACATTCCGAATTCGCCCCCGCATCTACCAGCAGGGAGGGTTGTCCACCCAAGATTGGGTATATACTGGCCATAGCGGGCCGGTCGATGCCCTGTATTCTGCCCAGAATAAACAGGCCTCCTGCCATCAGGGCTCCAGAATTGCCCGCAGATATGAACAGGTCACCCTTGCCTTCTTTAACCATAGTGATTCCCTTCACCAAGGAGGATTCTTTTTTTGTCCGCACGGCCTTTACTGGGGCATCGCAGTTGTCGATTACATCGCTGGCATGCTCGATGAGAATTTGCTTTTTATCATACTTATATTTTTTCAGCTCTGCCGCGATCTTTTTTTCATCTCCTATGATTACGATGGTATGGGTAATTTCCTTGGCAGCGTCCACCGCACCCTTGACAATTTCCAAAGGGGCGTGGTCGCCGCCCATTCCGTCCAATATGATCTTCATCTTTATTCCTCCGTTCATACGGTTTTTCTCATAGTGTTCATTCGTTCAATAACAAGAATGTCGATACCATGTAAGCTGCGTCGCAGCAGCATTCATGTTTTCCGCCTTACGGCAGTGCCGTAAGGTTGGTGCTCTGTTTTGCCATACCCCAATCCTTAAGAACCATTATACCATACCCTTCAATAATTGGCAGATTTGCCGTGTGGTAGGATATGATAAAATAATCCCTTTTTTGCAACAGGCTTCTAGTTTAATAAAGGGTGGGCATGGTGAAATAATCCCTTCATTTTAATTCTGCTATACACCAATAGTAGAGATTATTATACCATGCAAGCCATGTCGCAGCATGATTCAATGGTTCCCTCCTTACGGCAACGCCGCATCCCAATAATAGGAACCATTATACCATATTTTCTATATGAACAAAATATTATTTTGATATTTTACCCTATGCCGCAGGATTTATTTACGAGCTATTCCTCGATCTTTAAAATTGACACTTCGTAAGCAATGCGGCTGAGAATATTGCCGTCTCCGTCTCGCTTCTTGTATTCCCGGCTCTGAATCCGCCCGATGATGGCCAGCTTCGTGCCAACTTCTAGCCCACCGGCATAGGTAGCGTTCCGTCCCCAAGCGATGCAAGGTATGTAGTCGGACTTGTTATACATCCGATTGACGGCTAGCATGATGTCACAGAGTTCCCGTCCTAAAGGTGATGTCCGGCGGATAGGTGTCTTGCACAAAAATCCGTCCAAATAAATGTTGTTTTCGTCCTGATCCTCTTCCTCCTCAGTCTCCAGTCGGCTAATGCCTCTGGCGAAAACTACAATGTTCAGCTTACTCCTTCCCTCACACTCTTCGTTATAAGTGCGTACCTGGCCTTCTACTCGGATTCGGCAGCCAATGCTGAAACTGATATCCCAGATTAGCCGCTCTGAAACCACTACTTTGATTTCATCCCGATAGCCGCTTTTTCTGCCAATACCCATCTCAAACCAGTAGAAACTCTCTCCGTAGGATTTGTGGCTGAACTGCAAGTCTGTCAACACGGTCCCTTGAAGTAGCGCTTTATTGGTCTCACATCTGTTTTCATCTAATACCGTACCTTGAAGCTGAACATTCTCCATTTCTTTTTCCCCCTTATACTCCATGCAGCGCGAAGCTTTGCTACTTACATTCTATTAAAGGGGTCCATATTTATTCACAAAATTGCCTAGGGGAAAAAAAGAAGCTCCAGTTTATGGAAGCTTCTTAAAAAGACGAGCTGTCTCCTATTTATTATTTTGACGCAGCCTGCTATCCGCTGGTACATATAACTTGTCAGACAGCATCAAGATTCTTTTATGTACAGCTCTGCTGCTTGCAGCTGTTTCAGGTAATTTATAATATAACGTGAAATCTGATCCATTTTCTCCGTACCGCTAATCCTTATATGAAGAACATAGATTTCATTTATGTACAGGATAAACTTAATAAAAGCATCTACAATCCTCACGCTGGGCAGAGAAGTATACAGGCAGCACTTATCGGAATGGAGCTTTTCATAACCAAGTCCAACTTCTAGCTGAATAAAATTCAAGTCGTCGAGATAGCATTTATTCAGTCCAAATATGTACTTTCTATCCCCCTGTAGGATGATCTTTCGGACAATATCTGCCATACAAAAATAATCTATATTTTCTATACATTGTACCTCAATCTCCATTTTTTGCCTCTTTAGGCTGCCATTTCGCGAAAAAGCTTTCATAATGACTTGGGGCTTTTCCAATAACTCGTTATATAAAAGCTTTAACTCTTGAGTAGGAGAAATATTCAAGTCACTGCGCAAGGCCGCCTCAAACTTTTTATAGCAGTTAATGGCTTCACTTCGTTTGCCCAATCCAATATAGGCCTTCATCTGCCGCTGAACGACTTTTTCATTGTAAGGCTCAATACAGACTAATTCATTTAAAATCGTGACACATTCCTCAAAATTTTCATAAACCTCATATTTTTCAGCAATAGCATTTAATAAGGCCACATATTTATTTTGATAAACAATCCGCTCTAAAATAATTTTTTCATTAAATTCATCACAATTTCTTAAATAGATGCCTTCCAGAAAGTCTCCCCTGAACAGCTGCTTGCAGCTATACAGTTCTTCGATTGATGGATCGGCACCTCGGCTTTCAAAGGTCATGAGTTTTAGCAAATCGGATTCAAAATCATAATCATGGTTCAACTGGCAATAGTCTTTATTGGCTACAATAAATTCGTGACCGCTTTTATCTGCATGAATCACTTTCTTTATATTCCAAAGGTTGTAACGGAGGTTATATTTTGCCGCTTCTTCATCGCTGTCTGCCCACAGAAAGGATATCAGTCTTTCTCTGCTGACCCCTTTTTCCATGTGCAGCATCAAAAGGCTGATCAGCGCAATCCCCTTGTTGCTCAGTTTATGTTCTAAATTTTTTTCACCATACTTAAACTCTACCCTTCCCATCATATTCACCATCAGTTCAGTCATGACCATTCACTCCCAAGCATAATTCATTTGTATGATATAAAATACATCCCGATTTAATTGTCGTCTCCACTGCTACATCCTTTATCTTTTCCTGGGGTACGTTCATAATATCTTTGTTTAAAATCACAATATCCGCTACTTTGCCCACCTCTAAACTGCCCTTTGTCTTCTCTTCAAAAACGGCAAAAGCTCCATTGATGGTAAACATCCGAATCGCTTCCATCCGTTCTACTCGATGTTCCTTTACCGAGTGATTTACGGCAGAATGGATGCCTAGCGTCGGTCCAATGGGGGTCACATCACTTTCAGAACTTCCGCAGATGACAACACCGCTGTCAAGAATCTCTCGGAAAGGATTTGCTTCTTTATAGTGTTCACCAATTCTCACCTCATACATTTTACCTTTTCCGCCCCATAAGTGTTCATAGGTGGGCTGCATAGAAAACACGAGCCCTAGCTCTCTAGCTCTTAAAATCTGACTGTTATTGACCAGTTCCACATGCTCGAGCCGGTGCCGAAGCCCTGTATTGCCGGTAATGTTCAACGCATGCTCATGGGCCTTGATGGCTAGTTCAATCGCTCTGCCACCAATGACATGAAGCGAAGTCTGCAACCGGTTTTTATAACATTCTACTAAAAATTCATTTAAATCTTCTTGTGTAAAATACAGTTCCCCCATGTTATTGGGATCATCTGCATAAGGAAAGTAAAGGGCTGCATTTCTGGAGCCTAATGTTCCATCGATAAAGGGATTGGAACCCATTCGAGACAAGCGAAGCTCCTTAACTTTTTTAATATCTGACGTCTGGTAATATAAATTGACATCAATAGGGAATGTATCCCTATAATCATATATCAGTTCCGCATCCTTATTACAAAACAAAAAGCCGCCCTCCATGGTATCTATGGTAGTAATTCCGTGCTTAATGGCATTATCCAGCACGCCTTTCACCGCATCCAGCCGATAAGAATTGGATATGCTTCTTAAAATATTTTCTCTTAGGATGACATTAGCCTGCTGTTTAAAGATGCCCGTGGGCATGGCTTTGCTGTCAAGCTCAATTCCACCTATTGTGAAGGGAATCTTGTAATATAATATCCCATATGTATTTAACGCACTGATATGAAACTCGCTGCTGGTGACCCACACAGGAACATCATTGCAGAACTTATCCAATACCGTCCGGTCGGGGAAACACTTTTCTTTTAAATTATAGGGATACAATCCTTTTGCATGAATGGGCTGTTCGGGAGTTAATCTGGCCTGCTCTCGGATTAGGTCCCCAATATCATCAAAAGAAGCGGCTTTTGATAAATCTAAGCTCAATGAATTCAGTCCCGTTTGCACTAAATGAAAGTGGCTATCATAAAAACCGGGCAAAACGGTATTGCCATTTGCATCGATGCTGCGATCGATGCTGTCAAAGATCAGTTTATATTCCTCTCGATAACCCACTCCCGATATATTATTGTCGGTCACAGCTATCCAATCATAAACGTGATCATTAGCCACACATAAACATTTTCCATTTCTTATCAAAAGATCTGCATGCATCTTTTTCTCCTGCCTTCCCTCCCAGTATGACAAAGGGCTTTACTTCCATCCCGTTTCACCGCTGACATCCAATATTGGTATTGTAGCCTAATGCGGGAAGCAATTCAACGTCCCGCATTAAGCTGATTTTTTATGATACGGAATATTTTATTTCACCATTTACAATGGTCATTTCGACCTGAATATTTTTAATCTGAGATTCCGGTATGCGATAAATATCCCCGCTCAATACAACCATATCGGCATATTTCCCCACTGAAATAGTTCCTCTTTCGTTTTCCTGAAAGGCTGCATAAGCACCCTCTGCGGTAAAACTTTTTATGGTTTCATCAACTGTCAGGCAATTTTCTGGATGCCATGGGGGATCACTGTCGTTTTCAGGATTCTTCCCCGTCACGGCACAATAAATATTAGGAATGCTATCAAATTTCTCCACAGGACAGTCCGATCCTCCGCTTATATGAATATTTCGATCTGCATAGGCTCGCCAGTTGTAGCTTGTGTTTCCCAATTCTGTGCCGACTCTTTGATTAATAATTTGCCGGTCAGCCCTAATGAAAATTGGCTGCGCATAGATCAACAAGTTCAGTTTTTTTATCCGCTCAATCAAATCCAGGTCTGTAATCTGACAATGCACAATCCCATGCCTTGGGTCTATTCGAGGTGATTCAAGCATAACCTTCTCGAAGCTGTTGACAGCCATTTCTATCGCCGCATCACCAATACAGTGAATGGCAATCTGCATGCCATTTTCATGGCCCATCTTTATCATTTCAGTGAGCTTTTCCTGATCATACAATGGGACGCCCGATGTGCTGGGATCATCCCAATAGGGCTTTCTCAAGTGAGCGGTTCTGGCTCCCAGGGACCCATCATTCAGCAACTTTAAAGGCCCAATTTTGTAAAAACCAAATTCATAACCAGTCTTATAGCCTTTATCCAAAAATCCCTGGAGTTTTTCTGGTGTGCGCAGCAGGCACTGTTGATAAATTCGAATCGGCAGTCTTTCCTCGGATACCAGTTCCTTATACGCCCGGATGACCAAGTCCATGGTATCCCCTGTAAAGGTTTCAAAATCATCTGTCTGTATTGCCGTAATCCCTTTCGAGGCGGCATCCAAGCAGGCATCTTCGATTCGATCCTTAAGATCTTCTATGTCCGGTACACCCATACGATTCCAAATAATATTCTGGGCGCTTTCCCGCAAAATCCCGTTTGCTTTTCCATGTTTATCTACTTCTACAATTCCATTGGAAAGTATAGGTATATCTTTTTCCAGCCCCAGAACTTCTAAAGCTTTAGAGTTGACAACAGTCGCATGATAACAGGTTCTCGTAATGGCAACAGGAATATCTTCAGACACTTTATCCAGATCTGCCCTAGTAGGAAATACCGGCACATTCCAATCATCCTGATTCCAGCCGCAGCCTAAAAGCCATTCATCCCCTTGATCCTCTTCTTGTATCCCTGCTTTACACAAATCAACAACCTCTTCAATGGACTTGGCCTGAGACAACTCCACCTTGCGTTTGGTATTAGCATAGTAAATTAGATGTAAATGGCTGTCAGAGAACCCCGGCAAGGCAAATCTTCCGCCTAAATCAATCTTTTTAGTATGAGCCTTGGCCAGGGCGAGGATTTCCTCATCCTTTCCTGTTCTGGTGATAATTCCATTTTTAACCGCTACAGCCTCTATCTCCGGATTTATCTTATCCATTGTTTTAAATCTTCCGTTGTAAAAAATAGTGTCCATTTTAATCCCCCCGATGGTCTATTCTAAAGTAATATTTCTTCTAGAAAGTTGTATATTGTTTCTGATGTTTTAACAATTGAATCAATTGACGCATGTTCATTGCTCCCATGCAGGCCTTGACCAGCAGCCCCAAAGATTACAGCCGGTGCCTGGAGCCTTGACCCCAAATAGTTGAAATCACCGATGCTTTGTAAATAGCCTATGCTCATTTCCTGCCCGCAGACTTGTTCTGCAACGCGGATAAAGGTATCCACAAAGGTGTTGCTGCGTTCTACGGTATAAGGTAGAAATCCTTTGGAGCCTTCTGAGGGAGCCTCTCTGAAGTGAATTTGATATTGACAGGAAATATCAGCCCGCTTAATTGCCTTTTCGATTTCCTTATGTATGGAGCTTTCATTTTCATTGCGGACAATATGCCAAAAAAGTTTGATTGTTGCATAATCGGGAACACTGCACGCGCCTCCGTCGCTCTCCATCCCCACCACACATAAAGAACCCTTACCCAGCAGCTCATCCTGGAAATAGTGAACATCCTTTAATGCACTGACGACTTTTGCCGCATCTGTCGCTGCGTTAATGCCATGCTCTGGTATGGCCGCGTGAGCAGATTTGCCAAACAGTTCAATTTCTACCCCATATCCGCCTCTTGCCCCTAAACAAATTGCCGGAAAAGGCTTCTCCAGAAAGGCGGCACTTGGCTCTGCTATAATGGAGAAGTCTACATCCGCCAGCAGTCCATCTTCAATTAACGCATTGGTTCCAAGACCATAGGGGCCCTCTTCATCAGAAACCAAGGTCACAAGAATCTTCCCTTTGAAGCGCCGATGCCTTTCTGAAAATCGTTTTACAGCAAGCATAATCGCACTGCATCCTGATTTCATATCCAGGGCCCCTAACCCATAAATATCGCCATCTTTCACGGTTCCTTCAAAGGGGTTCTCGGTCCAGCCTTTACATAAACTCACGGTGTCCAAATGTCCGTTTAGACAGACGGTAGGCCCAGGCTGATTTCCTTGCTGAATTAATACCACATTTTTACCTTCAAATTTGGTGACCTTTTTATCCACGTATGTATGCAGATAGGACTCTAACTGATGATTATGGAACCAGCTATTTACAAAAGACATGATTTCCTCTTCTTGAAAGTAGGGACTTTCAATCGCAATCAGTGCTTTCATTAATTCAATTATTTCTTTTTCTAAAGTCTCATATGAATTGAGGTTTTCCTTTTTCATCGTTTATTTTTCTTCTCCCCCTTTCAGGAATGAGTCATTGTTTATATTTGCGTTCAGGAATGAGTCATATTTAACCGGGATGATTTTACCTCTCTTATAGACGATCACGCCAGCGATAAAGTAAATGGCCATCATCGGAGCTCCGATGTAGAACGTCAGACGGGTAGAAGGGCTTATGGCTGTAACAACCGCGATGAAAACCAAGAATAAAAGTCCTAATATAGTAGTCAGCGGATAAGCTTTTGATTTAAATTTTAAGTTTTCTACTTTTCCGCCATGATGAACCAACCATTTTCGGAAACAGTAATGAGAAAGCAAAATACCAAACCAGGTCAGCAGCGTATTAAAGCCTGCGATGGAGACAATCCAGACAAAAACCTTATCTGGGGATGCAAAGTTCGTGGCTAAAGAGATTAAGCCAATGGCCATGGTCATCAATATAGCTGGTGCCGGAATACCTCTGCTGTTGACTTTGCCGAAAACCTTTGGTGCCTTTCCCTCTTGTGAAAGAGCCATCAACATTCTGCTTGCCACATACACAACTGAATTGGTACAGGATGCCAGGGAGGTGAGGATAACAATGTTCATGGCCACGGCTGCTGCCTGGAAGCCAGCCAGTTTGAACACACCGGCATAGCCATTGTTCATGACACTTACCTGATCAAACGGCACAACCAAACTCATAATAGTTACCGAGCCTACGTAAAAAAGTACGATTCTGAAAAATACGGTTTTTATAGCAGCCGGCACATTTTTTTCTGGATTTTCTGTTTCTCCAGCAGCTATTGTGACCGTTTCTACACCTAGATAGGACCAAATAACACCCGCTGCCGTTAAAATGACGGCGGAAAAGCCAAATGGCATCAAGGTACCAGCATTCCAATTGGCAAACCCAATGAAGCCCTGTTTGCCCACCAGACCTACTACCATGAGTATACCAACAATAATAAAGATAATAATTGTCACAACTTTAATGCTGGCAAACCAGAATTCAGCTTCTCCATAAGCTTTCACCGTAATTAAATTTAATGCCAGAACAATTACGCCGATTACCACACACCAGACAAACGGCGGCACACTTGGGAAAAACTGCTGTAAGATAACCGCTCCACCTACCAGCTCCGCCCCAATAGAAATAGACGCATTAATCCAGACATTCCAGCCCACGGCGAAGCCAAATACTGGGTGCACGAATAGCCCTGCAAAGGTAGCATAGGCTCCCGACGTCGGTAAAAAGGTTGACATCTCTCCAACGCCATGCATAAGAACGTAAACTAAGATACCGATGATAAGATAAGCCAGGGGTCCGCCAAAAGCTCCAGCATTTTGTATATTGTAGCCAGATGTCAAAAACAATCCGGTTCCAATGGTTCCGCCAATTGCGATCATGTTTAGATGCCGCTTTTTGAGTCCTCGTTTTACTTGATTACTGTTTTCTTCACTCATTGCCGTCTTCCTTTCTTTTTCATTTCACACAGAACAACATCTTTGCCGGCTATATTCAGCTGTCTGCAACTTTAATTTTAGTCATCATAACATTCTGCCGTTTATATTATGGTTTAAATCCGGTTGGTTTGTTACAATTTATCGGTTTAATGTTTGGTATAAAAAAAGAAATAAAACGCACAGCTTGTACAAGTTAAAAGATTATTCTAAATATTTAGCTTTTTATTAGATTAATTTATATAAATGGTTTTGTCTAGATAAAAATGGTGTGCTTTATGGCCGCTGTTTCAGCAGCTCCAAAGCCCCCAACACCTCTACCAGTATCCCAATCTCCAGGCAAGCCTCTGCTGGATTTAAGTCACCACTGTGGAGAGTCTGTGGTATCGTCTGCCCCTCTTCCAGACAGCCCAGATGAAAATAAGCTGACTTTACGACCTGAGAAAAATAGGCAAAGTCATCGCTGCCCATGCTGGGCTGCTTTTGGAAACAGATGGCTTCCTGACCCAAAACCTTCGCTGCAGCTTGTGACAAAAGTTCCACCACCTGCCGATCATTGCTTAACGCCGGATAGCTGTCCTCAAATGTGACCAAGGCCCGAGCACCAAACCCCGCCGCTACCTGCTCCGACACCTCCTGTAGACGGGTTTTAAGGAATTCACGGTCATGCTGATCCAACGCTCGGATGATACCGGACAAAATAGTTTCTGGCGCGACGATGTTGTTCTTGCTGCCTCCCTGTATGCGCCCCACTGTTATGACTGCCGGGGTCACGGGCGGCAGGTTTCTGGTGATAATACTTTGAAGAGCCGTCACCACGCTGGCAGCGACCAAGATGGAGTCTACGCCCTTCTCTGGATGAGCGCCATGACAGCCCTTTCCTTGTACAGCAATCTGAAATTCCGTGGAAGCTGCATACATCTGCCCCCGGCAAAATTCCACTTTTCCCACCTCTAGCTCTGGCGCGATATGCAGACCAAGGACGGCATCCACTTGAGGTTCCTTCAGGCAGCCCGCCTGAATCATCGGCCAGGCGCCCCCTACGGTTTCCTCCGCCGGTTGAAAAAACAACTTAATATTACCGTTCAGCTCCTCTGCCATCTCCTTAAAAATCTTGGCACTCCCCAGCAGCACAGCCATATGGATATCATGTCCGCAGGCATGCATAATGCCAGGCTTTCTTGATTGAAAAGGCAGTCCCGTGCTTTCCTCTATGGGCAGGGCATCCATATCTGCCCGGATGCCCACCGTCACAAACGGCTGCTGCGGGTGAACTGCCCCTTGTCCCCGGATTAGCCCAACAACGCCATGACCGCCTATGCCAGTCTGGTGGATAATATCCCACCGATTCAGGGAGTCGCTGATTACCTTAGCGGTTTCTTCCTCTTGTTCCGACAATTCCGGGCAGGCGTGCAGCTTTCTCCTAATCTCGATGATTTCCCCTGCGATTTCATGTATGCGCAATCTTATGTCCATGGCTTTCCTCCACACTGTTCTATTTTTCATTCACTCATCATAATACCTTATAGGCAATAGAAATTTACAAATCTTCTATTTGTATTTTCTTTGCATCCCCTGTGCGTCTGAGGTATCACAACTTGCTGACATACTAATAATTGTCATCGCTGTAAGGAACTGGTGGAATCGTCTTGTCGTAAAAATGCCACCATTCCCCCTGGTAAGCAGTAAACCCTACCTGTTCCATGATATCCCGCAAGTATTCCGCATTCTTTCTAGCTTCTTCCGGTATGTCGGGGCAACTCAAGCTAGCCCTTTCAGAGAAATCGTCAAAAAGGCTGGGCATAATCAGTTCCTTTCCTTTTACATCTACCAGCGTAAGATCCACACACAGGCCATTCATATGGTTGGTCTTAAACTCTTTAATTTGCTTCATATCCGGAGGCCTGGCTACAAAGCGGTCATCGGGCAGGAAGCGCCAAAACGCCATCTGGGCCCGTATGGGGCGGTAGGCATCCCATACTTTGACCCGAAAGCCGTCCTGCCGAAAGCGGTTCTTGGCCTCAATCAGCAACCTGGCAGTATTCTCGTGAATATAGCACTGGTTGGAATAATAAATTTGCTGACCGGTGAAGTTGTCCCCTGTAGCGTATTTCAATTCGATGATGAAATCTTCATCCAGGTCCAGCAGCCGAACCAGCCCATTTTTTATCTCCATATTACGCGCCCTGTCTCCCTCACTCTTCATTTTATTATATAAATATATGGAAAAGGAGAATATGATATGAACATCATTGATATGCATTGTGACACCATCCTAGAATGTTACCGGGACCCGGCATATACGCTGGCATCCAATCCCGGTCACATCACCATCAAAAAACTGATTGACGGCCAGGCTTTGGCTCAGTTTTTTGCCATCTTTATCTCGCCCAAAGAAAAAGCAACCATGGATCCTTATGACATTTTCAATCAGGTCTATGAGACGTATCAATTCCAGCTGGCTTTAAATGCCCAACACCTATGTCCCGCAACCTGCTCCGCAGATATTCTAGTCAACGCCAAAGCGAATAAAATCTCTGCACTGCTGGCCATTGAAGACGGCGTGGTCTTGGGCGATCGGCTGGAACGAATCCAGGACGTCTTCGACAAAGGGGTACGGTTAATTACCTTGACCTGGAATTTTGAAAATGCCATCGGCTATCCGTCCAGTGACGATCCTGCCGAACATCAACGGGGATTGAAGCCTTTTGGGCTGGAAGTAGTCTCAGAAATGAATCGATTAGGTATGCTCATCGACGTGTCCCATCTGTCAGAGGGTGGCTTCTACGATGTGGCCAGGCACAGTCGAAAGCCTTTTGTGGCTTCACACTCCTGTGCCAGAGCTCTCTGCAACCACCGGCGGAACTTGACCGACGACCAGTTGAGGTTGCTCGGCCAGCAGGGAGGCTTAGTCGGTGTGAATTTCTGCTCGGCCTTCCTAGAAGCCGATTCCGAATACGCCACAATCCAACAGATTGTAAATCATGTTAAGCACATGGTAGATAAAGCTGGCATAGAATCCGTCGGCCTGGGCTCCGACTTTGACGGTATCGAATGTGGCTTGGAATTTGGCGATTACGCCGGTTACCCCAGTCTGCTGGAAGCTCTTTCTGGCCACTTTACCGACGATCAGGTGGAAAAAATAGCTAAAGATAATGCCTTTCGCATTCTGCGGGAAACAATAGGCTGATCCAGGCTTTTCAGGCCTCATACATAAAGCAGGATATACAAAAAGAAGGCGGTACGCTCAATAAAAGCATCGCCTTTTTTTGTATCAACGACTTTTGAAAATGGCCACGACCAAAGAAAGTGTCTGGGTAGCAGAGCCCAGAATCAGCAGGGCCATACAGCTGTAAAGGATGGCGACCCACTTCCACCGCTTCCCATGTCCTGGCAGAACCTTAAAATCTTTTTGTATCTCTATGGATCGCTCCTTTAACAGCTTATACAAGCGGTCCACCCCTACGGCAGAAACAACTCCCCAACGAAAGAAGGGCAGATAAAGCAACGGCTTCCGTTCTCCATCTCCATACAGGTAAATGCCTCGTTTTGTCAGATGGGCCCGCCGGATTTCAGTCAGCTCTACCCGCTTCTGTTTTCTCAGCAGCCGGTTGTGGTAAATGACCTCCTGTTCATCAAATTCCGTATAGAAAAACTTATAGCCGGTAAACGCCAGCAGGCACACGGCCAAATAGAATCCATACAAGACGATGGAGGCTCCCAAATTCATCAATTCCCCGTACCCGTTGATATTATAAAGAATTACCTCCATGAGCAGAAGAAATCGAAAAAGGACCAAGCAACCCAGCAGCAGAATGAAAACCTGCTTGGACAAAGCGGAATAATAGTATGTAATTTTTTCCATATAACCGGCCTCCTTCTTGGCTATTTAGGACAAGTATATGTAATCCACGGTCATAAAAGAAGAAAAACTTGGCTGCTTGCACAAAGTTTATTGCCGGCCTAGAGGCTTTAGCCCTGCTCTTTAGGTTTTCTTGGACATAGCATAATTTTTACATTCTAAAACTTTAAAATTCATCATATTTTTACATATTAAGGTTAAAGGAGGTTATTGATTATGATGAATTATATTTGGGCAGGCCTGGTAGCTATTTCCGTTGTTGCGGGTATCGCCACTGGAAATGTAAGCGCCGTGCAGGATGCCATGTTTTCATTTGCTAACACCGCTGTCGAGATTGTATTCGGTCTCATCGGCGTCATGGTTTTCTTTACCGGCCTGATGGCCGTCATGAGTGAAGCTGGTCTCTGCGAAAAACTTGGCCGTTTCTTAGCTCCCGTTATGAAGAAACTTTTTCCAGAAGTTCCGGCAGATCATCCAGCTATGAGCTCCATGGCTTTGTACTTTGCTGCAAATATCCTGGGTATCGGCAATGCTGCTACACCATTTGGCCTCAAAGCCATGGCCGATTTACAGACCCTAAACAAGACCAAGCACATTGCTACGGACGCCCAGTGTATGCTGTTGGCCATCGCCACCACCTCGATTACGATGATTCCTGTTATTGTTCTGGCTCTGCGCTCTGCGGTTCAAGTTGAAGGTACCGTAGAAATCGTCGGTCCTACTATTTTGGCTACCATCATCTCCACGGCTACTGGTATAACCGCCACCATTCTCTTAGGGAAACTCAAGCGGTATAAACTGTCCGCCATTATTGAAAAAGAGTTGGCCGCCGGAACGTTAGAGATTAACGAGAATTACATTGGCAGCGATCCAATCAAGCTGTAGGCTGTGAAACGTATGAAGGAGGTACCTATTTATGACAGCAGTATTAAATAACATTTCCCTCTATGCCATTCCCTTGCTCCTGCTGATTATTCCTGTTTATGCCCTGACCAAAGGCGTAAAGGTTTATTCCGTATTTACAGAAGGTGCCAAGGAAGGTCTAACCACAGCGGTCATGATCGTTCCTTATCTGGTCTGCATGCTGGCCGCTATCGGTATGTTCAGAGCCTCCGGGGCCATGGACTGGCTGGTAACTCTCATTGACCCCCTCACGAGCCTCATCGGTATGCCCGGCGAAGTGCTACCCATGGGCATCATGCGTTCCTTCTCCGGCGGGGCTGCCGAAGGAATGCTGAGCGAGCTGCTCTCCACCTACGGCACCCAGAGCCAAATTGGCCGGATTGCCTCCGTAGCCCTAGGCTCTGGTGAAACCACCTTTTACATCGTAGCCGTGTACTTCGGTGCTGTAGGCATCACCAATGTACGGCACTCCGTCCTGGCCGGCCTGTTAGGGGATACGGCATCTCTCATAGCCGCTACCATCATCGTAAACATTATGTGGTATTAATCTTGTGTGAGAAAAAATCGATTGTTCAAGAAATGAGGAATACGAGATGAACTATCCAAAACCTTTGCGAACCGGGGCTACGGTGGGTCTAATCTGTCCCAGCTCCCCCATATCGCCGGAGCGGGCAGCCCAATGCCGTGCTGTGATGGAGCAACTGGGCTTCCGCGTAAAAATGGCGGATAACCTAACCCACAATCAAGGAGGCTACATGGCCGGAGACGGCCAAACCCGCAGCAGCTGGATCAATCGCATGTTTGCCGATCCCGAAGTGGAAGCCATATTCTGCATCCGTGGGGGCTACGGAGGTATTCGAGCCTTGGAAAACTTGGACTTAGACTTGATTAAGGCCAATCCAAAGATCTTTGTGGGCTATAGCGACGTGACCAGTTTCCACCTGCTCTTTAATCAGCAGTGTGGACTGGTAACTTTCCACGGTCCCATGGTTTCCTCCAACCTAGTGGATGACCTAGATGAAGATTCTAAGTGCAGTCTCTTTCAAGCCCTGTGCACAGAAGAAGCTTACCAGTTTAAGAATCCGGCAGGCTGCCCCCTTCAAGTTCTGCAGAAGGGCCGAGGGGCTGGACCCTTGGTGGGCGGCAATCTCTCCCTGCTGTGTGCCTCATTGGCAACTCCTTACGAGGTAGATACCCGAGGGAAAATATTCTTTATAGAGGAAGTCGGTGAAACGGTCAGTCGCATGGACCGTCTGGTATACCAGCTGAAAAATGCCGGCAAGTTCCAGGACTGTGCTGGTATTCTTTTAGGTCAGTTTACCCAATGTCCAAATGAAAACATGCCGGACTACACCGAATTACAGCTCTTTCAAGAGGCCCTAGAAGGTATTGCCGTTCCGGTCTTATATAATATCCAAAGCGGTCATGGAAATCCCAACTTGACGTTGCCCTTAGGGGCTCATTGCACGGTGGATACTAGTTCAACATCCATTTGCTTTGATGTCCAGAAAACACTTTCCTGTAAAACAACAGCCCCTTCGCCGGGTGCTCTCACCTGAGCTATTTTCTGCTGAAAACAAAAGAGAAAGGTCGAACAGCTTTTTGTTCTTCCCTTTCTCTTTAATCTTTTCTTTATCATTATTTTATCGGCTTAATCTCCTGGGGTTCGATGAATTCCAGCGGATTCTCATCAATCCAGCCTAAAGCCTCCTTGGCACATTCCTTGTATCCGTCGTGATGCCCCAGCCTGGCTAGGGATCCTTCTCTCTGGGCCACCTGCTCAAAATCAGGAGCGAAAAGCTTATAAATCGCTGCCTGAAATTTTTCGTTCAGTCGAATGATTTCTACCACGGCCCCCTTGCCGTTTTTCATCAATACGTTCATGGTTCCATCGTCCAGGGTATCAATCTTCTCGATATTCTTATAATCTTTCATCTCTTCACATCCTTTCTTTTCTTAATTTTAACATAAATCCCCTGAGCCTTCAACTGCCAGCCGTCAGGAAAATAAGTTCTTTGCTTTAATGGCAACAAAAAAGTCTCCTTTAAAACAGGCTGACGTTTTAAAGGAGACTTTCATCGGCTTATATTTTACACTGCTTACCTGCCGGGTCCATGCGATACTTCTCATAATGAATCAACTGCCCCACCGGGACAATCTGAAAGCCCTGATCTTGTAAGCTTTTAAGCACTAACGGTAAGTATTCATCCACATGCTCCGCATTGTTATGAAAAAGGATGATGTCTCCAGACTTGACGTTTCTGGTAACCCGATCTACAATCTGCTCTGTGGATATGTCTTTCCAGTCTAAGCTGTCTACCGACCACTGAATGACCTTGTAACCCTCCTTTTCACAGGTCTGAATTACATGATTATCGTAAGCCCCGAAAGGCGGCCGAAACAGTGTCGTGCGCTTTCCTGTAATCTTTTCAATGACATCCGACGTTTCCTTCAGCTCACTGGCAATCTTTTCTTCTGTCAGGCCGGTCATGTCGGGATGAGTGGCAGAGTGATTGCCAATCTCATGGCCTCTCTTTTGAATTTCTGCTACATCCTGAGGGTATTTTTCCGCCCAGAATTTTACCAGAAAAAAAGTAGCCTTTACGTTAAATTTATCTAGATCATCTAAGATGCCGATGGTCCGTTCATCTCCCCAAGCCGCGTCAAAGCTGATGGCCACCTTCTTTTCAGTGGTCTCCACACTATAGATAGGCAATTTTCGGTCTTGGTTGACCACTGCCCCCACATCCACCGCCTGATAGACCCATATAGCTGCTGCCAGGCCCATGAGCACCGCCAGCACTCTAGAAAGCATTTTCATCTCCAGGTCCCTCCAATCCGCAAGATTCATACTATCATCTTATGCGGTGACCAGCCTGTTCATGCCTCCTATCTCTATCTGGAAAAGGCGCTCATCAGCTCTTCTGCCTTAGCCGTCAGCCTGCTCTGTACCAGCTGCCTGCTATTCTAAATCCAATCGCATTACTTCCGGATGACACTGAATCCCATATTGAGGACATGTCATGCAGTCGAATACTTGAGGGGCAGTCTCCGGCTCAATCGTTATAAAACCCTGTTTCCTAAAAAATTCTGGTGCTCGGGCTACTAGAAAGATGATTGTACC
Organism: Aminipila butyrica; assembly: GCF_010669305.1. Taxonomy (NCBI): domain Bacteria; kingdom Bacillati; phylum Bacillota; class Clostridia; order Peptostreptococcales; family Anaerovoracaceae; genus Aminipila; species Aminipila butyrica. The sequence goes on along the minus strand of NZ_CP048649.1, from coordinate 1,251,649 downwards.
TCCCAGGCTTCGAACTTCTGACACAGCTTTTTCCAGCAAAATCTTGCCTAGCTTCAGCTTCCGGTATTCCGGTTCTACAGCGATGCCGTCTATGATGAATTCATCCTCATACTTGGCCAGAGTCAACCCGGCCACCAGCCGATCCTCCTGGTTGATAATCTGCCAGTTCTTCACTACCCCTTCCGGCATAGGCAAGTCGGGGTCCACCTCCAGGTCATTTTTTATATATAAGACTTTTAGTGCCTCGTAGTCCATCGTTTCCGATAGACGCATAGTATATTCGTCCATCTGCTTCTCCTTCTTCCTCTTTTTTTAAACTATCAGCAGCAGTCTGCATAAGCGGCTTTACTGCTCAGAAACCGGTCCGATAATAGTACCGCCGCCTATCACCAGATCTCCCTGGTAAAATACCGCTGCTTGGCCTGGGGTGATAGCCCGCTGTTTTTCGTCAAAGGCCACTCGCACTTGTCCGTTCTCTAAGGGATAAATAACCGCTGCCACTTCTTTCATGGAATACCGGGCTTTCACCGTCACCTCCATCGGCTCCTTGAGGGCCTCTATGGCAATCCAATTCACCTCGGATACCACCATGCCAGCGGAAAACAGTTCCTCATGACTGCCCAAGGTCACTGTATTCTCTGCTTTTTTCTTATCCAGCACGTACATTGGCTTGCCGAAGGTCTGTCCTAGACCCTTCCGCTGTCCCACCGTGTAATGAATCAGCCCTCGGTGTCTGCCAATCTTTCGGCCTGCCCGGTCGACGAAATCTCCCGTGGGGGAAGAAACCCCCATCACGCGCTCTAAAAAGCCTGCGTAGTCCCCATCCTGAACAAAACAGATGTCTTGGCTGTCTCGCTTCTGAGCGTTCACAAAACCTTCCCCCTCTGCGATAGTCCGAATTTCCTGCTTGGTCATCTTTCCCAAGGGGAACAGTGTCCGGGACAGCTCTTCCTGGGTCAAGGTGTACAGCACATAACTCTGATCCTTGCTTGAATCCGCTCCCTTTCTCAACAGATAGCGGCCGGTACTCGGATCTCTATCCACCTGGGCGTAATGGCCTGTAGCGATGTAATCAAAACCCAAAAACTTAGCGCGTTCCAACATCCGGCTAAACTTAATGTAACGGTTGCAGTCAATGCAGGGATTGGGGGTCTGTCCCTCTTCATAGCTGCGGGCAAACCGCTTCACCACATCCTCCATAAACCACTGGCTGTAGTTAAATACATAATGCCTGCACCCCAGCTTCATAGCCACATTTCTGGCATCCTGCACGTCCGATAGGGAACAGCACGTCTTTTCCTTGTCCAAAATACCGATATCTTCGTTGTCAAAGAGCTTCAGGGTGGCGCCGCTGACCTCATATCCCTGCTGCTGCAAAAGATAAACGGAAACCGAGCTGTCCACGCCGCCGCTCATGCCCACTAAAACCTTTGTCATATAATAGATTCTCCTGTTTACATAAAAGGGCAGAGTCTCTCCTCTGCCCCTAATCATTGTTTTTCAAATTACCAGAACGGCCCTTTCATGTCCTGATACCGAGTAGAAATTTTCAGCTTGCTCGGCAGAACCGTAAAGTGCAGCGGAAAGTTTTCACCCTTCTCACCGTCCACATCCGTGGAAACCTCCTGGGTGGATTCGATGGTTAAGTCGTTGGTCTTGAAGTAGATCACATTCTTATTTTCCTGATGGTTGCCCTGAAGAATGTTCACCAGCAGCGGTCCGAACTCCAAAATAGGCATTTCCTTAAAGAGCATCACATCCAGCAGGCCATCGTTAATCTCTGAGTTAGGGGATATTTTCTTAAAGCCTCCTGCTGACCGGCCATTCATGACCAGCATAAAATACATATTTTCTTCTCCTGAAAACTCGCCGCTGGTGAGTTTAACCGGAATCGGCCGCAAGTTGGTGACTTCTGTCAACCCTTTCAGGTAATAAGACAAAATGCCTAAGGTATTCTTCAAATTGGGATCCGTCTTCTGACTGACATCTACCAACATGCCCATGGCTGCTACATTGATGAAATATTTATCGTTGACCTTGCCCACATCGGCATAGGTATACTTTCCGCCTAAGGCAATATCCATCATCTCATTAATGTCGTGAGGCAAGTCGAAGTAATAAGCAAAGTCGTTTGCTGTTCCTGCCGGCATCACGGTCAGGGGGAGATCAATGTTGTTGCGCAGCATGGCGTTGACACAGATGTTGATGGTCCCGTCTCCTCCTGCTGCAATGACTTGATGAAACTGGCTTTGGTCCATAAAAGAAAAGACACTGTCCAGCTCTTCCCCTTGTCCGGCCCGCACTGGCTCCACAATGTAGCCGGCACTTTGAAACCTGCTGATAATCAAATCCAAGTTATTTTTAAACATGCCGTTTCCCGAATAGGGATTATAAAACAGCAATACTCTTTTTCTTGCCATCTCCTTGTTATTCATGTTCAACCTCCAAAATCATTCCCTTTGATATGTTCTAATCACAGTTTATCTTTTAGCAGTCCCCTGATTTCTCCAATCAGGTACAGAGAACCTGCAAAGATTACCGCTCCATAGTTTTCTCGATGAGCCAAGGCATATCTGCAAGCTTCTGCCGAATCCGCCAGAACCACACAGTGCTTCCCGCGCTTTTCCAAGTCTTCCGCCAGCTGAACTGCCGGGTATTTTCGAGAGTTATCCGGCTCCGTCACGACGAAGTCATCGGCAATCTGGCAGAAATGATCGAGAATCTTCTCCGTATCCTTATCTCCCAGCATCCCTGTCACAAACAGAATTTTTTGATCTGGCAGCAATTCTTCTGCTGTTTTTTTCAGGGCTGCCGCGCCGTCCTCATTGTGTGCTCCATCTATTATAACATATGGATTCTCCTTCATGACCTCAAATCTGCCCATCTGACGGGCTTTTTTTAAGCCTGCATACAGTCTGCTGCGCTCTACTTTAATAATAGAATCCTTCCGCAGTAACTCCAAGGTCACCAGTGCCGTCAGTACATTCTGCATCTGATGCTTTCCAGCCATGGAAATCTGAACCTCCGCATAGTCGGTACCATATATATTGGTGTCCAGGGAATAGCCTTCTATACTCTTTTCTGTAATGGCGTATTTAATTTTGCTCACATCATGCAGCACACAATTTTTCTCATAGGCTTCCTTGGCCAGCACTTTGGCGGCTTCCCGTCTGTCCACGTTCATGATGACCGGCACACCCTCTTTGATGATACCTGCCTTCTCTGAGGCAATCTCCGCTAAGGTATTTCCCAGCCGATCCATATGATCGTAGGAAATAGAAGTGATCACAGAAGCCAACGGTTTTTCGATCACATTGGTGGAATCCCCTCGGCCCCCCAAGCCTACTTCCAGAATCACAAAATCTGCCTTTTTCAGGTGAAAGTACACAAAGGCTACCGCTGTAATTACCTCAAACTCCGTAGGGGAATCCAGGCCTTTAGCCATCATTTCCTCTACCTGTTCCAGTACCAAACCAGTACACCGTTCCAGGTCTTCATCGGAAATCAACTGATGATCAAACTCAATCCGCTCATTGAAGACCTGTAAAAATGGGGAGGTGAATAAGCCCACCTTGTAACCGTTCCCCTGTAGTCCTTCATACAGATACCGGCACACGGAACCTTTTCCGTTGGTGCCTGCCACATGAATATATTTTAAGTCCTTCTGGGGATTCCCTAACCGCTCCATCAGGACACTCATCCGTTCCAACCCCAGCCTGCTGCCGAAGCGTTCAAATTCTTTGATTTTTTCTATTGCATTTTCTCTGCTCATGGATGCCCTCACACCAACTGCCACCCCCAAAAGGCAAAACCTAATGAGGGTGCACCTGTTCACTCTTCGCCTACAGTTTCTTTTCTACCAGAATCAACCGCTCTGTCACCTTTTCCAGCATATCCTGATATTTAATCTGCTTTTCCTTCTCTTCCTGAATGACCTTTTCCGGTGCCTTCGCCACAAAGCCCTGGTTGTTCAGCTTTCCCGCTACTCGCTTCACTTCCCCTTCCAGCCGGGCCTTTTCCTTGGTCAGCCGTTCAAACTCGGCCTTGTAATCCAGCAGGTCGTCCAGTGGGATAAACAGTTCTACCGCCCCCATGACAGCAGACATAACTTCCGCCGGCACCTGACTTTTATCTTCCGTAAACTGAATTTCGGTAATGTTAGCCAGCGCCTTGATATGCCGTTCTCCAGCCTGAATCTGCTTCATGGCTTTTCCCTCTGCCACAATAACCGCCCGCAGCTTTCTGCTCGGAGCCGCTTCAGCCTCCGCCCGAATATTACGGATTGCCCGGATGGCCTCCATGGTTCGCTCCATGGTTTCCACTTCCGCTGCAAAGGTCAGACCATCGTCAAACACCGGCCAGCTTTCCTTAATCAGGAAGCCCTCTGAATTGCCTGCTGCCTGAGCCTTGTCCGCCTCTTTCGGTAGGAAGTTCCAGATTTCCTCTGTAATAAACGGCATAAACGGATGCAGAAGCTTCAGCATATCTTTCAGTGCCCGTACTAATACGTACCGAGCCACTTTTTTATCTGCTTCATCGTCTCCGTATAACCGGCCTTTTACCAGCTCGATATACCAGTCACAGTACTCATTCCAGATGACCTCGTACACCCGCTGTCCTGCCAGGGATAAGTCAAATTTGTCCATGGATTGAGTCACATACTGAACCGCCTCGTTTACCCGAGCCAGAATCCACTTATCTTCGTCCTTTAAATTCAGCTTGTCCAGCCCTTGACCGGCCTCAGCCATCGCCTTGAAGTTGCCCTCTTCATCCTGCAAATTCATGATCACAAATCGAGAAGCGTTCCACAGCTTATTCGCAAAGTTTCTGGCAGATTCCAGCTTGTCCTCTTTGAAGCGCATGTCGTTACCCGGGGTGATGCCAGTCATCAGCATGAACCGCAGTGCATCTGCTCCGTACTGGTCAATAATCTCCAGGGGGTCGATGCCGTTGCCCAGGGATTTACTCATCTTGCGGCCTTCTGCATCCCGCACTAGACCGTGAACGTATACGTATTTAAACGGCGATTCCCCCGTCACTTCCAGGGCTGAAAAGACCATCCGCACTACCCAGAAGAAGATGATATCGTAGCCAGTCACCAGCACATCCGTCGGATAAAAATATTCCATCTCTGGAGTCTTCTCTGGCCAGCCCAGAGTAGAAAACGGCCACAGCGCTGAAGAGAACCAGGTGTCCAGCACATCCTCATCCTGCCGCAGGTTGGTACTTCCGCACTTACTGCACTTTTCCGGCTCGGTCCGGGCTACCATCAGCTCGCCGCAGTCGTCACAGTAGTAGGCCGGTATCCGGTGTCCCCACCACAGCTGTCTGGAAATGCACCAATCCCGGATATTCTCCAGCCAATGCAGGTAAATCTTTTCAAACCGCTCCGGCACATGCTCCAGTCTGCCGTCTTTCGCCACATCGATGGCCGGCTTAGCCAGCTCTTCCATCTTGACAAACCACTGATCGGACAGCATCGGCTCGATGATGGTATTACAGCGGTAACATTCCCCGGAAGGAATAACCTTTTCCTCTGTCTTTACCAAGTAGCCTGCCTGTTCCAAATCAGCTACCCAGGCCTTTCTGCATTCAAACCGCGTCATGCCAGCATACTTTCCTGCGGTTTCTCCCATGGTAGCGTCCATGTTGATGCAGGTAGTCTGAGGCAGTCCGTGCCGCTGACCCACTTCAAAATCGTTGGGGTCGTGAGCCGGTGTAATCTTTACAGCACCGGTGCCCTTTTCTGGGTCGGGATACTGGTCCGCAATAATCGGCAGTTCTTTCCCTACCAACGGCAGAAGCACTTTCGTGCCAATCAGATGCTTGTACCGCTCATCGTCAGGGTGCACGGCAATGGCTTCGTCAGCAAACATCGTCTCCGGTCTGGAGGTAGCGACAACAATGCCTTCGCTGCCGTCTGCTCCAGGATATCTAAAGTACCAGTATTTTCCGTTCTTATCTTCGTGTTCAACTTCCGCATCGGACAGGGAGGTACCACATTCCGGGCACCAGTTGATCAGTCGGTTGCCTCTGTAGATTAAGCCCTTTTCGTACAGACGGACAAACATCTCCTTCACCGCCTTGTTGCAGCCTTCGTCCATGGTGAACCGTTCCCGTTCCCAATCGCAGGAATCTCCCAGCTTTCGGCACTGTTCTGTAATCCGTCCGCCATACTCTTCCTTCCAAGCCCAAGCCCGGCGCAAAAATTCTTCCCGTCCCAGCTCTTCCTTTTCCTTGCCTTCTTCTTTACGAATCTTATCGACCACTTTCACCTCCGTGGCGATACTAGCATGATCGGAACCCGGCAGCCAGAGAGAGCTGTAGCCCTGCATCCGCTTCCAGCGGGTTAAAACGTCCTGCAAAGTCTGGTCCAGCGCATGGCCCATGTGCAGCTGCCCCGTGATGTTTGGTGGGGGCATGACAATAGTGAAAGGTTTCTTATTGGGATCTACCTCAGCGTGAAAGGCTCTTTTTTCTTCCCATTCTTGATATATTCTGTCTTCAAAATCCTTTGGATCATAAGTCTTTGCCAGATTTTTTTCCATATACTTTTTTCTCCTTTATCTCTGTTCTGCTTTTCTCAGCATGAACGCAAAAAAACCGCCCTCAAGCCACTATCAGCCAAAGGACGGATAAAATTTCCGCGGTACCACCTTTGTTCCATGCGCAACGCGCACAGCACTCATTTGTTCTGCAAGGGTGTATGCTGCCCCCAAGGGCCCATGCGCAAAGCAACCTTCAAAACCCGCTTCCCCTGAGATCTTCCAGCCTAAGGATCTCCTTCTCTGATGCCGGGCAGACCTGCTGCTCAGCTGAGGGCGGACGGCTTTTACTCCTCTTTGCCACCGTTGTCATATGTTGTTCTATTCTTATTAGTTTATACGATTTTAGCTGATTGTCAAGGGAAAAATTCAAGGTAATATTCCCCCATAAAACAGGCTTCCCCTATAGCGCCAGCAAGAGCTATGGCTCCTCTAAATAGAATCCCCACTGCTGCCACTGCCATACGGTGATCCGTGCAGGTTTCTCTTCATCCACGGTGTATTTTTGCCCCCATATTTTTTTGTAGTGCCCTTCTTTCACCACCAGTTCATTTAACCCGTCACCATCTACGTCCCGAACATCAAAAGCAAGAATCGGGCGATCTAGATTAGACGAACACCAGACCGCTTTTATGGTATGATTTTGAAGCTTGTACACAAACAGGTGATTCTTGTACTCATCATTTTCCCCCTTGTGCCAAAAAGGGCGCAGTTTTCCGAAGCTTCCTTTCTTCCAAAGGCTGATGACGATATTTAGCTGTCCGTCGTTATCCACATCCGCTAAAGCAAAGCTTTCTACCCGATACCCCTGGGGCGATTGCCAGATTTCTTGTTTTCCTTCTATCACAAGGAGTGTTTGATCTATCAGCACATACTTTTCCGGTATGCCATTTCCATTCAAATCACCTTGTGCCTGAATCGGAACACTGGGACTCTTTGGTTGCCCAAAACATAGCCAAAGGAGCAGGAGCAGCAGCCCGGCCCCTGCTGCTCCCCATCTCATTTTTCTTGTCATGGGGAGGTTATCATCGGTGCAGTATAGCTTTTCGTCCAGTCCGGTGCCGCCGGATTTTCCTCGGTTTCAAGCATTTCCTTCCATTTTGCATCTGTCAAACGGTCATTGGATGGCCAAGCGAACTCATAATAAGAGTAAACGGCACCTTTGGCAATCCGTAAGGAACCCTCCACAGGCACAACCACGTAAATATCATTGACAAAGCCTGTGCCTTCCTCTAAAACCCAGCCATTCGGGTCCGTGGCGATATCTGTAATCAACGCGGCTGGGTTTTCACCAACAGCTGACGGACTGTCCACTCCTTGGTCCTTAAAAGCCTCTAACCAAAAATGCTCTAGTTGTCCCCCGAAGCTGCGGATCAAATCGTATTCAGCTGAACTTAAAGGTTTTTGCGCCAATTCTTTTTCCGAAATAGTTTTCAGTTGAAGGGCTAATTCTTCTAACTCGTTCAGTCCTTCACGGGTTTGCTCATCCAGTAATTCTCGGCTCTGCAATCCATCAGCAGTCATCTTTGTCAAAGCGGCCAGCCGACCATAAACAACCGGATTTGGTTCTACATACCCTCGGTCGTCCAGTTCTTCTCCACCTCCGCCCATTTCCGCATAAATCTGTTTTGCATATAAAACGGTATCGTGTTTCAATTCTGTAAAACTGCTTATATATGTTTCCAGCTGCTTGCGATTCCATGCTTGATTCTGCATGAAAGAAGGATAGCCTTTGCCCTTTTCCTCCGTAAGAGGAGTTAACATGTAAAGCCAGGCTCCATATAAATTCTGGGTCCGATCGGTTACCTCCATGGCCTTCATTTTCTGCTGGATGTTCTTCATATTTTCAGGATAGTTTTTGTATGATGTCTCGCCCATATCTTTTAGGATGTCATAGGCTTCTTGCGAGCCCATTGCCGCTGGAATATCCAGGGCCTTTGGCAACATGCGGAGTTCCCCTGCTGCGTTCTCTTCCACTTGGCGATAGACTAGATTCTGAAAAATGGAAGCATCTAAAGTGAAACGCTGGCCCATAAACCGAAATCCTTTAATTGTTTTTTCCCGGTCTGGTTGAATGTCCTTATTAAATATCGGCATGGAGTTAATCGCCGGCGGATCCAGATTCTGTATCTGGGCAAACAGTGCCTTCCAATTTGAAGCTTCCTCGGTTACTTCTTTCAAGGAAGGATTCTTTCCGTATACCTTCTGTAAGAGCGAAGTGTATTGATTAATTCCTAAATCATCACTCTGGCCTACAAAGAAATTGGTCGGTTCATAAATGTTATTCCAATGGCCATAATCGTCCTGGTCGAACAGGCGAGCCATCAACACGGCTGATTTTGTTTCGTCTTCATTGGATACCCGAAAGTTCATACGTCCATACCACATCATGGCCTGAAAATAGGTTTTTAGTTCATAGGACTTTGCATAGTGACCCCTAGGAATATATTGGGTGTAATCTTCATTAAAAGTCTCTGTCAACACGTCATCGGCATCCCCCATGTTCATCACTGGAGACGGATAAAAGTTCTCCTGATGGTCGACAATCAGCTGCAACTCTTGCTTCACTTCTTCATTGACAAGGGCGGGAATATCCGATTTAGGGTCCAGAAGCTTCGCTGCTACCGCAAAAAAAGCCACATTACGTTTAGCGGCATTTTCCCACTCGGTCTCTTTCAGCGCCTGATACTGACTCTGGCTTTTTGTTAACATCGATTGGGTGAGGGAATTCAGTTCCCCCCGAAGACTGTCTTTTTCCAAGGTTCTCAAAAGATAATTAAAGTATAAGTGATAATTATGCAGCATCGCATCGGTGGTAATAAAATTTGGTGTATTGTCATATCGGTTTAATTCATAAGTCGTAAAAAATTCCCGCACGGGATAAGGTACTACCACAAAGCCATTTTTAATTAACAGTTTTTGCGCTTCGTCAGAAAAAGAAAAATGCTCTCGGTTGGTGACATTGCTCAGCCCCTGAGCCACCTGATAGTCCTTTACCGCGGGCTTAATATCCACGGCCACTTCCTGATATTCGGCAAATCCGTTGTCTGAAATAACCGGTAAATCCGTTGTTGTTTCCTTATTCTGACAGCTGCTAAAGCTGGTCAGTAACAAGAGAATTGCCAGCATAATGCTCGCTTTCGTCCTCTTTTTTTTATTCATATTTTCTAAACCTCCCCTTTGATTTCTCCTTTTGTATTGGTATCTTTACCTTATTGGACTTGGGCAATAATGTCAAGGGCTTTCCTTTTGGTTATCTGAAAAGTCTGTACTTTTTATTTCCTACAAAACTGTGGTAGAATTTCCATTGATTTTCATTTATTCAACGTATATAATGGATTAAAATGGGTATTTTACCGTGTCAAGTCGGCTGTCAAGTCTCTTTGTTTTAGCTGTGGCAAGGTTTGTAATCATCGCTTAAGCGGGTATTTAATATGAATGGATTTTTACATATTAAAAGAGTTTTATATATTATCGTCCTGACTGTACTTCTCTTTTGTCAGTCAGGGCTTTCTTATGCCGACACGGATTTACGCCCGTCTGCTCCAACTACCCCAGAGGATTCTAAGCAAGTAATCCGAGTTGGATTTTTTGAAATGTCCGGCTTCAACGATATAAATGAAGACGGTTCTCTGGGTGGGTTCGGCTACGAATATCTCATGGAAATAGCCAAATATACTGGCTGGCAATATGATTTTATCTCCTATACCGGAGAAGGCACGAAACAGCATCGGTTGACTTATAGCGAAGCCTTGGACATGCTGTCCCAAGGTAAAATTGATATCCTTGGCAGCATGTGTAAGACCAGCCAGCGTTCTCAAATTTATCTGTACCCGACCTTTCCCTACAACATCAATTACAGCAGCTTGAGCACCAGTGCCACCAATACCAGCTATACCATCTCCGACTTTTCCTCTTTGGATGGAACGGTTATCGGCACCTTGCGGGGCAGCAGCCGAGATGAAGAAATTCGAAGCTATCTAAAAGAAAATGGTGTTAAAAACTATTCGTTTAAAGCCTACGACAGCATGGATGACCTCCAGGAGGCACTAACCCAAACCCACCAAATCGACTGTATCTACGCCAACAACTTCCGCTCCCTGTCCGATCAGCGGGTTCTGACGCGCTTAAATCCGTCTCCTTATTATTTTGCCATGTCTAAAGCTAGTGGGGACAAGTTAGATGCCTTATCCTCGGCTATAGAGCAAATTGAGTTGAATCGACCGCTCTTTTCAAAAAAACTGTTAACGAAATATTTTCAGGAAACCCCTTACTCTCCTGTAGCGCTTTCGCCTCAAGAGTTGACTTATATTCAAGAAAACCCGGTGGTGCGGGTAGCCTGCAATCCCAATCTTGCTCCTTTTGAGTACTACGACAACAAAACAGGAACCTTCAACGGCATTTCTGCCGATTTGCTGAAATACATAGAAAAGCAGACAGGTCTTTCCTTTTCTTTTATCCCTGCAACCTCTTATGCGGATGCTCTCAGCAGGGTGAAAAGTAATCAGAAAAATGCGCCCCAGGTTATTGCGGCTTTCGGGGCGGACTACCAGTGGGCTGAATCCAACCAAATGCAGCTGACTCTTTCTTACCTGGACCTGCCAGTCAGCGCCATCTACAACCGAACTGTAAAAAATTATAATGATTTGAACCTGACGGTAGCCGTAGAAAAAGGCTCCTACCTGACAGAAAAACTAAAAAAGGAAAAAGACTACAGCCATTACGTGTATTACGACACGTTAGAAGAATGCCTCCAGGCAGTAAACCACGGAGATGCCGATATCACCTTTACCTCTACCTACAGTGCAGATTACTTCTTATCTCACGCCCGCTACTATAACCTGCGGTTGTTTGCCACCTACGATTTGAATTATGGACTGGCTCTGGCCGTCACCAATGACAGCAGTGACCTTTTATTCAGTATCCTCAACAAGACCTTAATCAATATGCCTGCGGATACCTTCAATGAAATCTTCTACGAAAATATCTTGTTCCACAAGGATAACGCCTTTCTTTCAGATTTCATTTTCACTCATCTTTATCAGAGCATTGCCGCAGCTTCCTTGTTGAGTACCCTGGCGATTTTTGGTTTACTTTATGTTCGAAATGCCAGAAAAAAATTGCGTCAGGAAAAGGATATTAACGACGAACGAATTAATCTGGCCCTCATGCACACCAACATCTGCCTGTGGGACTACGATTATAAGAATAAACTGCTAATCCAGCCTTCAGGTTCTAAAAAAATATTTGCACCCAGCCAGCATATTTACAACGTGCCCGAAGCGCTGGCCTGTTCCGACTGTGTGCATCCAGCCTGCCGGGACGCATTTTGCGATCTATTTTACCAGATTCAAGAAGCGGAATCTATGGTTTCCGGCGTCTTTCAGATTCGAACAATGGGAACCCCAGAAGTCCCGGTTCCCCCTTACACCTGGATGCGAATTACCTTAACCAAGGTCTTTGATGAAAGCGGCGCTCTTCTGCGAATCTTGGGTGTCTCAGAAGATATTGATGAAGAAATGTCCTTCCGGGAACGGGCCACCAAAGATTCCCTGACGAACCTGTTGAACCGAGCAGCCTTTCGCCAGCGCACCGTGCAATACTTATCCGAGCATAGCGATGATGATGTAGGCGCAGCCATGTTCCTTATCGATATTGACAACTTTAAGCAGATCAATGATTTGTGTGGCCACAGTATCGGTGATGAAATTCTGGTGGCTGTCGCTCAGGCCCTGCTGGCCAATTTCCGTTCTGACGATTTGATTTGCCGGCTGGGGGGAGACGAATTCACCGTCTTCATGAAACACATCTGCCATGTAGACGAAGTGACCAACAAAGCGAAAACCCTTTCCCAAGCATTGCTCTTTCAGCGGGAGGATTTCCTTATCACCTGCTCGGTAGGGGCCGTCATTAAAAAGGCAAATGCCTCTTATGAAGACCTATACTGGCACGCCGATCGAGCCATGTATCAAGCGAAGCGCCACGGAAAAAACCAGTGGCATCTGCTATCTTAAAAAAAGCTTGAACCCTATTCTTCAATGGGTCCAAGCTTTTTTATTAAGTCAATCAAAGGCTAAATTTTCTGATATGAAACGGCCTTCTCCAGTGTCCAATTCTGTCCCTGCCTCTGAAGGTCAACCATGTGACTGAAAAGGCCCTTTTTGTCCAGAAGCGTTTTCGGATCTCCCTGTTCCACCACGTTACCCTCTGCAAGGACGACAATTTGATCCGCCCCGGCAACCGTCCTCATTCGATGAGCGATAATCAACACGGTTTTATTTTTAATCAACCGAGAAAGAGCCGTCTGTATGAGAGTTTCATTTTCCACGTCCAAAGAGGCGGTGGCTTCATCCAGAAGAATAATCGGCGCATTTTTTAAGAAAGCTCTGGCAATGGAAATCCGCTGCCTCTGCCCCCCGGAAAGAGCACAACCGTTTTCGCCAATATCGGTATGATAGCCTTTGGGCAATTTTTTTATGAACTCATGGCAGTTAGCTAACCTGGCTGCCTCCAGCACCTCATCATCCGATGCATCTTTTCGGCCCAGGCGTATATTCTCCATAATGGTATTATTAAATAAGGTAACCTCTTGAAAAACGATGGAGTAAAGGGAGAGCAGGGTTTCAGGTTCTACCTTAGAAATATCCATGCCGCCCACCGTTATCGTTCCTTTGTTGCAGTCCCAGAAACGGGCTGCAAGTCGGGAAACCGTTGTCTTCCCACCGCCGGAAGGCCCTACCAGCGCCGTTACCTGGCCTTGTCTGGCCGTGAAGGAAACGTCCTTCAGTACGGTTTCTCCGCTATTATAGGCAAATCCAACCCGATCAAAGGTCACGTCATAGCCTTGATTTCCCAGTTCTTTCTCTCCGGTCTGAACCGGATGGTCCAAAATCTCGTTCATCCTGGCAATGTTTGTCCGAGCGGTAATCACCGCCGCCAAGTTCTGTAAAGCCCCTTGCAGGGGATCGTAGAGCCGAGATACAACCAATAAAAACATAAAGAAAGTCAGCACGTCCAGCGTGCCTTTTATCAGCAACGCTGAGCCCACAAGGGCTACCGTAGCCATGCCCAGCTTGAGAATCAGCTGAGCGGATACCACAAATACAGCCATACCGAATTCGCCGATGATAGCCCGGTGTTCTACGGCTTTTATCTTTTGATCTAAGATGACCAGATAGGTGTCTTCGGCATTGTTGGCCTTTAAATCCTGAACCGTCTCCAAGTATTCCTGAATACCATCCGCGCAGGCCATTTTTGCATCCATAGCTTTCTGATTGAGCCCTTCCTGTACTTTAGCGGATAAAAGCACGATAGCAAAAGCTACCGGAGCTACCCATAAAGCTGCAAGAGCCATACGCCAGTCAAAGAAAAACAGACTGATCGCAATTAAAACAGTGGAAATAATAGAACCAAATAATTCTGGAATAAAATGGGAGAAGGCAGTTTCCAGAAAGGTGCAATCCGCCATGATGGTACTAGTCAAGTCGGCCAAATCTTTTTTCCCAAAAAAGGAAAGGGGAATCTTTCTCAATTTTTCCGCTAGCGTAATACGCCGCACACCGGTCTCCACATAAGTGGCCAGGTAGGTGGCATTGTATTGAAAATAAGTAATGATAAAAATCAATAATATACTGAAAAGACACCCTACCCCATAAAACAGTCTGCGTTCTTCTGGTACCCCGCCATTCATTAAATCACTTACTAAGTAATACAGCAGGCCTACAGGAAACATAAAAGCAATATTTTGCAAAGTGCAGGCGGTAATCGCCTTAATCAAATCAACTGCCCCTTGTTCAGATAGGGCAAATTTCTTCTGCAATCGCTGAATCATCCTTGTACCTCCTTTGACACCTTCCACTGTACAGAATCCTGATAATTGTTCCACATGTGAAAGAACATTCCTTTTTTCTCCATTAAGCTACTGCTGGTTCCCCACTCGGCGATCTGACCATTGTCCAACACATAAATACAATCGGCATGGACAATAGTAGATAGGCGGTGAGCAATCATAATAACCGTTCTGTTCTTAGAAAGCTCTGTAAAAGCTTGCTGCACCCTGTGTTCATTATCTGGATCGGCAAAAGCCGTCGCCTCGTCTAAAATCACAATCGGTGCATTTTTCAGCAGGGCCCTGGCGATAGCAATTCGTTGCTGCTCTCCGCCGGAAAGGTATGTACCCTCTGTGCCGATGATCGTATCTTCTCTTGCTGGGAATTTCTGAATAATATCCATGCACTGAGCACTTTTCAAGGCCTCCAGTACTTCTGCCCGAGACGCATCTGGTCTGCTCATGCGAACATTTTCCAAAATGCTTCCTTTTATCAGCCTGCTGTTTTGAAATACAAAGGATACCGTATCCATCAATACCTTTTTATCCATCTCCCTTACATCCACTCCGCCGATGAGAACCTGCCCCTCTTGGGGGTCAAAAAATCGAGATAGAATGTTTGCAAGAGTAGTTTTGCCGCCGCCAGAAGGGCCCACCAACGCAATAGTTTGCCCGGGCTGGAGCTTTAAAGAAATATCATCCAAGGCCTTTTGCTTTCCGTCATAGCTGTAACTAACGTTTCTCAGTTCAATGGAATTGTTATTAGGCTGATGGGTGCTGCCAGCTTGGTGAAGGGGCTCCAGCCCCAGAACACTGTCCATGCGGCTCAGGGCGTCATCTACCAGCATAGCATTTTCGCTAAGAAACATAATCTTTGTCAAGGTTACTGAAATCACTGGCGTAATGATAATATAGAATATCAAGTTCAGCAGAAATTCATTTGTTACCCCCTCTGCTGTAAAAAGCAGGCTCCCGGCAACTAAAAAAGCAAATACGCTGTTAATAGCTGTCGTATAAAACATCATCGGCAGCCGCAAATCCTTGGTATAAGCCGTAACCCATATGCGATACCGATCGATGGAGTCCTTAAAACGCTTAAAGGAAAATACCGTCTGTCCAAAAGTCTTGACCACGGGAATCCCTCTTACATATTCCACCGCTTCGTTGGACATATCGTCCAAGGCATTCTGGTATTCTTTCATTTTCTGCCTCATCTTCGCCCCAGTCATGCTTATCATCACCAGAAAACCCAGCAGAACAGGTACCAGGCTCAGAAGTCCAAGACGCCAGTCAAAGGCCATCAGCAATACCAGCAGCCCCACCGGAGTGGCAAGGGCACCGTACCGATCCGGCAGTTGATGGGCCAGATAGGTTTCTGTGGTGGCACTGGAATCATTGATAATCTTTCGGAGTTTTCCGCTGCCAAAGCTCTCTGCAAACCCCAACGGCAGCTTGCAGATGTGGTGTGTCATCTGTATGCGCAGATTCGCCTGCACCCGAAAGGCTGCGATGTGAGAACACATCAAACCGCCAATATAGACCAGGATGGAAAGGACAGCAAAAAGGACAGCCATCCAGCCGAAATGCGCCAGATTCTCCGCCCTTTCAAAGTCTGGCATAACCCTCAAAACTTCTTTTATAATCTGCCATAGATACCAAAATGGAATCAAGGCCATCAGTGCAGAAAGGGCTGACAGCACCCAGGAACTATAAGTGAAATACCGATAACTCCCTGCATAGGTCATCAGTTTTGATAAACTCGATTTCTTTTTCAATTCATTACCTCCTTTAAATCACATTTATTTTACGGTGAATGAGCTGTGACCCTCTCTAGTCAACAGCTATAGTTGATTTTCGTTAGCAATAGCTAACCCGAGGCTAAAAATTATAGGGCATCAAAGCCCTAAAATATTCATCCAGCCAGCTCGGTGAAATTGTTGAAGCTGGGAAATGTAGATTTTTGCATCCGCCTGCGGCATCTGGTGGACTACCATTTCAAAGACACCATTAAACATACCGCTGCAGACGATATGACAGAACTGCCGATCTAGTTCCGGCACCTGATGTCCAAGGGACCTCAGGGATTCCATAAACCGATAGGTGGATTCCACCTCTACTTCCACCATGGCATGAACAAAATCCGCATAGGCCGTACCTTCTGAACAGCAGATAATCAGTCTGAACACATCGAAGTGCTCATAGATATAGTCTACCATCCAAGCCATGCAATCTCCCGAAAAGTCAGACATGCTCTCTGGCTGTTCCTCCTCCGGGAGCTTCATAAATTCCTCTTGAGCACACATAAACCGCCCCATGATTGCCGAAGCATGTTTTTCCACTAAGGCAGCAAACAAGGCTTCCTTGTTGGAGAAGTACCCATAAAAAGCCCCTGTGGTCACCCCGGCATTCTTCACAATATTTCGCAGTGAAGCTGTCTGAAAGCCCTTTTGTAAAAATTCTGTCTTGGCTGCATTCAAAATGTTTTGCAGCGTGCTGGATTCTTCCACTAGCCCGTTCACCTCCATATAACACTGTTATATTATATGATTTATACATTTCTTTGTCAAGTAGCTCCCGGCAAACTTTCAAAAAAGAAAAAGCACCTATGTAGACAGTACCTCCAAGATTCCTTCTATGAATCTAACCTTGGATACGCCGTCTACATAGGTGCTTCTGTGCTTAAAAGCGTATTTGCTCCATCCGGTCAAACGCTTCTTTTAAAACCTCCATGCTCACCGTACAGGCCAAGCGAATATACCCTTCCCCGCAGTCCCCGAAGGCATTGCCTGGAATCGTCAGAACCTTAGCCTGCTCTAAAATCAACCGGCTGACCTCTTCAGAAGACAATCCTGTTTTCTTCACATTGGCAAACAGATAAAAGGTGCCCTTCGGCGGTTCAATAACCGACATCCAAGAGATTTCATTGATTCGCTTAGCGCCATATTCCGCCCGTCGTCTATACTCTCCCACAATATCCGCCTGAAACTCCTGACGATGTCTCATGGCGTAAATAGCCGCCCGCTGAGATATGGAAGGAGCTGTAAATACCACGTTTTCGTTGATTTGTTGGATGGTTCTTATGATATTAGGCGGAGCGATGATGTTGCCTACCCGCCAGCCGGTCATAATGTAATCCTTCGAAAAACTATTGATGGTCACCGTCCGCTCTCGCATGCCTTCCAAACTCATTATCGGTACAAAAGGTTCCTGATAGCTGTAAGCGGTATAGATTTCATCAGAAATCACTATCAAATCATACTTTTTCGCAATGCGGGCAATGTTTTCTAAATCCTGCTCGCTGAGACAATTTCCGGTAGGGTTGTTCGGGCTATTGATGACGATGGCCTTTGTTCGGGCTGTAATCGTCTGTTCCAGCCTTTTTATATTAATACGAAAGTCTTCTTCTTCCAGCATGGGAAACTCCACGGCAACCCCCCTGGCCAGCTCCACCTGCTGGGGATAGGGCGTGAAATAAGGAGCCTGTAAAATTACTTCATCCCCCTCATCGAGGATTGCTTCCAAGACGAGATACATACCCAGACAACCGCTGGCTGCCACAAATATTTCTTCATCACCAAGACTTAAGCCGAAGCGCTCCTTGTAGTAGGCAGCAATTTCCTGTCTCAGTTCTGGGTCCCCGCGAAAGTCTGTATATTTGGTATGCCCTGCTCTCGCATCGGCAAAGGCCCTGTCGATGATAACCTCCGGCGTGGTCAGATCAGGATCTCCCAGACTCAGATTGATGACACCCTCATATTTTTTGGCCAGCTCATCAACCTTTCCCATAGGGGTTGATCCGTCTTTCCAATATCGCTTAGCTATAAATTTATCCTTCATCCGAAACGCTCCCTTCTCCTGCTCCTGTTGCTAGTTCTTGTTGCACCCATCGATCTGCACCACCGTTCCGGGATTTAAAATCCCCTTTGGATCGAAGATTTTTTTAATCTGCTTCATGAGCTCCAACTCTCTGTTGTTCTTTTGCAGTTTCAAATCTGCCAGCCTCAGCTTACCTACCCCGTGTTCTCCTGTAATGGTTCCGCCCAGCTGGAAGCATAGCTCATACATTTCCTTCAGCAAGTCTGGTGTAAAGGCCGGAATCTTTCCGTCTTCCAATAGAATGTCATTGTGGACATTGCCGTCTGCAATATGTGCTACAATGTTGGTTCTGGTTCCATATTTCTCTGCCAGCTTCCTCAAGCCCCTCATAAATTCCGGCACCCTTGCTGGCGGTACCGCCATATCTAAATTGTGAGCAATAAGCTCCTGGATGATTTCGTAGCTGCCGCTTCGTATCATCAGCAGCTCTGCCTGCTCCTTTTTCGTACCTGCATAGACGGCTTTCACCGCCTGATGTTTCCGGCAGATTGCTTCAATTTGTTCGCAAGCCAAATACAGGGCAGCTTCACTTCTCTCGGACAAAATAATCATCAGGTCGGCCTCTCCCTCATCTAAAGGCCAATGAAGGCCCAGATATGCTGCGGTTTCCAGGTTAAGTTTTTTATCCTGATATTCCACCGCCAGCGGGGATACACCGCTTTTAATAATTTCCAACACTGCCGCAGATGCCTGATCCATGTCTGCAAAAGCGATGGCGAGAGTCGCACTATATTTATCTTCCGGATAAAGCCGAAGAATCACTTTTGTGATTGCCGCCAGGGTTCCCTCGCTGCCGGTCAGGAGATTCATCAGACTGTAGCCAGCGTTGTCTTTCAGCAGTCTGCCCCCCAGCTTCAAGACCTCTCCATCCGGCAAGACCACTTCTAACCCCTTGATATGATTTCTCATGATGCCGTGGCGCACAGCTCTGGCCCCTCCAGCGTTGGTGGTGACCATGCCGCCAATTTGCGCCCCTTCATCCCCCGGATGTACGGGAAAGGCGATGCCTTTATGCCCCTCTAGCTCATCCAGCAGCTCCCGCAGCGTCACTCCGGCTTCCAGCTCCGCCATCATATTGTCTTCATCAATCTGAATAATTTTCTTAAATCGTTCCATTGAAAGGATCAGGCTCTCCACCACCGGAGTAGCTCCCCCGCAGAGTCCGGTGCCTCCGCCGCGAATGACCACAGGGATCTCCTGCTCATAAGCATAGGCCATAATCGCAGAAAGTTCTTCTGTATTCTTCGGTTTTACCACAATGGACTGTTCGTTCGCCACCGGCCGCAAGGCCCTCTCAATTTCATCATAGAAGTAAGCGGATTTCTGCTCTAAGTCCGTTATAATCCAATCGGCCCCTACGATATCTGTCAAATTTTTTACGTCTGCATCCTTCATCCGAACTCACCTCCCTGCACCCCATTCTTTATGCCAGAAATCATCTGGGGAATAACCTCATAAAGATTGCCTACGTACCCGTAATCCGCAAACTTAAAGATGGGTGCCGAGGGGTCCTTGTTGATGGCGATGATTAGATCAGCGTCCTTCATACCCGCTATATGCTGCGGTGCGCCGGAGATGCCGCAGGCAATGTAAACCTTGGGTTTCACTCGATTTCCACTGTACCCAATCTGATGGGCGCTGGAAATCATGCCTCCATCTACCAGGGCACGAGATACGCCCAACTCTCCGCCGAGAAGTTCTGCCAGCTCCTGGAGCATCTGCAAATCTTCCTTCCTTTTGATTCCCCGTCCGCCGCTGACCACGACCTCCGCCTTCGTAATATCAAATTCCTGCTCCCTGAGACTTTCCAGCACAGTGGCACCCTCATAAGCTTTCCTATAGGCTTCCAGAACCGTAAGCTTCGCCTCTCTGGCCTCATCCCTCTCCGCTTCCTGAAACTCCTTATAACGGATGGTGGCAATCTGCGGATAAGAAAGGGTTTTAATGTGAGCTAGGATGTTGTTGCTAAAAGCCGGTCGAATCTGAATCAAGCGGCCATCTTCGTCCATGGTCAAATTCGTGCAGTCTGCTGTCAAACCCGTCTGTAGGGCAGCTGCCACCCGCGGGGCCAAGGAGCGACCGAAGTTCGTCGCGCCAAAGAGCACCGTATGCGGATTCCGCTCCCGAATAAAAGGGACGATATTTTCCTTATACAAACATTCTTCTGCCCAAGTAAAACAATCATCTTTTATGTAAAAGACTTCATCGGCTCCCCGAATATTTAATTCCTGTAAATCCAGTATCTCGGTATCTTGATTCCCCAGTACCAGACAGTGCAGGGCTGAGCCACTTTTTTCACATAATTCTTTTCCTTTGGCCAACAGCTCAAAGGCCACTGGATGGATTCCTTCCTTGTTGCACTCGGCAAATACTAGCAGATTCTCAGATGATTTCATGTTGATCACCTCGATTCGGCAACAAGTTTCGTTTGCACAGTTCTGCCCATACATTCTTCTGAAACTGGTTGAAATGATCCCGGTAAATCCGGTTATTCCGTTGAATCTCTGCTGGCACATAGATTTTTAACACTTTTGTTTTTGATCCCTTTAAGCCTACCTGCTCTTGCGATGTGTGTCCTGCCATATCCTCCAGCCCGAACTTGGTTATAGGAACGTTCAGCGATAGAAGCTTTCTGCGGATTTCTGGCAGCTGAACAGTATTGAGGTTCTTGGTCACGCTAATCAAGGCGGGCAGCGTCAACTCCCGCACCTGCTTGCTGCCGCAGATGTCTTCCACCCTTACCTGAATGCTGTCTTTTGAAACGTTCTGGATATGCTCCACATAGTAGGCGTGTGGAATACCTAGAATCTCCGCAATTTCGGCCCCCACCTGGGCTGTATCTCCATCCACAGACTTTTCTCCGCAAAGGACTAAGTCAAATGCGCCTAATTTCTTTATGCCCGCCGCCAACGTTACCGATGTAGCCCAGGTATCCGCTCCTCCAAACTTTGAATCACTGAGAAGAACACCCAAGTCTGCCCCTCTGGCATAGGCATCCCGTACCGTCTTCTCTGCTCGAGGGGGCCCCATGGTCAATACTGTTACAGTTGCCCCCTGTTCCTTCAACTCTACTGCTGCCTGCAAGGCGTTAAGGTCAAATGGGTTGATTTCGGCTTCTGCGGAGGATCGGTCCACCCGCCCGTTTTCCGTATCAAAGCGAACTGTATCCATGTCCGGTACTTCTTTAATAAGCACGATTACATTCATTTCCCTATCCTCTCCATGTCAGTTGAAAACGAAATGGTGCAGACACAGCACCCACAGATGATGGTCTGCACCATAGCGGTCTAAGCGCCTTGCTGCTCTTCTAAATCAGCTTCCACCTTGGCAAAGGTCGATTCAACTTTTTCTTTGCTGACCAGATTCACCACTACATAGACGATTAAGCCGGACAACATGCCATATAAGATTGGATACAGGGATAGGATCCCAAATTTAAAGAATAGAACCGTAACGACTACAGCACTGACCGCCAGCGAATACAAACCAGCTTTTGGACTGAATCGCTTGAGTACAAAGCTTGCCAACAGCGGTACAAATACACAGCCCGACAGATAACCATAGCAAATATCAATTCCTGCCAGCACATCGTTAATCCAAAGAGCACAAATCATAACCACTACCCCAATCAGCAGCGCGAAGGCTCTAGTAATCCAGATAGCTTTTTTCTCGTCGGGATTAGGATTGATAAACCGCTGATACAAGTCATTGTACAAGATGGTAGAAGATGCCAAAATAGTACCGCTGGACACAGACATGGTAGCTGCCACAGCTGCTGCCAGCACAATACCCTTTACGCCGGAAGGCAAGAATACCATAACACCTTCTGTAAAGGCCGTCTGAGGGTCCGCCAAATCTGGCAGCAGAACAAAGACGCTCATGCCGACAATGGCAATAGCCACCGCATATAAAATGCTGTAAACACCCGCCAGAATGGTTCCTGAGGTAGCAATGCGATTATTTTTCGCCGTAAAAATCCGCTGCCAGATATCCTGACCGATTACCAACCCCGGTACATAGAGAATGATCCATTTAAAGTTAGACGCCCAACCCATACTGCTGATAGTTAAGTAGGATTCCGGCACGCTGTGAATCAAATTGTCCCAGCCTCCTACAGCAGATATGGCAAATATCGGCGCTAAAATCATAAGACCTACGGTTTTGATAACAAATTGAACAATATCCGTCAGGGTTACCGACCACATACCACCGATAAAGGTATAAATGATTACAATGCCTCCGCCCACTATCATAGCCATGGTGGCATCCACATTCAGCGAAGCGCTGATGATGGTTCCGATAGCGATAACCTGTACTACGCTGAGGGTGATGGTATAAATGAAGGTCAAGGTGGAGCTGAACACTCTGGCTGTACTTCCGTAATTGGCTTCCACTACTTCATTAATGCTTAGTGCTCGCAATTTAGATAATTTCGAGGATACCAATAGACCGGTCAAAATCAGCCCTAAACCAATGCTGACACCGACCCAGATGCCTCCAAACCCGTATAAGTACCCCAGCTTTGCCCCGCCTACAGTAGCCGCTCCGCCTAAAGCCATGGCGGACATACAGCCAAAAAACAAGGGGAACGAGAGTCTTCTTCCGGCCACCAGAAAATCCTCTTTTGATTTTGCAAACTTCATAGAGATGAAGCCAATCAAAATCATTGCTAAAAAATAAAAACCAATAATGACAAAATCAAATGTAGATAGCATATTCTTATCTCCTCTTTCTAAATCTTTGTTCTGACTTATGATATGAGACTAAAACTCCTCCTTTCCCATGCTTTTGGTCTTACACTTCTAATTTCTATTACTCTTTTATATATTCGCAAATTACGTGCCAACTAAGAAACGTTGAGATATAGCCATCTCAATGTACAAAAAATGCCACCCGTTTCCATTTTTGGGTAGCATCTCTTCCATCTGCTGTGCAGCTGCTTAAATTCAATAACACAATTGACTAGTCAAATATGGGTAGATTCTTCAATTTTGACTAATCCTAGCAGCAACTCATCAGAAATTCTCGTTTCCTGACATATATTTTTTCATTTTTCTGGCAGCGGTAGACTGGCTCATACCCAGCATTTCTGCAACCTTGACCGTGGTTTTGTATTTCTTGACTGCTGCCTGAATCACATTTTTTTCAAACTCCTCCACCATGTCATCAAAGGTTTGTGCTTCGCTGCTCAGAGGAAGCTCTCGTTTCTCTCGAAGAATATTCGGTGGTAAATCCGCTTCGGTGATGAGCTCTTCCTCGGTGGTGATTACCAACCGCTCTATGACATTTTCCAGCTCTCGAATGTTACCCGGCCAGCTGTAACTTAGCAACTGGTTAAAAGCCGTGGTACTCAGCTTTTTATGTTCCTGATATTTGTCGTTGAAGCCCTCTATAAACGTGTTAATCAAATATAGAATGTCCTTGGCACGCTCTCTTAAGGGCGGAATCTCCAGGGGAACCACATTGAGTCGATAGAACAAATCCTCTCGAAAGGCCTCTTCCGAAACCAGCTGCTGCAAATCTTTGTTTGATGCTGTTATCAGACGAAAGTCCACCGCAATCTCCGTCTTTCCGCCAACCCGCATAATAACCTTATCCTGCAACACCTTCAATAGCTTCACCTGTAACTTTAAGGGCAGATCGGACACCTCATCCAGAAAAAGGGTCCCCTTGTGAGCCATTTCAATAAGGCCAATCTTTCCCTTTTGATCGGCTCCGGTAAAAGCGCCCTTTTCATAGCCAAACAGCTCTGATTCCAGCAAGTTTTCCGGTATAGCTCCACAGCTGATTTCAATAAAAGACTGTTCTGCCCGGCAGCTTTTTGCATGAATCATTCTGGCAAAGGTGGTTTTACCTACTCCAGATTCTCCTGTGATCAGGACATTGGCATCATATTTACCCATCTTATCAATAATCTTATGAAGATGTTGGACACCTTGCAGCTGACTTTGCTTTTCATAGGTTTGAAACAGACGGCGATAGCTGTTGAGCTCTTCCTTATACCGAATCATATCCCGTTTCATTTTCTCATATTTCTCTTCAATAATCTGCAAATCGGTAATATCCATGGCATAGCTGACTACATATTTAATTTTTCCCTCGACGTCTTTCAACGGAACCGCCACAATCAGCACGAAGGTTCCTGGTTTCAGTTCGTGGGCAATAATCAGCCGCTCCCCAGTTTCAAAGACAATCCTGGCCACCGACGGCTTAAAAATTTTTTGCTCTTCCATGTAATAAACCGTTTTCCCCACAGCTTCTTCCATGGTCATCCCGTAATTTTTTTCCCAGCCCGGCGTGACTTGCACGATAACGCCGTTTTCATCTACCACCACGATATCATCATGAAGGGCTTTTAAAATAGCTTCGTAATCCAGCTTACGTGTATCTGCTACATGATCCATACAAATATTCTCTCCTTCTACTTGTTATGGTTTTCTATGGTTCCGCTCAAACAATCCATCTCTTCCTGGGATTCATCGCTTTTAATTTTACCGGCAGTGTTCTTAAAAAATACAGTATCACTTTCGCTCAAAGTAATCAAGAGAATGCTGACAATGATAAAAACACAGCCCACCAGTTTTATGGTTGAAACCTTCTCACTCAAAATCAAGATTCCCAAAATAACGCTGGTGATTGGCTCTAATGTAGACAGGATGGCCGCCGTTGACGCTCCAGTCAGCTTAATCCCCTGCTGTAAAAGAGGTAACGCCCCAAGGGTGGTGAATAGTGCCACTAACGTACATAAAGCCCAGGCCATCGGCGAGAGCAACAGATTCAGCTTGCCCGTTGCGGCGCCAAACACCCCCGCGATAACGGATAGCCCTACGTTCAAGTAAAAAGTCAGCTGAAGGTAATGGATATCTTTCAGACCACTCTTATCTATGCAAATGAGGTAGAGTGTATAAGTGCCGCCTGATAAAATAGCTAAAACAATTCCCAGACCCCCAGATGAGGTAAGCTGATCCATAAATAGTCCGATGCCGCCACTGCAAAGAATTAAGGCAATAATCTTACAAAGATTAATCTTCTCTTTAAAAAAAATGGCGCAAGCCAAAGAAACCAACACCGGATAAACAAAGTGCAGGGTGGTAGCCATGCCTACTGAAATATAGCTGTAAGACATATAAAGTAGAATCGTCGTCAGAGAAAGGCCTAGCATACTGACCCATAGAAAGGGTTTTAACCCAGACCCCAGGCGCAAGGAGATTTTCTTGCTTCGCAGCACAACAAACAACAGCGGCAGCGGAATTGCTCCCCGCAAAAATGCTACGGTGATGCCATTGGCTCCGCCATCATAGGCTATTCGAGCTAAAATCGGTGTAAAACCATAAATAATTGCCGACAACACCGCATATAGGATTCCTTCTGTTTTCTTGCTCATGCTTTCCTCAACCTTTAATCTCTTTTTTACATCAGTATATACTAACTTCGGCAGGAAGTAAAATACCACCTGTGGCATTCCAGGTGGTTAGGATTGTGAATTTAAAAGAAAAACGATATAATAAAAATAGAGAAATTATAGTAGAGGTGTACACATGGAAAATAACAATATAACAAAAGCATATGCATCATCCAGAAATATTTATGACGATACGCTTACCCAATCAACATGGTGGTCAAAATTATACATATGGTTTTTTTGGTCCGGTGTCAACGACATAGAGATTGCCGATAAGGTGTTAAAGTTCATCCCTCCAGATTTCAACAGACAGTTACTTGATATTCCGGTTGGCACAGGCGTATTCACCTTAAAAAAATATAGGGCACTGCCAGATGCTAAAATAAGGTGTGTGGATTATTCCAAGGACATGTTACTTCAAGCTCAACAGCGATTTTTGAATAACAAGCTGGAGAATATTACTTGTACCCAGGGGGACGTAGGAGCTTTAGAATTCAATAACGAAGCATTTGATATCGTGCTTTCCATGAACGGCTTTCATGCCTTCCCCGAGAAAGAGAAAGCATTTTTTGAAACGGCACGTGTGCTAAAAAAGGGCGGCCTGTTTATCGGCTGCTTTTATATAAAAGGACAATGTCGGCGTACCGACTTTATTGTGAATGCTTTTCTATCGAAAAAAGGCTGGTTTACGCCACCTTTTCAATCTCTTGAAGAATTAAGGTCCGTATTGTCAAGCCTCTATTCTCAAGTTGACATTTACCATGAAAAATCAATCGCCTATTTTAAGTGTGTGAAATAGCATCCACTTCCACATACTCCATCACCTTATCTATAAACAAAATTCCATCTAAATGGTCGATTTCATGACAGAGGCACTTTGCCAGTTCGTCAGCGGCTTCAATCGTAAAGGCTTCTCCGTTTTCATCAAGAGCATTGACCCGAACGCTCTGTGGCCGCAACACCTTCCCCCAGACACCCGGACAGCTTAGACAGCCTTCGATAACCAGATGCTCTCCCTGAGATTCAACAATGTGAGGATTGACTAGCTTTAATAAACCTTGTCCCATATCAATGACTACTAAACGGCGTAATATACCAACCTGGCAAGCCGCTAAACCACCGCCAATTTCTGTGTTATACATGGTTTCTGCCATATCATTGAGGATCTCCCTGATGTGGTCATCGACCTGATCAACCTGCTTGCTTATTTTACGCAACGATTCATCGTCAAAAAATCTAATCTCTCTGAGTGCCATAAGCACACCTCCTGCTGATATCTGCGCGAGATTTTCGCTGACTTTCTTCAAATAGAAACACCTCTTCAATAGATGCATTGAAAACTTGGGCGATATCATGCGCAAGCCATATGGAAGGCTCATTTTTTTCTGTTTCAATAGCATTGATGGCTTGTCTGGATGTTCCAACCATTTCACCCAGCTGTTCTTGTGTTAAACCGAATGCCTCCCGTAATTGGCGAATTTTATTTTTCATAATAATGTTTTGTCTCCTTGTATGTCATGTTAACCTTACACATATCCTACCATCATCTGATCTCGGTGTCAACCTAACCTTACATCTTTCAAAGACTTTTATACAATTGGCCGTATGTGTTATAATAAAATAAATATGAAGTCTGGAGGAATATAAAATTATGCAGGAATATGCCAATAGAGAGGCTTTAATCGCTGAAATAAAAAAGACAGCCAACCTATTTATATCTGAATTCGATGGAATACACGAATCCGACAAGGCCGTACGCTTTGAAGAAGTAGATCGTACCCCTCAAGAAATCATTGCATATCAGCTTGGCTGGATGAAATTGCTCCGCAGCTGGGACAAGGATGAATTGGCTGGAAAAGAGGTGGTCACACCATCCCCGGGCTATAAATGGAATCAGTTAGGCGGGCTATACCAGAGCTTTTATGCCCAGTATCAAGAGGAGTCTCTATCTGAATTAATTGAATTGTTTGGCTCCACCGTTGAGGAGCTGATACACTGGCTCGACGGTTTTAGTGACGAGGAACTTTTTTGCTCTGGGGGCAGAAAGTGGGCCTCCTCTACCCCGTCCAACTGGCCCATTTGGAAATGGGTACACATAAACACGGTTGCCCCTTTTAAGTCTTTCCGCAGTAAAATCCGCAAGTGGAAGAAGCTGCGCACTAAAGCTATTTGCGATATTCAAAACACCATGTAATACAATACGAAATTGTTGACATAATAAGCAATATGGTAATCAATAATATACTAATAAAATAGATACTGATTTCCTTATGGGTAAATAAAGAAAATAACTTTATTCCTCCAATTATTGCCATAGCTAAGATTAGCCCACCCATAAGGACCAGGTAAGATGTCTTTGTGGCTTCTGCCACGATTACCTTTTCTCGCTCGTCTGAAAAGGCCAGTTCAGAAAGATCTCGTCTGCTCCACTTCTGTTTTTTACTAATTACAAGATATAAAAAGGGATAGATTACCAGATATCCTGCCAGCAAAATCGGATAGATTGATACCGTTGCACGAAACCCTGCATCTTGAATAGACTGCAGCTCTGAAAAGGGGAATAAAAAAGCTAATCCAAATAGTAAAAATAGTAGGATATTCCCTGTGCTCTTAATTATAATTTTTTCCATTACATGCTCTCCTTTTTAAATATTTCTTCAATCGGAGCCTCTAACACCTCCGATATTTTCATTGCTAAAAGCAAAGAAGGAATATAGCTGCCTTTCTCTAAAGAAATAATAGTTTGCCTGGTGACGCCGACAAGTTCTGCCAGCTTGCCCTGGGACAAATCTCTTTCTGTCCGTAAATCTTTCACAATATTAGATAATGTCTCCATAAACTTCCCCCTTTCAGTAATAGTATAGTCAACTTTACATGTAAAGTCAACTATACTATTACATTTTTTTATTTTCCGGGGAATCGCCGAACCATTGCATAGTAAAACAGAATAAGGGCAGAACCTAACAATAAGCCCCCTACAATATCGGTAAACCAATGCACTCCGGAAATAAAACGCCCGACCACCGTTACGAGGATTATAAAAGCAGACAGCATTTCTGCTGTAATCCTTATGAATTTACGCTTTATCCGGGTATGAAACTGCATTATTGCTGTAGCCATGAT
Source organism: Aminipila butyrica (assembly GCF_010669305.1). Lineage (NCBI taxonomy): Bacteria > Bacillati > Bacillota > Clostridia > Peptostreptococcales > Anaerovoracaceae > Aminipila > Aminipila butyrica. The sequence continues at coordinate 1,222,875 of NZ_CP048649.1, read as the reverse complement.
ACATAGTACAATCATCGTGTGGGAAGAGGGATAGGATGCCTCCAATGTATTTCCTAAAAGAATCGGCCGATAATTAACAATATAGATTTCAAAAAATAGGTAGGACCCCATCACAGCCATATAAAAGAATCCCAGCATAAGAATACTGCTATCCACACGCCTAATACTTTTTCTTTTGATTAGCTGCACCAACCCCAATATGGCAAAGCCCAAAGCCACCAGGATCGCTGCAACACCAAGCCAGTCCGTAATATGATACCAAATCAAGTGTTCCCCAAGGAGTTCAAACATGGAGCGATTTAGGCCGGCAAAAGCAACCACAGAATTTTCTGGACCTATGGGTCTAACGTCAAAGGTTAAAACCGCCATGGTAAATAGTATAAATAGCAGGAATAGTGTTCCGGCAGAAATAAAGTATCGCTTGTTTTTCATTTTATTTTCTTTCCTTTTCTGTATTATTGTTGTGTTCATGCGCGCCGCCACCTCTACATTGTGGGGCCGAGAATAGACGTATTCAAGAAACCAATCGTCACAATAACAAAAGCCCTCCGACACGAAACGTGTCGGAGGGCTTTTCCCAAGGCTTTGAGGCATTTATAAATACGGATATACCCCTTGCCGGTGCTATGTTATACTTGCAGAATAAATTTTAAAAACGCCCGAATTCTTGTGATCTTTTCATGGCTGGGTATCTGCTCATTTAACAGAATTCCCAGCTGCCCATATACCGCAAAAGAAGCCGCCGTTTCCGTATCGGCTAAGCGGATTTCGCCTGCTTCCTTTGCTTTTCTAAACACCTCAGCAACCAAAGGAACCATGATTTCACAGACCCTTATGGATAACTGATCATGTATTTTTTTACTGTTTTCGTTATGAAATAATTTATAGTGAACACTGTTATCTTCTTCAAAGTCAAGATAAGATGGGGTTTGTTCTAACTTTTGTGCCAGGGTCAATCGATTATCACAAAGAGTTGTTTTCATCTTTTCTGCCAGCCTATTTGCATATTCTTGAATGGAGCAGTCAAACAAAACTTCTTTGGATGAAAAATAGCGATAACATAATCCTTGTGCTACCCCTATTTTGTTGGCTATATCGGTCATGGAGGTTTTTTCATATCCTTTTTCATAGAACAAAACCATTGCTGCATCTAATATTTCCTGCTTTCTTACTTCTGGTTCTTTTGAAATCCGGGCCATTATATCCAGTCCCTCCTCCTTTAATTATTTTTTTGCAGAAACAATGAAGGAAGTATGATCTACTTTTTGCCATACGACCTGCTGAAAACAGAGCTCTAATAAATCACAGATCTTTCGTTTTGAATATATTTTGACATCACCCTCATTGCTAAACCCCATAAATGCGTTCATAATGATCCTGCTAAAAAACGGTTGCCAGCAATCACTTATGATAAAGGTCCCTTTCGGTTTCAACACTCGATAAACTTCTGCCGCCACCTTTTCAGGCGCTGGGTAATGATGAAAAGAGTCATTGCAATAAACCACTTCAAACATTTCATTTTCGTAGGGCAGATGTTCCGAATCCCCTAAGATCAGGGATGCTTTATCCGTTAATTTCTCCTTCGCCTTTTGCAGCATGTTTTCAGAAATATCAATTCCATAGACACGTGTATCAGGAAAATCTTGCAAAATGGCCTGCATAACAGCTCCAGTCCCACAGCCTAAATCTAAAATCGTGTGGAAATCAACACCGGACAGCTTCGCCAATAACGTTGGATATAGATTTCTCGCGTGTTGTCCTTTGATATCTTCGTCATAGGTAGCCGCTTGCTGATTAAACGCATTTTTTGATTTTTCTTTATTTCCTGCCATCGGATTACCTTCTTTCTATGAACAGTGTAGCACTAATATCCACAGCAGTCAATGAGTGAATTTCATTCATTTGGGTTTAAGCTACATTTTTGCTACATTTTATTTTTATTTCAAGATGAGATTGTATATTAAAATTTTTAACTTCCTTGACATCACTACGCTCATGTAGTAAACTAATGTCACTACACGAGTGTAGTGACATACTGCAGACATGTGATCAAAAACGGAGAGGTGTATACTATGACGATTTTTCAAAAATTATCGGAAACAGAAATGGAAGTCATGCAAATTATATGGGAGTACGGTGATCCCATTACGTCCAGTGAATTACTTGACATTTTTGCAGCGAAAGAGGGTAAAGAGTGGAAAGGACAAACCATGGCAACCTTTCTTGCAAGGCTTGTAAAAAAAGGTGTCCTCACCTCCATCAAGAAACAGGGCCGGACTAATATTTATTTACCCCGCATTTCACCAGAAGAATACCGGAGCAAGGAAGCTAAGAGCTTTTTGGATACAGTTTATGAAGGTTCTGTCAAAAACTTTCTTGCTACGCTCTACGACGGTAAGGCGCTGACAAAGAACGACGTAACCGAGCTCAGGCGCTGGTTCACAGAAAAGGCAGGTGAGAAAAATGAATAATTTACTTGCGATGACCATTGCTGGAAGCGCGGTTGTCTTATTCACGCTGCTGCTTCGGCCCGTAACGGCAAAATGGTTTTCTGCAAGCTGGCAATACCGAATTGGAAAAATGGCTATTATCTTTTTCCTCATGCCCTTTTCTATTTTTGCCCAAAAGCTTGCTTCTGTCTTGGTCCAGCCAATTACCCAAAGTCAGAATGCGCGTATATTTCCAATGCTGGTTCCAGTAATGGATCAACAAAAAGGTTTGCTAAACGCCCTAAATGCTGTGGGAACTGCACATCTAACGATTGAATTCATCCAAATCGTTTCATTCATTTGGCTCTTTGGGGCAATTGGATTTGCCTCTTGGCATTTGTATTGCTACCGCAGATTTATGAAATTGCTTCAAGTACACAGTATTCCTGCACCAGAAGATACCCTCACCCTGCTTTCCTCATGCAAAGCGACATGGTGTATCCGCGGTGATGTAAAACTGATGTTAAACCACAAAATCACAAGTCCTATGCTTATAGGGTTGCGTCACCCCCTGATATTGCTACCAATCTCAACTGCGCAGGAACTTGACTTGAAGCTAATCTTGGCCCATGAACTGACACACCTGAAACAAAAAGATTTATGGATAAAAATGTTTGTTCTGCTTGCAGGAACCGTGCATTGGTTTAACCCTTTTGTCCATATTCTCCGCAAGGATATAAGCACATGGAGTGAGTTGTCCTGCGATGAGGTGCTGGCAGCGAAAATGTCCCATGAGGAAAGAAAACGCTACGGAGAAGCCATCTTGAACACATTGGCTAACCATTCCGGCATAAACTCGACATTCTGCTCTCCCCTATGTGAGAGCACAAAGCACATCGAAAGGAGATTAACCATGTTATTAAATGTTAAGAAAATGAAAAAGCATATGGCAATTTTTGCAGCGGTAGTGTTCCTTATAATCGGAGGAACTGCGGCTGCATTTGCCACCAACGTTTCGGCAAATGAGAATAAAAATACTGGTGCAGTTGAAGCAACATCGTATACGGTGATTCCTGCTGATAAAATTAAAGTATGGAGCATTGCATTAAATGAAGACGGAACAGTGGGATGCCAGCTTAAAGTTGCATCAGAATACGAGGTGTATAGTAATAGCGTATACCGAGAAGGTGGAAGATATTATATTACCCTTTACGGCGAATATCAGCCGCAAGAACGAAATAAAGATTGTGTATACGATATGAAAAAAGGCATCGGTTATTCACCTGACGGCAATTTACCTGTTTCTGAAATTTATTATCAGGACAGCGGAAGAAATACCTTACTGATTTGGCGTTCGGGAAAAGATTGAAAACAGCTAAACTAGAGGCAACACTGAACCATAACAAAACAGAAAAGCGGCTTTAGGTAGGGAGGCTCTCCATACACCCAAAGTCGCTTTTCTGTATAGATTAGGAGCTGCCCACCTATAGGGATAGCTTGGCATAGCTGATGTTTTAAGACGATATACTTAATATTTACCCTTTATCAAAAGAACAACCTTAATCATGAAGAACATAAAAACTAATGAGGTAGCATAAGGTTGGCGGGTATTGATGAAAACAAATATTGCAAAGGCTTGTAAAAGTATGGATGCTAATTTGCCCGCATTCAGCCATTTTTCGCTGCTGAAATATTGTGTGGCCAATTCAACCATACCAAGTAAGGCCATTGAAATAGGCAAGATAAAATATATGGCACGAGTAATAGATGAAGCATCTTTAAAGGCAAACAAATTTACGACTTGAACACCTTCCCCATCTGGTTGACCAAAGAGCGGTAAAAATAAAAGAGCCAGCCCCATTAAATCCAACACCCCATAAATTAGGCTGGAAAGCTTTTTTATATTTTTTCGGTTCTCCTCTACTGCCAACGAAATCAATTCTTCACCGGACAACAAATCGTCAATTGATATAGAAAAAAGTGCGGAGATACTTTTAAGGGAATCAATATTGGGATACCCCTTACCGTTTTCCCATTTTGATATAGCCGTTCTGGACACAAATAGTTCTTCTGCAAGTTGTTCTTGTGTCATTGATTTTTCTTTTCTAAGCTGTTGCAGTTTTTCATTAAATTCCATTGATAGGCCTCTGCTTTTCTGCGTATAAGTTCGTAATCCGTTTGCACATCTTGGAAAATGCATAGACTTCTTCTTCCGTCAAGGATTCTTCAATTAGACTCATAATTTCATTTCCAAAATCCTCCACCCGATTCAAAAAAGCGTTTCCCTCTTTAGTGAGCACAATATTGTAAGCGCGGCGATCATTCGCTTGTCTTTCCTGGATAATATACTTTTTTTCCAGCAAACGCTTCGTCAATTTTGACATGCCAGATTGGGAAATACCTCTCATTTCAGCCAGTTCTTTCGTGGTTTTTGAACCGTACTTGTGGAGGGTATCAAGTATATAGTATTGTGCCGTTGAAACCCCTTCCACATTAAAGCGATTGGAATTAGCCACAATCATACACTGAAAGGGAATATAACTTTCTTCTAAGTTTTTTACAACCATCCAAACAACCTCCTATATTTTGTAGATATACTTTTTCAGATACTTTCCGGTTAACGACTCTCGACAATGGACTAAATCTTTCGGTAAACCGGCAAACATAACCTGACCACCGTTTTGTCCCCCATAGGGACCCATGTCGATCATCCAATCGGCTTGGCAGATAATATCTAAATTATGCTCGATTACAATCAGCGTAGCGTGTTGATCTACAAGGCGGTTCATCACATCAATCAACTGTTCTATATCTGCCATATGCAAACCAGTTGACGGTTCATCTAGCACATACATCTGACCTCCATATTCCAGTTCGGAGGCCAGTTTAATTCGCTGTAACTCACCACCGGAAAGGGTATTGAGAGGCTGTCCCAAAGAAGCATAAGAAATGCCCACCTCCGAAAGTCGTTTCAATACCGATACAATTGGTTCTTCTTGAAAAAATTCTAAAGCTTCCGATACAGTCAGGCGGAGAATATCAGCAATCGTCTTTCCTCTTAGCCGATAAGCCAGCACTTGCTCCGTATAACGGTTTCCGTGGCATTCTTCACAGGTGGTAACAATGGTATCCATAAACGCTAAATCGGTATAAGTAATCCCTAAGCCTTTGCAGACCGGACAGGCCCCTTGCGAGTTAAAGCTGAACAAAGACTCACGGACACCGTTGCTTTTGGCAAAGAGTTTTCTGATGATATCAAAGATTCCTGTAAAGGTTGCAATATTGGAACGTTTTGACCCTTGAAGCCCTTTCTGGTCGATTAAAACCATTTCAGGATACAGCTGAGGCAACACCCCATTGATTAGGGTACTTTTTCCTGAACCGGCAACTCCGGTTACAACCGTCAGCACACCCTTTGGTATATCAACTGAAAGGTTTTTTAAATTATTCATTGTTGCATTTTCAATAGAAATCCAGCTGTTTGGAACACGGGTATCCAGTTTCAGCTTAGGCCGGTGGGATAAATATTGTCCAGTGAGGGTACCCGCTGTTTTCAATCCCGCTAGATTTCCTTGATATACGACTTCGCCCCCCTGGGTTCCCGCACCGGGACCCATATCAATAATATGATCCGCAATTTGTATCATGTCCGGGTCATGCTCTACAATCAGAACCGTGTTGCCTTTGTCACGCAGCAGCTTCATAAGCTCATTAATCTTGCTTATGTCATGGGGATGCAGCCCCATACTGGGCTCATCAAAAATGTAAGTGAGGTCTGTCAAACTGCTGCCCAGCTGGCCCACCATTTTTATTCTCTGAGATTCCCCACCTGAAAGGGTATCAGTTTCTCTGCTTAAGTTTAAATAGCCCAGCCCAATGGACACCATGTGCTGAAGCCGATCGGCAAGCTCTGAAACAATTGTGCCCGCTATAGGGGCGTGAATGGATTGAATAAAGGTCAAAAGCTCACTTATCTGCATAGCTGCACATTCTGCAATAGTTTTACCGTTCACTTTACAAGATCGTACCTTATCATTCAAACGTGTACCCTGACAGTGAGGACAATTCTGTTTTGAAACAAAGCGTTCTAGATCTTTCTTATATCGGACCTTCTCTCCCTCTTCTTTTCTAAGGAAGCTGCGCTCAATGCGTGGGATCACCCCCTCATACAAGGAAGTTTTATGCCATTCTGGTGCAGGATTTTTAACCTTGATGCCATCCGTATACAGAAGCTGCTCCAACTCGTTCTCCGAATAATCCCTTATCTTTTTATCATTATCAAAAAAACCGGAATGAATGTATCGGGTTAATCGCCACCCGCCGGGCTCAAAAGTTGGAAATCGAATGGCTCCCTCATGTAAAGACTTATTTTTATCTAACAGCTTTTCTATATCAATGGTTTCAATTTTTCCCAAGCCTTCACAATGGTCGCACATGCCCGCCGGATTATTAAATGAAAAAACATCGGCATGCCCTACAAAGGGTTGACCAATGCGGGAAAACAATAAGCGCAATACTGCATAAATATCTGTAATGGTTCCTACTGTTGAGCGGGCATTACCCCCCAATCGTTTTTGATTGATAATGAAGGCTACCGATAAATTTTCAATTGTATCTACATCAGGCTTTCCATAATGCGGCATACGGTGACGAATAAAACTGGTATAGGTTTCATTTAATTGTCTTTGGGATTCTGCCGCTATGATAGCAAATACCAAGGATGATTTTCCCGAACCGGATACCCCGGTAAAAACCGTAATTTCTTTTTTAGGTATCCTGACATCTATGTTTTTTAGGTTTCGCTCTCTAGCTCCGAGTACTTGAATATACTTATCAGACATGCTGGTACCTCGTTGTTTTATATGATGTGGTTAATATATGAATGGGTTAAGTATATTTTATCAGGCTATCGTTCTGATTGCAATATTCAAAATTAAAGATCTATACCACTAACCTGTAGTTTTCTATAAATCAAAAACCGCCCCATGTATTATTCCCATAGAGCGGTTCTAGTTTTATCATTTTTCAGCATATCTATTGGTTCTTTAAGCCTGCTCCAAACCCAGGAAGCATTCCACCATGCTGTCGATGGTGGCTGCCCTAGCCACAAAGAGCTCCATACCGTATTTCGCGGCCTCTTCCGCCGTCTTCTCTCCGATGCAGACGGCCTTGATTCCTGTCAAATCTGTCAAACCGCAAGAGCTCACAAAGCCTCGAACAGTAGATGCACTCGTAAAGGCCACATAATCTACATCTGCTGAGGCAAAGTCAATCAGCTTCCCATGGGCATCCTGCTCTCGTTCCAGTACCTCTACCGTGTCATACACGGGAATGTCTGTAAAACGAATTTCTGCCTCTTTTAGCGGACGAAGTACCTCATCCGTGCCAATTTTAGCTCGCGGTATAAGAATCTCTGGCTTCTTGCCCACCTTGGCTCCCCACAGGGCTGCCCGGTCTGCCAGCAGCTGGCCCAAAGCCTCTCCGCTGTATACGGAAGGCATTAAGTCCACTAAAATGCCCATTTTCTCAATGGCCGCTTTCGTGGCTGAACCGATGGCAGCAAATTGAACATTGCCCAAGTCGCGAATATCCTTTTTCATCTCTCTCAGCTTCTTAAAAAATCCAGCCACCCCTACCGGGCTGGTAAAAGCTACATAATCAAACCGCCGAATATCGGCGATGGCCTCCTCCAGCAGCTGATTATCGGCAATCTCCTTCGTCTCGATGGTCGGCATCAGCAAAATCTCCGCTCCCAGCATGGACAGCTTGTCCGCTAGAGAAGAAGGCCGATCCTGCGGTCGGGTAAGCGCAATTTTCAAGCCCCCTAAAGGCCGGTCCTCTGCCCAGTGGAATTCCTTTTCCAGAGCACAAACCTTGCCGACCACAATGATGGCCGGCGTTTGAATACCTGCTTTTGCGGCCTCCTCCGGCAGATGACTCACGTCAGAAACCACCCGTCGCTGATGTGCGGAAGTGCCCCGCTCCAACACCGCCGCCGGCATATCCGCCTCCATGCCGGCATTCAGCAGCCCTTGACAGATTTTAGGCATCGCACTGATACCCATCAGGAAGACGAAAGTTCCCCCCAACTTGACTAAGGCCTCATAATCAATCTCCGCCTCATCCTTTTTCTTGGTGTGGCCAGTAATGATGTGCAGGGAAGATACGAAATCTCGATGGGTTACCGGAATGCCATTGTAAGCCGGCACGGATACCGCTGAAGTGATGCCCGGAACAATTTCAAAGGAAATGCCATGCTCTCGCAACAATTCCAATTCCTCGCCTCCCCGGCCAAAAACAAAGGGATCGCCTCCCTTTAGACGAACTACCCGTTTGCCAGCTAAGGCCTCCCGAAGTAAAATCTGATTAATCTCCTGCTGAGGCACCGGGTGATGTCCCGACACCTTGCCGACAAAAATTAATTCCGCCGCGGTAGGAATCATACCTAAGACCCCCTGACCCACCAGCTTATCGTAAACCACCACGTCTGCCTGATCTAAAACCGCTTTTCCCTTCAAGGTAAACAGACCCGCATCTCCCGGGCCTGCACCTACCAGCCATACTTTTCCTTTTTTTTCTTCTTCCATCATGCTACTTCCCATCCTTTAACTGTTTGGCTAACTCCACCGCCAGCTGTTCCGCCTGAGCGGTTTTTCCCGCAATGCGTCCCCTGTGGCAAGTCTCCGTCTCTTCCCTATAATAAAGTCCCCTGATGAGGATATCTTCCCCGCTTATTTCCGCAAAGGCACCAATCGGTGAACTGCACCCTCCGTCCAGCCAAGTGACAAAAGCCCGCTCTGCTTTAGCACAGATTTCCGCCTCTCTGTCATTCACCCCTTCTAAGAAAGTATAATCTTCTCCGGCCCGGCCCTGTACGGCAATAATGCCCTGTCCGGCTGGCGGTATGATCTCGTCCGCGGTAAAGACTCGGCTGATTCGTTCTTCCAATCCCAGCCTGCTGATGCCCGCATGAGCCAAGAGAATGGCTCCATACTGCCCGCTGTCCAGTTTGGAAAGTCGGGTCTGCAAATTACCGCGGATACTTTCCACGGCCCATTCCGGGTAGACTTCCCTCACCTGTAGTTCTCGTCTCAGGCTGGACGTTCCCAAAGGCAGCGTTCGGTCTGGTTCCGATACGTCTTTTGGATAGACCAATACGTCTAAAGGATTTTCCCTTTTAGAAAAGGCTACCAGCGGCAGCTCTGCCGGAATCTCCATCGGCAGATCCTTCAAGCTATGTACGGAAATATCAATGGTTCCCTCCATTAAGGCTTTATCCAGTTCCTTAACAAACAACCCCTTACCGCCGATTTTGTCCAGCCTCTTATCTAGTATGAGGTCTCCTGTGGTCTTCATGGTTATCAATTCCAGCTCTAATTCAGGATGAGCTTTGGCAATTTGAGCCATCACCAGCTGTGACTGGGCCACCGCCAGCTTGCTGTCCCGACTTCCCACTTTTATTTTTCGTCCGGCCATATTCTTCTCCTTCTCTCACAGGTCCCGCCTTATCCGAAGGGCGCTGATCGGTGAATTTTTATTTGCAGGCTATCGCCTTATGTCTATCTATTCTCTATATCTTTCCAAGCTTTTCGCACGGCTGCGGAGCCTTTCTTTGCTAAACTGTGACTTTGTCCTTGGGCCGTAACCCCAGCTACCAACATGCCCTCTATGATAATGCCAGGAAAGTAAAAGTCGCATTCCTCTTTTACGTCTGCCACGTTTACGGGAATAGCCTTCTCTCGGCACAGCTTTCCGATTGTTCGGTTCAGTTCTCGATTGTTGGTGGCTGCCAACACAAAGTCAGCATCCAGCAGATCGGATGGTTGAAAAGGCCTCTCCAGCAATCGGCAGTCTGGATGGCTGCCACCTGCTGTCTGCCGTCCTTCCTCCAGTTGGACAGCCTTCCGGATTTCCTCCGAAATGTGGCTGGCCACAATGCGCAGCTGACAGGAAAACTGCAATAAGGTTTCAATCCGCCTTCTGGCAATCTTACCGCCTCCCACGATGACCACGCGCTTGCCCGTCAGGTTGACGAACAGAGGAAACCATTCGGCTAGAGCACCTCTTCCTGGAGATTGAGATATGGATTCTGAGCTGACCGTATCGTTGATATTTTCAGAATTATCAACAGCCTGCCCCTTTTTACCCTTACAGCCATCTGCCGGCAGGTTGCTGATTTTCTCCAGTACCTGCTGCAAGGTCAGTCCTTTTTCTTCCTGGGCCCGGCCAACTACCACCAAAGTAGTACCCGCCTCCTGAGCTGCCTGATACTTTTCGTAGGCACCTCCAGCTGCACCCGTATCCTTGGTTACCATGCAGGTGCAGTTCAGCTGTTTCAGCATAGCCACATTCATCTCCTTAGAAAATGGCCCCTGCATGCAGATTAAATGGGAACCGGAGAAGCCCAGCTGAATGCAGCTTTTCACCACCTGCTCCATGGGCAGAACCCGGGCATACAGCCTTTCTTGATAGTCGGCTACTTGCCCATAGCTTTTCAGTTCCTTGCTGCCAGTGGTCAACAAAACATTTCCCACTGTGGTATTCAGATAGCGCACTGCTGCTTCCGTATCCTCCACGAAGATGCAGTCTTCTCCAAATTCGGTCCGCTCCCGCAGCAAGCGCAAGTACGGACATTGTACTGCTGCACAGGCTGCCTGAATGTTTTCTGTCACTGCCGTGGCGTAAGGGTGGGTCGCATCCACCACCCAGTCAAAGCCCCCGGCTATCAGCTCCTGCATTTCTGTCAGCTGCAAGCGTCCTGCCTTGACTTCTACCTGGTCAGACAAATCTTGTTCTAAGATGTCCCTGCCGTATTCTGTAGCGACGCAGGCGCATACCTGGAAATCGGCTCTCTTTGCCAACTGTTCTACCAGCAGACGTCCTTCGGTAGTCCCTGCAAATACTAAGATATTCATAGCAGCTCTCCTTTATTCTTTCCTCTTCGTCCGAGCTCTTTCAACGGCTTCAATGCTTCAAAGTCTCTCGGGCTGCTGATCGATGCAAAGCCTCCAAGCACTGATCCCACAGTTCATGCGGCAGCTGGTCTCGCAGGCCATACAGCAGCTTGGCCGTTGATTTCTTCATGGCCTGTCCCGCCGCTGCTTCCAGGTCTTCCTCCTGAGATTCCGCGGACTTGCTGACAAACCGCTGCATCGCATCTTCGGATACCAGCTCCACAATTTCCCGAATCTTCGGCACATAGCTGCGAAATTCAAACCATTGCTCCAGTTCCGCCTGATAGTCCTGCAAAATCGTCATAGCCAGCTGAATCTGTTCCGACTTCTCCTCCACCAGCTCTCCGCCATTTATAGAATCAATGTCAAAAAGTTTCACATACGGCAGATTGGCAATCTCCGGGTCAATATCTCGCGGCACCGCCAAGTCGAATACATAATATTTATTACGTAAATCTTCTCGGCTGCCTGCTTCCCGCTTCTGCCCTTCTGAATCAAGCCTATAGGGATGCCGAAATACGTCATCCACGTCTCTCCACATAAGGGTATAATGGGGACTCAAGGTGGCACTGATAATGACCTGTTTTCCCTGGAGTGCCTGAATGCGCTGGTCGTAAGGCACCATCTGACAGCCTTCCGGCACAATGGATTCCTGCTCATCCTGCCCGTGTATTTTTTTTCTCAAGGTCATGGAAACCGCAGCGCCGCAGCCCACCAGCGAGTTGGCTACCAGCTTGCCCATCTGCCCGTTTCCAATGATCAGACAGGGCACCCCTTTCAGGTCCCCCAGCTGCTGTCGCAGGATGGCTATCGTGTTGCTGGCTGCCGAACGGTTCACCGTACTTAGCCGAACTTCTGTCTTTACTCGCTTTCCTGCGGCCAAAGCTGTCTGAAAAATCTTTTCCAGCGCCATACTCCCGCAACCACAGGCTCTAGACATTTGTAAAGCTTCCCGTACCTGAGAGATAATCTGGTCTTCGCCAAATATTTTTGAATCAAAGCCGCAAACCAGCCGCAGCAGATGATCCACTGCCTGGCGGTCCTCCCGCTCCACAAAAAACTTTTCATATTGGCTTCCGTCAATCTTCTTAATCTGACAGAGCATCTCCCAAGGACGGACTGCCGCCCCTTTGCCGTTATCGCACTGACTAATCCAAAGCTCTGTCCGGTTACAGGTGGAAAGGAGAATACACCCCTTTAAATGAAACCGTTTCTTTATTTCCTGAACCGCCTCTTTGGCTCCGGCCTTCGTAAAAGAAAAGGCTTCCCTATAATCCAGAGAAGCTTTGCTGTGGTCAATGCCTACCATTCTAATGTGCATGATTTCGCCTTTCAAAACTCAACTGTTTACACGCGCTACCTTTCATGGTCAATTCTTCTGGTCCCGCAAAATCAGCACGGAGAAGTAACTCGCTTCCTCATCAATCTCGTCGATATTCTGGAATACCCGCTCCCCCTCCATACCGCAGCGTTCTACCATCTTCACCGAAGGGGGATTGTCCATGGTGCGGATATATTCTTTCAACTTGCCGATGGATTTGCCACTCTTCATGAGTACCTTGGTGCCAGTCATATGCAAGGCCTCTTCCGTACCCGCATAGGATGCCGGAATCACGTGGAGTGCTTCCTCAGCCTCAGTCAGGCTGTCATTGAGCCGGGCAGAGACAGCACAGAAAGATGGAATACCAGGAACAATTTCTGTCTCATAACCGGCATCCCGCACTCGGTTGTGCACGTAGGTATAGGTGGAATAGATGGTAGGATCCCCCAGTGTCAAAAAGGCAACATTCTTTCCGGCATCCAGCCAGGCCTTCACCTGCTCTGCTGCGGCATCATGACTGGCGGCTAGCTTGGCCTTGTCTCTGGTCATGGGCATATCCAGCTCCACAATCTCTTTTTTATCCAGGTCTGCTATAGCACCCTTTGCGATCGTATATGCCACATTAACACTCTGTCCGGACTTAGGGATAGCCACAATATCGCTCTCCCTGATGATTCTCACCGCTTTTAAAGTCATCAGCTCTGGGTCTCCAGGGCCTACGCCTAATCCATATAACTTTGCCATCTCATTCCTCCGTCTTCTCTTTATTTGTATTTCTGCATCTTATGCTTTTGTTTCTGCCACATTACACTACACTTCAACATATATCGTCTATTTTCGATTTGCAATATATAGGCGTTTTTCTTGCCCGCCCATGAAAGGGCTGTGTTGAAAACCAGTTCCGACACAATCTGACCAATCCTGCATTTTTCAACAGCAATCGTCCATTTACAATCTACGATTTTATCCTTTACTCCATCTCTTGTCCTAATGGCTCACAAGTTGAAGCATGATCTAAATAGAGTTGTTGGATGCCTGGGAATTCACCAATCCCCCGTAGAATACAGGAAACGTCATACCCTGCCTGCTGAAAAATAATCTTCCAAGAATCTTCTTCTTCTCCAGCCATATCGTTAACGGCATGGTCTCCTGCTACCACCATAAACGGCATGAGCACTACTTGCTGCGGCCCATAAAGCCGTACCAGCTCCAGCACCCGCTCCACATCGGGATAGCCTTCTACCGTGCCTACAAATACATTGCCGTAGCCCAGCGATTTAAAACGGTAATCCAGCGCAGCATAAGCCGCGTCACAGAAATGCCCGGTTCCATGTCCCATCAGCACCAGCGCCGTATTTTCTGCCTGCTGTCCCCCTGAGGTTCCGTCTAATTCTGGCACCTCAGCCATGATAGCCCGACAGACCAGATCGTAATCCTCTGACGAAGTCAGCAGCGCTCGTCCAACGGCGATGGTCTCAAACTGTTCGATAAAGGGTTCAATTTGCCCCATCATTTTCTCGTATTCATCCCCGTTTATGATGTGGGTTGGCTGAATCAGCACATCTGTAAAGCCATCGGCAGCTAACCGCTCCAGGGCTTCGGTCACGTTATCCACGTGAAGCTGATCCCGCTTTTTCAGCACCCGCATGATGATGCTGCTGGTAAAGGCCCGTCTGAGCTCTCGGTTGGGATAAGCCTTGCTTATAACCCGCTCAATCTGGCCGATGGTCTTCTCTCTGGTCTCCTGGTGACTGGTGCCAAAACTTACTACTAATAATGCTTCTTTCTTACTCATTAACTTTCAATTCCTCTCAAAAAAATAGCCGTTCTGGAAAAGCAGAACAGCGTAATATGGGAGCACAAAAAAATCCCCCTATTACACTCATTCATCTTCCGTAAAAAAGTGTAATTTCTGCCTCATTCCACAAAAAATGAGCAGATCCCATATCCTAGGCAGGTCTTCTGACTCTGGCGTCTACATTGCACTTCCCTTCCCATTTTTACATAGTGGCTTTATTTAAGTACAACTCGTCCATCACAGCGGCGTGACCGCGCGGGCTTTTACCCAACTTCCCTATTCTCCCGGCAGGAATCACCGGGCACCTATAGATATATCAATTATTCAATCTATTGTACCATTAAAATAGGGGGTCGGACAACCCCCTAAATGTATTCAGCCTTCTCACATGCCTAAGCCAAAGAAATCGGTTCCTCTTTCAGCTGCTGCATATGGGTATGAATAAACTTGCATATTATAGCTTAAACGACCATTTTTAATAAGAACCCCAGAAGGACTGCTGCACCGACCCCCGAGGTGATCAAATAAATTTTTCTAGATTCTTGGTCATTCTTCTCTTTGATAAAATAATAAATACCTGCGCCTAGAATCATTATGCCTATAATTAATCCGATAATATTAAAAATCATTTTCTTTTCCTCCATTTTAACAGCAATGCTGAATTTACAATGACGATTATAGAGCCTGCATTATGTACCAAAGCCCCTATTACGGGATTTAGGATGCCTGGAATAGCTAAAGCAATAGCAAGAAAGTTAAGTCCCAGCGAAAAAGCCAAATTATATCTAATCGTCGTCATCATACGCCTAGATAAAGCTAATAGGTGCGGCAACTCTTTTACTTCATCATCAACCAGGACAATATCTGCGGCATCAACGGCAATATCGCTGCCGACACCACCCATGGCAATGCCGACAGTTGCTTTTTTCAAAGCCGGCGCATCATTGACACCGTCACCAATCATACAAATGGCTTCTCCCTTACCCTGGTAAATGCCAATCCATTTTAATTTGTCTTCCGGCAAACAGTTTGCGTGAACTTCATGAATGCCTAGTTCATTGGCAATGGTTGCCGATGTGTTTTCATTATCTCCTGTCAGCAATACTGGCCGTACATCCATCGCCTGCAACTGTTCAATCAGTTGAACGCCTTCCGCTCGGATGGTATCCGATAAAACAATAAAGCCTGCAAGAACCCGGTCAATGGTGATGTAAATAACGGTATGCCCTTGTAAAAAGTGTTGCTCGGCTTTCTTTTCAACGTCATCAGAAAGTGTCACACCATTTTGAGCAAGCATTCGAGCATTTCCTGCAAGGATTCTATTGTCGTGAACCACAACAGATATGCCCTCTCCCGGTATCATTTGAAATTGCTGTGCAGGAGAAAGCGCCGTCCCAATCTCTTTCTTGTGGCAGCGAACGATTGCCTTCCCCAGCGGATGCTCCGACAATTGCTCCGCAGCAGCTGCAAGGGTGTAAAACTCCTTTTCCGAAAACTGCGGTAAAATACTTTTTACTTCTATCACATTCAGCTTGCCATACGTCAGCGTTCCGGTTTTATCGAATGCCAGCTTGCTAACCTTAGCAAGGCGCTCTAAGGCATCCCCCTCTCGGACGAGAAATCCATGTGTTGTGGCATTGCCAATGGCCGCCATAATAGCTGTCGGAGTAGCAAGCACTAACGCACACGGACAAAATACAACCAGAATGGTAACCGCACGGATTATCTCACCGGAAAGGAACCAGGTGAGGGCGGCTGCCCCAAGGGCAATCACTACAATCCAAGTGGCCCATCGATCTGCAATGCCGACGATTTTCGCTTTTCCTGCATCCACAGACTGAACCAATTTAATCATGCGCTGAATGGAACTGTTTTCGCAGGCTCTGGCCGCTTTCATTTCAAATGCACCAAATTGGTTGACGGTTCCGCTTAAAACGTCATCCCCCACTGTTTTATCAACAGGCAGAGATTCGCCAGTCATAACCGCTTGATTCACAGAGGTTTGTCCAGAGACAATAACCCCATCTACCGGAATGGTTTCACCAGCCAACACACGAAGTAGATCATCAATCTGAACTTGCTCAGCAGGAACAATCTGCTCGATTCCATTGGTTATGACTCGTGCGGTCTGGGGGGTAAGATGAACCAGTTTTTCAATTCCGGCTCTCGCTTTTGCCACTGTCAAATCTTCTAATAGTGCACCAACCTGCATAATAAAGGCAACTTCTCCTGCGGCAAAATCCTCCCCGATGTAAACCGCCGCAATTAATGCCAAGGAAACAAGCACATCTGCTTTGATATCGAAGTCCGTGACAAGTCCGATGATTGCTTCTAAAATGATTGGTATGCCACAGAATACAATAGCAATCCAGGCTGCATTAAACGGAAGTGGCAGCAAATCAAAAATACTGATAAACAGAGCAATACCAGAGATTACCAGCAGTACCACCTCTTTTTTTGTACCGCCAAGCTCCATTAAATGCTCGACTTTGTTTGTAATTGCATACATATAAGGCCTCCTTTATACCCATGGGGGTATGTGTACATTATACGTATAGGGGTATGGGTTGTCAAGGACGTAAAATAAAAAACAGTCACTGCAAAATGACTGTTTTAATCCGTTATATGATGTTCGCAAAACGCTCTACTGCTTTGGTAAAGCCTTCGATTGTTTTATCCGCATCGCCATGTTCAATACCATCCCGCACGCAATGTTTGATGTGCCCCTCTAAAATAAGTTGACCGGCCTTGTGCAATGCAGATTTTGCGGCATTGACCTGAGAAAGAATATCTTCACAGGGAACATCCTCATCAACCATGCGGTCGATGGCTTGTATTTGTCCAATTATTTTTTTTAATCTGCGGTGTAAATTTTCCGAATCCATACATTGTTTCATTTTATCACCTCCATACAAATTACAAAACCTTACCGATCCCCTATACGCCGAAAAATCGCGCAGCTTCCTCCAATGTACTCTTGATATCTGCCTCTGTATGGGCATAGGAGATAAACATCGCTTCAAATTGGGCCGGTGCAAAGTAATGGCCCCCATCCAGCATGTGCAGGAAATAATCGGCATAGCCCTTTAAGTTAGACTTTTTAGCAGAATCATAATCCGTTACAGGACCGCCCGTAAAGAACAGGGTCCCCAGAGAACCCACATGATTGACCGTGCATTCTGCCTTGGCAGTCTCGATAATGTCAATCAATCCACCATACAGCAGATCTCCTAAGGCATTAATGTGCTGATATACTGTCGGATCCTCCTTCAAGCGCGTCAGCTGGGCGATGCCTGCTGCCATGGCAACTGGATTTCCGCTGAGAGTTCCCGCCTGGTAAACCTTGCCCACCGGCGCTACACATTCCATGATTTCCCGCCGTCCGCCATAGGCCCCTACCGGCATGCCTCCACCGATAATCTTACCAAAGGCAGCCATGTCTGGAATGACCCCATAGAGTTCCTGAGCTCCCCCCGGAGCCAGCCGAAATCCAGTGATAACCTCATCGAAAATCAGCACAGCCTGATGCTGGTCGCAGATAGCCCGCAAGCCCTCTAAGAAACCGTTCTGAGGCAGTACAACTCCCATGTTGGCTGCGACGGGTTCAACGATAACCGCAGCAATATCGCCTTTATAATCTTCAAACAGTTTTTCTACGCTGTCCAGGTCATTATATCTGGCGGTTAAGGTGTCCTTTGCACAATTTGCTGTAACACCAGCACTATCTGGCGTTCCTCCCTCTGCAATCAGTGCAGATCCGGCCTTTACCAGCAGCCCGTCACTGTGACCGTGGTAACAGCCTTCAAATTTAATGATTTTACTTTTTCCGGTATACCCTCTGGCTGCCCGCAGAGCTGACATGGTGGCTTCCGTCCCAGAATTAACCATGCGGACCATATCAAAGCAAGGGCTCATTTGGCAGACTAACTTAGCCATCGTGACTTCCCGCTCGGTAGCTGCTCCGAAGCTCAATCCGTTTACAATGGTATCCTGGACGGTTTTCAACACATCGGGATGATTGTTGCCCAGAATCATTGGCCCCCAGGAACCAATGTAGTCGATATAGGAATTACCGTCCACATCGTAGATGAATTGGGCGTCAGCTCTTTCAATAAACCGAGGGTGCGTTCCGACAGCCTGAAAGGCTCTAGCCGGGCTGTTAACCCCTCCCGGTATATAAGTTCTCGCCTCTTCAAACAAGGCTTGTGATCGATCTGTCTTTCTCTTCAACATCTGCATTTCCTCCCTGTATATTCTAAGTCCGGCTTAGCCTAACCAATCCGACCGCTCTGAATCATCTGTGCCACTTCTTTCGCAAAATAAGTAATCAGCATGTCCGCTCCCGCTCTAAAAATGCTGGTGGTGGTCTCTGCCACGATGGCGTCCTCCTCCACCATGCCTGCCATGGCTGCTGCCTTGATCATGGCATATTCGCCGCTGACACTGTAGGCGGCTACCGGAACATCGATGTGATCTCGAATTTCTCGGATAATATCTAAATAGGACAGGGCCGGCTTAACCATAATGATGTCAGCCCCTTCTTCCAAATCTAAAAACACTTCTTTCAGCGCTTCTCTTCTGTTGTGATAGTCCATCTGGTAGGTCTTGCGATTACCCTTGAAATTGTCAGAGCCAGCTGCCTCCCGGAATGGTCCGTAAAAAGCAGATGCGTACTTGGCCGCATAGGACATAATCGGAATATCCTCACAACCTGCTTCATCTAAGGCTTCCCGGATGGCCAGCACTCGTCCGTCCATCATGTCGGAAGGGGCCACCATATCCGCGCCTGCCTTCACCTGAGACACCGCAGTCTTGGCCAGCAAAGGCAGGGTCTTGTCATTGTCTACCGTGTCGCCTTTGAGAATGCCGCAGTGGCCGTGAGACGTGTATTCGCACATACATACGTCCCCGATATAGTATAATTGCGGAAAATCCTTTTTAGCCGCCCGCAGGGCCTCCTGAATGATGCCGTGGTCATGGTAGGCCCCGCTTCCACATTCATCCTTATGAGCAGGTGCACCAAAGAACATGATATTTTTGACGCCAGCCTTAGATACAGCTTCCAGTTCTTCTCCCATGGTGTCGATGCTGTACCGCTTCTGCCCCGGCATGGTCACGATATCTGTACGGATATCCTTTCCCTCTTCCACAAAGATAGGATAAATTAAGGAATCCTTGGAAAGCCTGGTCTCCCTGGTCATATTCCGCACTCTTTCGTCCAATCTCAGTCTTCTCGCTCTTGTCAGCATATCCATACGTTCGCTCCTTTTCCTAGAAAAAACGACCCATCATCATCTCGATGATCAAGGCCGCTCTTCCCAATTTGCTGTTATATTTCCAAAATATTAGATAGTTTTCCTTGCTGCGTCGATGACGTGCATCATCAGCAGGCTGGTGGTCACTCGTCCCACGCCGCCTGGTACAGGGGTGATGGCTTTTACAATCTGCTGCGCCGCTTCAAAATCTACATCGCCGCAGAGCTTTCCATCCGCTGTCATGTTGATGCCCACATCAATGACCACCTGACCTTCCCGGAGATATTCCGAGCCGATGGTCTTGGCCTGCCCCGCCGAAACAATTAACACGTCGGCATTTCGGCAGATATCTTTCATATCTTCTGTCTTTGTGTGACAGATAACTGGAGTTCCATTTTTTCCCAAAACCATCATTGCTGCCGGTCTGCCTACCACCAGGCTGCGCCCGATGACAGCTACCGTCTTCCCCGTTATGTCGATGCCATAATGGTCTAAAATCTCCATGCAAGCTCTCGGAGTACAAGGGGGATAACCCAAATCCGTGCCAGTATATACCCCTGCCATGGACTGGTCTGTAATGCCGTCCACATCCTTGCAAGCCAGCAAAGCTTTCCGGATAGTATTGTCGTCAATGTGATCTGGTAACGGTCTAAATAATATCACACCATGGACGGTCAAGTCAAGATTTATGGCCGCGATGACGTTCAATAACTGTTCTTGGGTAATATTTTCTTTAAAAAGATATTTCTTCACCTCTACGCCGATGGATTCCGCACATTTTATTGCGCCTTTCTCATAAGACACGTCTTCAACCTTCGCGCCCACCCGGATAATACCTAAAGTCGGGGTGACCCCCTGTTCCTTTAACGCGGTCACTTCCCCTATCAGCTTCTCATTTACGGCATCCACTACGTCTTTGCCTTTTAAAATCTGTGCCATAAACTGTGCTACTCCTTTATTAGTTCAGCGGCTACGCCGCTATATATTTCATCTGCTAAGGGCTCATACTGCGCCAACAAATTCCGTGCTTCCTTATTGATGGCTTCCGCATAAACCCGATCCTTCATGGCCTTGGTATTGATAAACACATTTAGGCTGGCTCCCTGAAGCGCTGCCTTGCAAAAGAGCGCACCTACCCCTGCATCGCTGACAGCCAGAACGCTGCCCTTTGCTGCAAAAACCTGCTGCAACTCGATTGCTGCCCCACATTGGCCCATGATGGCCAAGGGCACAGAACAAGCTTCCTTTAGAGCCGCTTCCATGACCACTTCTTTTTCTGCTTGCTGGGCCGCGGTCTCCTTTGGCATTCCATAGGCCTTGGCCAGCGGTTCAAAGCCCTCCGCATCCCGGTCCACCAGCAGCAGCAGTTCTCGCTGAATCTGCTGAGCCCGCTCTGCCAGCTCTTTCATTTCTGCTTCCACCGCCGCATACTGCTTCTTGCCCACGGTCAAGGCCGCAACCATACTTCCTAATGCGGTACCCACGGCACCGACTAAGGCGGATGCTCCGCCTCCCCCGGGAACCGCAGCCTTGCTGGCCAGCACTTCTACGAATTCTTCACAAGAGCCCTTTACAAAAGCCATTTTTTCTATTCCTTCCTAGAACAAGCCCGATATCTTTCCAGTATTGTCCACGTCAATTTTCTCCGCTGCCGGAACCTTTGGCAGACCCGGCATGGTCATAATATCTCCTGTTAAGGCCACAATAAATCCGGCTCCTGCGGAAACTTTCAGATTCCGCACAGTGAGCACAAACCCTCTCGGTGCGCCCAGCAACTTTCCGTCATCGGAGAAACTGTACTGTGTCTTAGCCACACAGATAGGAATATTGCCAAATCCAAGCTTCTCCAGCTGATCCAACTGCTTTCTGGCTGCCGCTGTAAAGGCTACGCCCTCCGCCCGGTAAATCTTCGTCGCGATGGCGTTCAGCTTCTCTTCAATAGTCATATCCAATTCATAACTGTAGGCAAACTGATTCGGCTGCTGGCATAATTTAACCACTTCTTCTGCCAGGACCTTGCCGCCCTCGCCGCCCTTTGCCCAGACCTGACTCAACGCCACCTTTACCCCCAGGGCTTTGCACTTTTCTTCCACTAAGGCCAGCTCCGCAGCAGTATCCGTCGGGAAAGCATTGATGGCTACCACCGCTGGCAGCTTAAACACTTGTGTAATATTTTCCACGTGCTGCAACAGATTTGGCAGTCCTTTTTCCAAGGCTTCCAGGTTTTCCTTATTCAAATCAGCCTTAGCTACGCCGCCGTGGTGCTTTAATGCCCGCACGGTAGCCACCACCACCACAGCCGAAGGCTGGATCCCCGCTGCCCGGCACTTGATATCTAAAAACTTTTCCGCTCCTAAATCCGCACCGAATCCAGCCTCAGTCACGACGTAATCCGCCAATTTTAGGGCCATCCTGGTAGCCATGATGGAGTTGCATCCATGGGCGATGTTCGCAAAAGGTCCCCCATGAATGAAGGCCGGATTGTGCTCTAAGGTCTGCACCAAGTTCGGCTTCAACGCATCCTTCAGCAAGGCAGCCAACGCACCGTGAGCTTTCAGGTCTCCTGCGGTAACTGGCTTGTCTTCATAGGTATAGCCCACGATGATGCGCTTAATTCGCTCCTTCAAATCCACCATATCCTTAGACATGCAGAGAATGGCCATGATTTCGCTGGCGACAGTAATATCAAAGCCGTCTTCTCTAGGAGAACCATTAGGCTTCCCCCCAAGGCCGTCCACCACGAACCGCAGCTGTCGGTCATTCATGTCCATACAACGCTTCCAGGTAATCTTTCTGGCATCGATATTCAGCTCGTTTCCCTGTTGAATGTGGTTGTCCAGCATGGCGGCCAGCAGATTGTTAGCCGCACCGATGGCGTGCATATCCCCCGTAAAGTGTAGATTGATGTCCTCCATAGGGATAACCTGCGCATATCCGCCGCCAGCAGCTCCGCCTTTCACGCCGAATACCGGTCCCAAAGATGGCTCTCTCAGGGCTACCACCACTTTTTTGTCAATCTGTTTTAAGCCGTCTGCCAGACCTACAGTAGTGGTGGTCTTGCCCTCTCCTGCCGGTGTTGGGGAGATGGCCGTCACTAAAATCAGTTTTCCGTTGGCCACATCCTTCATTTCCTCCAACAGATTATAGTCCACCTTTGCCTTATAGTTTCCATAGAGTTCTAAATATTTCTCTGCAACACCTGCCTCTTTGGCCACTTCACCGATGTGATGCAACGGTGTCTCCTGTGCAATTTGAATATCACTTTTGAATTCCATACAAAGCCCTGACCTTTCTCATCATCTATAAATGACGTACTTATTTATCAATGCCTGCTGCCTGTAGGATATCTACAATATCCGCATACTTATTTAAAGAATAAATATGCAGGCCATTGATTGCCGCTTGCCTGTATCGCAAAATCTGCTTGGCCGTATATTCTTTTCCAGCTTTCTTAAAGTCCTCCGGCGTATCTCCGTACTTGCCGATAATCTCTGCCAGCTCTCTCGGTATAGAGCAGCCGTTAGACAAAGACATGCGGATAATACTATCCTTGGAGAGCGCAGGCATGAGACCTACCACCACCGGCAGATGAATGCCTTGAGCCCGAATAGTTTCCAGGAAACGTTCATAGGCTTCTACATCGTGGCACAGCTGAGTCATGAGAAAGTCTGCCCCCGCTTCTTGCTTTAACTTCAAGTAGTGGATATCCGTGTCCAGTGAATCCGCTTCCATATGCTTCTCTGGATAACAAGCCGCCCCCAGACAAAGGTCGGGGAAATTCTCCCGCAGAAATTCCAGCAACTGATTAGCATTGCTGAAATCCCCATTGGTGCCATCCAAGCCGTGAGGAATGTCTCCTCGAAGAGCCAGCACATTTTCTACGCCCAGGTCTCGATATTCCTGAATGGCTTCTATAATATCCTGCCGGGTATTTCCGATACAGGTAAAATGCGTCATGGCATGTTGGCCGTCTTTTTCAATTATTTCACACAGTTCTGAGCTTCTTCCTTTATTGGTTCCCCCGGCGCCATAGGTGCAACTGATAAAATCTGGCTGGAACTTATACAGTTCTGCCAAGGTTTTTTTCAAGGGCTCCATGGATTGCTCCGCCTTAGGCGGGAATACTTCAAAGGAGAAGGATTGGCGTTTTTTAAATATATCGCTAATCTTCATGCGATTCCTCCCTTTCCTGCTTACCATCATCTTCTTTTTATAGCTTACCTTCTGGTAAAAAGCTTGTCAACTGACATGTCTCCTAAACTAGAAGCTTTTTTAGAAAAGTTTTCCTATGTATGGGGCAGATTCCTGCTTTCTCTATGCCCTCATAATGGGCCTTCGTACCATAGCCTTTATTCTTTTCAAAGGCATAGTCCGGATAAATCTTGCTGTATTCTGCCATCATCCGATCCCGGGTAACCTTGGCCAAAATAGAGGCTGCTGCAATAGAGACGCTATTGGCATCGCCCTTGATAATGCCCGTTTGGGGAATGGACACCTCTTTCAGCGTCAACGCATCGATAAGCAGGTGCTGGATGCCTGCCAATCCCTGCTTCTTCAAGCTTTCATCAGCGTTGGCCACCGCCTCCGCCATGGCTTTCTTGGTGGCCTCTAAAATGTTGATTTCATCAATAACCAGATGGTCGGCCATGCCGATACCATAAGCCATCGCTTTTTCTCGAATCTGGTCAAAGAGTTCTTCCCGCTTCTTCTCCGATAATTTTTTGGAATCATCCACTCCCAACAGATCAAAATCCGCAGGCAACACCGCACAAGCAGCCACCACCGGCCCAGCCAGAGGCCCTCGGCCTACCTCGTCGACACCGGCCACCAGATTCAGACCTGAGCGATACAAATCTTGCTCGTATTTCTTCATTTCTTGCAGTTTTTCCCGCAGCAATGCTTCCCGTTCTTCCCGCTTCATCGCTCTTCTCTCTTTCTATCAGGCATCCTCACTGTGTTCCAAAGTAATGCGGCCGATGATTCCTGCCCGAAACTCGTCCAGTACCGCCCGCGCAGTTCGTTCGTAATCGGTTCGCTTGCCTGACAGGATAAACCCTCGCTTAGCTGCGATAGCCTCCATGGTTTCCAAAGGTTCTTCCCCCAGCTCCACCAGCTTGTATCGCTCCATCAGTTCCTCTGGATACTCCTTTTGCAACACACCAATCAATTCCAGCGCAAGGGATGCCAAATCCATGGTCTCATCTCGAATCGATCCGCAGAAGGCCAAGTTCAAGCCCACTAGCGGATCCTCAAACTTGGGCCAAAGGATACCCGGCGTGTCCAGAAGCTGCATTCCATTGGACAGGGTCAGCCACTGCTTTCCTCTGGTCACTCCTGGCCTGTCCCCCGTCTTGGCGCTCTTTTTGCCCAAAAGCCGATTGATTAAGGAAGACTTGCCTACATTGGGCACGCCTACAATCATCATCCGCAAAGTCCGTTTTCTGGACAGCTCCTGATTTCGGGCCTCCTGATATTTACTCAATAAACTCAGCAAAGCCGGCACTCCCGCACCATTCATGCAGTTCATCGGCACCACAAAATGGCCTTCTTCCTTAAAGACCTTTGTCCAGCCCTCATTTTCCCGGCTGTCTGCTAAGTCTACCTTGTTGAGGATAATGACCCGCTGCTTACCGCCAATCAAATCGTTGATAATCGGATTTCGGCTGGAAATCGGTATTCTGGCGTCGATGACTTCAATAACCAGGTCCACCATTTTCAAGTTAGCCTGAATCATCTCCCTGGTCTTTTTCATGTGACCGGGATACCAGTTTATATGTTCAATCATAGTTTCTCCTCTGCCTGCATGTATCAGGGCTTTTTTCATATTTATGCGGCTTTTGAGCCGTTTTTATCCAAATTTAAAGAAAAAGATGAAAAAATAAGGAGTCCCCAAAGGGACCCCTCGATTTTCATTATACGCGCTTGTTCTTGATTCTAGCAGCCTTACCTGTTCTCTCTCTCATGTAGTTCAACTTAGCTCGTCTTACGCGACCCTGCTTCACTACCTCAACCTTGTCAATCTTTGGTGAGTTGATCGGGAATGTCTTTTCTACGCCAACGCCAGATGCGATTCTTCTAACTGTAAAAGTCTGATTGATACCGCCGTTCTGCTTCTTCAATACGAAGCCTTCGAATATCTGAACTCTCTCTCTAGTGCCTTCTTTAATCTTGATGTGTACCTTTACGGTGTCACCAACATTGAACTTCGGAATGTCGTTTCTGATGTACTCCTGTGCAATTGCTTCCATTACATTCATCGTTATTTCCTCCTTCCTTCCCAAGACGTTCATGGCAAACTCACAAAGCTTACAGCTTTGGATTAACGTTTGTATTTCAACAAGCAACTCTGTCCAGAGGACCGTCCGTAATAACCTTATCTACTATATCACAAGTTCTTTTTTATTGCAAGCATTTTTTGGTTTTACGTGATTAAATGTAGATTGCTGCCGATTGAAAACCGGGTAATGACCTTAATATAAAAAACTTTTTAAGAATAGCTTTTATAAGTGTGTATTGTTTGTTATAATAGTTTAATATTTATATAATTCCCATATGAAAACTAGGTATTAATATTTTAAATACAGGAGGTGCTACCTATGAGCAAACATACCTACGGTAATAATTTAGGATTTCAAACGCGAGCTGTCCATACAGGCAACGACGTAGATCAAGAAACCGGTGCAATTCGCCGGCCAATTACCATGGCCAACAGCTATGAACTCCCCTATGATCCCTCGGATATGAACTGGAGCAGCGCTGGAGAGAAACCGCTATACACTCGCAATGGCGGCGCTAACCAGAATTATTTGCAGGAAAGACTGCAATCCTTGGAAAATGGGGAGGATTGTGTCGTGCTAGCCAGTGGTGTTGCCGCTTTATCAGGCCTGTTTTTTGCATTGCTCAAATCTGGGGACCACATTATATTCTCTAATATAACATACATTGCCGTCTATCGCTTGCTCCATGAACTTCTTCCAGAAAAATATGGTATTGAAACAACCATTGTCGACACTTCGGATATTCAACAGGTTCAAGCAGCCATTCGGCCCAATACAAAACTAATCCACATAGAAACACCAGGCAATCCCACGACCCAAATCAGTGACATTGCCGCCATCGCACAGCTGGCGCACCAAAATGGCGTGCTGCTTTCCGTAGATAATACGTTCGCGTCTCCCTATAACCAACGCCCCTTGGAGCTGGGAGCAGATCTTACAGTAGAAAGCTTAACGAAATATATTAACGGTCACGGCGATGCCATGGGTGGTGCGGTCATTGGCTCCAGAGATTTAATCAGCCGTATACGCGCCGATTCGATGGTAAATCTGGGGGGAGCCATCAGCCCCTTTAATGCCTGGCTGATCATGCGGGGCTCCTCCACATTACCTCTGCGGATGCGGGAGCACAACAACAACGCCCTTGCTGTCGCACATTATCTGGAGGGAGAAGCCGGTGTACGTTTTGTAGCATATCCAGGACTGGAAAGCCACAAGGGCCATAAAGTCGCTAAAAATCAAATGCCTGGAGGTTTTGGCGGCGTACTCTCCTTTGGCCTCCAGGCGGACCACGACACACACAATCGGTTTGTAGCCGCTTTGAAGATTATCACTTCTGCGGTATCCCTCGGGCATGATGAAAGCTTAATCGTATTTCTCGGCGAAAACGATGAACGCCAATATCTCTACCCCGAAGAATTTCACGGTGGTTTCTTTCGCCTGAGCGTTGGTATTGAGGATGCAGAAGACTTGATTCAGGATCTCAGACAAGCACTGGCACAAGTTGGATTATAGTTGCTTAACAAATTGCTTCGCTATCCATCGGTCCCTGCAAATCAAAATAGCATTTACACAAAAGAAAACACAAGAAGAGAAGGGATAATCGTGTGACGATTATCCCTTCTCTTCTTTTATTCTAAATCACCTTTTATTTCTTTTTGGCCTTTATGCAATCAAAAATCTGGACAAAAACTCCTTGGTTCGCTGATTTTTCGGCTCTGTAAAAATTACCTGCGGAGATTCGTCTTCCACAATGATTCCCTGGTCCATAAATACAGTCCGGGAAGAAACATCCCTGGCAAACGCCATCTCATGAGTGACAATAATCATGGTCAGGCCTTCATCTGCCAGATTCCGCATGACCGCCAGCACTTCTCCTACCATTTCTGGGTCCAGGGCACTGGTGGGCTCATCAAAGAGCAGAACTTCCGGTTCCATCGCCAAGGCTCTGGCAATGGCCACCCGCTGCTTCTGGCCTCCTGACAGTTGATGTGGTTTTGCATAAATATACGGAAGCATCCCGACTTTATCTAAGTAAGTCAGGCTGGTAGCCTTTGCCTCCTTAGCACTCCTTTTCAACACCCGCTTCTGGCCCAACATACAGTTTTCCAATACTGTCAGATTACTAAACAGGTTGAACTGCTGAAAGACCATCCCCACCTTGGCTCTGTACTGGGCTACTTGGGCCGGTTTTCCTAAGATGGAGTTCTCCTTGTGATAGATGCAGCCTCCAGAAGGCCGTTCCAGCATGTTCATACACCGGAGCAAGGTGGACTTGCCGGAGCCAGAAGAACCAATGATACAAATGACATCCCCTTTATAGACCTTAAAATCCACATCGGTCAGCACCTGATGCTCCCCAAAGCTTTTCTCCAAATGCTCTACCTGGAGCAGCGGTACTTCTGTTGAGTTTATCTTTTTATATTCGTTTTTCATCATGCAACACCTCCTTCAGCCTTGGTCTTAAAGATTCCGTTGCCATAATTATCATCCATAAAATCCGCCTTATCTGCCAGCTTATAATGGTCTGAACCTTGCATTTTCTTTTCCAACAGCCGGAGCAGTCTGGAGAGCACAAACGTCATCGCCAAGTATAGGGCACAGGCAATAAGGAAGGGTTCAAAGTATCGGTAATAGGTTCCCGTCACGGTCTTGGTAACAAAGAACAGCTCGGTGCAGGATATAACATTTAAAACGGAAGTATCTTTAATATTGATAATCAAATTATTTCCAATCTGAGGCAGGATATTGAATAAGGCCTGAGGAACGATAACGCAAGCCATCGCATCCATATGACGCATCCCCAGAGACTGCGCGGCCTCTAGCTGCCCGCCGTCAATGGACTGAATACCGCCTCGGACCGTCTCCGCCATATAGGCTCCTGTATTTACGGACACCACCAGATAACTGGCCACTGTAGCGGTCAGGTTAATCCCAAACAGGGCCTGGGACCCATAGTAAACCACCATAGCCTGAACCATCATCGGAGTCCCTCTAAAAATTTCGATGTATACACCTAAGGCCGCATTTATCAAGGCCATAAGTCCTTTTTTATACCAATGTTCCTCTGGGGACAATTGGATGCTCCGGATCGTTCCCACAATAAATCCGATGATACATCCAATGATGGTACTAATTAAGGCAATCTCCAGAGTAGCCGCAGCCCCTTTTAAAAAGGAACTGCCATATTCATTTAAAAACAGCTGAATCCACTGCCACGAACTTCTTTCCATTAAAAATTCTCCTCTCTATGTTCAAGCTTTTCTTTTAGGACAGAGGCTGAATTTCAATAGCTTCCTCCATCATGGCCTCTCGGTCTTCTGAGGAAATAGTTTTTACTACTCCATTGATGGCCTCTAGCAGCTGTCTGTTGCCCTTTTTAACCGCAATGCCCATGTCTACGTTGCCCTTATCCACCACAAAATTCCCTTTGTCCAGATTCAGTATTTTTATGTCGGGATTAGCTGCCACTGCCGCTAAGGCTGTCGGCATATCCACCGTGACGATTTCTGACTTACCAGAGGTCAGCGAGACGATTACCCCAGGTACGGTATCGATTCCAGGAGTCAAGTTTGCCTTCGGAATCTGGTCTAAGATGTCATACCATACGGTATTCAGCTGAGAAGTAGCCGTAGCGCCAGCCAAGTCCTCCAGGGAAGATGCCTCTGCATATTTACTGCTTTTCATGGTCAACGGCACCATGTCGGCCTGATAATAAATATCAGAAAAATCTACACTTTCCCGTCTCGCATCGGTCATGCACATACCGGCGATAACCGCATCGATTTTGTCGGTCTGTAAAGCTGGTATGAGCCCATCCCATTCAATTCGATATACCTCCAGCTCGTATCCCATGGCCTCTGCTACCTTGGAAGCATATAAAATATCGTACCCGTTGGCGTAATCCTTGGTTCCGACAATTGGTACAGCCCCGTTGGTATCGTCAGGCTGGGTCCAGTTGAAAGGCGCATAGGCACACTCCATGCCTACCCGCAGAACTTTTCTCTGATTGTCTGTGGCCTGATCTGCACCGTCTTCTTTTGGGCCACAGGCCGCCAAGCTCAGCATCAAGCACAGTACTGCACTAAAAATAAGTAGTCTCTTCCAATTTCTTTTCATGTGTTTTCCCTCATCTCTCTTTTTATTTTTACAGCTCTTTTATGGGAGCATGCTCTGCTGAAAGCAGGCCGGCTCAACCCATGGTGACATATAGGAAATAACCGTCCTCTACAGATATTTCCCATATTATAAAAGAAGCCTCTGCCATACGCATTTCTTCCTCCTGCGCTTGCCTCTTTATTGCAGCTTTTTAAAATCCAGAATGAGGCTGACTTTTGCCAAACTTCTCTAGACTATAAAAAGAAAAAGGCGCTAATTCGTGTATGAATTAACGCCTTTGTCAATAAATATTCATTTAGTATAAAGAATCCAAGAACTGTTGTCAAGAGAATTTATGCAAATTGTCTAATAATTTTATGCCCGAGGGTGGGTTCGGTCATAGACATCCTTAATGCGATTTTTAGTTACTGACAAGTAAATCTGTGTCGCCGTAATGTCCTCATGACCCATGAGTTCTTGCAGAGATTTCAAGTCTGCACCGTTTTGAATCATATGAACAGCAAAGGAATTTCGCAGAGTCTGAGGAGTAATCCGGCCATCCATGTCCGCTTGCTGAGCGTATTCCTTTAAAATCTTCCACAGGCCTTGTCTGGTCAGTTTCTCCCCGAAGTAATTGACAAATAACGGCTCTTTGACCGCGTCTCCTTCTTTGTCTTTGATAAACTGATCCCGCACCTCAAATATGTAATTCTCTACTGCCGCTCTGGCCGGCCGACCCATGGGAATAATCCTGGCCTTGCCGTGCTCGCCGTTGCAAGTGATGAAACCTAGCCGCAAGTTGATGTCGCTGACCTTGGCCTCAATGACCTCACTGACCCGAATGCCGGTCGCATACATTAATTCCAAAATAGCCTTGTCCCGCCGACCCTTGATGGACTCATCCGGAAGCGCCAGCAGCTTGTCTACCTCTTCAATAGACAGATATTCCAGTTCTTTCCGCTCAATTTTAGGGGATTTTATGTTGACCACCGGATTTTCCTTCAAGTACCCCTTCGTCATCATAAAATTATAGAAAGCTCGCAGGGAGGCCACCTTTCGATTTACCGTCGCCGAGGATTTTCCATCATTTTTCAGCTTCAGCACAAAAGAGACGACCTCTGCATTGGAACCTTCCTCTAGTCTGCCCGCGTTCTTTCCTTCTAAAAAACGTTGATATTCCGCCAGGTCTCGGCTATAAGCCTGCAACGAATTGGCGGACATTCGGCGTTCTTCGGTGAGATATTGTTTAAACTGCTCTAAATAATCGTTCATGTTCTTCTCCATCTATTTTTTTCTGCCTTTATCCAGTATACCCCAGGCCCAGCAGGTTTACAATAATGATTGCCCAAAATCATGGTATTTTTCCAGCCGTACTATTTTTCACCTCAGCCGCATATGCTTTTATATAATACTGCAAACCAACAAACCGAAGGTTTCATTGGAAATTAGTACAACTACTTTTTGTGAGGATACCAACATGAAGAAAAACATATTTGCCAATACTATTCAATCCCTTTCCCTCTCCCGGGAATACACGACATTCCTATTCTTTGCCTTAATTTTCGGCATATCTACCGGGGTGTTTTTTGAGGTGCTCATGAGTACGGATATGAAAGCTGATATGCAATATTACCTGCAAAATCTGCTGCTGACTCCGCTGGAAGGGGAAGCCCCTGCGGCCAGTTCCTTTGCCGCCCTGATAGGCTCTGTAATACTAAATCTCCTGGCTTTAGCCCTGATTGCCCTGTCCGGTTATACCCGATTTACCTATCCGGTACCTTGCGCCATGGTAATCATCAAAGGTCTGTCTCTGGGGTATTGCTGCGCCTTAATTCTGGAAACACTGGATTTAAAAGGTGCCCTGGTTATTGCCCTCTCCCTCTTTCCCCAAAATACGCTGCTTCTGCCAGCCTTTTTTCTATCAGCCAACCTGGCTGTAGCCAAAGCGGCTTCTTCTCGCCACAAAAAAAATAAAGGTATGGTCCGAAGCTTTAACGCCTCTGACGCCCCATACCTTTACGCCCATGTGTTCTTAGGTCTACTGGTGGTAGCCAGCTGCCTGCTTCAAAGCCTTTTTCTACCCCTGGCCTCTCGGCTGGTCTAAGGAACTTTCAGGTCTATCCCCTATTTCAGCTTCAGTTTAGCCCAGGCCTGCATAATCGCGATAGCCGTCTTGCCGTCTTCAATCTCACCGTTTACAGTCATCTTAAACAGCTGATCTAAATCCATCTCCAGGATGTCTAGTGCCTCATGCTCATCAAAGGCCGTCTCTCCTGCTGTCAGGCCTGTACACAGGTAAATGTACAGGACCTCCTGGGAATAGCCCACAGAAGGGTAAAATTTAGTCAAAAACTGGACCTGCTCGGCAGTATAACCCGTCTCTTCTTTCAGCTCCCGCACAGCTGTCTCATAGGGATCTTCCCCCTTTTCGATTTTTCCTGCCGGAACCTCTAAAACCACCTTCTCTACAGGCTTTCTGAACTGACGGACCAACAGAACCTTTCCATCCTCTTTGACGGCAATCATCGCCACTCCGCCGTTATGCTCTACAATCTCTCGGTGAGAAGTCCCTCCCCCGATGACCTGCACCTTATCCCGGCGCAGATTCAAAATAGCTCCCTGATAAATCATTTCACTAGATATGGTTTTCTCTTCAAAGGTCATCTTTCTCCTCCTATCTGCTCATCTTCCTGGATTTATCCACTGCCGCCTGAAAACCAGACTGCACCACCTCTGCAAAGCCCAAGTGCTGAAGCCGTTCCACTGCCTCGATGGTAGTTCCACCCGGTGAGCATACGTTTATTCGCAGTTGAACGGGATCCACCCCGGTCTCCAGCACCATCTTCGCAGCGCCCAACACAGACTGCGCTGCAAATACCAGGGCCTGCTCTTTCTCCATGCCATTTTTTACAGCCGCTTCTGCCAGCGCATCAATATACATGTAGGTATAGGCCGGACTGCTGCCGCTGACACCGATTACACAGTGAATCAACTCTTCCTTTACTTCTTCCGCCCTGCCGATGGACTGAAACAGCTCCAAAATCTCCGCAAACTCCTCGTCGTTCACCTGGGGATTTCTGCTCACCGAAGTCATAGCCTCTCCCACTGCGGCTGGGGTATTGGGCATAACGCGGATAATCTTGGCCGACTGGCTCACTCCTTCGCCAATGCTGGCCATGGTTATACCAGCAGCCATAGATACCAGCACTTTGTCTGAGCTGTAAGCTTCCGCCACCTGAGGCAGCACCTCAGGAAACATATTAGGCTTCACCCCCAGCATAATTACTTGGCTGCTCTCCACCAACTCCCTTATGCTCCCACAGCTCTGAACACCTAGTTCCTGGCAAAGTGCTTCCAGCTTTTCTGGGCTCCTGCCGCATACACAAACCTCCGTCGGTAAAACCTGACCCGAAGCCAGACATCCCCGAAGAATGGCCCCGCCCATATTACCGGCTCCTATAAAACCTACTCTCATCTTACTCTGCCTTTCCCGAAAACACGGTTCCGTTTTCCGTTCCCTCTGCTGCGCCTTGAATGATGTTCAGTTTCTTGCCATTGAGCAGAATCAGTGGAATGCCATACTTGTTCACTCGTCTGGCTGCCTCAATCTTACAAGTGATACCTCCAGTACCGAAGCTGCTGCCACCTTCCACGTCAATATTGGCCAACAATTCATCAATATCGCTGATTTCTTCAATAAGCTTCGCATCAGCATGAGTCTTTGGATCTTTATCGAAGACGCCGTCAATATCACTGAGGATGATTAAGGCATCTGCATTCCAAAGAGTAGCCGTCAGCCCACTGAGGGTATCATTGTCGCCAATCTTAATCTCATCCACACTAACACTGTCGTTTTCATTGATGATCGGCACCACCCCTTCATCCACTAAGGTAAACAGCGCATTGCGAATATTCAAATTTCTGGTGTGGTCCTCAAAGTCCTCTCTGGTCAGAAGAATCTGACCTACATGAAAACCGTAATCGCTGAAATACTGCTTATACGCCATCATCAGTTCGACCTGTCCAATGGCACACAGAGCCTGCTTATAGTTGATATCGCCTTTTCTGCTCCACTTGTTGATTGCTCCAATACCGCAAATTCGAGCGCCAGAAGAAACCAGCACCACCTGCTTACCCTGCTGAATCAGTCCATTTACCTGCTCCACTAAATTTCGGATGATCGTTTGGTTCACATTGCCGTGATCATCAGACAACACATTGCTCCCCAGCTTAATGACAATTTTTCTGCTTTCTTTTATTACATCACTTATCGCGCTCATATCTGCTCCTGTCTTTCTGTTCTGCCAACTGTTCTGGCCATCTTTCATACAGCTTATTATTATATACCTTGTAGGCTGAAAAATAAATATCTTTGCATAAAAAGACGAGTGGAAGACTTAACAGCAGTATGTTGCCGCCAGTTTCCACTCGTTTCTCTCTATAATAGGTGTCTTATCTCTTATTTGCCGAACTGCTCAATAAATTCATCGTAGGTGCAGAGACGGTCTACCAGGCTGCCGTCTTCCTGAATCTCCATAATCCGATTGGCAATGGTCTGGATGAATTCGTGGTCATGGGAGGCAAACAGCAGATTGCCCTTAAACTCGATGAGGCCGTTATTCAACGCGGTGATGGACTCTAGATCCAGATGGTTGGTCGGCTGATCCAGCACCAGGATATTTGAGCCAAAGAGCATCATTCTGGACAGCATACAACGAACTTTTTCTCCTCCGGATAATACCTTTACTGGTTTATATACATCCTCTCCCGAGAAAAGCATCCGTCCCAAGAATCCTCGCAGGAAGGTTTCTGTGGTCTCTGTGGTGAACTGTCCCAGCCATTTGATGATGTTCAAGTCGCTTTCCTCAAAGAAAGCGCCGTTTTCTCTTGGGAAATAGGACTGAGACGTGCTCACACCCCACTTGAAGGTGCCTTCATCCGGCTCCATCTCTTCCATAAGGATTTTAAACAGAGTGGTATTGGCAATTTCATTTTCACCGACAAAAGCTACCTTATCCCCTTTATTCAAACGGAAAGTCAGGTTATCCAAAATCTTTACGCCGTCGATGGTCTTAGAGATACCTTCTACGGTCAGCAGCTCTTTCCCTGCCTCTCGATCCATCTGGAATCCCACATAAGGATATCTTCTAGAGGAAGACGGCATCTCATCCACTGTCAGCTTTTCAATCAGCTTTCTTCTAGACGTCGCCTGCTTGGACTTTGATTTATTGGCGGAGAACCGCTGAATAAATCCTTGCAGCTCTTTAATCTTATCTTCGTTCTTTTTGTTCTGGTCCTTAAGCATCCGCTGAACCAGCTGGGAGGATTCATACCAAAACTCGTAGTTGCCCACGTACATCTTAATCTTTCCGTAATCCACGTCTACAATGTTTGTACACACGGTATTTAGGAAGTGACGGTCATGGGAGACTACCAGCATCGTACCCTGATAATCCAACAGGAAGTCCTCCAACCAGTTGATCGCTACGATATCCAAACCATTGGTCGGCTCGTCCAGGAGGATGATCTCCGGTTTACCAAATAAAGCTTGGGCCAGCAACACCTTTACCTTTTCCTTTTCCGTCAGACTGCCCATTTCACTGTACATCACATCCATGGAAAGGCCCAGGCCCTGAATCAGTCTGCCTGCATCGGACTCAGCTTCCCATCCGTCTAATTCAGCAAACTCACCTTCCAGCTCAGAAGCCTTGATGCCGTCTTCATCGGTAAAGTCTTCTTTTGCATACAGCGCATCCTTTTCCTTCATAATCTGGTACAATCGAGGATTGCCCTGAATAATGGTGTCCAACACATTAAAATCATCAAAAGCGAAGTGGTCCTGCTTTAGCACGGACATCCGCATGTCTTTACCGATGGACACATTCCCTGTAGTCGGGTCCAGGTCACCGGATAAAATTCGTAAAAAAGTGGATTTCCCAGCACCGTTGGCCCCAATGATGCCATAGCAGTTGCCCGGCGTAAATTTCAAATCTACGTCTTTAAAAAGCGTCGTTCCACTAAAGTTCATACTGACATTTGTAACATTTATCATCTCGTAATCGTACCTCCGTTTTCATGGACCACTGGCTCCTATCCAGAAGTTTCAGCTATTTCAGCCGATTCTGGATTATTTCCTTGGTTTACACATTCCGCCTGCGCTCCAAAATACCTGAGCACAATAATGAAGAGCTACGCCAGGCAGCTCTTCATCGGCTTACATTCTATCATTAGTCCATTACATTATACTAGCTTTTCTGTTAAATTTCAATACTATTATGGAGATTTCTGCGCTTTTCAAGACTCCTGCTAAATGTCCGGAGCTGGGAGAGACAACTTGACCGTTGTTCCCTATTCCATCCTTTAGCTATACATGCCGTTTTGAGCCATGTAATCGTAAATTTTCTTTCCGTGTTCCTGCTCTTCTTTTTGAATGTGGTTTAACGTATTTCGCACGCTTTCATCTTTGAATTCAAAGATGCAGGTGTCATACATGGAGGACACATGTTTTTCTGTACCTAAGGCGTCCGTGCACAGGTATTGATCCCTGGTCTTGTTTTGATAACCGCTCTGAGCTTGACTGCTCATCTGTGGGATGCTTTGCGCCTGTGCAGCTGCCGCCGGCTGCTGTCCACCCATCTGCTGCAAGTTTGGCTTCTGCCCGCCGCCCATGCCCATTGCTGGGGTAGTACCACTTAAAATCTGAGTAAGCGTGTCGTAATGGTTCTGCTCGATGGCGCCCAGGCTGGAGAACAAACTTTTCAGCTGGTTGCAGCTAGCCTCTGTAGCATATTTGCTGTACTTGTCTACGCAAAGCTTTTCCTCTGACTTTAAATCGTTGAGCAACATTTTTTCCTTTTCCGTCAATATCATTTTTTGCACCTCTTTCCTACTAAAATGAACTTTCTAATCAAAGAGTATCCTGCCCGAATTTATAGAAATTATTTCAGTCAATGGCATATATTTTCCAGAAAAGAGGTAAATCTTTCTTCTCCTATCCCATAAAAAGAGCCATAGCGCGGTTTTACCCGCCTATGGCTCTTTTATGTAACATTCAGATATGCCTCTTGTTTAACGAGGCTGAATGATCAGTTTAATCGCAGTTCGTTCCTCCCCTTCAATTTGTATATCTGTAAATGCCGGTACACAAATCAGGTCCACTCCTCCCGGCGCTACAAAACCTCTGGCGATAGCCACAGCCTTTATCGCCTGATTTAAAGCTCCAGCCCCTATGGCCTGTATTTCTGCATCCCCCTTTTCCCTTAACACCCCTGCAAGTGCCCCTGCTACAGAATTGGGATTTGACTTTGCTGACACCTTTAAAACTTCCATTACTCGTATCCTCCTAAATAATAATTTGATTTACCCCTTTTTGTTTGGGCTAAGCTATGTTTTATGTATTAATTATATCGGGTCTGATGAACAATTGACAGCAGAAACGAACGTCAAAATATATTTTTTTATAGTTTTTTGCGACGACCTCTTGCATTTCTCGACAAGGTTGGTTATAATGAGTTTGTGGTTATCCCCCTGATAACCTCATTAATCTCTAATCCCAATACCCCTTTTGAACAAAATAGACTGCACCCCTGCGGTCTATTTTGTTTTTTGTAAAAGAAAAACATCATTTATATGGTATACTATATGTAATAAATTCAAAAACAGTTATTGCAGTTCAATACAATATAGGATGGTGATTGCAACGTACACAGTAGAAAAGGATTACATGGATCCAAAATATATACAATATCACTCTCGCCTGCTGGATTTTTACCTCGGCAGCGCCATGCATAAAAAAATTGGTGTGCTGGACATTGAGACGACCGGCCTATCCCCTCAAAACAGCCACTTTATATTGGGCGGCCTGCTGATTTATCAAGAGGAAGGGGTTACCTTGCGCCAATACTTTGCAGAAAGCCTGGAGGAAGAACGAGAGACTCTGCTAGCCTATTTACGGGATATTCAGCAGTTAGATATCTTGATTACCTACAATGGTAAACACTTCGATTTAAAATTTCTGCAAGGTCGTATGCGGGCCCTAAGCCTGTGGGAAGACTTTATCTTTCCCTTCAATCTGGACCTCTATCTGCTGATTAACGGTCATTCCTCTCTGCGAAAACTTCTTCCCAACCTAAAGCAGAAAACTGTCGAAAATTTTATGGGCCTGTGGGGGGATCGAGCAGATGAAATATCGGGAGCCGAAAGCGTAGAATTATATAAACGTTTTCTGTACACCAAGGACCCCGAGATTCGACGACTTATCATGCTGCACAACAGCGACGATGTCCTGCAACTCTCTCAGTTGCTTCCTGTCACAGAAAAATCCGATATACACAAGGCCTTTTTCTCCCTCGGCTTTCCCGTGGAAGACCTACATGTTTCTAAGATTGCCTTCCATTCTGGTAACCTACAAATTTGCGGCAGCCAGCAAAATCCACTGACCTATGCGGCCTATCAACTGGATGATTGTTCCTGCTCTTTAGATTTTGACCGATATTCCGAAGAATTTTCTATGGAATTGCCCATAATAAAGAGGTCTGGGCTGATGATTGCCGATACTCGAGTATTTGATAAAGACTTTTCAGCCTTGCAGAAGTACGATACTTATGACAGTGGTTTCTTGGTGTTAAAACAGGGAGACACTGTCCATTATAGAGAAACGAACCACTTTGTAAAATTAATTACAGAGCGGGTGCGGGAGGTCCTGCCCATATGAGAACCATTGCAAGATTAAATGAAGTATATAAGAATGCCAAAATTGTGCCCTTTGACGATACCTCCAAGTTCGTCTTTTTCAGTGACACGCACCGAGGAGACGACAGTATCGCCGACGAATTTGGCCGTAACAAACACATTTTTTATCATGCACTAAACTACTATTACCAAAATGATTTCACCTACGTAGAGGTAGGTGATGGCGACGAGCTCTGGGAAAATTCTAACTTTGAGCACATTCGGAACGGTCACTTTTCTGTGTTCAACAAGCTGAAAGAGTTCTACGATGCCGGTCGGCTGTACATGATTTTTGGCAATCACAACATGAAGATGAGATCCCCTCAGTGGGTAGAAAAAAATATGTATCAGGTCTACGATGAATATCTGGGGACAAAAGAAGACTTGTTTCCTGGTTTAAAAATCTACGAAGCTTTCCGCTTTGAGCACCAAAAGACCGGTCAAGAGCTCTTTGTAGTCCACGGTCACCAAGGGGACCTGCTCAATGACCAGCTAGCCTTCTTCTCCCATTTCATGATTCGCTTTTTCTGGCGCTTCATGCACCTGGTTGGGGTGAAATATGCTGCCAGCCCGGCTAAAAGCCGGCGCAAAATGCACAAGGTGGAAAAAAATTACACCAAATGGAATGCCGAAACAAATACCATCATCGTTTGTGGTCATACCCACCGTCCTAAATTCCCTGATCCAGGCGAACCAGCCTACTTCAATATCGGCTGCGGTATGCACCCCAGAGGCATCACCTGCCTGGAACTGCTTTACGGAAAACTTATTCTGGTCACCTGGCGGGTTCATTCCAAAAAAGATGGGACCCTATTTATAAAACGGACCGCCTTAAAAGGTCCTATGCCCTTGAGAGCCTATGCAAGCCATCCCTCTGCTCAAAGAAAACAGGAGTAAAACAAGATGATTGATTACAAAGAAACAGCCCATCAAGCTAAACTAGCCAGCTTCCAGATGGCCAACCTGAAAGAAGAGATACGAACCAAGGCATTAACAGCCATCGCTCAAGCCCTGGAAGAGAACAAATCAGTCATATTCAAAGAAAACCAAGCTGATTTAGAAAAAGCCCAGGCGGACCAATTGGCCCAGCCAATCATCAATCGACTGAAATTTGACCAACACAAGCTGGAAGACATAATCAGCGGCATCCAAAGCCTGCTGGGTTTGCCCGATCCCCTCTTTCAAAAACTTCTGGAACGGGAATTGGACGAAGGTCTGACCCTGGTAAAAACCACCTGTCCCATCGGTGTCATCGGCGTGATTTTTGAATCTCGGCCTGATGCCTTGATTCAGATTTCTACCCTCTGCATCAAAAGCGGGAACTGTTCCATCCTAAAGGGAGGCAGTGAGGCCGCTCGGACGAATCGAATCTTATTTGAAATCATCCAGACCGCCGGACTGGCTGCCGGACTGCCGGAACACTTCATTACTCTGGTGGAAACCCGGGCCGGTATTGATGAGCTGATTAAATGCCACGAATCCATCGATCTGCTCATCCCGAGAGGTTCGAATGCTTTCGTTCAGCACATCATGGCCAACTCCAAGATTCCGGTCATGGGCCACGCAGATGGCATCTGTCATATCTACGTAGACCAAGAGGCCGATTTGGAAAAAGCCGTATCGATTATTGCAGACTCCAAGACCCAGTATGTAGCTGCCTGCAATACCCTGGAAACCCTGCTGGTTCATCAGGATGTGGCAGCCAAGCTGCTGCCAGCCCTGAAACAAGCGCTGGAAGGCCTAGAAAACAAGAAAGTGCTTATTCGGGGAGATGAGGCCACGCAAGCCATTATCTCCTGTCAGGCAGCCTCTCAAGAGGATTTCCAGACGGAGTACTTGGATTATATCCTCTCCATCAAACTGGTGCATTCATTAGAGGAAGCCATCGATCACATTAACCGCTATGGCTCCCACCACACGGACTGCATTGTCACGGAAGATAAGACAGCCGCAGAGCAGTTCATGAACTTCGTGGATTCCGCAGGAGTCTATCAGAATTGTTCCACTCGCTTTGCAGACGGTTTCCGCTACGGCTTTGGTGCCGAAGTAGGCATCAGCACCGGCAAACTCCACGCCCGCGGGCCGGTAGGGCTGGAGGGACTAGTCACTTATAAATACCGGCTTTTCGGCCAGGGCCATGTAGTGTCCGACTATGCCGAAGGGAAAAAAAGCTTTCACTTTAAGGACAAATAAGTTACAATGACAGTAACCGCTATATTGAAGTAAATTATGGGAATGGAGTAAGTTATGAAGACTATCGCAAAAGTAAATCTGATGTTATCGATTTTAAATGTGTGCCTAGGCACGGCTATGATTGTGCTGTCCGCCATTACGGCCATCAAATTTTCCAAGAAGCGGA
The DNA here is from genome assembly GCF_010669305.1 of Aminipila butyrica. Lineage (NCBI taxonomy): Bacteria > Bacillati > Bacillota > Clostridia > Peptostreptococcales > Anaerovoracaceae > Aminipila > Aminipila butyrica. The sequence continues at coordinate 1,181,656 of NZ_CP048649.1, read as the reverse complement.
TTGACCGAATTTAGCTGATTCTTGGTTGCATCAAGGGGGATAAGTGATTTTATGGATTACAAACATGCAATATCGGTACGGTATTCCTGCCGCAGCTATCTGCCACAGGAATTGCCGGCCTCTGCCGTGGAACGTCTAAAAGCTTCCATTGCGGAATACAACCTGTTGTCCGGCCTGCACATTCAGTTGATTCAAAATAGCGACGAAGCTTTCGGTAAGCTTTCCAAGAGCTATGGAATGTTTTCAGGTGTGCGCCATTACTTGGCCATGGTAGGTCGGTCCAACGGCATCCACGAGAAAGAAAAAATCGGGTATTACGGTGAAAAGTTAGTGCTGGAAGCGACGGAATACGGCTTGGGTACCTGCTGGGTAGCGGGAACCTACAACAAAGAGGCCTGTGTCTGTCAGCTGGAACCCCGAGAAGAGCTATACTGTGTGATAGCGATAGGAATTCCAGCGCCAAAGACAAGTTTCAAGGACAAGCTGATCAAAGGGATGATTCGCACGAAAAAGAAATCCTTGGAAGAGCTGTACGAGAAACACGGTCCTGTGCCAGATTGGTTCCTCCAAGGCATAGAAACCGTTCAGGCGGCACCTTCCGCTATGAACAAGCAGCCAGTAAAGTTCTCTTATAAAGAGGCTGGGCCTGAGGCCTTGCCCACCGCCCACGGATGGATTATTTCCAATAAATACGGCATGGAACAAATTGATTTGGGCATTGCCAAGCTTCATTTTGAAATAGGTGCGGCCGACGCAGAATGGGAATGGGAAGATTAAAAAATAACATTTAAAATGAGGATGTCCCAAGAGCTATGAGATGACTTTTGGAACATCTTCATTTTTTTATTCTCATCGATAAGACAGATAGTCTAAAAAACGTTTTACAGCCAAAGGCGCATTTTTCTTGTCCCTCAGCGCCAAGCCTAGCTTTCGGTAGGCAGGTACCTCCAAGGGCTTAGCCACTATGGGACGGTTAAGGGGCTGAAGGATTAGCTGAGGCAGTATGCTGATTCCCAGACCGCTTTCCACCATAGATAGGACGGCGTAATCGTCCCAGGTGGTGAAATGAATATGAGGTGTAATGCCCCAGCGGTCAAAAAGTTGAGAGACATCTGACTTTCCGTTTTTCTCTAAGAGCAAAAATGGGTAGTCACTTAAAGCCTGGATGGGGAAAGCTGCGCAGGCTGCCAAAGGGTGGTCCTCCGCTAAGACTACCAGCAGTTCGTCTTGCTCCAGGAATACCGTATCCAGCTCCGGCAACGTAGGAATTCGCAAGAACCCACAATCGATCCGGCCTTCGGCAATCCAGTTTTCAATCTCTGTATAATCTCCCAACAGCAATTCATAGTCTATATTAGGGTAATCCCTTTGAAATTCCTTTATAATTTTAGGCAGCCAATGAGTAGCTGCACTGGAGAAAGCCCCAATGCGAATAAGCCCCGAGCGCAGTCCTTTCAATTCATCCACCTGCATTTGCAGCTGGTCCCATTCCCGGCATAGATTCTGAGCAAAAGGCAGCAGTTTCAAGCCATCGGAAGTCAGCCTTACCCCGGAACGCCCCCGCTCCAGCAAGGTTATCCCCCATTCCTTTTCCAAATCGCCAATCATGCGGCTAATACCTGATTGGGAATAATTCAATAGTTCTGCTGCCTTGGTAAAGCTGCCATATTCCACGGTCTTTACAAAAGCCCTATATTTTTGCAGATTCATATCCATGAGTGCTCCCCCTATTATTCATCTGATTTTGTAATGCTTATCATGCTAAAGATTCACTTTTGTTATTGTTATGCTTATGATATGCTTTTTCTAGTAAGATTTCAAGATTAAGATAAAAAATGAGGTGTAATATGGGACTATACAAGAATCGAATCGTGGTTAAAGTGGGAACCTCCTCCCTGACCAACGAAATTGGTGAAAATAACCTGCGTTCCTTTGATCGGCTGGCTTGCGTCCTGTCGGATATACAGAACTTGGGCTACGAAATTATTTTAGTGTCTTCTGGGGCTATCGCCGTAGGGGCTAATAAGCTGCGCATGAAGACCCGGCCCTCCAGTTTGCGCTTGAAGCAGGCTGCTGCCGCTGTTGGTCAGTGCAGTATTATGTACCTATACGATAAATTTTTCAGCGATTATGACAAAACCATCGCTCAGATTCTGCTGAATGCAGAAGACATGGAGGTTGAGGAAAAAAAGGAAAACCTGATTAATACCTTCGATGCGCTGCTGGAAATGGGCATTATTCCTATCGTTAACGAAAATGATTCGGTCAGCTATACAGAAATTCAGTCGGCAGACCGGCTTTTTGGTGACAATGATATGCTCTCCGCCATAGTAGCTGTTCTCTGCCGTGCCCAAAAGTTAATTATCCTTTCAGACATTGATGGCTTTTATGACAGAGACCCTCGCCTATATGCCAATGCAGAGCTGATCCAACAGGTGACCACTATTGATGAAAACTTACAATCATTAGCCGGAGGCGCCGGCTCCCGTCGAGGCACTGGAGGCATGAAGACAAAGCTGGATGCTGCAAAGCTGGCCACTGCTCAAGGCATTGATACCATTGTCACCAATGGCAAGAACCCTTCGGCCCTATATGACATTGTTAAAGGGGAGCAGATTGGGACTTTATTTGTAGGTAAGGCATAATGCCACCAGAAAGTAGCTTTCTTTCTGGCAAAGAAATTAATAGGAGCAATCATGTTATGCAACAAGAATTGTTTGAAATAGATGGCATCCCCGCTGCTCTCTGGGGTCCGCCGCAGGACAAGGTGATGATAGCCGTTCATGGAAATATGTCAAATAAAACGGATATCCCCATTGAGATCCTGGCAAAGAAGGCTGTTCCCAAGGGATATCAAGTGCTAAGCTTTGACTTGCCCCAGCACGGAGACCGAGCATCAGAAAATCCTCCTTGCAAGGTGGAACCCTATATCAAAGATCTAAATAAAATCATGACCCATGCAAAAGGAAGGTGGCCTCACCTCTACTTGTTTGCCAACAGCATGGGTGCCTATTTCAGCCTATTAGCCTATCAACAAGAAAATATAGAGAAGGTATGGTTTCTTTCTCCTCTAGTAGATATGGGCCGCATGATTGAAAACATAATGAAGTGGTTTAATATTACGGAAGAACAGCTAGAGGCTGAGCAAACCATCGCCACACCTATAGGTCAAACGTTGTATTGGGACTATTATTGCTATGTAAAAGCACATCCGATTACGGACTGGAATATCCCCACGCTCATACTTTATGGCAGTGAGGATGAAGTATGTGAAAAGGATCGCATTCTTCAATTTAAAGAGCAGTTTTCCTGTGAATTAAAACTTGTCGAGGATGCCAAGCATTACTTTCATACACCAGAGCAGCTGGAAGCGTTGAATTTGTGGTTGTATGAAACCCTCTAGAATATAAATCGTATGAAACCGCCAAATGGCGGTTTTTTCATACAGTCGCTTCCCTTCTTTCGCTGTCGTATTTTCCATTGCAGCTAAAGCTGCGCAAAATACGCACCTGCCCGCCTCTGTGGATACTTGGGGAGCAGCACAGATCTGTAAAGTATGTCAACAATCTCTAACCATAGAAAAAAGACATCCCTTTTGGAATGTCTTTTTTCTCAAACTAGCAACGTCCTACTTTCCCAGGCAGCTGCCCGCCAAGTATCATCGGCGCTAAGGAGCTTAACTACTGTGTTCGAGATGGGAACAGGTGGAGCCTCCTCGCTATTGTCACTAGATTCTAGCTTGTTTACTTGAGAGCGTACTCTCAAAACTGAATAATATACATTGTTCTATCAGATTTTTCCTTGAAACCATTTTGGTCAAGCGCTCGACCTATTAGTATCGGTCAGCTCCATGCATTACTGCACTTCCACCTCCGACCTATCAACGTGATAGTCTCTCACGGGTCTTACCATTTCTGGAGGAAATCTTTTCTTGTGGGGGGCTTCGCACTTAGATGCTTTCAGCGCTTATCCCTTCCATACGTAGCTACCCAGCTATGCCTTTGGCAAGACAACTGGTGCACCAGAGGTATGTCCATCCCGGTCCTCTCGTACTAAGGACAGCTCCACTCAAATTTCTTACGCCCACAGCGGATAGGGACCGAACTGTCTCACGACGTTCTGAACCCAGCTCGCGTACCTCTTTAATGGGCGAACAGCCCAACCCTTGGGACCTACTTCAGCCCCAGGATGAGACGAGCCGACATCGAGGTGCCAAACACCGCCGTCGATGTGGACTCTTGGGCGGTATCAGCCTGTTATCCCCAGGGTAGCTTTTATCCGTTGAGCGATGGCCCTTCCACTCGGTACCACCGGATCACTAAGCCCGACTTTCGTCCCTGCTCGACTTGTTGGTCTCGCAGTCAAGCTCCCTTCTGCCTTTACACTCTTCGCGCGATTTCCGTCCGCGCTGAGGGAACCTTTGGGCGCCTCCGTTACTCTTTAGGAGGCGACCGCCCCAGTCAAACTGCCCGCCTGACACTGTCCCAGTACCGGTTCACGGTACATGGTTAGAACTTCAACGTTACAAGAGTGGTATCCCAACGGTGGCTCCGCTAAAACTGGCGTCCTAGCTTCGTAGCCTCCCACCTATCCTGTACATGCAACGCCGAAATCCAATATCAAGCTGCAGTAAAGCTCCATGGGGTCTTTCCGTCCTGCTGCGGGTAACCGGCATCTTTACCGGTACTACAATTTCACCGAGTCTATTGTTGAGACAGTGCCCAGATCGTTACGCCTTTCGTGCGGGTCGGAACTTACCCGACAAGGAATTTCGCTACCTTAGGACCGTTATAGTTACGGCCGCCGTTTACTGGGGCTTAAGTTCATGCCTTCGGTTACCCTAAGCAGTCCCCTTAACCTTCCAGCACCGGGCAGGCGTCAGCCCCTATACTTCAGCTTTCGCTTTTGCAGAGACCTGTGTTTTTGGTAAACAGTCGCCTGGGCCTTTTCACTGCGGCCTGCTTTCGCAGGCACCCCTTCTCCCGAAGTTACGGGGTTATTTTGCCGAGTTCCTTAACAATAGTTCTCTCGCTCACCTTAGGATTCTCTCCTCATCTACCTGTGTCGGTTTACGGTACGGGCACCTACATTCTCGCTAGCGGCTTTTCTTGACAGTGTGAAATCAGCTGCTTCGGTACTTTATTTCCCTCCCCATCACGCCTCAGAATTGAACAAGCGGATTTGCCTACCTGTTCTCCCTTGACGCTTAGACGCACTCTACCAACGGTGCGCTCAGCTTATCCTTCTGTGTCCCCACTTCGCTCAAACGAATTTCGGTGGTACTGGAATCTCAACCAGTTGTCCATCGCCTACAGCGTTCGCTCTCGGCTTAGGCCCCGACTAACCCTGAGTGGACGAACCTTCCTCAGGAAACCTTAGATTTTCGGTGGACAGGATTCTCACCTGCCTTACGCTACTCATGCCAACATTCTCTCTCGTATGCAGTCCACCAAGCCTTCCGGCTTCGCTTCTGCCCGCATACGATGCTCCTCTACCAATTATCTTACGATAATTCCAAAGCTTCGGTAGTAAGTTTTAGCCCCGTTTATCTTCGGCGCAGAGCCACTCGACTAGTGAGCTATTACGCACTCTTTAAATGAGTGGCTGCTTCTAAGCCAACATCCTAGCTGTTTATGCAGCTCCACATCCTTTTCCACTTAACTTACATTTTGGGACCTTAGCTGTTGGTCTGGGCTGTTTCCCTTTCGACTATGAAACTTATCTCACATAGTCTGACTCCCAAGTTTAATACTTCGGCATTCGGAGTTTGATAGTTTTCGGTAACCGGTGAAGGCCCCTAGAACATTCAGTGCTCTACCTCCGAGTATCATTTTCCTTGAGGCTAGCCCTAAAGCTATTTCGAGGAGAACCAGCTATATCCGGGTTCGATTGGAATTTCACCGCTATCCACACGTCATCCCAGCCTTTTTCAACAGACATGAGTTCGGTCCTCCACGAGATTTTACTCTCGCTTCAACCTGCACATGGATAGGTCACCCGGTTTCGGGTCTACAGCATGCAACTAACCGCCCTATTCAGACTCGCTTTCGCTACGGCTCCAGTGCTCCAGCACCTTAACCTTGCTACATACCATAACTCGTTGGCCCGTTCTACAAAAAGTACAAGGTCACTTGCGCTCCCTTTGCTTGTAAGCATAAGGTTTCAGGTTCTATTTCACTCCCCTCCCGGGGTTCTTTTCACCTTTCCCTCACGGTACTGTTCACTATCGGTCACTAGGTAGTATTTAGGCTTGGGGGGTGGGCCCCCCGGCTTCCCACCGGGTTTCACGTGTCCGGTGGTACTCTGGATTCACTCTGCATCTTGTGCATTTCGTCTACGGGACTTTTACCCTCTTCGGTTTGCCTTTCCAGACAACTTTGACTATACACGCCATACGTGATGAGTGTCCACAACCCCAGTGCAAGCACTGGTTTGGCCTCTTTCCCTTTCGCTCGCCGCTACTTAGGAAATCGATGTTTCTTTCTCTTCCTCCGGGTACTTAGATGTTTCAGTTCCCCGGGTTACCTTCTCTATGACTATTTTATTCATCATAGGATACCTACGCATTACCATAGGTGGGTTCCCCCATTCGGACATCTGCGGGTTGACGGATGTTTGCTCCTCACCGCAGCTTTTCGCAGCTTGCCACGTCCTTCATCGGCTCCTAGTGCCAAGGCATTCACCTTATGCTCTTATTTGCTTGACCAGCAATTTACCTGTTTAGCGTTAAACAGGATTTAGTTTGTTAAGAAACTTCGTCATTCACACTTGTGTAAAGACTTGCATTTCTTCTGGTTTCTCGGTTGAAATCGTAGTTTCCCCTTAACAATTCTAAAAAGACTTGTCTTAGTTTAACTGTTCTTTTGTTATCTTTCGATAACCTCGATTTCGTATCTATTTTTGTGTGTTATTAACACTTCTGATATTTATTTGCATATTATTCAGTTTTCAAAGTACGCTTAGAACTTCTTTTGAAGTTCTGGTGGAGAATAAGGGGATCGAACCCTTGACCCCCTGCGTGCAAGGCAGGTGCTCTCCCAGCTGAGCTAATTCCCCATATAAAACTCATAGTGTAAAAGTTAGTCTCCTTAGAAAGGAGGTGATCCAGCCGCACCTTCCGATACGGCTACCTTGTTACGACTTCACCCTAGTCATTGATTTTGCCTTAGGCAGCCTATTTACTGGCCGACTTTGGGCACCCCCAACTTCCATGGTGTGACGGGCGGTGTGTACAAGACCCGGGAACGCATTCACCGCAGCATTCTGATCTGCGATTACTAGCAACTCCAACTTCATGTAGGCGAGTTGCAGCCTACAATCCGAACTGGGACTGGTTTTGGAGATTTGCTCCACCTCACGGTCTTGCGTCTCTCTGTACCAGCCATTGTAGCACGTGTGTAGCCCAGAACATAAGGGGCATGATGATTTGACGTCATCCCCACCTTCCTCCGTGTTATCCACGGCAGTCTCAATAGAGTGCCCATCTTACTGCTGGCAACTATTGACAAGGGTTGCGCTCGTTGCGGGACTTAACCCAACATCTCACGACACGAGCTGACGACAACCATGCACCACCTGTCTCCTCTGTCCCGAAGGAAGATCCCGGTTAAGGGACTGTCAGAGGGATGTCAAGTCCTGGTAAGGTTCTTCGCGTTGCTTCGAATTAAACCACATGCTCCGCTGCTTGTGCGGGTCCCCGTCAATTCCTTTGAGTTTCACACTTGCGTGCGTACTCCCCAGGCGGAGCACTTAATGCGTTAACTGCGGCACCGAAGTCTTGCGACCCCGACACCTAGTGCTCATCGTTTACGGCGTGGACTACCAGGGTATCTAATCCTGTTTGCTCCCCACGCTTTCGTGCCTCAGTGTCAGTTACAGTCCAGAAAGCCGCCTTCGCCACTGGTGTTCCTCCTAATATCTACGCATTTCACCGCTACACTAGGAATTCCGCTTTCCTCTCCTGCACTCAAGTCTCACAGTTCGCAGGGCTTACAATGGTTAAGCCACTGCCTTTCACCCCACGCTTACAAGACCACCTACGCACTCTTTACGCCCAATAATTCCGGATAACGCTCGCCCCCTACGTATTACCGCGGCTGCTGGCACGTAGTTAGCCGGGGCTTCCTCCTTGGGTACCGTCATTTGTTTCTTCCCCAAGGACAGAGCTTTACGACCCAAAGGCCTTCTTCGCTCACGCGGCGTTGCTGCATCAGGCTTTCGCCCATTGTGCAATATTCCCCACTGCTGCCTCCCGTAGGAGTTTGGACCGTGTCTCAGTTCCAATGTGGCCGATTACCCTCTCAGGTCGGCTACTGATCGTTGCCTTGGTAGGCCGTTACCCTACCAACTAGCTAATCAGACGCAGGCCCATCTCATGCCGATAAATCTTTGACAAGAAAAACATGTGTTTCCCTTGCATCATGAGGTTTTAATCCCGGTTTCCCGAGGCTATCCCTCTGCATGAGGCAGGTTGCCTACGCGTTACTCACCCGTCCGCCGCTTTCCATTTACGCACTCTTCCGAAGATTTGTTTGTAAATTTCTCGCTCGACTTGCATGTGTTAGGCACGCCGCCAGCGTTCATCCTGAGCCAGGATCAAACTCTTTGTAAATGGTATTTAAGTCAGATTGCTCTGATTCAAATCAAGTTTGTCTTTCGACTCAAGCTAAACACATTTGCGTTTGCTTGTTCTATTCTTCACGTTTCCGTAAATCCTAGAATTATTGTTTTTAAGAAATTGTACGTTGACTTCCAAAACAAGTTTGGTTATCTTACCAATCATGCTGATTGATTGTACTTAGTTTGGAGAATAACTTAATATTCTCTTGACTAATTCTTTTACACTATGAAGTTTTCAAGGTTCATGTCCCGCATTAACGGAACTTTTCAAGTATACCATCTCTTTACAAATTTGTCAATATCTTTTTTCAAATTTGTTCAAACAATCTAAACTTTAGTATAAACTGTTTTGTGAGACAGTTATTACATGATAGCAAATTTCATCAATCTTGTCAATATTTTTCTCAAATTTTACAAATTTTTTATATCAGCAGATTTAACATCGTATTCATTGACGAAACTTGCCTGCATATCTATTATATCCCTATATTTGTTTTTTACGCAACCAAGCTGCTGCTAATATGCCTACCGCAGAAGGATAGTCATATAATCGCCTCTCTGAGATGTTTTCCCCAAGAATCGCCTGGCTCTTAACAGGCTCTGATTCTGGGTTTATCCTCTTCTTCGTTTTTAAAATCGGATTATCCGCAGACGGGGATCGCTCTTCTGTTTTGAAAGAACTATCATAGCCCGGTCCAGTTACAACATAATCCGATACGTTTCCTTCTTTATCTAGTTTTAATAAATAGCTATCTTCAAAATTAGATAATGGACCATCATACCCATATCCTTCGGACAAGGACTGTTCTAAGGCCGCATGGTTTATTTGCCAAGAATACACCTTATCTAAAACTTGCTTAGCGTAACTTGGATTTGATTGCATTTTTGCAGCTAATTCATCTGGTATTATAATAACCATCTTTCTATTATCTGTCCGATTCCAAGCATTTAGTATACTTTTGTCCGAAAAAGAAGTGTCAGTCCCTGAAGATTTCCAACTATTGAGTTCCTCCGCTTTTGTCTTGTCATCGAAAAATCTCCAGGAAGGAAAGTCATTTCTTTGCCAGTCAGCGCTTGATACATCGCAATTTCCGATTTTACAGGATACATTATATGTAGGAAATATATTGCTAAACATTTCTTCAACGGATGATTTATGCCCTTGATCATATAAAATGCTTTCAAAAGAATCAAAAGAAATTGCCTTTGTATCTTGTACCTGCGGCCGGACTACATTAAAATCATTTACTGCACTTATCCTCATTTTTTATCCCCCTAAGTAAAAACCTTCCATCCATAATTTTCTGGTTATTATTCTACCATAATGAGTAACAGCTCACAACCACACAAAAAGACAGCCCGGATGGGCTGTCTTTTCCTTTTGCTGACGTATGTCCAGCTGTCCTTATTTTTCTTTTACTGCTGGCAGAATTGTCTCCACTTCAGCATGTGGTCTAGGGATTACATGTACTGAAATCAACTCGCCAACTCTCTGCGCTGCTGCTGCACCGGCATCTGTAGCAGCCTTAACAGCTCCTACGTCTCCTCTTACCATAACAGTTACCAGTCCGCCGCCTACGAATTCCTTACCGATCAGCGTTACGTTTGCTGCCTTTACCATCGCATCTGCTGCTTCGATAGAACCTACTAAACCCTTTGTTTCAATCATTCCTAATGCATCATATTTCATTTTTAAATCCTCCTAAAAATTCATTTCATTTTTAATAATTAATAAATTATCTAAATCACAAATGAAAAGCATTGTTGATTTGTGATTTATTCACTACTATTTTCCTTACGGCAACGCCGCAGTGATCAAACTTGTTTGATCAGATTTAATCTATGAATCGTATTATTTTACAATAGTAATCTTTGCGGATGAACCAAGGCCCATGGCATTGGCTTCTTCCGTATCTAAGTGACATTCCAGGGCGGACGCATCATTGGCCCGTACCGCTACATTGCTGTAGATACCGCCCTTTGGTCCTCCTGCCTTGATGCTCACCGTCTGCCCATCTGCTACACCAAAACGCTGAGCGTCTGCCGGTGTCATGTGAATGTGCCTCTGCGCAACAATTAAGCCCTCTGTGGTCTGCACAGAACCCTTCGGCCCGATGATAGTGATTCCCGGCGTACCGGTCAGTTCACCTGACAGCCTGGCCTGAGCGGGTACGCCCAGCTTAAAGCAGTCTCCTGTCAGCACTTCTACCTGGGTCTTGCTTCTTACCGGTCCTAATACCCGGACCTTTTCAATCGCTCCCTTTGGACCGCAAATGGTCACCGTCTCCTTGCAGGCATATTGCCCTGGCTGAGACAGCTCCTTCATCTTGGTCAACTGGCAGCCTTCGCCAAACAAGCTGTTTAAATCGGACTGAGAAAGGTGGATGTGCCTGTTTGAAACCCCTACCGGAATCTCATTGCTTTCCTGCTGCGCCTGTCCGGCGATACTGCTTTGTACAGCTTCCAGTAAAAGTTTTAATACAGCTTCACTTTTATCCATCTTACTCTCCTTTCATCGCATTTACTAAGTGGTTTACTAAATCCATCAAATCATCCTGAGTGATTTCTCGTTCCTGAGGAACTCCGCTCGGTGTATCCAGACAAGCGCCAGCATTGAGAGCCGCGCCCATAGCTGCATACTGAGCCGGGCTGAATGCGCCTGTGCTTCCGCCGCAGCCACCGCATGCAGCTGGAGATACGGAACTTCCGCCGCAGCTTCCAGTGATTTCTGGGTGGTTGAAGGTTGCATCATCTGCTGCCAGAGTTGCGCAGTCCTTTAGGCCATATGCCACTCGCTTGATGTTTACTAGGTGCAACGGTGTTACGTTTTCAGAAGTAGCACTTCCGCCCCATGTTCCGCAGCCCAAGGTGAAGGCTGGCATCAGTCCTGTGCTGGCACCTGTTCCACCCATGCTTCCGCCGGTGTTTACCAGAATTCTAGAAGCTGGCTTAGCTGCAAACTTCATCACAACATCTCGATCTTCTGTGTGTAAGCTCATGGTGTGACCGATGCCGTTTTGCAGCAATGCGATGCTCAACTCACAAGCTTCATGCCAATCTTTTACGGTGTAGAAACCTAATACACAAGTCAGCTTTTCAAAAGAAAGGGGATATCCGTCACCTACGCCGCCCTGCTCACCAATCAGCACTCTGGTTCCAGCTGGAATGCTGATGCCTGCGCCCTCGGCGATAACCTCAGCAGACCGTCCTACAAACTTGGCGTTCATGGCATGGCCGTTCTTGAACAGCAGCTTGCAAACCTTGGCGGTTTCTTCTGCTGTCATGAAGTATCCACCTTGGTTCTTGAACTCTGCTACGACGGCATCCCGGTTGCACTCTTCGCAGATAATGGACTGCTCTGATGCACAGATGGTGCCGTTGTCAAAGGTCTTGCTGGCCATGATATTAGTAACAGCCTTCTGAATGTTTGCCGTTCTTTCAATGTAAGCCGGAGAGTTTCCTGCACCTACACCTAATGCCGGCTTACCTGCACTGTATGCAGCCTTGACCATACCTGGACCGCCGGTGGCGATGATGATGGCTACTTCCTTGGCGTGCATCAGCTCGTCTGTGGCTGCCATGGATGGCATGGAGATACAGCTGATACAGTTTTCAGGTGCTCCTGCCTCTACGGCTGCCTTGTACATCAGTTCCGTGGCCTTCATGGTACACTTTGCTGCGGAAGGATGCGGAGAGAATACGATGGCATTTCTTGCCTTAATGGCAATCATAGCCTTATAGATTACGGTGGAAGTCGGGTTAGTGGATGGAATGATACCCATTACCAGACCCACTGGATCAGCTACCTCTATAATCTGATTTACTACATCTTCCTGAATCACACCAATCGTCTTCATGTCTTTGATTGCGTTATACAAGATAGTAGATGCCAGATGGTTCTTATAGGTCTTATCTGCCGCCTTACCAAATCCGGTCTCTTCCACCGCCATCTGTGCCAGGCATACTGCATTTTCCTCCGCTACTCGAACCATGTTTTTCAGAATCTTGTCAATCTGTTCTCCTGTGTAGGCAGCCAGTTTGTCAGTAGCCACTTTACCCAGACGAGCCAGATTTCTCACCTCTTGTACGGAACGTAGATCATAATCAAAATTTTCCATTTTGTGATTCCTCCTTTCCTTTCTCTCTTTCATTTCTATATATTGTTTAGTCTTCTAGCTTGCTCTTTTATTTGCCGTAATGCTTATTGAATGCATCAATCAAAGCGTTTTTATCGGCTTTGGAAATCATTCTTCCGGCAATGCCCAAATCCTTGTATTCCCGGGCCAGGTTTCTCAGCTTAGTCACTTTTTGCTTTTCTAAAACAGCCACAACCTTTTCTACACCCTTTTCCTTGGCCAGCTTGTCTAAATCTTCTTTGTGAAGTTCTGCATACTGACTGTTATCCGCATCCGCTTCTTCGCCTTCGCTGGAAGCTGCTGGGGTGATAACTGCCTCGGTTTTTTTGCTGATTTCTTCTTTATTTTCTATGATTGCCTCTATGGTTTCCTGGGCTTCGGTATCTGCTTCAGGGGCAGTCTCGTCGTCTGATCCAGAAAAGCTTTCGTCTTCACTGTTCGTTATTTTTTTTTTTGAAGTCGGATAGATGATAGTCTTTCCCACTTCTTCATGCGGTCTCGGGATTACGTGTACGGAAATCAGCTCGCCAACTCTCATGGCAGCAGCTGCTCCTGCATCGGTCGCTGCCTTAACAGCTCCTACATCTCCCTCTATAATGATGGTCACCAGACCGCCTTTTACAAATACTCTGTCTACCAGCTGCACATTGGCTGCCTTCAGCATGGCATCTGCACTTTCAATAGCGGCGATTAAACCTTTTGTTTCAACTAGTCCAAGGGCCTGCATCTGCATTTAACATACCTCCTTCATATGATATTTTTTAGTATGTGGCGTAAAACGCTTTCATCTTGTTCGGTGAACCGAAAGCGACCTTAGCGCCTTTCGGGAAGAATACGGAATCACCCGGCTGAGCCGTGTAAACCTTTCCATCCACTGTCACAGTCAAAGTTCCTTCCAGAATTTGGTATAATTCTTCACAAGCACATTCCCAGTCGAACTGGCAATCCTCTATGGTGATGAACCCTGCATTCATGGAGCAACCATCATCTTTATTGATGATTTCCTGGTAAAATACCTTGTCTGCCGGATTACCAGTGTCCAGTGCTTCATACTGGACAGAACTTCCGCGAACAATTTTCAGTCCGCAGTCATCATGCTCTGCTGTATACGGCTTCCCGCTTCCAGTCACAGCACCCAATACGCCCTGAAGTAATCCTTTATCTGCTAACGCTTTTAACACGTTGTAGATCATATTGCTGTCGATTTCTCCGTCACATCCAGAAACCGTTTCTGCTACTGCTGCTGGTATAGCAGCCTGAACTTCACAATCAGCAGGAGCTGCACAGCATGCGGCCGGTGCTTCTGTGGAGAATTCCACCCCACAAGCTCTTGCTGCATCCTTAGCAGATGGAGTTACCAGCGTGTTCTCGTCGATGTAAAACACTTTCTGACCCTTCCGGCTCAGAACCTCAACATCTTTTGCACAAACTAATCTTTTCATTTGGCGTCACACCCTTTCCTATATCAGATTTGTTCTTCTCTTTAGAATAATGATGGAATCAGTCTGTCGGATGGGGATGGAATCACTTCCGAGTTGACCAGCAGGCCCTTCTCCTCGGCGATGCTCTTTCCCGCTTCCTCTCCAGTCTCCACCGCCGCTACGTCTCCGGTAAAAGTAAAGAAGGCTTTCCCTCCTATCCCGTTACCCAGGCGCAGCTCCAGCGGTTCTAAGTCAGCTGACTTTAAGATGGCATCGGCTGCGATAACCATGGTAGACATGGAAAACGATTCCATTATTCCCAATGCCTGAATCCGCTCCGGCATAGTAGATCCGGTGATAGCTGGAAAAACCTCTGGATGTACATTGGGAATCACAATGGAATCCACCCAGTACTCTCCTGCTACTCGTTCACCTACCTGCACGGAATCTTCTACCGCCGCCACGTCTCCATGAACGATGGTAATATATTTTCCAGGACATGTGCTGCTGGCTGTTACAATCTCTACATCTGAAATCTTTACCATCTGGTCCGCTGCATAAATGCCTCGGGCAATACTTGTAAATTCAACCATTCCTATTGCGTTTGCCATCTTAACCCCTCCTTATTGCAATGTATCCATTGCCGCATTCGGTTACCGTCCCGGAAATGCTTGCATGAATGGCAGCTCCCAAGCTATCTGCTGGAATCTGTCCAATCTTCTGTCCAACCTCTACTCGGTCGCCTACCTGTACCACCGCTTCTGCCGGTGCACCTACATGCTGCCTAGTTGCGATGTGCACTTCCTGGACCTGCAAAGGACATTCTGCCATCGGTGCCGGCTTATCAAAGTCTCGAAGGCCAATTCTAGCAATCAGGCGCTTACTTGGCAGTTTGCGCATTTCTCTTGGGCCTCTGGCTTCAAATACGTCCTTCGTCGGCTTATACCGCATTCCCTTTTCTAACAGCATGTCCCGGAAGTAGTTGTTGGCTGCTTTCGGATACAGGCCAATCGGACAGGCAAACAGCTCACATAGGTTGCACTGACAGCATAACTGGGCGATGCCCTTTTCCTCCAGGTTATCGGATTTATAGCCTAAGGCCCGCATCATCTTGTGGGGTTGGGTTGCATGTCCTAGCAGATATCTCGGACACATGTCCGTACACATTCTGCACTGCTCGCAGGTGGCCCGATTGATTCGCTTGCTCTGCTCTTTCGAAGCAGACTTGCGCTGAATCAGCAGGTGATGCTTCTTCAAGATGACAAAGCCTTTTGTCTTCTTCGTCACATAGCCATCTGTTCCGGCCATTACCGGTCCCATCATCGGACCGCCGTCGATAACAGTGTAGTCATCGAAGTTTTCAATGCCGCTAAGCTTGAGTACATCAATAATTGGTGTTCCAACTGGTACTTTTACGGTCAACCGCTGAGGGATATCTCCCGCCAAGGTCAGATACGTTTCCGTTACCGCTTTCCCCTCCATGGCGTAGTAGATGTTGAGGGCTGTCTCCGAGTTGATTACCACGCAGCCTACCTGAATCGGAATGCCTACTTCTGGCACCACTCGTCCAGTCAGCTCATATACTAGCACCTGCTCGTCCCCCGCCGGATAAATATCTGGCAGCAGACCGATTTCTACGTAATCCTCTACATGCAGGGCTTTAATTCGTTCTTCCAATATGTGAATGACGTCTTTGTGTTTTCCTTTTATTCCGAGGATGGCTTTCTTTGCTTCCACCTGTCTGCCTGCGGCTTCAAAGCCTTTGATGATCTCGTCTGGAAAAAGAGCCATCAGCTGCTGGTCTACTCGTAGAAGCGGCTCGCATTCCGCTCCGTTTAGAAGAATATATTCCGCTTTTGACGCTAATTTCGCATGGGTCGGAAATCCTGCTCCACCTGCACCAACGATGCCGGCTTCTTTTACTTGTTCAAGAAGATTCATTCTCTATACCTCCCGAATTCATCCAAAATCGCAATCTTCGTCAATAATACCGACAACAACTGCATCTACCGGAATATTGTCATCTCCCAGCATACGTCTGGCCGAAGAACCCTGACACACCAGCACCCGATCGCCGATGCCCGCACTGATGATATCCACTACCACCAAGCGTTGACCTTCGCAACCGCCGCCGATGACCTCTGCCAGCATGAACTTCAATCCACTCAGGGATTCTGCCTTTCGTGTTGCCCATACATTGTCAATCAGTCTTGCTGTTAACATAAATCTTTCCCTTCTTCCAACTTTCCTTTGATCTGCCGGATCGCGTCTTCCACCGATGCCGTATCGCCGAAAATCGCAATCATGATCATATTCTGCGGACAGCTCCCACGGATATCGTCCACCGTTACGCCGACTGCCTTTTCTGCCACATCAGCGGCACATATCATTTCAATCATCCGCCCCTGTACCAGACCTACTGCATCCACACGCTCCAGCTGGTTTTTATCCGGCGAACTCATGCGTCTTTTCAATATGTCCAAAGTCCCTTTTGTCGGGGTCTTTATAATTCGAAATTCCATTTTACAACACCTCTCTGTTCGATGCGCTCCTCCTGCCGCCTCCCTTGTACTGGGAAACTGCAAACATCGGATTCTTTGGCTTTGGGTAAGATACTTTCATCTTCTTTTTTATTTATCTTATCTCGACGGCTCTGCCTCTTCCGCAGAAGCGGTCATATGTCCCACCTAGAACTTAGTTAAAAGTCCGCTGGCAGTCCTTTCCTCCTACGGCCTGGCAAATCATCTGGGATACTGCATTAATTAAGCAGTTAACTTTTTCCAGAATTTCCTGGCACAGCAAGGTTTCCTCTTCCCTGCCTTCGTAGAATTCCATTACAGCTGGCTCTATCTCCCGAAGAGCACTTCGCAGTTTGTGCAAGGCTAGGATTTCCTTCCCCTTTACAAGCTGCATGTGGAATTCTGTCACTTCAAAGCAATCATCCATGTCTTCACAGAATTTTTCTCCGTTGATTCCGCTGCATTCCTGACAGCAACCTATTTCTCCCAGACCTTTTCCTTCTGCAAACTGTCTGATTCCTGCAAACTGTTTGCCTAAGCTGATGACATTCTGTGCTAAGAAAACATCTTTGTCCAAAAGGTCCTGCCCTGTAGCGAGAAAAATGGCTTCCATGGTTCTCATCTTGCAGGTCAGCTTTTTCTTCCGCCAATCCAGCTTCGGCTTTGGTCCCGCTTCCGGCGTCATCTCCTCCGCCTTAGCCGGTCCCTCTTTAGCCGGTTCTCGATCTTCACTGGTGGTCACCACAAATTTTTTCACAAAAGGCACATCATCAAACATATTGATACCTCTATCTGCTAAAAACTGACGGGCACCGGGCGTAAGTCTGGTTCCTGGTTCCATTTCATAGGTGGTAAAAGGTTCTCTTCGGTATATGTCCCGTAGATCTTCTTCGGTTATAAACTTCATACGCGTCCCCCTTTACTTGTTAATTGTAATATATGTGCCTTTAAAGCCTCGACCCCTGTTCCATTTGGAACACTGATCTGAAAATAAGGTTCGTTTACTCCTATCTGCTTTAACTGCCTTCTGCACACTTTTTCATTTTCCGGGTTCAAATCACATTTGCTGATCACACCGATGACCGGACATCTAAACACTCTGGCAAAGCCTGGTGAGTAGACTTCTGTAGGTCTCGATTGATCTACCAACAGCAGAATGCAAGCTGCTGCATTTTGGGCGGTTGCGATTAAATGCTTGTACATCCAGGGGATGGCCACATAGGAGCTAGGCACGTCAATCGTATTTTTCCCGTAAATGGTATCCTGTGTTTTTCGCAATGGACCGTCATATTCATTCAGTTCATTAACTAGTGTCGTCTTCCCGCAATGGGCCGGTCCTATGACCATCACACGCTTTTTCTTCATGTTTTCGTAATAGGAACGGTTGTAAAACCAAGCAAGTTGCACAAGGTTTCCGTTACAGCCTCCAGAGCCGTGGTAACGCTTTGCACATCTCCGCTGATAACGACTGAACCGGTGAAACGATCTAAAAATCCAATTTCCACATCTGCTGTCTTCGTTGCAACATCCGCCGCAATGATAGCCGTTTCGTAGGGTGACAAGGTGAGTATGCCGATAGCTCCTCGTTCATCGATTCCCAAACGTTCATATATATCAGGCATGGGAGAGGCAATCACATGAGCGATGGTGACCTGCTTTCCAGGTACAGATTCTTGTATAATACGCTCTGTGGCTTTTTCAATAGCTGTTCCCATAAATTTTACCTTTCAATTCTTTGTTCAAATGCTCCGCCGATTTTAGTGACGAATAACGGATACAGGGAAATCGTATTTCTTGATCCAGCATTCTATTCGATCTAGCTCTTCTTCGCTTAAGCTTGGATCCCCTTCGATAGGGTATTCCATGCCCAGCTGATTGTACTTGTTTACTCCCAGTTTGTGATAAGGAAGTAAATCGATACCTT
This sequence comes from Aminipila butyrica, assembly GCF_010669305.1. Taxonomy (NCBI): domain Bacteria; kingdom Bacillati; phylum Bacillota; class Clostridia; order Peptostreptococcales; family Anaerovoracaceae; genus Aminipila; species Aminipila butyrica. Next base: position 1,163,037 of record NZ_CP048649.1, on the reverse strand, counting down.
TGAAGTTTTTCTGATCCCGGTATGGCATGAGGAACTCGATAACCGCAGTAATCTCTTCCTCGCTGTCGTTTATTCCCTTTAGCATCGGCATCCGCACCTGTACATTGTACCTCCGGTGAAGGAGTTCTTTCAGGTTGGTCAAAATCTGTTCATTTCGCACCCCTGTCAGTTCAAAGTGCTTATCTGAATTCATTTGCTTGACATCGAAAAGGAACAAATCCGTAAATTCAGCAATCTTCAATATGTTTTCCAGTTTCGTATAACCGCAGGTCTCAATAGCCGTATGGATTCCCTCCTGCTTGCAAGCCTGCAATAAGCTGGTAGCAGCCTCAATCTGCGCGGTGACTTCACCGCCGCCCAAGGTCACTCCGCCTCCTGAAACCTCATAAAAAGTTTTATCTTCCAGGATGATTTCCAACAGCTCAGAAATGGTCATCACCTGACCTACAATGGTCAGTGCACCAAAATTGCAAGCTTCTACACACTTTTGGCAGCCAAGGCAATCAATGCTCTGATCTACCTTATGCTCTTGATTATCCTTTGAAATAGAATGTATCCCAACTGGACAGACAGAAACACAAGCACCGCAGTTTGTGCAATTGTTAGCCTTGTACATGACTTGAAATTTCTTTTGCAGTCCCTCCGGATTGGCGCACCATTTGCAGCGGAGCGGACATCCTTTGAAGAACACGAGGGTTCTTACGCCGGGGCCATCATACATGTTATACTTCTGTATATTGAAAATGGTCGCTTTTCTTTCAATAACACCTGCATTTGTATTGTTCATACTATTTCAATCTCCAATTTGCTCAATCCTGGCCTTTTAAAAAGTAAGCTGCCGCCTGCCTCTAGGCTTTACCTGATGAAGACAGGCCGCAAGCTTCATTATTTAAAATGGGTCCTGTTATAGCTTAGAATTTTGTCAACATCGTTCTGCTGATGATTTCATCCTGAACATCCTTGCATAATTCTACGAAGAATGCACTGTAGCCAGCAACACGAACTACTAAGTCACGATACTGTTCTGGGTGCTTCTGAGCTTCCAGCAATGTCTTGTTATCCAAGTAGTTGAACTGCATTTCTCCATTGCCCATGGCACAAGCAGCCCGAAGCAGAGCAATGATACCAGCTTCGCCTTCTGGGGTATCCAACAGACCAGCCATCAGCTTGAAGTTGTGTACCATACCAATGTTCATGTTGTCGCAAGACAGCTTGGAAACAGACTTGATAATAGCTGTAGGGCCCTTGAAGTCTGCACCTTGAGTAGGGCTGATACCGTCTGACAGCGGTGACCAAGCAGCACGTCCGTTTGCCGTTGCGCCAAGCAGCTGACCGAACGGAGTATTATTGGAAATGGACAGAGTACCATGGCTCAATACGGAGTACAGAGTCTTGTACTTTCTGTGATCCATCTCGGTGAAGTTAATCAGGTCTGCTGCAATTAAATCTGCATAGTCGTCGTCATTACCATACTTTGGAGCAGCCAGGCAGTCCGCCTTAATCTGATCATATCCTACGAAATCTACCTTTAAAGCTTCGTTCAGCTGAGCCAGCGTGTACTTCTTATCGTCAAATACCAGCTTTTTAATTGCTGCCATGGAGTCTGCATACGTAGCCAGACCAGACCACACAACACCAGGACCGAAGTTGTACATTGCGCCACCGGCAGAAACGTCTCTAGCCGATTCCATACAACCTTCGAACATAATGGACATCAGCGGCTTCGGAGCCAGCTCCTTGTGTACTCTCTGAGAAATAACGGTAGCTACGCTTGTCCACTTTGTTACGTACTGAATCATTCTCTTTACAGCAGCATCAAACTCTTCATATGTCTTATACTGACTCAGATCGCCGTAATCCGGGCAAACCTGCTTGCCAAACCAAAGCGGTGTACCACTGTTCAAAACCAGCTCGATACAGATTGGCCACTGAGTGTAAGAAGTGGAAGTCCACTGATACAGACGGCCGGACTTCTGCGGCTCTACACAACCCATCAAGCAGTAGTCTCTAGCATCCTCGATGGAAACGCCTTTCGCCAGCATCATCTTGATATGTGTATCGTCGAAATGGCAAGCCGGGAATCCCATACCGGAACGAACTACATCAACAATCTTCTTCATGTACTTCTGCGGGGAACTCTTATGAATACGGCAAGCCAAGGATGGCTGATAAATTCTTACGTGGCGGACAGCGTCCATCAGCAGGTAAGTCAAATCATTGGTAGCATCCTGTCCGTCGCGGGAAACACCACCTACGCACATATTTACAAACGGCTGGTATCCGGCAAAGAACTTGGAACCACCTTCACTGGTAACCCACATCATCTCAGACAGTTTAATCAGCATACAGCCAGCCAAGTCAAAGGCTTCGTAATCGGTCATACGTCCAGATTCGATATCTGCCTTGTAGAACGGATACATATACTGGTCCGCACGTCCGATGGACATACCAGTCTGGTTCTCTTCTACTGGAAGCAAGGATTCGATGGTGAACATGGACTGAATAGCTTCCCAGAAAGATTCTGGCTTATACTTTGGTACTCTAGCATTTACTGCGGAAATCTTCTGTAACTCCGCCTTACGGGTTGGGTTGCTTTCCTTTGCAGCCAACTCCGCAGCATAGTCAGACATCCGCTGGGCATAAATCATAACACCTTCTGTGGTATCGATGATGGATTTATAGAAGTAGATTTTTTCAATATCATCTGGGTTTTCATAATCCAACTGAGTCAGATGATCTTTTGCTTCCTGCTGGATGTCGATCATACCCTTCTTCATAAGGATTACGTCATAACCTGGGTTGGAGTCGCCGCCGCCGTTTACTGCATGGTATGAGCAGTCGGAAACGAAGGATTCACCGGACAGTTCCCAAACTCCAGCTTCTCTGTACTGGTCTTCGCAGAACTCATCGACAGACTTGCCTGCCCAGAATGGGAACAGCTCTTCTTTCATAAATTTCTTGTCTTCTTCAGAAATGAAGAACGGGTCCTGGTCACGAGTACCGATGGTGTCAATTTCATCCTGCATCCATCTCCAAGCGATGTCTGGGGAGAAAGCTCCGGCACGAGGGGCGCCGCAAGGAGCACCAACGATCAGCTCGTTGTCCTGAATTACCAAAGGAGCTGTTTCGCAGCAATATCTAAAGCACTTTGCACGAAGCATAATCTTTGGCATACCTGGATTCTCTCGGGCAATCTTTGTTACTGCTCTCGCACGGTGTGTAGTCACCGTCGGAACCTGATCCAAGTAATTGTCTTTCAATAATCTATGTCTCTGAGTCATGCCATCAGGGATAGCAGTTCCCTGGTTTGTTGCCACGTGATCTCTGCTGGTAGTAGCCGCTCCTGAATTGATTTCATTTGAAACCCCTTCAAACATCTTCATGATAGCGGAACGTTCCTCTGGAGACATGCTCTTTGTAGCTTCTGTAAACTTTTCTGAAAATTCACGAATATCCAAAATCTGTACCTCTCATTCTTTTTTATTTTAACCAGATGTCTCCACCTGATATTAACAAGTTATATTTATGCTATTGAATGGCCTCTATAGCTTTTTTCAAAATGCTATGAAGCATTTGTATATTCTCAGAATTCTTTTCTTCCTGACTTAAACTTCCACAGGAGGAAATTTGACTTTCTGTCAATACACCCTTCACTGTTTCTTCCATTTTTCTCACCCCATAGCCCACTTTGCGGACATAGATGAGATTCATTGGTGAAACATTGTCGGCGGTCATTCCTTCACCGGCCGACCCGCTGCCTAAAGTCATAGCAGGGAATAGGTTTGTCGTCCCACCCATACTGCCGAAAACAGCCGGGGTATTAACAAGCATCCTTCCTACTGGCTTTTTTAATGCGAACTGACGGATAACCTCTTCGTCTCTGGAATGGATAACCAAAGTATGTCCATGCCGTTCGCTGAGCAAAAGTTCAATGCATTTTTCGCAGGCGTGCATCCAGTCGTCTTCAATATAGTAGGCTAACACCGGACACAGTTTTTCTTTGGAGTACGGATTGTCCTCCGACACATATTTCTGCTCTGCAATAAGAACCTTTACGTTGTCAGGGACCCAGAAACCAGCTTTCTTTGCCAGCTGCTGAGCCGTCTTGCCAAACATTTCAGAATCTGCGCTGCCGTCAAAGCGGAAGAACAGGGCTCCCAGTTTGTCGGCCTCCTCTTCTGACATGAAATAAGCACCGTTAATCTGCAACTGGGTTTTCACCTCTGCCGCAATGCAGCTGTCCACAACAATGGACTGCTCCGCTGCCGATACGATACCGTTGTCAAAAGTCTTGCTGGCTATAATATCACAGGCTGCTTGCTTAATATCAGCAGTCCGCTCAATAAACGCCGGTCCATTACCATTCCCTCCATAAATCACTGGCTTTCCTGCCTGATATGCCGCTTTCAGCATGGCCGGAACTCCGGTGTTCATAATAAGGGAGGTCTCTCGATGATTCATCAGCTCTAGGGTACCACTCTGAGTAACCGTATGCAGATAGGCGATGGCTCCCTCTGGAAGTCCGTAGCCCTCCGCCGCCCGGATTAAGATATCGAGTGTTTTCCCAATGGTTTTTTTTGCTCTCGGATGAGGCGAAAAAATAATCGCATTCCCCGATTTGATGGCTATTAAGGCCTTATATATAGTAGTAGATACCGGGCTTGTCGCAGGACAAAGAGCAACGATTACACCCATAGGCACCCCTACATCCATTGTCCTGTTTTGTTTATCTTCATTGATAATACCCACACAACGCATGTCTCTGAGCTTTGTCCTAAGATAATCACAGACAAACTTGTCTTTAATGGCCTTGTCCTGATAATTGCCGTAATCGGTCTCATCACAAGACATTTTAGCCAGTTCGCCAATATGTTTATTGATTTCTTCCGCCATGCGTTCAACGATCTCATCCAACTTTTCTTGGGGAAAAGTCGCTAGCTTTTTTTGTGCCTCACGTGCATTCTCCGCCAGAATTCGAGATTCTTGGATGGAGAGCAAATCATTATCAATAATATTCATTCAGGACTCTCCTCTTCGTCTACATTTTACTTGATGTTGCCAGCAGCAACTTTTTAACCAAGTATTTTATCAAGTGAGTAACGGGCAATAATCTTTTCCAGATCCTGATGTGGTCTTGCGATAACAACAGAGCTGTAAAGATTTCCATCTTCCATTTCCGTTACGGCTTTTACGCCGGCTTCTACAGCCGTCTTACAGGCTCCTACATCACCTCTTACCAATACGGAGATGTATCCAGATGCCGTGTTTTCATATCCTACCAAGTCTACGTCTGCTGCTTTGCACATGGCATCCGCTGCTTCCAGGGTGAAAACTAAACCAAATGTTTCAACTAAGCCTAATGCTTCAAATTTTGCCATCTGTGTCGTTCCTTTCTCTAAAATCACTTATTACGCATCGATATCGTGTACGGATACGATGTCGCCTACAGCCGGGATAGGCCGCGGCATCACATTTTTCGCCGTCAGTTTACCGATAGCTGAAGCAGCAGCGGCTCCTGCCTCTACAGCAGCCTTTACAGCGGCAACGTCCCCTTTTACCAAGATGGTTACCAGCGTAGACCCGATGTTTTCGTAAGCAATTAGCTCTACATCGGCTGCCTTCAACATCTTGTCTGCTCCTTCCAGAGCCGGCACCATGCCTACTGTTTCAATCAGGCCCAGGGCCTCTTCACCATAATATCTCACAGAGCTCCTCCTTTCACATAGGTCCTTGAGCTCCCCACTGGGGAGCTCAAGAAAATAACAAGAATTAACGGTTATTATTTAATGTACATATTAATTGTGGCAGCACCCTCTTTATTTGCATGGTAGTAAACCTTCAGTTCACCCTTTGAATCCAGCTCATATCGAGTTTCTTCCAACAAACCGTTTGCTTCACCAGTCATGATTGCTTCAATGACAGCCGGCTTCTTCAGTCCTTTGAAGTTGCCGTATTCACCTTGTAAAGCCGCAATCACATCGTCGGCACACGCCTCTTTCACAGTAGTAAAATGTTTTAAAATTGCAAAATTCAGTGGTCTCATGGTATTAAGCCTCCTTCTTTCTGAATAAATCCATCGGATTCATAGCGATCAGCAGGATACCGATAATCATAACGACTGCAGCAGCCCATGCGATCGGAGCTAAGTTCCAGCCTTCCTGTCCATCAAATACGCCGATAACGATCCAGCAGAAGAACGGTCCCCAGAAAGAGTACGCGCCGTTGCAAGCCATACCTAATGCTGCTCCGCACATGCTGTTTCCTTTATACCACAGGCTATATGCGTATACTGAGAAGAAACCACTGGCGATAAAGAAAATCAAAGATGGCATGTCGGTCCATACGTTAGCGATCAGTTCGCCGGCTAGTCCAACACCGCCGCCGGAAAGAACGCCCCACAGAGGAACTAAGATAATCATGTTTGTCAGACCAGATGTACACTGACGAATTGTAATACCGATTTCGGAGTCGATCATGGAAGTACCATAACCAGCTACGCAACCTTCAATACCCCAGCCTAAAGCAGCGATGAAAGCGATGCAGATACCCAGCATCAAACCTTCTGGTGCTTCAGCGCTCATACCAGTGCTTCCAATCATAACGCTGGCCAGAACACAAACAGCTACACCACACATCATACGGAAATTCAGTGTCTGCTTAAAGAGCACTCGTCCTAAGATGGCACCGATAGCCGGGCAAAGAGCTGTAATTGGGATGATGATAGATCCAGCCATTTGCAGAGCTACAACGTAAGCTGTACTTGCAATTGGTCCACCGATCAGAGCTGCTGCAATCATAACAGCACCTGGCTTCGTCTTCAAACTTCTGAAGAAGTCGCCTAGTTTGCCCTTTGCGGCGGCAATGATGATACACCAAACACCAGAGATGGTGTCATTCAGTGCACTTCCCAAGGCCCCCAACATGTAGGTCATTACAAAAAGGGATAAAACTGTACCACCTGCAGAAAAGCCCGCATATAGGCTGTTTCCCCATACGCCCTTGAGCATACCTAGGGTCATGAATGCGGAATACAGGCCATAACACATACCAGATAAAATTGCGACTGTAATACCTTTTTTAAAGAAACTAGATGATAACTTTTTTTTCGCAGCCACCGCCTGAGCGCTTGCTGCTCCTGAAACTTCGTTCATAAAATAAAAAACTCCTTTCACTAAAACGCAGATGTTACGTTTCTTGTTGTATATCATTAATAATGTAAATTATAATGATCTGGCATTTAATGACTGTAAGCTTCACTTTCGTAGTATAACCCTCAAGCTACATTATTATAAATAATGAATAATGGCTGATAGCTTTCAAATATTGCATCATTAGGATTTTTCTATACCCTAATTAGTTTTTTCTATTTTGTTTGGTTAAATTATAACCCTTGCCCTATGGGGGAATGTCAACAGATATTTTAGCAGTATTTTTTTGTTTTACGTATGTATTTTTTTGTTGTAAAAATCCTTGGGCCGATACAATTCCGTTTAATTCTTGCACCTTTTACCCTTTTGTTCTTTTTTAAAACAAAAAAAAACACACAGACCTTACCCCTAGGGGAAGGTTTGTGTGTTTTTATAATCTAGCTCGTCTTTTTTTGCAAAAAAGTTTCTGTTCTCTAACAGCTAAAAACTCCTAAAAGATTCCCGGGGGAGCATCCAGTGAGCCATAGCTGCTGACAAGCTCATTTTATTCGCCGTTCACTTATTTTGCCGCAAACCAGAATCACTGTGCCCGCTGAATAATCAGTTCTGCTTGTGCTCTGGTTGCTGTATCTTTTGGTCCCAAGATGGCTGCAGACTTTCCGCGGACAATCTCTTCATTGAAGGCCCAATGCATAGCAGTCTTTGCGTATTCAGAAGTCTTCGCCCAGTCATTGAAATTCTGGATTGCCATCCCCTCTACATTGGACACATCCTTGCCTGCCGCCTTTGCATAATTATAAAGGATCGTTACCATCTGCTCCCTGGTAATAGATGCATTGGGACTGAATTTTGTCGTAGAAGTTCCGTTGACAATGCCCTTTTCCTTCGCCCAAACTACGGCCTGAGCATAGGAGGTATCGGCAGCTACGTCCTTAAATACCATTTCCGTTTCTTTTGCTGCTGCTTTGTCTGCTTCACCGCTGAGCATATACAGCTTTTCTACAAACTGAGCTCTTGAAATCGCTATCCCTGACGTATCAAACTGATCTATCCAGATTGGATTGCTCACAGCATAGTGCCCTTTTTCATCTAGCGCTACAAAGTTGTACCACAAGTTCTTGGTACCGTCGTTTTTCATCTCATACGTGAATGCGACTGGTTCCGTTGTATTATAGTCAAAAGAAGCGACCACCTTGCCCATACTGTATACATCGATGCGCTTCAGGTTGTTTACCGCCTGAACATTGGCATGGAAGGTCTTAGCTGCGCCTTTAGCTACGTCATAGGTTTCCCCAAACATCACATCTTCCGCCGGTGTAAACAGCGGTCCCATAGTGGCGTAAGCATGACCAGAGGTCAGGGCTGCCAGATAGGAATCTGTCGTCAACTCCCCCTCGATGTGAGCATACATACGGATGATACCTGGATACAAGCCAGAAGTAACATCGTGCTGATCGGAACCGGCGCTTAGGAACTTTTTATTCCCTTGGTTCCAGTACATATTCATCGCAGCTGACAACGCTCTGGCGTCCATATTGGAAGCATCAGCCAAGTCCATGGTGGATTGCAGTTCCAACAGGTCGAAGTTATCAGAATTTGCATCATGTCCACCGATAACGCCGTCCCGGTTCAAGAAAAATCCGTAATCTGTGTACGGATGGTGTACCACCACAACGGCATCCATAGCATGACCTTCACCAATAATTTCCCCTGGTGTACCAGATGGATTCACTGGCGTGGCTTCTACTTTGGCATTTGAGTAATCAACGTTCAGAACACCCCAGTGTCCCCAACCCGGGGTTACTTCTAAGGCTGGAAGCACGGGACGTCCGGCGGCTTTAGCCATCTCTACCAGTGCCTCAGCGTTTTTCACTGAATCGTGATCGGACACCAGGTTTAAATCCAGCTTGGCCGCTATCTGGGCGATAAACAGCTGGTCAATTGGCGTGGCACCATCTCCAAGGCTGGAGTGCTGATGGTTATCCATGTTGTACCAGTTATTCAACCTTGGATTGACGAGTTCTGGGATTACCAAGTCCTTGTTATTAACATACTTTTCACCGGACGCAATCTTCACGTCGCTGATGGTTACCCGCTTGGATTCGTAATCAGCGCCATAAGATGCTGTAAAAGAGAAGGTTCCTGCCGGTACATCAAAATCCGCTACATACTGGCCATTCACCAGGTTGGTGAAGTAAACCGTTCGGCCCAGCAGCTTAATGTCTGTAGCTGCATCGGAAAGTACTTCGATTCTGGCCGGAATATTCTTTCCAATCTGATCTTTAACGGTCAGGGTAGCATGGGCTCCTGCCTGCAAGGCAAACGCCAAGCTGTTCTTGTCCGCCTTGCCATCGGTTATCGTTACACGCTGAGAAACAGACGGCGTTAAGCCTGCTGCCTCCCCGTGAATTTCATAAGTTCCGTCTGGCAGCTTAAAGCTGTATTCCCCTTTGGCGTCGGTCATCACCCATGCCAGCGGTGCAGAATCCACTTTCACCACAGTGGTGTCATCGTTGGCCACGTAAGCACCGTTTTTATAAATAAGGACATAGGCGTTTTCCACTGGCTTTCCAGCATTGTTTACCACTTTGCCGGAAATCGTATCCGCCTTTAATTTCATATTTTCAATGTTTCGTTCGATAATCGGTGTTGTTGAAGCCGTATCAGAAACAAGCATCTCGCCGTCAAAAGTGATGGTCTGCCCACCAGCAACGGTCACCCTCTTGTAAATATCCTTATAACCAGAAGAGCCTTTGTAGGTATCTGCATCGGTCAAGGAAACAGATACACAGTAAGTCTGGTTATAGGATTCCTGACCATAGGTGGCCACGAAGTTAGCCATCGGCTCATTAACTCTTGGATCATTTCCTACCCGCACGCCAGTTACCTTGGTATCTGGATACCAGCCAAAAGGTCCATACATATTAGCCGCCAAGGTAGAGATGGAGTAGCCTGCATTCATGTCCGCATAAGCTTGGTTGCCAGCAGGGTTGCTCATGGTAGTGGTCATCTTTATGTAGTCCTTGCCATCCTCCAGTACATAGCGAATGGTCACACTCATTGGTGCATCGTGCCCTTCTTTGTAATATCTAGTCTTGGCGACAACCTCGATGTTTGTGTCATTTTCTTTATAAGTAATCTTTACGTCATCCTCCAGCAAGTCTGTGCCCTTATAGGCATCAGTAGCTGTCCAGTAATTATTCAAAAATTCCACATCATTTACTAAGTCCGTGCCAAAAATCGGGGTCCCATCACTGTTCTTCCCTTCTATCTTAGCTACATCTAAAATACTTCCTTTCGTCATGTTCCAGTAGTTGGACGAGCCCACCGCAAAAGACGCGGCGATCTTGCTGTTGTAAATGGTTATGTCCTCTTTACTGTTGGCCATACCTTGATCAATAGGGGTAGACCCTTTGACGATACTGCCTTCAGCCGCAAAGACTGGTGATGCAAAAAGCAACATGCCTCCCAGCAATCCCAGCGACAACATCAAACCTACTCTAAATTTCATGTTCATCCTCCTTATTGTATAAATATAAAGCTTCAACGCTTTCATTATAACCATTGCCCTAAGGAGGAATGTCAACGCAAACAATTCCAGATTGTTTTGATAATTTAGAATTTAATGTATTTTTCGTCTTTTTTGTTTTTTTAGTACACTTTTCTATGTTGAATTTTGCCCATATTTTCCCTTTTTCTTCTTTAAGCTTCCTGTGACTGATCCATTACAGCTTTGCCCTGATTCAGCGATTTCTTTGCTGATTTTTACAGACTTCTTTGAGGTTTCTTGTTTAGATGCAAAAAAAACATTCCCCTATAGGGAATGCTTATTTGGCTATTTTGAGCATGCTCGTTCTGTTCTACAGGCTCCCACCCTCCATTTTTCTAAGAATTAGTGGGCCATACCGCTTAAATTTAGTCCGACAACCCCTATGACGATAAAGAGAATCGAAACGATTTTTAAGGTGTTCAACTGCTCGCCAAACAACCAAACGCCAATGATAGATATGATGATAGTTCCTGCTGCCGACCAAATGGCATAGGCAAGACTTACATCCATCTTCTTTAAACAAAAGGACAGGCAGGTAAAACTGATAAAATAGCCTAAAAAAGTTCCTACTGTGGGCAGCCATTTAGAAAACCCCACCGAGGCCTTCATCAAGGTAGTTGCAATCAATTCAAAAACAATAGCACAAAATAAAAAAAACCAAGACATTTTCATAATCCATCCTCAAACTTTCTTCTGCCTTTTAACAATATGTTCTTTTGTTTTGCTCCAAAAAAAACATTCCCCTGTGGGGAATGCCTTTATCGGGTGATCTGAACTACAATCTCTGTTACAAACTGTTCTTCATTTCTAGTAGTCCAGTAATCGGTCACATATCGCTCATAGCACTCTTCGGCACACGTATAGCCGTGACTATCCGCCCACTCACAAATCTTTGCATAGGTCTCGTGGATATTTTCATGTCCTCCGATATGGTAACAGGATGCCGCCATGTATCCGCCGATGCGCGTCACCTGATCCTCCTGATACTTCAAAAGTGGTTTTTGCATAATCTTTGCTCGCTTGCAAGTGCCCTCCATCTTTTCGTGAAAGGATGGAAATAAAAGTACCACTGAACCAGTAATCTCATTGTTGATGCTCTCCAGGTAGTTTGTCCAATCAATGTTGATAATGGATTCCCTGTAATTATAGTTGAAATCCTGTTCCATAAAGGCATAGACCGTGGTGTCCACATACTTTACCGCAACCTCGTGAACATCGTTCTCAATAACCAGCTGGGCCTCCAGGATTAAATCGTACCAATCCTTGACAGAAGTGTAGCTATTATGGATTGTGGTTTCCAACTCCCTCAGTTCATCAATCTTATTTCGGAACTGACGCTCAATCAGCGCATAGGTATTGCCTTCAAAAAGCTCCCGCATCTCCTCCAGCTTGAACCCCATCTGCTTATAATATTTAATGACAGGTAAAGACAACAGCGTCGTCCTGTTGTAAAATCGATAATTATTGTCATCGCGAACCTTATCAGGAGATATAATTCCTATTTTGTCGTAAAATCGCAGTGCTTTTTTGGATATATTACAAATTTTGCTGACTTCGCCTATGGAATAGAACTCTTTGTCTTCCACATGCCCACCTCCCACAACATACTTATAAAATAGTATATACCAACTATCCCTTGATTCACAAGTACAATTTTATATACATGCTCGCCCCATAAAAAATATTCCTGCGGAATCTGCCCACAGGAATATTTTTTCAACGCTTTCTTTATTGGATGCTAGTTTTGAGTCGTTTTGGAATCAACAGTCAGTGGAATGTATCGTTGAAACAGGGTACTGACTTCACCGCGAGTAGCACTTGCTTTAGGATTGAAGCGATTGTTCTGATCCCCCTTTAAGATACCTGCCTGTTGCATCGCTGTCACCGCCTCTTTAAAGACAGGACTTATATTGCTGTCATCTGTAAAGGAGACAGCCGCACTTGCCTCTGGCAGCTTATAACCGATAACCTTGGTATAGTTATTCAAAACGGCGGCAATTTCCTGCCGGGTAATTGCGCGATTCGGTGCAAATTCACTGCTGCTGATGCCTTGAATGATGCCGTTTTTATATGCCCATTCAACGTAAGGGCGATAGTATGCATCTACCTTGACATCGGTGAAGCTGCTCTTTGTGTAATCACTTATGTTTACAGCAGAGAGTCTACCGAGGGCAGTAACGAAATCCCCTCTGGTGATGGCAGCATCTGGCCGGAAAGTGCCATCTGCCAGACCGCTGAATAGACCGCGGTTTACCACATAATCAATGCTTCCCTTTGCCCAATGGCTGCTGGTATCTGTAAAAGAAGAGTCATAGGCTATCCCATACACGGAAAAATGATTAGTACTGAAAATCATGCTCTTGCTCTTTGTATCGTAAGCCGAGTCGTCGATACGGGTGAGTTTGCCGTTTTCATCTACATAAACGGCGTACAGGCGACCAGTGTTTTCGTTTGCTGCCGGGGTGTAAGGAATGGAGAGCGTGACGCTGCCTTTGCCAAGATTGCTAATCAGCTGGGCTTTGCCATCCTTGACGCTGTTCAGCGTGATATCATAGGCATTGCGAACACCTTGAACGGTTACCGGATGGATGGCGACCGTCACATCACCGGAGCTTTGTGACTGAATCTGATTCAGCGCTTTCGAATTAAAATTCATCGATAGAAGCTGACCGTTTAATTCGAGCTGCTGCACCTTTGAATCGGTTAGTTGTTTGAATATCGGCTGAGAGAGCAAAATGTCAAGTGATTTGGTGCTCGCCGGATTGTTCAGTGTGATAGCCAGCTTGATGTCGCTATCCGTCTTTCCTTGGGCTTTTGCATCGGCCTGAGCCTTTGCAATAACATCTGTGATGGTTTTGGCAGAGACAGATGCACTGGCAGAACCATTTGTTCCCGCCGTCGCGGTTACAGAAGCCGTTGCGGTCACCGATTGACCAGACTGCGTATCTGTTGTAGGTGTGGTCGTCGTTTTTCCGGAAGAAGAACCGCCGGAGCCTTTACCTCCGGAAGAAGAAACATCGGTCACTGTCGCCACTAGCTTGCCGCCTTCAACCGAAAGCGCAAAGGTATACTTTGATGCGGTCACCGATGTGGTGGTAGGTGTGCCGGTCAATCCTTTTGCACTGGAATCCACCAATACAACTTTATCCCCTTTGGAAAGGGACGGCTGCCCATCAAGACTGATACCGATTTTTGTATTTTCGATATCCACCGGTCCGGGCGTGGAATATTTTCCATCCCCTTCCGTTACGGTAAGCATGGTGCCGCCGCTGGAAATAGTGGACGGCAGTTTAAAGTTATAATATTCAAAGCCGCCTAACCCCTTGACCTGCTGACCGGACACGTTCAGGTTCAGCGTATTGCCTGTAAAGGCATCCGTTGAGAGCTCTGAATAGCCACCGTTCAGCAAAGCCGTGCTTAAATCCCCATGGCCGGATATGCTCACCGTGTTGTTTGTGGCATTACCAAAGGATGATTGCCCACCGCAGAGGTACCTCGCGATTTTGATGCCATCGCTCTTTATCTCCACCGTGTTACCGACAGCGTCATTCATTGCATACCCCCCGACAACTTGATTGATGCTGCCGGAATCGCTGGCGATAACAACCTTATTGCCTGTAGCGTCTCCGCTGGAACTAAGGCCGCTGCCACATGCACTATCAAGAATTCCCGTAAAATTATTTAAGGTAACCGTATTGTTTTTGGAGTTATTTTTGCTTCGTCCTCCCAAAATGCTTTGAGGCGCTCCTGCAAAGTTTCCGCCATTGACAAAGACCTGATTGTTTTCCGCATCCTCAGCCGTTCTTTCGGTATATCCGCCGTAAAAAGACACCCAATCTGAGGTAAAATTACCTGATTTTATAGTAAGGGTATTGCCGGAAGCCGTGCCGTAAGTTGCTTCACGGTAGGTAGTGATATTTCCCTGTGGGCCAAAACCGTTTCCTGCGCAGGAACTGTATTGTGGTAAGCTGCTGTTGTCTTCAATGATAACATTCCCTGGGGCACTGCTGCCTGTCACGGTCAGGGTGACAGGATTGGTAGAAACGCCACCCTTACTGTTATTGATATCAACTTTGTATTGACATCCGTTGTAAGCAGCCGGGATATTTTGAAGCTGGAGATTGTCTCCCACAAAAGAATAAATGCTGCTTGCTTGGATGTAGTACCAAGCATACCCGTCCAAAGAGTAAGACCACGTGTAAGTCGGTTCCGGATCTCCGACAGCGTCTACCGTGAATGTTACGCTCCCTCCGGCTGCTACATTTTGATTACTCGGCGGTGTAATAATGGCTGGTGCCCCGGGGGTTATCGTAAAATGGAGGTCAACGGTGTCCACCTCGCCGTTGTCGCCGCTAATTTGAAGGGTATCGGTATAGATTCCCGGAAGTAGATGGGATTTAGACTGCACCTTGACCGTTGCGCTATCCCCCTTCTTAGTAAGCTCCTGAGAAGATAGGGCCGTCTCGATTTCAAAAGCTTCACCTCTTTCCAGCGTTGCTTTCAACCCGCTAAGACGTACTGAGCCGGTATTGGTTAAGGTGAATATTTGTTCCACCGCTGGGTTGAAATAGGAGTAGTCTTGCTCCGGAAAGGTATGAGAGTTTGGGGCGATGCTGGCGCCGAAGCTGGCTGAGTCACATACTTCAAAGGTTAAAGAAATATTCACACTAAGCGCATCGCTGCCCGTAACAATCACTTGCTCAGTATAGAGGCCGGCAAGGAGATTCCCTTTGGGCTGAGCACGAAAGGTCAGCTTGTTGTTAGTACTATCAACCGTGTCGGAAGATAATCCCTCGGTTATTATAAAGTTTGAATCATTTCCTTTTTCAAGGCTTGCACTGATACCTGTATAACTTCCCTCAACGCCATAAAATTCTATGGAAGCTTCTCTCGCATCAGGTTGCCGGTATCCCTCTGCCACCGTGCCGAAATCAAGGTTGGATACTCCAATGGTAATGCCTGCATGGGCTGTCACAGGCAGCATCCCTGGCAGCAGACACACGGCAATCAGCAGCGCCAGTATTTTACTTGCTATTTTTTTCATTGAATCCGCCCCTCCTTTTTCTCATTTGCAAATTGATGGATTAAAGTCATTTTTGTTCCTCCTTTTTATTATGGTATTAATTTGTCCCCGATGATGCCGGTTACACAAACGTATTTTTTTTGAGTTACCGCCTCAGTTGACTTCGTTTTCTGCTATGTCGGCAAGATGAAAAATCCTGCCATTAAAATCCCCGTCTTTCAATATCATTTCCTCCTCCCGCTTATAGCAAATATTTTTTAATAAAAATGCCGAAAGCGCCCGTATGGGCGCTCACGTGAATTCATGGCTATATTTTACCATTTGTCAATAAGAAAATGGAATTCAGTCGCAAAAATGTGACCGGCAGGTACAAAAAACGGCGCTTGACGCGCCATTAATCTGAAAACGATTCAAAGATGTACCCTTCCTCATTTGTATCATATTGAATGGAGAAAAACGCCCCCAGCTTTTTGCGCAGGCGGTAAACGGTATTCTTAACGGCACCATCATCTCCCACCATCGACTGTTTCCACACCGTTTCATACAGGTGCTTTGAGGAAAACGCGCGTCCTTCATTCTTCACCAAGAAAAGCAGAACCGCAAACTCTTTCTTTGTCAGCAGCAAGTCTTTACCGTTCAAAAACACCTGATTTGCCAACAGATCAAATTGAAGCGCACCTTTCGTCAGTGTCTCGGGGACCTTCCCCGCCCGACGCAGTAAGGCCTCTACTCGTGCGGCCAACACACGATAGTCATAGGGCTTGGCAAGATAATCATCCGCACCAAGGGAAAGGCCCCGCACGGTATCCTCGGTTGTCCCCAGTGCCGTTAGCATTAATATGGGGAGATCCGTGTACTGGCGCAATTCTCTCAGAAAGTCCAGTCCACTTCCATCGGGCAGCATAATATCCAGCACCACCACATCCGGTACCTGTTTAGAAAGGCTCATCCTTGCTTCGGCAAGGTTCATGGCAATGGCCACCTGATAACCCAACAGCTCCAACATATCCTTATTGGCAAGCTGAATCCGGGGATTATCCTCAATGAGCAGTAGTCTAGCTTTCGGCATAAGAACCCTCCTCCCTGTATAGCGGTAATTTGACCTTGACTCGAGTTCCCTCTCCCTGTACGCTGTCAATCATAATCTCACCACAGTGATCATGGGCAATCTGTAGGCAAATCGACAGACCAAGTCCGCTGCCACCTCCGTCTGTTATGCCTCGCTCAAATATTCGGGAGAGAAGCTCGAGCGCAATGCCCGTGCCGGTATCGGTGATATGAAAAACAATCTCTTCATCTTGCTGCTCCGCACTTATGTGTATATGCCCCTGTTTCGTGTGAGCTCCAGCATTGCTGAGCAGATTGGAAATAAGTTGCACCAGCTGATCAGCATGCCCATACACCAGAAGAGGCGTCTCCGGCAAGGAAAGCAAAAGGGTGTTCCCTTTTTTCTCCAGCAAGCTTCGATAGGCCTCCGCCGTAGTCCGGAGGATACTACAAATATCCTGTGTCGTTTTTCGTTCACCAGCTTCCTGCAGAAACGCCAATCTCAAGGTGCTATCTACCAAGCGGGAAAGTCGCATTGCTTCATCATATACCAAAGCATGGGATTCATGAATCTTCTCCAGGTCCCCATCCCGTCCCAACTCTAAAAGCGCCTCGGCCCGTTGGGCATGTACGGAGATAACAGTCAGCGGCGTTTTTAGCTCATGGGAGATGTTGGCAAACAGCTCCGTTTTCATTCGGTTAAGTTGGCTCAGCAAGATGTTTTGCTCGGCAAGCTGCTTTTGCTGCTCGTTGTAGAGTTTAAAGTGGAAGTAGAGCATGGTGCCCAATACAACACTGACTGATACGAAGCCCACAATCACATCGGTGAGCAAGTCTTGCTCCCGCTCCCATGGGTTGACCAATTCGGGATGGCGAAAAGCGATGATACAAATAGAAAGGTACAGGATAACTTCTGCAAAAGACACGGCAATGGCTCTTTTCCCCTCCAACATTAGAATAGTAAAAGCCACTGCAAAAACAAAGAAGCTGGACATTCCGCTGTGATAGCCCCCTGCTGTGAAAAACAAAACCGGGAATAGCACCATAAAGATAGCGATGATAGTAATAAAATAACAGAGCTGGTATCGACCAGTACGCTGAGAATAACGAAGCAGCCCATAGGATAGGATGACCGAAATAAAGTTTCCACCAATGTTTCCCATCCCCGCATCAATTGCAATCCCCACAAGTACCATAGCAAAGCTGATGACGGTCCCGCCCATGGCCAATACATTAAACAGCCGGACACGAAAATCAAGGTCATGGCCAAAATATCTGCTGATAAATTGTATTCGTCGATTTCTCATATGTAGGTTCATTCCTTTCACTCTGCTCAAGACACAAAATCTTAATCTGGCATTTATTATAACATACAAGCAAGAACTTCTTATGATAATTTTAGACGAAACTACTAGGAGAAAACCCCCAGCAGGACAAAAAAGCTCCGGCGGCTGCCGAAGCTTTTTTACAGTCCAGAGCGATTAGCATCTAATCATTTATGGCTGTTTATTCCCCTTTGTAAATAGACAAGCTGCCATCTGGCAGGTAGTGTATATAGTTCGGCACACAATCTACCGTTCCCAGCCACATACCTGAAGCTCCGCTGGTCCGATTCCACCTGTAATACTGCGGATAGTCGGTCAGTGGCCGATAGATTTCTTCTCCTATTCTAGATACCTGCACATTGTCCAGCCTAGCGCCCGTAAAGGACGAGGGGCAGTTGCTGCCATCGAACACTTTCGACATAGCTATGGACAACACAGCCTTAATCCCTGCCTGCTGAAAGTCTGACCGCTCAGATACCTTGCGGATTACCGGTGCACCGTCTAACTCCAACACCACTTCCATCTGGCCGCCAGTTCCCTGCTGGGCGTACAGCTTCAAATGATGGCGAGATCCTTGATCCAGATATACTTGATTTCCGCTCAGCCAGGAATTTCCCTGCCGCATAAACACCGTCCATTTGTTGTAGGCCTCATGAGAAGAGTCTTCTATAAATTGAAAGCCCCCCTCCAAGTTGCCCAAATCGTTGGCCCAGTCCAGGCCGAAATACACATAAGGACAATCACCCTTTTCCCCAATCGTCACATATGGCAGTGTTACATCCCCTTCTATACCATCAAAGCCGTCAAAATTCAACTGTTGTCTGGAAAAGATACCGGTAGTCCCTCCATTTATATTGAAAGCTGTCAGCTCTGTAGCCTGGACGGTGCCCGATTGATTGTCCCAATCCACGCCGTAGCCAAAGGCTTCCAACACTACTCGCAGCGGCACATAGACCCGACCATTCTTCAAAGCTGCCGGGCTGTCCGTCGCCACCTTTCGGCCATTTACATAGAGGAAAGCCTCACCGACGGGCACCTGAACTTGAAGCGAATGTTTATCCAATATGGCGGTCTGCTTCTCCTGATTCCAATCCACCTTGCAGCCGATCGCTGACAGGCAGGCTCGCAGAGGCATCATCGCCCGGCCACTTTCACTGAGGTAGGGCAGCCCGGTCTCCTCCGTGAAAACTGCACTGGTTCCGTTTACCTGAAACCCCAGCGCTGGCTTCTCAGCAGCCCATACCGGACTTGCAACCAGCAGGCACAGTGCCAGCACTCCCCCTAAAATCTGTTTTCTCATCTAACTTACTCCCTTTATTACGACTTCTATTGCGGCTTACTGTTTGCTCCAGTATATCACATTGTCGGGGACCTGAAAACTGTTATCCAATATCTGGAGGCTCCGTTTATCCAGCCTGGTCTGAACTGAAAATCAGGCATCTGCCCTGATGAGCAGACAATCAGCACCTTTCAATCTCTGCTCCCAATACCGCCTCCAGATCATTAGACGGTGGCAGACAGCTGTGATTCTTGCACACATAGAAGGTCATTCTGCCATTCAACAGTCGGTATTCTTCCGTCTGCTCTCCGAGAATCCGAACCCGCACATGTCTTAGACGATTTCGCAGAACCGCCAAGTCCCCTCGATCCGAAGGCTGGGCCAGCACACAGACCACCTCCGCTGGAGGCTCCAGATATCGCAGCAATGCCAGCAGGAAAAAGCTGTAACCCGCTGGATATTCCTTAGCCGCTGCAGAAAGAAAGGCTAGCTGTTTTTCAGCCGTTTCCGCCAATAGGGCCTTCTCCCTCATGCGGGATAACTCCACCAGATTATAGGCCATGACGGAATTGCCACTGGGAATGGCTCCGTCATAAGTTTCCTTCGGTACGGCGATCAGCTGCTGATTCTCCTTTCCATACAGGAAAAATCCCCCTTGTTCCTGATCCCAAAAGTCTGACACCGCTTTGTGGCACAACCGCTCTGCCTGATCCAAATAGACCTCATTCCAAGTGGCTTCATACAGTTCCAAAAGAGCAAAAACATAAAAAGCATAATCGTCCAAAAATCCTTTAGCTGAACGAGCGCCTTGCCGCCAACTGACATAAAGGGTATCGCCCTCTCGCAGGTTTTCCTCAACAAAAGCATACGCCTTTTCAGCCGCTTGCAAATATTTTATGGCCCCTGTAGCTCGATAAAGCCCGGCCAGCGCTCCTATCATCAGACCATTCCAGGAGGTCAATATCTTATCGTCCAAATGCAAGGGCAGCCGGGACTTTCTGTACTCATATACCTGAGGGAGATGATTCAGGAAACGTTCATCCATCTGATCATTTTCCAATAGGTTCGGTATATTGCTGCCTTCAAAATTGCCTTCGAGAGAAATCCCGTAATATCTGTTAAACGCCGCTCCCGTCTCCTGCCCCAACAGACGAGTGATTTCGCTGTAATCTATTAGGTAAAATTTCCCTTCTACCCCTTGACTGTCCGCATCCTGGGCGCAGTAAAATCCACCTTCTGGGCTGGTCAGCTCTCGGAGCACATAGGCTGCCGTCTTCTCTGCCACCTGCCGGTAAACAGATTTTCCCGTCAGTTCAAAGGCGGCCCTGTAGCTCATGAGCAGCAAGGCATTGTCGTAGAGCATCTTCTCAAAATGGGGTACTAGAAAGCGTGCATCCGTAGAATACCGGGAAAACCCGTACCCCACGTGATCGAATAGGCCTCCTTTGTACATGTGAAGTAACGTCTTCTCCACCATTGGCAAAATCTCTGCGTTAGGGTCTTTCTCATAATAGCTCATTAAAAACAGTAGATTGTGTGGCATCGGAAACTTAGGCGCCGATCCAAAGCCTCCATTCTCCCGGTCAAATCCCCGTGCAAACAGACGCACTGCCTGCTCCGGCAGCTTCTCGTCCGCAGATTCACCTTGAAATAGTTGATTTCGTCCCCGGAGGTGCTCTACCATCTCCTGAGATACAGACAGCAGCTTCTCCCGATCTTCCCGCCAATACCGAAGCATGGCCTGAAGCAGATTCTTAAAGCTCATCTTGCCATAGTTAGATTCCTTCGGAAAATAAGTTCCTGCAAAGAATGGTTTTTGCTCCCAGGTCATAAAAATGCTGGTCGGCCATCCTCCGCTTCCCGTAAAGGCCTGGCAGACAGCCATATAGATGCTGTCGATGTCGGGCCGCTCCTCCTTGTCCACTTTGATGGAAACAAAGTGTTCATTTAACACTTCCGCGGTCTGCTGGTCTTCAAAACTTTCGTGTGCCATCACATGACACCAATGACAAGTCCTATGTCAACCATAGGTCAGCTGTACCCAATAGAGAGAAAAATCGGTTTATCTTCTTTCCTGGCCTTGTCAAAGGCTTCCGGACACCATGGATACCAGTTTACTGGATTATACGCATGCTGCAGCAGGTATGGGGAGGTTTCATTTTTCAATCTATTGGGTACATTTGTACTATTTGTCATTGGGCAACACCACCTTTCTGTTTAAAATTTACTTTTTATTGAAAAGTATAAAATATTAAAGCCTCTCACCATGGAGAGGCTTTTTAATCGTGGTTGGATTTATGTTTTATGAAACCACCTTCATAGTATACGCTAAAATACAAAAGAGATACGGTAAAAGTATCTCTTTCAAGGGCAGCAGAATTTATATCAGCTTAAAAAAGGAGCAAGGCAGCCCCACCACACATTTACCGCAGACCTCACTGCCCAAGCTGTTGGAAAGCGTTCCTGTCTCGTCCGTATAGGAACTGCCGAATTGATTGTACTTGCGGGCATTTTCTTTCAGCACCTCATGGCATTTGTATCGATTGAAGCTTTCCACTGTAAGGGCCTGGGTCGGACAGTGGGTCAGACAGACTTTGCAGCCACCATTCTTCTTATACAGGCAATAGTCCTCTTCTAACGGCTGGTCCGGTGCCACATCCAAGTTAGTGACCACGGAATTATACCGACCGCAGCAGCCTTTCTTTGTAATGAGCATGTTGTTAATGCCAAAGGTTCCCAGACCTGCCGCTCGGGCAAAATGACGCTGTGACCAGTTGCTTTTCAGCTGTTCTTGATCAAAAGTAAGGGCTTCTGGCGAAGTCCCCGCCTTATATCCAATCTTTTCCATCTCCTCTATGAGGTATCGATTTAACTGTATGAACATAGCATTTGTCTCTTCATATGCCAAGGCCCATTCTTGTGAGGCAAGTGCTCCCAAGGTTTGATTGGTTTTGGCTAATTCTCTGGTGAAAGGGACAAAGTAAGACACCACGATAGAGGCATCTGGCAGTACATCCTTGGGCATCCGGTGGTGCTCTGCCACTACCTCTTTAAGCCGAAGCACGTAGGCATGATCCGCAGCTGCAAAACCCACCAGCGGCTCCCCCCATTTAGTACGAATCTCATCCCGTTCCCCGTGGGACTGAACAAAGTCTTGTATCATGTGCGTGATTTTTTCTTTCATATCTTATCCTGGCTTTCTTCCTCCAGCTGTATGACGACGGTGTGTCACCCGCAGGCTGCTGTAATTTCATGGCTGGTACGCCCAGTTCTGTTAAAAACATTTTACCACAAGCACCGCTGTCTTAAAAGAATTCTCCGCACATGGCCTGAGCCAGCGCTCGTACTTTTTCCTGTTCATGACTGCAAGCTGCCACAAGCACTTCTTTATATTTTTCCACTCCATTGTTGACCATAAACCACAAAACGTTTACCTGCCACTTCCATAGCTCATCTGGCCTTAAATAAAAAAATTTAGGCTGAATCTTCTCTTGGTATTCTTTTTCCGTCATGGCCAAAATGTACGCTGGATTAAGCAGGGGCTCCAGTTCTGTCAAGCCCGGAAAATCGGTTGTTCCCTGCGCCTTGCCTTTGTTCATTGGACAGACTTCCTGACAAATATCGCATC
Organism: Aminipila butyrica; assembly: GCF_010669305.1. Lineage (NCBI taxonomy): Bacteria > Bacillati > Bacillota > Clostridia > Peptostreptococcales > Anaerovoracaceae > Aminipila > Aminipila butyrica. The sequence continues at coordinate 1,140,037 of NZ_CP048649.1, read as the reverse complement.
CGTATATACAAGAACCAAACTGCTTCCAGATGGTCTGGTCTGTCAAACTTCGCCCGCCAAAGGTAGTCAGAAAGGAAATGCAAGCCATCGGTTGAAGCAGATAAGGTCCCTGAAGCGCTCTGGTCGGACAGGCCTCCACACACCTGGAACAACCTGGGGGACAGACTGGAATATCTGTCTTTTCAATGAGTTCCAATTCCTGATCAATGAGGAATCCCTCCAGATGCACCCAAGACCCTGATTCCGTATAGAGAAAATTATTTTTGCGTACCAGTCCCACACCAGCTTCCATAGCAGCCCATCTCATGCCCACCGCTCCAAAATTCCGATTGCAGTCTACCCGAAGACCCAAGGACTGCAAGTATTCTCCCATGGCCATGCTGCTTTGATATTCTGCTGACTGGGGATTCATGCGGTTGTCAAAAAGGTAAGATCTGGCGACACGATGAGTTAAGCTCTCTGGTACCCTGTAATGGTTGAAGGGCAGATTAAGCACAATCACCGACTTGGCCCAAGGGTATTTTTCCCGAAATTCAAGCAGCCGGCGCTGGTTCTCATAAAAAGGCTGAGAGGCGGGAATCTTCTCTATGCGTTCTGCAAACTTTTCCTCAAAACCATCCATTCGATCAAGGGGAATGATGCCGCATTTCTCATATCCCAGCTGATAGGCTTTTTCTTGTATGCTTTTGACTATATTTTTTCTTTTCATTTCTACTTTCCTTCCATTGCTTTTCCTAATCTCTTTACGGCCTCAAGGATTCTATTTTAATTAAAAGCTCCGTAAAAAGCTGTAAGTTTTCTTTGCCCAAGTATTCTTCTGTAAAGCACTGGGCCTTCTGCCAGAGAACTTCTGCCTGTCCACAGGCCTTTTGCCCTTTTGGCGATAGCGCAAGCTGCCTGTTTCGGGACCCTTCTGTTGACCGATCTTCCACCAGCCCTATTTTTTCCAACGGCTTTAGATTGCGCACCAAGGTTGTCCGGTCTAGCCGCATGACATTAGACAATGCACTTACACTGATAGGCCCTAAGAAGTTTACATGCCGGAGCAAGGAAAACTGGCTGACAGTTAGGCCACAGGGATCTAGAAATTCATCATATACCTCCGTCAAGGTATGGGATGCCCTACGTATATTTAAGCAGTTGCAAGGAGAAGAGGTCTTTCTTTGCTGTTGTTTATTCATTTTTTTATTATACCTTTCAGCTTTTTAGTGTATATACACTATTTTGAGTTTATGATTTTTTTGTGCTCTTGTCAACCATTCATTTCATTTTTTATGGTTAGACGTGTTTTTTATAGGCGGTTGCATGGTATACTTAATAAAGGAATATCTATTTTAGGAGGCTAATTTTGAAGAAATTATTGATATATTTGAGAAACTATAAAAAGGAAAGCTTACTAGGTCCCCTGTTCAAGCTGCTGGAGGCTGCTTTTGAACTGCTTGTTCCGCTGATTATCGCCAAAATCATCGATCAAGGTATTCTCTTGGCCGATGTTCCCTATATCCTGCGCATGTGCCTAATCTTAGTGGGACTGGGAATAGCCGGTCTGGCCAGTTCCCTTATCGCCCAGTATTATGCGGCCAAAGCGGCTGCCGGCTTCGGGAAGGAACTGCGCCATGGTCTTTTTGATCACATTCAAGGCTTATCCTATGCCGAAATTGATCAGTTGGGTACCTCTACTCTAATTACCCGCATGACCAGTGACATGAATCAGGTCCAATCGGGAGTCAATATGACTCTGCGCTTGCTGCTCCGATCTCCCTTCATTGTCTTCGGTTCCATGATTATGGCTTTTACAATCGATTTTCGGGTAGCTCTAATCTTCGTAACAGCCATCCTATTACTATCTGCTGTGGTCTTCATCATCATGAGCTGGTGCATCCCCCTGTACAAGAAGGTCCAGGGCAAGCTAGATCAGGTATTGCTCTTGACCAGAGAAAATCTCACCGGAGTTCGAGTCATCCGGGCATTTTGCCTGGAGCAGGAGGAGCTTCAAACGTTTCAGGAATCAAACCAGCAGCTGACTCAGGTGCAAAAATATGTCGGACGTATTGCCGCCCTGATGAATCCATTAACGTATATTGTTATTAATCTGGCGGTTGTCTGGCTGATTTGGACTGGCGCAGTGCAGGTAAGTACAGGTCTGCTGACCCAAGGTGCTGTGGTCGCCCTATACAACTACATGTCACAGATTCTGACGGAGCTGATTAAGCTCGCCAATTTAATTATTACGGTCAATAAATCTATCGCCTGCGGGAACCGGATTCAGGATGTCTTTCAAGTATCCTCCAGCTTGCAAGTGGTTTCGGATTCAGCTAAGAGCAGTAAGATTGTCTCCCGCCCTCCTGCCATCGAATTTCGCCGAGTGCAGCTATGCTACAGTCAGACAGGTGATTGTGCCCTGTCTCATATGGATTTTACCATTGGTCAGGGAGAAACAGTAGGCATCATCGGGGGCACCGGTTCCGGCAAATCCTCCCTGGTTCACCTGATTCCCCGATTCTACGACGTCACAGAAGGGGAAGTTCTGGTGGACGGTATAAATGTAAAAGAATATCCTTTAGAGAACCTAAGACAGAAAATCGGCATGGTGCCCCAAAAGGCAGTGCTATTTAAAGGTACCATTCGAGAAAATCTGAAATGGGGAAAAAAAGATGCGACAGATCAAGAAATATTCCAGGCCCTGACCACGGCTCAAGCCGAAGAGGTGGTCAACGGGAAAGGCGGCCTCGACTACTTGATTCATCAAGATGGTAAAAACCTTTCTGGCGGCCAAAGACAACGGCTGACCATCGCCAGAGCCTTAGTGCGCCAACCTCAAATTCTGATTCTGGATGACAGTGCTTCCGCCTTGGATTTTGCCACCGATGCCGCCTTGCGCAAAGCCATCGCCGCCTTAGACCCACGCCCTACGGTGCTGATTGTCTCCCAGCGAACCTCTTCCATCCAACACTGTGACAAAATTATCGTGCTGGACGACGGTCAGATTGCCGGCATCGGCACAAATGACCAGTTGATGAAAACCTGCGATATCTACCAAGAAATCTATCAATCTCAGTTCAAAAAGGAGGATGCTTTAGATGAACAAGCCTAAAAAAACCAGTCAGAAAATTTTGTACCGCTTAAAGCGTTACCGCCTGCTGCTGGCTGCTTCCATCCTTTTTGCTACCATCACCGTGGGCCTGTCTCTATATGTACCAATTTTAGTAGGTCGCTGCATTGACTTGATTCTAGGTCCAGGTCAGGTGGACTTTCCCGCAATCTACCGCCTGTTGCCCCTTATCCTGATCTCTGTAGGCGCAGGCGCAATCTTACAGTGGCTGATGAACATTATCAATAACCGCATTACCTTTCAAGTTATCCGCGACGTGCGAGGAGAAGCTTTTGAAAAAATTGAAAGCTTGCCGCTGAAATATTTAGATGCCCACGCTCATGGGGAAATCGTCAGCCGAGTTATCGCCGATGTAGATCAGTTTGCAGACGGTCTTTTGCTGGGATTCACCCAATTATTTACAGGAGTAATCACGATTTTAGGCACCCTGCTGTTCATGTTTTCCATCAACTGGCGAATTGCGTGGGTTGTAGTTCTGCTGACGCCCATCTCTCTGCTGGTGGCCCGTTTTATTGCCCGTAAAACATATTACATGTTCCAACTGCAATCGGAAACTCGGGGGCAACAGACTTCGCTGATTGATGAAATGATTCAGCACCAAAAGGTGGTGCAGGCATTCTCCCACCAAGAAGAAAACCTACACCAGTTTGATGAAATCAATGAGCGCCTGGCAGAATATTACCAGAAAGCAACGTTTTTCTCCTCTATCACCAATCCAGCCACCCGTTTTATTAACAGCATGGTCTACGCCGGCGTAGGCCTAGTAGGAGCCTTAAGCTGTATTGGCATGGGAGGCGTCTTCACCGTAGGCCAGCTAGCTTGCTTTTTAAGCTATGCCAGCCAATATACCAAACCTTTTAACGAAATTTCCGGGGTCATTACCGAGCTCCAAAATGCCTTGGCCTGTGCGGCTCGAGTGTTTGAGATTATTGAGGAAGAACCTCAAACACCAGATTCGGCTTCTGCCGTTTCTTTAGAGACGGTCCAGGGAAATGTAACCTTAAATCAAGTGGCCTTTTCTTATACACCAACTAAAAGGCTTATTGAAAATTTCAACTTGTCGGTTGCACCGGGCCAGCGAATTGCCATCGTAGGTCCCACGGGCTGCGGAAAGACCACCATCATCAACCTGCTGATGCGCTTCTACGACGTGGACAGCGGCAGCATACAAGTGGAGGGAAAAGATATCCGTGAAGTTACCCGCCAGAGCCTGCGCAGCAGCTACGGTATGGTCCTCCAGGATACTTGGCTGCGCTCCGGCACAATCCGGGAAAATATCGCCATGGGCAAGCCTCAGGCTACCGACCAGGAGATTGTAAACGCGGCGAAGACCGCTCACGCTCACAGCTTCATCAAACGCCTGCCCCAAGGCTACGATACTCTCATCGGTCAAGATGGCGGCGGCCTATCTCAAGGTCAGAAACAGCTGCTCTGCATCGCTCGTGTGATGCTGTGCCAACCACCTATGTTAATTTTGGATGAAGCCACCTCCTCTATCGATACACGCACGGAGCTGAAAATTCAAAATGCCTTTGCTTGGCTGATGGAAGGACGAACGAGCTTCATTGTCGCCCATCGCCTGTCCACTATTCGAGAAGCCGATGTCATTCTGGTCATGCAGGAAGGCAATATTATCGAGCAGGGCAGGCATGAAGAGCTGCTAAAGCAGCAAGGGTTTTATGCCCAGCTTTACAACAGCCAATTTTCCGCCTAAAAAAAGCAAGCCCTCTTGTCTTGCTTGCCTCACTCCGCCAACAAGCTACTTCGTACCTTGGGTGGACTCATATTTGACATCTTTTTGTTGATGTGATAATATATATAAAGAAAAGGTGCTGCCCGCAGTCGGTCAGCCCAGAATAATCGCAAGTTTAAATAAACCGCAAGTTTCTCAGGCTCGGCGGTTTATTTCTTTTTTGTGACCGTATATGTAACAAGAACAACATTGACAAGTAAAGCTGTAAAAGCTATTGTTTCCGCTGTGGACATATGCATCACCCCCTCCGCAGAGGGCTGACCGCCTACCAATTTTTGGATAGCACCTGCCTGTATTTTATCATACGCATACACAAAAAGCACCCCTTTTCTGAGGTGCTTTTTTGTTGATTATATCATCTCCACCAGGGTTCGAATTAGTTCTGGCACCGTCTTTTCCACATCCGGCATGTAGACTCGTTCACTGATGGTATGATAGTCCTTGCCCCATGGGCCCAGGACTAAAAACGGTATTGAGAGCTTTTCCAGCTGCTCAAAGGGGATATGATACATGTCCTCAGAGGTAACCATGCTGGCCATAACTTTTTCCTCTCCTCCCCGATCGGTGCAGGACGTATAGCTGCCATCACTTATACCCATAAAGTAAGCTTCCTTATCCAGCTTCAACCCATAAGTTTCTGCCAACACAGCTTCCAAACGGTCTTCAAAGATGTCACTGTTCTGCGGCAGGTAGCTGTTGCTGGCTGGCGGATAGTAAGGAGGAATAAAGCCTACCACCACCAGGGGCTCCGTTATCAGAGACAGCTGAATGATCTCTTTTACAATTTGGATGCCTGCCTCTTGAACGGTAAGAACCTTAACCTGAAGCTGTGCCAAAATCTCTTCGTACAGCCGGTCCCGTTCCTCTTCATAACGAGCATTGTTCTTGCTCGCTGCATCCTGAAGTTCTTCAAAGGTGTAGACCAAAGGAAGAAAAGCTTGTGCTTCACCAGCTTCTGAACTCCCCTCTTTTCGCAGGTATTTTTCAGCACTCTGATATTTTTCAATAACCTTCTGAAAAGACTTTTGCGCGGCAGCCTTGACTTCCCCCAGAATATGCTCTGCCGTCTTGCTCTTTAAAAAAGAGAAATTTAGGTAAAAGGCGCTGTATTCCGGCACGGAAACATCATAAGTCCCTTTCAAGTCCCTGGCATAAAGTATAGTAGGCGGCGTGGTAGTCATCCCTAGGTCTGAGGAACAAAGCTTGGGGTTCAGTTCCAGCTCTGTTATAATTTCTGACGTAATAACCGCAGCATTCAGCCCTTTCATGACATCACTAATATGTGCGGTTTTTCCTTTCGCTACCACCAACGGCATGATTTTGCCCACTGTGCCGGTAAAAAATTTGAAGCGGTCAGCCTCTGTTCGACTGTGTGGCTCTGTAATGACCATGAGCCGATAATCCAAATGATATCTTTGAGCCAACTCTACTAGCAAGGTAGCGCCCTGCCTCATGCCTGCTGATAAATTTTCTTCATCGTGAACCGCCATAAAGAGAATATTTGCCTCTGCCTGATCGATGGCCGCCACCGCATCTAGATTGATGGCAATACCAGCCTTCATATCATTAATGCCCCGGCCAAAATGCCATTGGCTGCTTTCCAAATCTGCCTTTATTTCCTCTGGCAAATCCAATTCCTTCAATCTTTCTTTCAATTCCTCAGGCTTTAACGCGTAGGCCTTTAAGGTTCCATAGGGCTCTAGCCCCACGGCATCGTAATGTCCGGTGAGAACAATGGTCTTCTGGCTCCGTCCTCTTCTCAGAGCCCACACCACTGGCCGTTCTAAGAAATCCTTTCCGTGATACATACCACAGAGCTCTGGATGCTCCTGAAAATATTTCTGCTCTTTTATGAGGGCAAAAATGTATTCAGCCATGCCCACCTCCAAGGCGGTGCCCGTATCACTCTGTACCGATACCAATTTATAAAGTAATTCCTGAATATTACTCATAGGTTATTCCCTTCTCTGGTCAATACCAGCTGCTGCAATGTTTCCTGTACTCATGGACTTTTTAGCTGCCCGCTGATAGATTGTAAAAAATCCGTACAGCAAAATCAAGGTTGGAATGCCCGTCATCAAGGCCAACTTTTGGCTGGGATCAAAGAACATGCCAATGAACAAAATAGCGCACATGAAAATGAGCAGTATAGGTGTAAGCGGGAAAAAAGGTGTTTTATATTTTAAATTTCCCAAAGACCCGCCTTCTTTTATGTAAACCTTTCTAAAAGCCATGAGACAGACACCATACAAACTGTAGGTAAATACGTTGGCAATACCGATGACGGATTGTAAGAATAAGTAAACCGTATCTTTTGCCACAAAGGCAGATACCACGGCTAGAGAAGCCACCAGCATGGTCGCCAACAGAGCCGGAATCGGCACCTTCTTTTTACTCAGCTTAGACAGAAAAGCTGGTGCCTGACCCAGACTTCCCATGGACCACAAAGACCTCGTGCAGGCAAAGACAAAAGCATTTCCGGAAGACAGTGCCGAGGTCAACACGCAAACATTGACGATGAGCTCCCCGGAATGTAAACCAGCAAGTTTAAATACATCGGCAAAGGGGCTGGAATTTAAGCTGGCAGTACGCCACGGTAAAATGGCTAACAAAATGACAAAGGATACAATGTAGCACAGAATCAAACCCCAGATGGTCCAGTTGATTACCTTCGGAAGGGTTTTCTCCGGATTTTCAGCTTCACCTGCTGCACTGGCACAAAGGTCAGCTCCGCCAAAAGCGAAAGCTGCTGACATCATGGTCATGACAATGCCCTTGATTCCGATAGGAAAAAATCCACCGTCATTGACCATGTTAGAAAAACCTGTCGGTTTAAATCCAACCCCCATAATCATGGCAAAGCCAACGATTATAAAAGAGATCACTAAGAAAAACTTAATGCTGCTAAATACAAATCCTGAATTTCCAGCCTTGTCTACAGGCCCCATATTCATCACAATAAAAAGCAGAATAAATGCCACTATAAAATAAATGGACGGAACTTGGGGAAAAATATTGCTGACGATAATCGATGAAGCTACCAGCTGAGCCGAAGCGGTGAGGGCATAGGCCAAGGTTTTAATCCAGCCTACCGTAAAGCCCATAGCCGGATTGACTAATTCTGTAGCATAGGCCTGCACTCCGCCTGCTACTGGTTTTGCTACCATCAACTCTCCCAGACACAACATCATCAAATACATAATAACACCGCCAAACAAATAGGCGATTAAAGTTCCGCCAGGGCCTGCATTTTGCATCACGTATCCCGAACCTAAGAACAGACCTGTACCGACAGTTCCACCCATGCTGACCATAACAATAGCCGGCAGCTTCAATGCCCGATTCAGGTTATCCGTCTTCTCGATCTCCTTACCGATGATTTTATCCATTTCTAATTTTCTCCTTCTTCTCTTTGGAATTCTTTAAAAATTCTCTTTTTTAAAACTTTTTTAAATTACTTTTAATCCTTTCTGGTGTAAATACTTCTCTGCCAATGGATTCGGCCGTTTTATTCAAGCCATCGCCCTTCCCTCCTCTTCTCTGGTCTCGCTTTCCTCTTTAGCCTCACCTTTCTATCCATAAAGAGCAAGAAGAATGCCAACGTGGTGTTAGACCGTTTTATAAGCTTCTTCTACAAGAAGAAGAAACGCTCCTAATCCCCAATATATAAAAGCAGCGGGCCTTAAAAATATTTAATCGGCTCGCTGCGTTTTCACTGTTTTGTTATGAGAGGTCTTTATTAAACTCCGGCAAAGGTGTAAACTTTTTTACCAATTGTGAAAAATCTTTACACCTTTGTACTGGCATATGCTATCATAAAATTAATTTTAAGTTGGAAGGAGTGCCTAAAATGATTGATGACGTTTATTATAATCTGGTAACGAAAATAGAGAATTTCTTTGATGGCATCATGATTGTAGATAAGGATTGTGTCATTCGCTATAACCGGCTCTTTATCAACAGCGATATCAACCTTAATGAGAAAAATTCCATCGGTAAGACCCCAGTGGATATCTGGCCCAATTTAACAGAAGAGACTTCTACCTGTTTCCGCGCCGTCAAGTACGGAGAGACGACAACCAATCAAGTTCAGACCTTGCTCCATGCCTCAGGAAGGGAAATTTCTGCGGTGGACAACACCTTTCCCATTGTAGAAAACGGGGAGATCATCGGTGCCATCAGCACCACCAAGTTTATTGATGCGCTGACCTTTCGCAACAATATCGACTTATCCAATCTGACTATAACCCATGCCAATGACCTGTATATGCCTCACGATATTATCGGCACATCCAAAGAAATTGAACTGCTCAAATTTAAAATACATAAGGTTGCTCAAACCAATACCAGCATTCTTATATATGGAGAAACTGGTACCGGAAAGGAACTGGTAGCCCAATCCATTCACAGCTCCAGTTCCCGAAAAAACCACTTATTTATTTCGCAAAATTGTGCGGCCATTCCCAACACCTTGCTAGAAAGTATTTTCTTTGGCACTACCAAAGGCAGCTACACGGGTGCCGAAAGCAAGGCCGGTATCTTTGAACTGGCCAACGGCGGCACGATATTTTTAGATGAGATTAATTCCATGGATTTGAACATGCAGGCTAAGCTGCTGAAAGCCATCGAAGAAAAGAAGATTACTCGCATTGGCGGCTCTGCGCCCAAAAAAATTGATGTGCGCATTATCGCTGCTATCAATGAACATCCCCAGAGCTGTATAAACGAAAACCGCATCCGAAAGGATTTATTCTATCGTTTATCCGGTGTACAAATTGAAGTACCGCCTTTGCGGGAACGAAAGGGAGATATCCCTTATTTAACTGCGCATTTTATCCATCACTACAACAGTGAGATGAAGAAGAATATTGAGGGCGTTTCCCCTGAGGTTTCCGCCTTTCTGCAAGCCTACGATTGGCCGGGCAATGTGCGGGAATTGAAAAATTCCATTGAAGGAGCTTTTAATTTTGCCTCCTCCAACCTGATTGAAAAGGCCGATTTTCCCCGATTTTACCCCCTGGAGGGCACGTCTGCTATAAGCTCTGGTGCAGAAAAGGCCGATTGGTTTGGTTTCAGCTCCTTAAACGAGGGGCTGGAAGCCTTTGAAAAGGCGTTTATCTCTAAGCGAGGAAAGCAAGCCACCTCCCTGGCGAATCTAGCAGAAGACTTGAAGATTTCCAGACAAACCTTGAACTACAAACTCAACAAATACCACTTAAAACTGGGAACCCTCGGGAAATTCTAATTTATGCGCAAGGGACGCCGGACTTGCAAACATGCAAAAAGCACACTATCCCAGTGTGCTTTTATCTTTGCCAACCTTTTTACACGGCTTGACCAAGTGCTTCTAATTCTTGGAGCTGAGCAGAATTCTTCGCCAAATCTCCTGTTTCAAAAGCAGATATGGCTTTGTTGAATACCAAACTCCAGCCGAAATAATCTCCGATACATTTAAATTGGTCGGCAATCATTTTATACTGTACATCCTCCACGGAAGCTGCTCCGATTGCCAGGAATCCAAGCTTTTTCTTCTGCTGCCGAAGCTGCTCCTCCTTGGCATACAGCCGGTCAATGGCAGTCTTTAACTGCGCCGTCATACCCCAGTAATATACCGGGGTCCCAATAATAACCACGTCTGCCTCTTCCAGCTTGTCTGTCAACAACGCGCCCTCGTCGGGAATCACACAGTTTTCTCCATTCTCTTTACAAGCATCACAGTTGGTACAGCCACTCAGCTTCATCTTGCCGAGGTCCAGCAACGCCACTTCTGCCTGAGGCTCCTTGACCTGAATGCCTTTTAGCACCTGATTCAAAGCGGTCTTGGTATTGCCCTCTGCTCGTGGACTGCCGCTTACCAATAAAACTTTCAACATCAACAATCGCCCCTTTATATATTGATTTCTCCCGTAGCTAAGGTCACTGCGAAACCGCCTACTTTGACTCTTTCCTTACCGCCTGCCACGGTAACCTGAGCCGCAATCTCCGAAGGCCGGCCCATTTGTTCTCCTTGAATCACCGAATAAATTTGTTCTGGCTGGACCAGTCCGCAATCAAATAAGTAATAAATTAGGGCTCCGTTGGATGTGCCAGTGGCTGCCTCTTCATCAATATCATACAGGGGTGCAAAGTTGCGAGCGTGAATCCGGCCATCACTTCCATTTACCGTAAAGGCATGAACCCCAACCACGCCATACTTCTTGGAAAGCTCGGTGAGGGCCGCAAAATCTGGCGCAATTTTGGCTAACTCTTCCTCATTCTTTACCGGCATCATGATGTCGATAAGGCCTGTTGATACCTTTCTAGGCAGCAATTTCACCTCCGGCTTCTGCTGGCAGTACTCCTGGCCCGCGGCCTGTAGCCCCATGATTTGATACAGTTCCGCGGTAGCTTCTCCCGCTGGAATATGCTCAAACAGCTCAGGATCGCCCATGTCCATCAAAATGGATTCCTCAGAAATTACAATGTTCAGATCTCCGGCCAGAGTCTTGTTGGTATACACTTTACCCGGTTCCACCAGCCCCTCCTGAAGCAGGGTATAAAACGCTCCGATGGTGGCGTGACCACATAAATCCACTTCTGCTGCTGGTGTGAAATAGCGGACATTAAAGGTATCCGCTGCCAGCACTTTAATAAAGGCAGTCTCGGAATAGCGCAGTTCCGCCGCCGTCTTGACCATCACTTCATCGGTTGGAAAATCTGCGCCCTGGGGAAGAATCACCACACCGGCGGGATTCCCCCAAACAGCTGGTCCGTAAACGCATCCACAATACTAAATTTCATGGCACTCACCCTTTCCTCTAAATAAACTCAAAATATTGGCCCAGACCCTTTTCCTTGGCCAACTGGTACACCTTGACTGCCGTCACATTATCCTGGATAGCCATACCCGTCGTATCAAACAGGGTAATCTCTTGATCGTTTTCCCGAAGGGGCTTCTGACCCGCTACCAGCTGACCAATCTCTGCATAGATATCGCTTTCCTGGATGACTCCTGCTAAAATAGCATTTCTAGTCTCACCTCTGCTGACACACTGAGAGATGCTGTCGTTGACTACCTTAGCCCCTCGAAATACCTCTGGGTCCCATTCGTTTTTGCCGGCCATATCTGCCCCTACGGCGATGATATGGGTACCCGGCTGCACCCAAGCCCTCTCGACCAGATACTTCTTGGACGGGGTGGTAGAAATGGCAATGTCCGCCCCCTTCATGGCTTCCTCTGGGGTATCACACAAAACAACCCGCACTTTTTCCTGGGCTTCTACCTCGTCCTTGTAACGGGCCAATTCGTCCTTGTATTCACTATACACCCGGACTTCCTGGATGTCCAGTACCTGACACAAGGCGTAAACTTGCATTCTGGCTTGACCTCCGCCGCCGAAAACCGCCACCGTCTTTGAATCTTTTCTGGCCAACAGCTTCGCGGAAATAGCGCCCGCTGCGCCCGTGCGAATACCTGTAATCAGGCTGCCATCCATAATACAAAGGGGGGCTCCTGTCTTGCCATCAAAGAGCAGGATGGTGCCAATCATCGTCGGCAAATCATTGGACTTGCCATTATCGTAAAAGCCGGAAGCCACCTTGACGGATATCCGTTCATTCAGCTGGTTGTAGCAGGATTTAATGTCGGTTTCCCCGTTGTTGGCGGGCATTTCCATGGATACGATGTCGGGCTGCTGGACCATTCCGGCATCATAAGACTGATAGCCTTCCTCTACAGCCTGAATGACCTCCTTCATGGACAAGGAGCTTCGCACATGATCGATGCTGAGCAATAAGGTTTTCATAATACACCTCCCGGTTAACTTCTAGTATGTCTGCTTATACAAATTTTTCTTCAATTAAGAATTCTTCAAACTTGGCCAAGCTTTCTGGCACGCCCTTCCGGCCATAACCCATTCTAAAATACGGGCCGTCCAAGTCATAAATATCCGCTGGCAGCAGCAGAACGCCTTTTTTATCTACCGCTAGCTGGCAGAACTCTTTAACCGGCATATCAAGCAGCAGCTTGTGGAAGGCTACAGGCCCACAAGTAATCGCCTTCTTCTCGAAGAGCTTAGGGTATCTGGCGAAAAACTCATCCATCAGCTTTAGATTCTCCCGAATGATATTGGTGCTGCGCTCCAGCAGCTCATCGCTGTGCTTCAACGCCACTTTGGAGAGAAATTCCGACGGAGCAGAATCGCAGATACTCATATAGTGCTTAAACTTCACCACTTGATCTAAGATCTCGTGATCCTTGGTCACTAACCAGCCTACACGCAGTCCAGCCAATCCATAAGCCTTAGACATAACCCCTAAGGATACACACTTATGATAGTGGTCTGCCATCCATTCTCGCTTTTCTCCATCCAGTTCCAGACCTTTGTACACCTCGTCAGCAAAGAGGTAAATATCGTGTTTCTTACAAATGTCGCACAGCTGTTTGATCTCTGCATTGGTAAAAGTATAGCCTGTAGGGTTGTTCGGGGAGTTGACCGCAATCACCTTAGTATTCGGTTTAATCAAGGTCTCCAGCTCGTCAAAATCCACTACCCATTTGCTGCCGTCATCCTTTAAATACCACTTGGAAAATTCACAGTTAGGCACGGAATTGGCTACCTCATAAGCAGACTGATAGTTTGGATACATGGCAATCATGTGATCGCCTTCGTTGAGCATGACATTCATGTAGCCAAAGATTGCTTCCTGTGCTCCGTGAAATACCAGCACATCCTCTGCCGTCATATTCTTGTACAATCCAGCAATAGCGGTTCTCAATTCTGGATCTCCCCAAGTTTCAGTATAGCCCAACCATTGATTCAAATAAGCCTCCTCTGCTCCCGGCTCCAAGTCCAGCAGTTCTTTGGTGGTCATGGATTCGCAGTCTGACTGGGTCAGCAGGTACGGTGCGGTAAATTCGTACAGACCAAAATAACATTCTAGTTTAAAATCATTGATTTTCATGTTGCATTCCTCCGTAATAATAATGTTAATGTGGCCTCATCATATCACGATGGATTTATAGAAAACACAACCAATTTCAAAAAATAAAACCAACCAATCCGGCAAATCTTTATCTCCTATGCTAAAGTTATGCGAATTGGTTGAAAATTTCAGCTTTTTCGTGCTAGAATATATCTATAAAAAAAGCCTCTGCGAGGCGCTTTTAGCTCGCATATGCGCAACAAAATGAACATTTTGTTGATATTGCGGTCCATACAATCCAGAAGAAGTGAATTCTTCTGGTAAGGGAGGAGAACCTATGGAATTTATTTTAGATAAAAGTCTAGCTGGTCTGGGGATTCAGCAAGTGGTTATCGCGACTATGTCAGGCATAGACCTGGAGGCTTCCCTTTCAGAGGAAAAGCAATTGTTTCTGGAGCACTGGCAACAGAAAGCTTTAGCGCTTAATCTGGAAGAATTGGATGAAAATCCGATTGTAATCGGCTACCGGGAATTAGTTCAGCAGGTGGGTCGAAGTTCTAAGAAAAATCCGCCTACTGCTGAAGCCCTGATCAAAAACATCCAGCGACGAGGTTCCCTGCCTCGAATTAACACCGTGGTAGATTGGTACAACGCCGAAACCCTCCAGTCCTACCTGTCCATAGGCGCCCATGACTTGGACAAAATCCAGTTTCCGGTGGAATTTACCATCTCCAAAAGAGAAGATACCTTTTATCCCATCATGGCCCCGGAGAAAAAAGTAGCCGCCACAGATTTAGTCTATCGGGATCAGCAAGGTATCTTAGCTTATCTGGACTGCCGTGATTCAGAGCTGTACAAGATTACCCCCCAGACAAAAAAACTCCTGCTTGTCATTCAAGGCCATCGGCACACCTCTGTGTCTTACCGTCAAGAGGCCCTGGAACGAATCTGCCTCGGCCTAAAGGCTGTCATGCCCGAACTGCAATATAGAATTCAAGTACTGGATGTATAAGAGAGTTTAGGTCCCAAAGTATACAAACTTATTGACTTGCCTCATCATAAAAGACGGCCTGATCTCTTCCGTTTCGTTTGGCCTGATACAACGCTTGATCTGCTCGATCAAACACGGTGTCGTAATCGGTTTCCCCCACAACAAGAGCGATGCCGATGCTGACCGAAAGAGCAATCTCTGCCTCCTCCTCTTGAAGAGTCTTTTTTAACTGGTCGCATTTTTCCTTGATAAAGGCTGGAGAAGAGATATTTCTTACGTATACGGCAAATTCATCGCCACCGATTCGGCCAATAATTGCCTTTTTTTCAAAGGTCTTTTCCAAACTTCGGCTCAGCAATTTAAGCATTTGATCTCCAGCCAGATGGCCGTAGCTGTCATTTATGCTTTTGAAATGGTCACAGTCTACCAGCATCAACCCATCCATTTTCAGAGGCCCTTTGCCCTTCAGTCGGCTGGTTATCAGCTGTCTGGTGGTCACTGGATTGTACAGGCCTGTCAGCCCGTCAATCTGGGCACTAATTAACAGCTCTTCCTTTTCCGCTGCCTCCTGACTGATATCAATCAGCTTGCCGATGACGGAATTGAGCTTGCCATTGTGATGATAGATACTGAAATGTACGGCTTTAAATACGCCAGTTTCCTCTTCCCCCAGAGGCAGCGTGATGATGGTATTTCCATCCGTTTTGGGCCGAGAATGCAGCTCTTTCAGCTTCTGGCGAACCACCTCTTCTGCACCTGCATCAGCAAAGAGGGATTGGCATTTTTCCGAAAATACCAGCCTGTCTGTACGGGCAAAATATTCATACAGGTATTCATCGGATAGCGCGGACAGCTGTTCATACTTCTGATTCTGCATCCGCAGCCGCCCATTGACCTGCATATAAGAGACGATGCTTAGGAGCAGTATACTCATAAGCAAACACCCGATCAGGATAATCTTCTCTCCATAATTGTCCATTATCATCGTGAAGTTCACGGGTCTTTCCCCTGAAATCATCGAGTCTAAAACCATCTTTTGAATGTCGCTTTTATCTATCCCTTCAATAGTTTTATTGACGATAGAAATCAGCAGGCTGTTGTCTTTAGGAAAAACCAGGCAGTATTCCCGGTCTTCCTTCCCTACGGGGATAGTAACCAGATTCTTGTAACCTTTGTTCCACGTATAAAAATTAACGGAGAAGGCATTGCCATAGCCGTAATCGGCCTCTCCCTTATTCACCGCTTCAATGCTTTCTAGGCGGGATCCGTAGTAAATAGCATTTTCTGGTTCTATTCCCTCAGGCAAAGTCCTTCCCCTTACCGCCGCATACCGTTTACCCTGCAAGTCATTTACATTTAAAGCTGCGTTCAAATAAAGTATGGATTTACCTTGCAAATAAGGTTCGGAGAAAATCATGCCTTCTGATGCATACTGATGAGGCATTCCCATGAAGATGTCATAATCACTGGCTAGAGCCGAAACCATATCATCATATACGGCGTATTCAAAAATTAGCCCTGTGCGCTTGGAAATCTCCTCCATCAACATCCTGGAAATTCCCTGGGGCTCTCCCTCTTTATCTACATACATAATCGGGGCTGCGCCGTCTACGGCTATGGCCCGGATCACATGTTTCTCCTGAATATAGTCTTTCTCTTCCTGAGTCAGAGATACATTGCTGGCGGTTAAATCTAACAGACTCGTATCCGCCTGCACCCCCGGTGGGCTTTCAAGTAATAGAAATATGCCCATTATCCATATGCTTATCCTTAATTTTCTTTTCATGGTATTGTCCTCATCATCTGTGTATCTTGTCTGGCAGGAACTTTCCGGTTCCCTTCAACCCATTATGGCGTCTTATCTCTATATTATAACAATATTCGTCAAAATGTGCACTCAAATAAGCAGCGCCCGCTTAAATTCAGCGAAATGAAAAACGGCAGGCTAAAAAGCCCGCCGCCTCTATTTCTTTTATCTTGAATTACGTTCCTACTTGCGTTTAATTTCCAATGCCTAAAAAACACCTGACACTTGATTTCCAGATTTTCTTTTAGCCGTATACATTGCACAATCGGCTTTACTTTGAACATCCATCAACGAGATACTCTTACCTTTTCCTTCTGCCACACCGATGCTTACCGTTATTTTTAATGAAGCATCTTCTGCTACTGGTATCAGCCTTTCGATTTCAGCCCGTAATGCTTCTGCAAGCAGGTAGGCCTCCTTATAAGCTGTCTTCGGTAAAAATACAGAGAACTCATCGCCCCCAACTCTGCCAATGGTATCGTTGTCCCGGCACAGAGCTTTTATAACGCCTGCTGTTTGAACTAAAACGGCATCTCCCATTTGATGCCCGTAAGTATCATTAATCTGCTTGAAACGGTCGATATCAATAAAAAATACACTATACACCATTTGCTCGTCAGCTTCTTCCTCGATCAAGTTTCCAATCGTCTCATAGAAACCTCGTGCATTTAATAAGGCTGTTAAAGGATCTTGATTTGATAGAAGAACGAGCTTCTTATTTGTTTCATACAGCTGAGTTTCAATTTTTTTAATCTTAGAGATATTGGTTATTGCAACCATTTCCGCAATAGCGTAACCCTGATTATCCCGCAAGGGGCTGACAGAAACTTGAAAAAAATCACCGTTAATGGTCAACTCATGATCCGGCACCTCAATGCCAGCATCGAAAAGTTTAAAATCCTCACGGCTGTTTAATTCTGCTATAGGGCTGATTTCACCTATTTTTTGTCCTATTAAATTGGCGTGAAATACTCCTCCTAAGGAAACCAACGCGTTGTTGACCAGTAGATATTCGCCTTCTCTGTTCACTAACGCCAAGGCAACTGGCATGGCTTCAAACAACTCTTTAATGGTGATATGCTCATTTAAAATTTCATTATATTCCATATGGGTCTCCAGAACTACTTGTATCTATAATCAACGAATACAAAAATATAACTTTCATGAGTAATCTTTAAAAAATAGTTGTTATCATTATATACTAAAATGGGCCATAAAACAACAAATTGTGCTATTTCATCACCTTTACTGGTTCACAAATTCCGCGCCACGGGTAGGCAGTACCGTCAAGGAAGACAGGGAAAGTCGCAGATAAGTATATCCATCTTCTTCTACCGTTTCTAAAACACCGACGGCTTCCACCCAGTCATTTTCCTGGGGATAAAAGGCACTGGCCCCTTCTGGCCAAACCACCTCAAAACCCGCCTGGCCATCTGCTCCGCAGCAGCCTGGGGATTGACGATAGACCATATAGTAGGTTACCCCCTTTTCCTCCCAGGTGTACTGAGTAAACATTCCTTCATATTTTATGGTTTTACCCAAATAATCTTCTTGATTCAGGTAGATGTCATTCAACTGTGCCAGAAACATCTTTTCTTTAATTTCCACCGTATCGCCAGCGGAAGCTTTCGTCTTCACAGCGACGGTGTCACTAGCTGCGCCAGTATCGTTTTGAGAGCCTGAAGTCCCAGCAGTGCCGCCTTGGCACCCTGTCAACGCAACTAAAGCACAAACCATCAATAGACTTGTAAATTTTTTCATGATACGACCTGCCTTTCTGCTGTTTCTTTGATTTTGGCCCGGGGTATGACCCGCACTGCCCAAAATAACAGAAAAGCAGCGATATTTACCAGCACCACACTTGCCCCCGTAGGCGTAGCGTTGATATAGGAAAAGATTACACCAATAAAGAAGCAAACCACCGACACCACCGCCGAGCAGATGGTCACCGTTTTAAACTTCTTGCAAAGGCGCATGGAGGTAAGGGCTGGAAAGATAATCAGGCTGGAAATCAGCAGAGCCCCCATCATTCTCATCCCCAGCACAATGGTGATAGCCGTCAAAAAGGCAATAAGCATGTTGTACATGCCAGTTTTTACCCCAGTGGCCTGAGCAAAGGTCTCATCAAAGGTGACCGCAAAGATTTTGTTGTAACAGAGTACAAATAATCCCAGCACGACCACAGCCAAGATGACGGAAAGGGTTACATCATCCTTGCTCATGGCTAAAATACTGCCAAACATGTAATTACAAACGTCCGTATTCATCCCTGTTGTCAGGGAGATGACCACCACGCCGATAGCCAACGAACTAGTGGAAATCAAGGCAATGGCAGCATCGCCTTTAATTTTGCTATTTTCACTAATCCGCAGAAGGAGAAACGCCGCCACCACCACCACCGGAATGGATACCAGAAGGGGCGCCGCGTTCATAGCCGTAGCGATGGCCAAGGTGCCAAAGCCCACGTGGGAAAGTCCGTCGCCAATCATGGAATAGCGTTTCAGCACGAGGCTTACCCCAAGGAGTGCTGCGCAGAGAGACACGAGCAAGCCCACCACTACAGCACGAACCAGGAATGTATAGGAGAACATCTCTATCAACATATTAAGCATTTCGTTCACCTCCTATAAATATCTGTCCAACCTTAGAGATTAGGTAATCCGAAGTCTTACCAAAAAACAACTGCGTATTTTTCAAATGCAGGATATGGCTTGCATATTTAACTGCACTTTGAAGATCATGGGAAACCATGATAACCGTCAGCCCGGTTTCCCGGTTGATGCTCTCAATCAGCCGGTATAATTCCTGTGTTACCACCGGATCAAGACCGGCCACCGGTTCATCCAGCAGCAGCACTTTTTTAGTAGCGCACAAGGCGCGGGCCAGCAAAACCCGCTGTTGCTGGCCACCAGACAACTCACGATAACAACGGTTTCTCAAGGAGCTGATATCCAGTCGTTTGATATTTTCCTCTGCAATCGCCTTATCTCTTGGCGAGTAAAAGGGACGGATTCCACGAGCCCCGAGGCGTCCTGAAAGGACCACCTCGTAAGCACTGGCTGGAAAATCTTTCTGTGCTGCAGTCTGCTGGGGTAGATAGCCGATTTCATTGAGGCCCAAGCCGTCCCCCATGAAAACCTTGCCGCTCTGGGGTGCTTTTAGTTGAAGTAATCCCTTGATAAGGGTACTCTTACCAGACCCATTCTCCCCGACAACACATAAATAATCACCGCTGTGGACTTCAAATTGAAGCCCACTGACAACGGTGTTGCCTTCGTATCCGAAGGCTGCATTCTGGCATGTAATCAGAGCCATATTATTGCAACGCCTCCTTCAAAGCGGACACATTGGCGGTCATCAGGTCCAGATAGGTTTTCCCCGCCTCAAAGTCGGCCTTGGAAATATTGTGACAAGCGTGGAAAAGCAGCACCTTTGCTCCCGTAGCCTCACTGATGGTATTCGCCATCTTCTCATTGGAAAGTTCAATATGGAATACGACCGGAATATTCTCCGCATTCATCTTATCAATGAGGAACTTTACAGTAGATGCACTGGCATCCGTTTCGGTAGAGCAGCCGGGAAATGCAGCAAAATAGGTGAGGCCGTAAGCATCAGCAAAATAGCGGAAAGGGAAACGGTCCCCAAAGACAAGTGTCTTGCGGGCAGCACCATCTACGACAGCTTGAAATTTGCTATCCAATTCATCCAACTTGCCAAGATAAGCGGCCGTGTTCTGTTCATATGCCTCGGCATTAGCAGAATCAATCTGGCAGAGGGCATCTGAGATCTTTTGCACAATCAGCTTTGCATTGCGGGGCGAAGTCCACACGTGTTCATCGTATTCTGGTTCCTCGGCTTCATTATCCGCTGCGTCGTGCGCTTCCTCCTCATCTTGCATGCCTTCCACAATTTCTTCTTCCACGGTTTCCACGCAGTCCATGAGGGTGATAATTTTCATCTCAGATGTATCCATGGATGCCAAGACATCCTTTACCCACTCGTCGGATTCCCCTCCTACATAGATAAACACATCACAATTTTTAATTTTAATGATATCCTGAGGTGTAGGCTCAAAGGAATGGGTTTCGCTGCCCGGGGGCAGGAGCATAGTAATGTCCGCTTTGTCACCGGCAATAGCACGGGTGAAATCATAAGGCGGGAAAATGGTCGTAACGACACGGAGCTTTTCACTTTTAACGGGCTTCTCCTGCTGAGCACAGCCTGCAAGAACAACGGTGCCAAGCAGCAGCACCAATACAATAGATAATACTTTTTTCATATAAGATACCTCCAGATTACTATTTTTGAGCACAAAAATACAAGGAATTGCTGAGTTTTCATCTGATAAGGCCTAGTCGGCCTTTTCAGCGGTACAACACATCCTTGCTGGAGGTCTTCAATTATTCAGCTTCACCTTTAAATGGACAAGTGTATTAAGCTTTCCATAAGAATAGTGGGGTTTACAAATAGAAAGGACAACAAATAAGCCACCCCAAAGGGGCGCTGATCCTACCACTACAGCAGAAATAGATCGCAATAAATTGCCGGCTAATGCCAAGTGTGCACAGGTGACACAGCTCCCATCGGGACCATTGTGGTCATGGGTGTGGTTGGCCTGCGTAATAATATATGCTGCTGAAAAAAGGGACACGGCAATAAAAATAACGCACATTGCTAGCGCAATCCGCCGGATAGCCGTGTGCTTTTGATTCGTTTTAAAGTGTATCTGACGAAAATAATCCATAGCAGCCCCTCCTTTCATGAAATCCTTCAAGGGGAGATTAAAATAGAATCTCTGTATTATTCTATCTCATACAACCGCAAAAATCAATGCAGTAAAAAATCCGCAACCCCGTGTTATTGGAATTGCGGATTTTTTCTGTTGTCTATCGATATATAACGTTCTTCTTTCGATGGTGTTGCGGCTATACTTCCTTCAAAATAACATTGTTGATGAAGCGCGTAACCATGGCCGCCACCTCAGCCCGAGTTGCGTTTTCAGCCGGGCGGATTAAACCGCGGCTGTCTCCCTCTAAAATGTCATTTTTATAGGCCCAGCTAACAGCCTCTTCCGAGTATTCGGATACTGCTGAAAAATCTTGGAAAGCTTTTGCTGCATTGTTGTCTGCACTGCTATCCGTTAATTTTGCATATAAGGCATAGCGATATAATGCCGTGATTAGCTGCTCCCGTGTAATCTCCCGATTTGGGCTGAAAGCGCTTTCGCTTATTCCCTGAAACACCTTATGCTCTGCGCCCCAAGTGACAGCGTTGGCATAATAGCTTCCTTCCGCAACATCACTAAAGTTATGCTTATCCGCTGAGTTTGCAGCTCCTGACAGACGGAACAGCACGGTCGCCATCATGCCCCGTGTCATCGGCGTATCTGGCGCAAACTGCGTATTGCTGAGGCCGTTGTACAAGCCTAAAGTCGCCACATAGTTGATCGGCTCGTAGTACCAGCTAGTCCGACCTACATCCGTAAAGTCGTGATCTTCTGTTTGAACATTAAAACGCTTGTGCAGCACATCTGCCGTATTTTTTGTGTCGGCTGGCTGACTGGCGTTGTTGGAAGGGATGCTTCCACCACCGGCACCGCCACCACCACCGCTGCCTCCGCTGCTGCTTCCGCCGCCGTTATCTCCTGGTACGATTACAGGTGCGTCAGCACCTTTCTCCAACTGAATCGAAACATACAATACACTGCCATCTACGGTAAAATTACCGCTGGACGTTTTATAACCGTCCGCCTTAATCGAATAGGTATACGTGCCGTTTGGCAGACGGTACTGCCCCGGATCTTCGTTGTAAGGCTGTGCCATCTTTTCCTGACCGTCTTTTATTGCTAAAGTTGTCGTATCCAGTGCCATAACCGATAGCGGCATAACGTCAAAAAATACCCAGTAAAGACGCTGGTTCATCACTTCGCTGATCGTTCTGGAGGACCCTTTATCGCCTTCATTTACGGTAAAACTGCCAGAAATGGCATTGTAATAATCCGACTCGATGGTGTAGGTATACCCCCCCGGTCCGAGATTCCAGGCCTTGTCAAAGTATGCTGCAATAGCGCTGCCACTCTCATCTCGAACAGATATTTCTGCATATGGCGCCCCATCACTGCCGCTGACCGCAAACTGCACGTTACATACATCTTGCGGGCCAGTGAGCTCAACCTCTAATTTAAGCCGATCGTTCTCATAGGTTTGCTCGCTGTCGTTGATGGTAAAAGTCCCGCTGATTGAATAGTAATCATTTGCAGAAACCGTATAAGTATAGGTGCCATTCTTGACAGCAAAGCTTCCGTCAGGAAGTGGTAAAAGGACGGTGCCGCCGGTTTTCGTAATGAAAATAATTGGATTGGCAATTTCCTGTCCGGCCGTATTCTTTACAGAAAAGCGAAGTCCATAGTCCTTGCCTTCCATTGCTATGTTGAGAACACGGGTGGCTGTCACTGGAATAAACTGCCCGCTGGCAGTCTTAAACTTGTCCGCCGTAATGGTATAGTCATATTTCGTACCAATTTTAAGCGTGTAAATCCCTTCCTGTGGGATTTCGGGGATGTCACTGCCTTCTGGTGTCACGGTGATAGCCAGGTGATTTGCCTCAACTGTCAAAAGGGTACCCGCTCCATTATTTACAGAAAAGGATACAGCTGAGTCCTTGCCTATATTCTCCGAGATGTTCAATAATTTTTCTGTCATCTCCGCAAAATCAATGATACCCCATCCGTAGTAAATATCTTGACCTGCAATCTGCGTGCCGCTGTCTTGGTAATCTGCCGTCTCCTTTAAGAGGGCTTTGAAGGCGGCATGGTTTGTGCTGTCTCCAGTGATATCCGTTAGATTATTTTTTATGCCGACTGAAATAGCCGCCAAAGCAGAAACCTGTGGTGCGGAAAAGCTCGTACCGGAGCTGGTTTTATAGCTGCCGTTATACCAGGTACTGGTATAATCCTCTCCAGGAGCGGTAACCCATACCTTGTTTTCGTAACCTTTGCCGTTCTCATCCGACAGAATCTGAGAAAAATCCGAATACGCCCCCTCTGCATTGGTCGAACCAACTCCAATCGCATATTGTGCCGGATAACCCGCAATAGTCTCTCCATCGTTCCCCGCGGAAGCAATCACGATAATTCCGGCGGCAATGGCCTCATTGACCGCGCTTTCCATAGCCAAGGAGGCATCCTCACCCCCAAGACTTAAATTTAGGATACAGATATTGCTGCCTGACGCACCATTTGACTGATCAAAAGCTTCTCTTTGCTGTGTCGCATAGTTGATGGCATTGATAATGTTTGAAATCTCTGTTTCTTTAGCAATAAAGGCTTTTAGGGGCATGACATAAGCACTCTGTGCGATACCTGCAATGCCAATATTATTTTCGCTCACTGCGATAATCTCTCCTGCAACGAAGGTTCCATGCCCTAGCGTATCTACTGTACTATCCGCGCCAGCTACGAAACTTTTGCCGGGAATCACTTGATCGTAATCAATATCTTCATGGCCTTCTGCCAGCCCAGAATCCACCACTGCAACCACGATTTGATCGGTGCTGTTTCCATCATTACCCATATCGTAGTCCCTGTCAAGATCTGCACCAGTAAGTCCATTTGCCCATGCTGAAGGCACATGCATAAGTTCCAGATGATCGTCATTGATGCTTTCGGCGGTACCACTGCCTGGCTCATCATGAAGGGTTACGATATAGTCTGGCTCAATAAATTCAATATTGCTCTCATCAACAGTCTCCTTTAATGTCTCCAGGGACTCTGCTGTATAATACCCTGGCATGTATTCAAGGGGTGAAATCTCGTCATTTTCCTGAAACAAGGCGGCTCGCCTTGATAGGGAGGTCCGATTAGTCTCGCCCTTAAGCTTGAAGATATATCCGTTATAATCCGCGCCAGCCTCGGTTGCCTCCTGGGAAAGATCCTCAGCAAGCATAAAAACACTCGGTTCTTCAGGCAGTTCTGCTGCAAAGGCCTGCTGCGGCAGCAATGCTGTCGCCATAAATACAAGCACCAGCAAAAATACCGGTATTCTTCGTCTTGTTCTTTGAAATCTCATGATATAGTGACCTTTCTTTTTTTATACAATCATCAGGAGAGGCGGCAAAGAGATAATGCTTTGCCGCCTCCTTGTTTGGTCAGAGTGTTGCACAATTTTCAACAAATCTCTGCATGATTGCTGCTACTTCCGCGCGTGTTGCCGTTCCTTCCGGTGCCAGTAACTTCTCTGTCCGCCCATTAATCAAGCCTTCTGCACCAGCCCAATTCATGGCGTCCGCCGCCCATTCCTTAATATTCTTGCTATCGGAATATGCGCTGAGATCTGCTGAAGCTTTGGTATCATAGCCCTTATACAAAGCATAGCGCCAAAGCATCGTGGCAAGCTGCTCACGAGTGATGTTATCGTTTGTGCCAAATAATGTCTCACCAACACCGGATATGATGCCGGTTTCTGTTGCCCAGGTCACTGCCTGTGAATACCACTGACCGGACTGGACGTCGCTGTAGGTTACATTGCTCTTCGCCCCAGGCTGACCTTCCAGCCTGTACAGAACAGTAACGGCCATAGCACGTGTCATTGGACTGCTTGGACTAAAGGTGTTGTCAGCAGTACCTGCAAAAAGCTTCTTTCCAACTACGAACTCCACATATTTATAGAACCAGTCTCCAGACTTTACATCCCCAAAGGAACTTGTCCAATCTTCTGCATAGCCTACAAGATAGTAGGATAAATGGCTGGTGGAAAAGGTAGCCAGCGCCGATGTGGAATCATAGCTGCACGTAATCTTCTGAAGCTGTCCTTGGTCATTCATATACCACACTGCCACGTTTTCAGGTTTTTCACCAGTTTTCAGGGTGTATGGTAAAGAAATCCTTAGACTGCCGCCAAAGGTGGTGATGCTCTTCTCTCCGCTGACAAGGCGAAGATCATAAGTCGCATGATTTCCCGCTGCCAGCTGCTGGGCATTGCTGAGATCCTGACTTTGTGCTCGGTTAATCTGCACGGTAATATTGCTCCCTGCCGCCTGTTTCGTAATGGAAGCCATTTCCGCTGCCGGAATCGTCATAACCCCAAGCGGTGTTTTGACGGTAAGCATGGAGCCCTTGATGCTGCTCAACTCGCTGATTGCATCCTTTGGCATGGTAACGCTGATTTTATCCGCTTTCTCTACGCCTGCCGGAATAATCGTCAAAGCAGAGGAATTGCCAGTTTTTATGGATTTCAACGCGTCGTTGATATCTTGTTTTCCAATATTAACTTGTGCCGCACCATCCTTGCCAAGCTGTGCCGTCGGCTTGAGGTAAACAGATTCATTGGGAACCGTACCGACTCCTGAGCCCATAGAACCTGCTAAAGAATCTTTAGTCCAGTCGCTGGTATAGTACCAAAGAATATTATCTCCATTACTTAATGGGTATTGGGTCAGCCCCACCAACGGCAACTCCCCATTGACTTTGTAAAGCCACCCGGAATTCTCCCCTTTATCAAATTCAGAAAGAGTTGTTCCACCTTTTGTAACAGAACGGACGTATCCGTTCTCAGCGCCCCTGGAGGACATTCCCTGCCCAGCAAGTGCCTGCACAAAAGCATGATAAACGGTTGAGCCATCTTTCAGGGTTATATTGGTTTTAGGAATCCAAACGTCTTTATCTGCCTTTAGCGTAAAGGATACGTTTATGTCGTCGTTTGTTTCCGGCGGGTCTACTGGCGTAGTACCTGTTCCGCTGCCGCTGGCACGTCCAGGAACAACAGCTAACTTACTATAATCATAAATATTATAGGCTTCTGTACCGCCATTTTCGGCAAACTGCGCAAGTGTAACAAGGGCTCGGAATCCCTGTTCTGTCGCCAGGTCATTTTTCTCACCGTTATACAAAAATGCCTTTTTATCACTGCTGACATGAGTAAGCAGTCCGTCAGCGACGCTTAGGCCCCTTGTGCCGAATTCATATGGGTTGATACCCAGGGCAACAAGGCCGGTAATTACCATAGCATCCGCGTTTGCATTACCAAAGGAACCATCGGTACCCTGTACAGAATCAAGTCCTGTAAGAATGGTATCTACAACCGTTTTCGCCTGGGAATCAGATGGATAGAAGCGAGCAAGGGCTGCCAGCGCTGCTGCTGCCGTATCCGGATCGGTATAGGTGGTTCCTGCATAGTTATAACTGAAAAGGCCATCTGCGCCCATTGAATCCTTTAGAAGCAGAATCAGCGAATTAATCTGGGTCTGCGTCAGTTTTGTGTTGCCCTGTTGGTCGGCAAGTAGCATCCAAGGAGCAGTGTAATAGGAATCTGCACTCATAGCAGACAGTTTTGCCGCATTGCTAACCTGCGTATTGCTATTGACCGGATAGAGTTTTCTGCTATCGATATTCATGGAGCGCAGGGTGATTTCCAGCCGCGCCCGGTCACTTACTGTAGCTGTAGTAGATGCGGCCTCTGTAATTGCCAGATTGATAGCATTTTGCAGGGCTTCAGAAGTCGTTTTCAGCGTTTTGCTGCTGAGTGACCCATAGGCTGCCATATCCATGACGGTCCAGCCATCACTTTTCGCAGTCATGCCGCCTGCAATATTGTCCATGATTTCTGTATAATCTGGTGTCTTTGCCTTTAGCAGAACTGAAATAGTCTTATGCAGCCGGTAGCCGTTTGTATCTGTCAATGTAAGCACAACAGACTGTGTCAACATGCTCCCCGTCTCATTGTGGGCTTTTAACGTCAGTTCATCTTCAACTGACAGATAAGAGCTGTCGCTCTGGATCGAACTGGTAATATTTCCAGATTTAACAGAACCGTCCCGCAGCAGCGAAATCGTGCTGCCTAAGGCTGTTTCATACGGTACAGCTACAATATCAACATATTTATCCAGCTCTGTGTTCAAATCAGACGGTACCGTCAGATTAACACCAAACATGGCAAATAAACGATCTGAAATATCCCGAATGCTTGTCAGGGCGATAACAGACATGGCAGCCTGCTCTTCGTCACTAGAAAATTTTGCGTAATTGCCGATAGGCTTTAATGCTGCTGCACCCTTGGCCTGCATGGAATTTCCGTAAGAATTCTTTAAGGTAATCCAGTTTTGGTATCCAGTCAGCGTTCCGCTGAAATCGCCTACAAATCCGCCGCTGACACCAGATATGCCCTTGCCCGGTGTTACGCTGCCTGCACTTAGGCAATCCGTTACCTTTCCGGACAGAGTTCCTGCAAAGCCACCGATATTGCCATCAACACAGGCGACTCCACCGAGGCTGTAGCAACGTTCCATAACGGAGTTCATGCTGCCTGAGCCAATAAATCCGCCGACTGCCCCTCTGCCAATAACAGAACCCTTTGAGAAAGAGTCGTAGATACTGCCATCAGTAAAGCCAACAAGACCGCCGACCATGTAGCTTGTATCGGCAAACACATTGCCGGTAGCAGAACTTTTTGTAATGTACCCTTCGTTGCTGCCTGCAAGACCGCCGAGATTAGTGGAATCATTGCCTTGTCCAACGATTCGCACACTTGCCTGGCATTTATCCACCGCACTGTAAATGGAGAATTTGGTGTCTTTGTCATAGCTGCCATCGTTGAGGCCAATCAGACCACCGACATTCTTTGTACCAGCAACGCTGCCGCTGACAGTACAGTTACCAATCAGGCTGGCAACGTTTTTAGAGAGGTCTTCCTGATCAAGCTTTGTATCAGCCCAACCCACCAAGGTGCCGACATTACGGGTACCAGTAACGGAAGCATCAACAAGCACTAGATTTTTTATTGTTGCACCACGGATGACACCAAAGAGCCCAGCATTCTCACTGCCAGTAATTTTTAGGTTTGCAATCTTGTGTCCCTGTCCATCAAAGGTGCCGGTAAAAGGATGGGCAGCCGACCCGATGCTGGTCATGGTCACACCCAACAAATCTAAATCGGCAGCAAGCTTGTAATTGCGTGCCAGCACTTGATCATCTCCAGTGGCACAAAGTGCCTGAAGTTCTTCGATATTTTTAATCTCTTGCCACTGCATTGGAACGCCTGTAATCAATTCATTCCAAGTAGGTCCCAGGAAACGGTTTTCCGTCGTACCTTCATACCAGAGAATCTTATCTCCATCTGATATTTTAGCAATGGAAGCGCCCAGATTAGATAATTTGTCATTGATGGTAAACATCCAGCCATCTGGGGAATCTACCGCATAGTTATTAATGGTATGGATGAATCTGCCGTAGGCTGGTGTACTTTCATAAGAATAGGTGATTAATCCCTGTGCTGCTGCGGCATCAAGGGCATCTACAATACGAGAGTTCCCAGTGCTGCTCAGGGTGACAGTGATAGCTTCGCCCATTTTGGAAAAGGCATATGCCTGCTTATCATATGTACCAAAGAGCATTTGCACCGTAATATCCGATGTTGGCAAAGATTCAGGTGCTCCGAGTATGCTCAGATACGGCAATCCATTATTTTTTTCCTCTGATCTTGTCCAAATGGCTCCGTTTCCATTGAGTAGTGCCAGGAAGGCATCCGATTTCATCTCAGCGGCAGTTTTCCCCGTCGCATAAAGATCAGCAGCAGATGCTACGTCATAGTAACAGTTGAAAATCTCTAGGGAAAGATCCGGCTGAAAAGCGGAGTCCGGCTTACTTCCTCCAATGAAACCATTTCCTTTCTCGCCAGTGACCGTCACCGTATTAAAGGCATAACAGTTCTGATAGAGGTTTCCTTCAAAAACAGAACGTCCGGCAAATCCGCCGCTATAAGAGCGGGCTGAAACATTGCCGAGTGCAAAACAATCGCGGATCGTGCCGCCATAGCTCAGCCCCACAAATCCGCCGGAGTATTCACTCTGCGTCTCAATACGCATGGAGGAATAACAACGCTCAATCAGGCCACCCTCCTCATTGGAGCCAACAAAACCAGCATGCCCTGTTGCTGCTGTGCTGTTAGATTTCAGCGTTCCGCCTTCTACTCGGCTGTCCCGTATCACACCGTAGTTTCGGCTGATCATGCCCCCCAGCACAGCACCAGTATCGGCAGTAATATTGGCATTGACCACTGCGCAATACTGCACAAGTCCGAAGTTGTTCAGAGCAAGAACCGCTGCGTTATCGCTGAACAATACGTTTGGTGCTTCAATGGTCAAATTGTATACACGCCCGGTGGCACCAATGTAGTTAAATAAACCGGAGTCAGAATTGCTCAGCGTCAATCCCGTAATTTTATGGTTATTCCCATCAAAGGCACCCATAAATCGGTGATTGATATTGCCGATGGATTTACTTTTTGCAGCGTATGCCGCAGAAAGGTTTGAAAAATCAATGTTATTTTCTAAACGATAATTTTTTGCCCATTCAACAGCCTGTCTATTTATTCCGCCGTCATCTGTGATGTCCTCGATGTTGGCCAGATCAATAAGCTGCTCTGCCGTTGTGATGGACACCCAATCTTCATTTCCTTCACCAGGATTCGTTGGATCGGAAACCGTATAAATGCCATTCTCTCCAGCATTCTGTGGATCATTGCTCAGCTTGGAGAGTTCACTGCCAAAAGGATCCGCCTCCATTGCATCATAATACTGGGAGAAGGCCGTTACCGCGAAAACATATTTCCCGCCGGTTGCCATGTAACGGCTCAAATCCAACGACTGTTGGTTGCCAACCACCGTACCGGTAGTTGTCTGCACCGGCGTGCCATTGTCAAGGCGATAAATGCTTACCAGATAGCCCGCCGCAAAGTTAGAAGGATTCCAATGTGCCGTGGCACCATCCCAATAAAGGCCATACGGTGCAGCTAATGGATAAGCGAATGCCAGCACCTGATCTGTATTGAGGGCGGACTCATCGCTTGAAAGCTCGTCCTGCTCGCTAATGGCCTTTACGGTGAAATAATAGTTCCCGACATATTCCGTCTCATCGTAATTATCTGTGATGAAATCGCTGAAATCAAAAGATGCCTTCGTTATATTTGTAAAGGTACGCTTCTTTTCAGGCTGATTACTGCCATCCTGAATCCATATACTTACGTCGTAGGAAACGGCACCAGATACTGGGGCCCACTGGGCTAAAGACGAACGTTCTCCATTTTTCTGAAGGGCCCACTTCACATCAGCCGGAGCGGTCAGTTTCTGCGGACCTGCCGGCGGAAGCTCCTGCCATACAAAGATTGGATATCCATCATTAATACTCTGTGCTCCCGTGCCGTCGTTCTTCCATACAAGCGGGTTTTGGCCGTTGTTAAATAGCTCTATGGAATCTGCCAGTTCGGAAGCAGATTTAGCGGTAGCATTGGCGTCTGCCTGCAAACCGGTCAAATAGAAAATATTTGTGCGGCTGTACATGGAGCTGATGCGTCCGAAAGCCGAACCAACATCCTTGGTTCCACTGACGCCGCCAACAGAATAGGCATTGCTGATAGATGCACTCTGATATCCAAAGATACCGCCGACCGCTTCTGAGCCGCTGACCGTACCGGTATTATAAACATTCGTCACGGTATTGGCTGGAGTTCCGGCAATACCGCCTGTTTTTATGCCGCCGTTGATGGTGCCACTGTTGTAGCAACTGCTAATCTGCGTTTTGTTGTCAAAGGTGTTAACATATCCAACGATGCCACCCACTTGCGTGGCCGTGGTGGCTTTCACCGTACCGGAATTGGAGCAATCGGTAATCTTGCCGCTGTCATAGACATAGCCGACAACACCACCAATAGCCTGCGCATTTGCACCCGTTACTGTAATATCCGCCCCATTGTGGCAATTACTAATCGTAGCATAGTCCAGCTGACCAACAATACCGCTAATGTTTCTACCAGAAGCGATAATCGTTCCATCTACCGTCACATTTGAGATGGAAGCAAAGCTGCTGCTGCTGCCTTTGACCATACCGAAGAGCCCTTGATAATCTCCACTGGAATTGATGGACAGTCCACTGACCGTATAGCCCTTGCCATCAAAGCTACCGGAGAACGCTGACGTATAAGTACCAATAGGTGTCCATTGTTCTTCACCTAGATTAATGTCCTGGGTCAGCTGGGCATAAATATTTTTAGCTCTGCCTGCATTTACTTCCTGCGCCAGCCAGGCCAGCTCGGCGCCGTCAGCAATCAGATATGGGGAAATGGCTGCACCAGTTCCCTCTGGCTGGCTGACCTCTGTACCATCCCAACCTGTGGAGACCGTCATTTGTATATGGACGTCCATGGTTGCCTGGGGGCTCTCTGGAATAACCAGCGTTCCAGCTACTTTATTGAACCCCTTCGCCTTTACAAGATAGCTATACTCTCCAGCCGGAAGGACGTAGGAACCGCTGCTTGCTGAAATATCGGTATTGCCATATTTTACAGAGACATTGGCAATGGAAGCTGCTTCCGTTGGCAGAATAATAAACTGAACGGCGCTTGACGGTGCATTTTGGAGTGTAATGGTTCGGTCAACGGTATCACCGTTTACCGTAATAGTACCTTCTACTGCAATTTTTCCAAAGGCCTCTGCCCGATATGTATATATGCCATCTTTCAAATTATAGGTATAACGTGCCGTCTCTCCAGAGCCAGATTTGCTCCCTGTTATAATGGCATCATCGGCACTTTTCAGCACTAAAGCTGCATCTGCTGGATTTACAATCACCGTTACCGCATATTTAGGGGTGGTATCCTGAAAAGCCAAAATTGGATAGCCGTCATTGACACTCCCTGAGGCATCCCGAAGGAAACCTTCCCCAAGGTCTGCTGCAAATTGTGCAGATTTCATATATTCGCTGCTTTTGTAAGCGATACCGGTTTTATCCGCTACACTGCCCAAAGCATAACAGTTTTTCGCTGTACCACTGGAAATTTTTCCCACAGCAGGATCAACATCACTATTACCCGTTACCGTACCCGTCGAATAGCAATTTACAATGCTTGCTCTTGAGTCATCCAGCGATCCGGCAATACCGCCTGCTTTGCTTATGCTGGCGTATACAGTGCCTTTATTATAGGAATCTTCCAGTGTGCCGGTATAGTAAAAATACCCCACCAGTCCACCCACGTTATTGGACCCGCTGACAGCCCCAAGATTGATGCAGCTGCGAATTTTCTTGGGATCACTGCTGTCTACCTTGCCGACAATGCCGCCGGTGCCAGAGGTTGTGCTGGCATTAATGGCTGCTTTATTGATACAGTTTTCAATTAAGGCGTTTGCTCCTCGCAGGGTTCCCACAAAACCACCTGCCGACGAAAGCGATGAGCCTGTCAAGCTGCCTTCTATGGTGAGATTGCTTAGCTTTCCGCCATCTATGCAGCCAAAGAGGCCTAAATCGCCGCTATTTTGTGTTACCGATAGGCCCTTAATGGTAAAGCCTTTACCGTCGAAATGTCCCTTAAAAGCTTTAGAAGTTGAAGTTCCGATAGGTACCCACGCTTCATCGCCTAGGTCAATATCCGCTGTCAGTATGGCATAGAGGCTTGCGTTGCCCGAATTGACCTGTTCTGCCAGCCAAGCCAGTTCCTCCCCCGTTCCGATTTGGTATGGACTATCTGAGAGGCCTTCTCCAACAGCAGGCTGAAGCACTTCTCCCGGTCCACCCCACGCCGTTTTGGTAGTCAGCGGGATAGAAATGGTCCTTTCCTCATCAACAGAGGCGGTTAGATCCACCTTCCCAGTGACTTTAGAATAATTCTTGCTTTTAAACGTATATTCATATTCATATCCAAAAGGCAGGTCATAAACAGGCGAACCGCTGCCGACCTGTGGGGAGACAACCTTGCTGCCTGCCTTTACTGTAAACTGAGGATTTTCGATTTCCGCATAGCTGCCGCCCGTATAATCAAAATTCAAGCGACAGGAATCGCTTTGCGTTAGACTAATCGTTTGGTCCTTGTCGGCATCTGTTATAGTAACGACTCCATCGTTGACACCTTCAAATCCAAAACCAGAGGCCGTATAATAATATGTACCCGGCAGCACTTCTATGCTATAACTGCCGTTTGTGCCCGACAGATTTAATTTATCTGAATGGGCTTCGTCCGCATACAGAGAAAGTACTGCATCAGATGGGGTTACCGTAAAGTTAATGTTGTAAAGCTTCGCCCATACTGCATATAGCTCAAAACTTTCCTGCTCATCCAAAGTGAGCTTTTCCTTGTCTTCATAGAGGACTTCACCGTCCTCTGTCTCAGCCCACCCTTGAAAGCGGTAACCGCTTCGGTTAAAGGTATTCGCCTTCAGAGTCAAATTGTCTGAGGTAATGGTTTGTTGGATTGCTTTATCCGTACCATCGTTGCTATAAAAGGTGACGAAAGGTAGGGGCTGGGCCTCAAAGTCCTTCAGCCAAAGTGCATCATCACCGTTATTGCCGCCAGAATCTTTACTGTAGCAGATGCGGACCGTATCACCAGCATTTGCTGTACATTCATACTTTGTCCAGCTCTGTTCTCCGCTGTAATTTTGTTTATTGCTGCTATTTAAATCACTTGAGTTAAGCAGGACTTTCATGTAGTCATATCTAGCTTCTGATGAAACCTTAAAATAAAAAGATAGTTTCATGGCCTGCTTGACTTTAAACGTCAAACCGGATTCAGAGCTGCTTTTACCTGTATTCCCCGATTTCAAGTATGGCCCTGCATCCGTGTCTGAATCGTCAACAATCATGGCGTAGTTTGGCGTTTCATCATTTGTTATATCTGCTAACGTACTTACTGATTCAAAAAATGAGTCAAAGGTACTTTGCGAGGATTCTGCCAGTACATCACTTGGCAGCATACCCACAAGCATGACGACTGTCAGCACCAGCGAGAGCATTTTTTTTGCTAATTTCATTATTTTCCCTCCAAAATAAAAACAGTTCATTTATAGATTTGTTTAGTGCCCTTAAGTCATGTGCTTCACCTCCAAAGGCCTATAAATATGTATTACACCCACTAGACAAAAACAACAAAAGAACATTTTCCTGCTTATTTTCTACTTGATCGCTTAACCCTTTTTATGGCAACAAAAAAAGATGGCATGCATTGCTGCCCTTTCGGGGTACGCAAATACACCATCTTCAATGCACCATCCGTCATTTTTTCGATAACAGACACGGTCTATAAAAATTAGCAATATATCCCACCTTGATGTATTACGTTCAAGCAGCTGACAACCTGGCTTATCGCACAAAGGCGAAATACAGTAGAGGTAAGACTGCGCCGGATTCTAACCGGCTTGTCATTTGATGCATCCGCCCATCAGCTATATCTTATTAGCTAACGGTCGGTGCAACTGCAGGAAAATGTTCTATTCAATTGTCTGGCCTTATTCTATACTACTTCCCCACCTTATGTCAAAGGGAATTTCGCCTTAACATTACACCATTCCCCAAAAATCTACAAAATTCTGTCTTAAAAAGCTCCAGCTTAATATCCGAGAGTCTCGTTAACCACGATTACTTTAATTCGATCTGCTATAAATTGTCCCGTTATTAATACAAAGTCGTTACATATACGTTGTTTATGATTGCAGTCAATGCACCTTTCTAGCTTTGTACAGGGCGTTTCTTTCATTAACCTTTTAGCATCCAAGGGAGCTGCGATTTGCCTTGTTCTTTCAACTGCTTGCTCAACATTTTCAACCATTTTATTCGTCCCCACAACAACGATAACTTGTTTTGGACCATAAAGCATAGGGGCAACCCTGCTACCATTGCCATCAATATTAAATATTTTACCATCTGCGGTAACTGCATTAGAGCCGGTAATAAACGTATCGGCACTAAAATTATTCAAATAGATTTCACGCTTTTCTGCCGAAGTCAACCCCGGCTTATGCTTATCGTAAAAAACATAGTCTTCGTTTCTTAAAAAGTCAAACACGCCCGTTTGTTCTAAGGTAACAGAATCCCCGCAGCCAACAGTAGTACCCTTTGGAATTAATTCACCAATTAACTCCACTAGTTCCTTTCGATTGGCAACCACATACCCTGCCATATTGTTTCTTCTTAAGTTCTTTAATACTTCATCAACACGCGTATCCATATTCTCTCCGTTTCATTTGCCATTGTGTATAAGTCGTTGACCAACCAACAACAACATTCTTGTAATGAGTATCATTGCAGGATCTCGTATATCCGGCCTATCTAACCCGTTTGGACATGGGGTGGTTTTCATTGAACTGAACCAAATCCCACAAATTGCCGTATAGATCTTTAAATACCGCAACGGTTCCATACGCTTGCTCTTTGGGTTCTCTAACAAATTCTATACCTATTTTTATCATTTCATTGTAATCTCGCCAAAAATCATCCGTTCCTAAGAAGAGAAAAACTCTTCCACCTGCCTGATTTCCGATGAAAGAATCTTGTTCTGGCTTGGATGCCCTTGCCAGCAATATGGTTGTTCCATTGGTCCCCGGAGGAGAAACAACTACCCACCTTTTCTCTTGTTCTGGTTGATAGGTGTCCTCTACCAATGTAAAGTGGAGCTTCTTTGTGTAAAAATCAATTGCTTCATCATAGTCCTTTACGACTAAGGCAATATGTACAATGGATTGAATCATTCTTCTTCCTCCATATTCCATTAAAATAAATCCAACACATCAAACTATATTTTTCGTTTTAATGTTGAGAGAATCCATCGTGTATTTCCTTGACTTTGAGCGGTGGGAACCATGCTTACTAATTCCCAGCCTTGAGCACCTAATTCATTTAGTTGCGCTTGAAATGCCATCGGATCAACCTCACCACCCCAAAAACCTTTTACATCTGTAAGCAGTGTTTTATATTCAAATTTTTCCATACTTTCTCCTCCATGAATCGATTAAACAAATGTCCTTGTAATTATTTTAAATTTTGGTGATTTTTCCTAAGTCTCCGCTACATAGGATTTCAAGGTGCTCAAATATTTTTTCCGCAGGCCAATCCCACCATTTAATTTTTTTCAGATGTTCAATGAGGTTGTCATCAAATCTTTTCTTCATTATTTTAACGGGGTTTCCTCCTGCAATATGGTAAGCTGGAACATCCTTTGTTACCACAGAATTAGCAGCAATAATGGCTCCATCTCCAACGTGAACACCTGGCATCACGGTAACGTTCTGACCAATCCATACATCATTGCCAATCACCGTATCCCCTTTAAGGGGTAAATCGGTTAGTGCTGGTGTTGCTTTTTCCCAGCCGCTTCCCATGATATTAAAGGGATAGGTAGTAACACTGTTCATTCTATGGTTTGCGCCGTTCATTATAAATTCAACACCCTTTGCTATGGCGCAAAATTTGCCGATGATGAGCTTGTCTCCGATAAATTCATAATGATGTGTAACGTGTTCTTCAAACTTTTCTGCACCATCGCTGTCGTCATAATAGGTATAATCTCCGATGATTATATTGGGTCGTGTCACGATATTCTTAATGTAGCACACGCTTTTTATAGCTTCATTGGGATAGATGGCATTGGGGTTTGGTCCGTATTGCATAGAACCCTCCTCTTCATTATTCATAAAATCCTGTTTTCTGCACCTGACATCATAAAACGTACATGAAATTTGACTGGCTTTAAATTAACTAGGCTGAAATAGATAAGCCTTTACTTGATTGCCGTAATCGACCCCTTCTGCAATGTGCCCCCAAACCTCACTGTCAAGGCGGATAGAGGCCCATGGTCTTTTATCTTCACCACGGTAGAGATAAACAGCATATTGATTCCCATGGGTAATATAGTTTTCTTGATATATCATTCGTCCCTTATCATCATAATGTATTTCTCCAGAAGAATCCGTCGTTCCATATATTATATCTGGACGGGTGTAAACCACTGTGTCAAGAAAACCATTTTTTTGATAATCGATGTTCACCTCGTTCAGCACATTAGGTTTGCCATTCATTTCACCGCTGATTTTTACAAGATTCCCTTTGGCATCATAGGAACATGCAAAGTCGTACCCAGAATCATTATTATTATAGATGTCATCGGCATAGCCAGTCCATTTCCCGGTGTTATCAAATTCAGCATAATCTTTGTAAAGCCAAAACTTTTGATTTATATTTAGTATGTCATCAATCATATCCTTGTAATTACCTGTCTCTTCATATTTTGTAATAAAGGGAAAAGGAATATTATTCAAATATTGATAGTCAACAGTTGCAATCCGATTTTTCTTCGTATCCAATAGACTTTCATGATTCGTACGCTGTTGATTGTCACAAGTGTAAGAAACATATCCTATCTTTTGAAAATCGCTCAAATTCATTGTCGTACAGATTATGCGCTCCTGCGAAGCATTTGGTTCTTCTGTTTGACTTTCAAAATTATCACCATAAAAATAAAAGACAAAACTCATTTTTCCTTTTGCTTCGTCTAAATAGTAGTCCATAAAGTGCTTTCCATTCTCAGAGGATTCAAAATCAGGCGTTTCTTTATAGGTCTTCATTTTTTGAAGATATTCTTTGATTAATAGTTCTTTTTGTTCTTTTTCTAAAGTTGAAGCTAAACAGATTGTATCGCGAAGTCTTTGATCCCTTGCTTCTGCGTCGGCTTCCCCCTCAAAATCATTACTATCGTAAGAAAGAACCAGCTGCAAAGACTCAGTTAAGGTCTGATCTGTCTCATTATCTGATTTTGTTAATTTCTGATTAGCGCATGCTGCTGTAAATAACACACTGAGAATTATTACTAAAAATAGCACTCTTTTCATGTAATTACCCCTTCCTAGTACATAAATAACCTCACATATATTAGCATAAAGTCTGGCCTTTGCCTATATTTCCCGCCAAAATAAAAGCTTTATTTTAATCTTCTTCGAGGCAGTTTAAGGATACACACCTTTCAAGCTCTAAATTTAAAAAGGCATGGCGGTTTTAACCGTCATGCCTTGCAGGATATCAAGCTCAAATTGAGAGATCTGGCTTATCCCTAATCGTTCATTAATATGCCAGCACCTCATAACCTGTTTCAGTTACTAAGACTGTTTTTTCCCACTGTGCAGAAGGCTTCCCATCCGCCGTGCGAACAGTCCAATTATCGTGTTTATCTGTTACTATATTCGGCGTTCCCATATTTATCATGGGCTCTACCGTAAAAACAAGTCCGGGAACCAAGAGCATTCCCGTTTCCCTCTTTGTCACATAACCGACCCAAGGATCTTCGTGAAACTGTAAGCCAATACCATGGCCTCCGATTTCTCGAACAACAGAGTATCCATTTTTCTTTGCATGATCATGAACAGCTTGACCAACATCTCCAAGAAATCCCCAGGGTTTTACTACCTCAATGCCACGCTCCACACATTCCTTCGCCACCTGAACCAGTTTTTGTTTTTCTGTGGAAACCTCACCGATGCAAAACATGCGGGAAGAATCTGAAAAAAAACCGTTGTAGATTGTAGACACATCAATATTTACGATGTCGCCCTTTTGCAGGAACAGACTTTCAGAGGGAATTCCATGGCATACCACATCATTAATCGAGATGCACACGCTCTTTGGATATCCTTCGTAATGGAGGTCTGCCGGAATGCCGCCAAGTTCCTTGGTCTTTTGAAAAATAAGCTGATCCAGCTCTTCTGTCGTCACCCCATCCACCGCAAAATCCTCAATAAAATCCAGTATCGCTATATTTCGTTTACCACTCTCCCTGATGCCTTCAATTTGTGGCTTTGTTTTAAGTAATTTTCGCTGGGGGACTTCACAGCCCTTTAAGCGATACAGTTCTATTTGTTCATCCATAACGGCATGGCATTTTTTATATTTTTGCCCGCTGCCACACCAGCAGATGTCATTTCTCCCAAACTTGTTAAACATTTTATACCCTCGCATTTAAAAATTTGGAGGAAGCCCTACGCCCTACGGACTCGGTGAGCCAAGAGAAATATTGCAAGTCTTGCGATATTGCCGTGGCGAACACTGAAAGGTTTGTGAAAAGGCTCTCGCAAACGCTTCAGATGATGAATACCCATAGCGAAAAGCAATGTCGGTTATTCTGTCATCGGTTATACAAAGATCATAAGCGGCAGCTTTTAATTTGCATTGGGCAAGAAATTGCTTGTATGTCATCCCCATATGTTGCCGAAACTTTGTTGAACAGTAATATGGGGAGTAACCAACATAGGATGACATATCTTGCAGACTTGGGTTTTCCTTTACGTTATTCTCTACCCACCGCGCCATCGTTTCGATTGTTTGTATAGACATTCGCTTCACTCCTTTCTCTATTATATTCATTTACACAGACAATTACTTGATATAAGTTGCACATATAGCATAAGATCCTTGTAATGTCCACTACGACCGTATTTCAATTTTTCTTTAAAGCATGACCACCAGTTAAATGGAGTTGTAAACTCAAAGTAGACAAGGAATGTAACCACCTTGCCTACTTTTTATTTTATACTGTCTCATTTTCTTCTTCAACTGATTATTATTTTATCATAAATTAGAGGTAATTAACAGAAAATCTTCTCATTAGCCTTCCCAACCCCTTTTCTGCTTATCTTTACGGTCACAGTCTTATAAGCCTATAAACAAAAATGTGCTGGCATGCAGCGATTCCTCACGATATGCCAGCCCATCTTCTTAATTTTTCCTTAAAGCATCAGTCTGTCTGCATATTCAGCTCATCCTGAACAGCCTTGCTTTCGTTGGTATCTGTTCCTGATACTATAGATTTGTCCATTGTAGTACCTCCTGATATTAATTATTTTACAATTCATGCATTAATTTAAAAATTTTGCGTTTTAATCCTGCCTGGCGCTATATTGCCCTTGCCCTTAATCCGAACCTGCATGGCTTCTTTGCCGCTTTTATTTACATGGTAGATAGGATTCGGATTATCAGGAGTATAGGTAAAATCAGTCGCATCACAAACTTTCCATGCACCATAAACACCACTCTGCTTTATCCGATATTCTAAATCACTCAGTTGATAACCAACCTGAATAGGGTCTACGTAGCATATACTACCGGCCCAACTGAAAGAATAATAATTCCTACTGCTATACCGGATAACAAGATTAATTATTTGTGTACCCTCTATATCCTGTCGGAGCTTTACCTTGATGCCTTGCCCCGGAGCATCATCGCCGGATGATATGGTATCAATTTCTTCCACCGCTAACTGGTGCTGGTCACCATCTATATTTTTCCATGTGGAACCGCTGTCCAGCGAGTAGCAAAAGGCGTCTGCTGTCTGCATGATTTTGTTGGCGTTCTCACCGTCAAACTCAATGGAAGGAATATCTGGTGCAAGGTAAATACGGAAAAATGCCATAGTGCCATCACCGCAAGTCAGGGTAAAGTAATAGGCCGTTATAGAAGAAATACTAGTATTAGTCATCGACTGTGGCATTCCAAAAGAGCTGTCTGTCCCGTAGTAAGTCACACTGGCCCCAGGATCCTCCGGTATCATAATGTGGTCAATGGACGTTATACCGGTAAGATAAGCGGTTTGTGGTGAAGAAATGCTGCCGTCACCAAACCAAGTCATGTCAGTTCGACCCGAGAACGAGGTGATGTTGAAGCTTTTTACATATACCTCGGCAGTGGCGGTTGCTACTGTAGCGGTGGTATTGCCATTGACACTAGTATTTGTATTGGTCACCTGGCAGTAATAATATGTTGTTCCATATTCTGTAGCGAGAGGCGCATAGCTGCTGTTTGTTTCGCCGCTGAGCAAATCACCATCGGTGTTGCTATTTGTGGTATTCCGATACCACTGGTAAGTAATATCCCCGCCATCGGTTACACTTGCCGTTACGTTTAATGATGAAATGGCATCGCCGACAAAAACTGCTTGATTCTCGGGTTGTACTGTAATGGTCGGCACTTGGGCATTGATAAGCGCATTGACAGTGACGTTGCAGACATTGGTGTGTGTCCCATCTGCCGTTGATACCATTATCGTCGCTGTTCCTGATGCGACCGCCATCACAAGACCGCTCGCATTAACAGTTGCCACGGCGGTGTTGTCCGATGACCAGGTAACGCCCTGATTGGTGGCATTGGAAGGCACTATAATTGCTGTAAGCTGCAGAGAGGAACCCTCTGAAAGAACTGCATCGTTAGGACTTACTGTTACACCTGTGACAGCGATAGCTGATGGCGTATTACTGCCGCTAGAGCCACGGGAGCTGCCGCCCTTGCTCAACGGGATTTCAGGTACACTTGGTTTCGTAACGCTTTTTAACGGCGAAGTGGAACTAATTGTAGTGGTTATGCTGCCGAGACTAATCGTTACTGTGTGGTTGCTGTTTTCAATAATTTTGTCAAATGTACCGGTAAGCGTCAACTTCCCGCTTGCAGCATCAAATGCCGCAGCAGCATTCTCAAAGCTCACTTTTCCGGATTGCGCAAAGGCAATCGTTTTTGGTGTAGTTTTTATCAGATTGACATGAGTATTACGGGTTCCTGCCAAAACAAGATTGCTCAAACTGCTGTTGTTGAACGAAACAGAATTTGATCCGCCTCCTGCAATAAGCGTACGGCCTTTCACCGTGATATTTTCAAACGCAGCATCGCCGGTTCCCACGCCATCGGTGATAAAAAGATCACCGGTGACAGTAGCACTTTTAACGCTTACGCCGTCCTGACGAATGGTTAGGTTTTGATAAGTCGCATCCTCCGTCAGGTCTTTGTCCGCAATTGTACCGAATAGGTTCCATAATACTTGCGCGACCTCACCTTTGGTTAATTGCTTTTGAGGACTTAGTGCACCGTTTCCTGTGCCGTTGACATAGCCCGCGGAGTTCATGGCGTCTATATAAGTTCTTGCCCAAGCAGATATCTGCGGGTCGTCGGTAAATCGTGTTTCAGCATCCGTACTGCCTTGCAGATTATAAATCTTTGCAAGGATAGTAAAGGCTTGCTCCTGTGTCAACCCATCATTGGGGCCGAATTTTTCACCATATCCCTCTATATAACCCATCGCTGACGCAATTTTCACGTCTTTCCCCGAAGTGGAATTATAATCTACATCGGTAAAGGTTTTGCTGCTATCGGTATTTGTGTAATGAAATGCGCGATTAACCATGGTGCAAAACTCCGCGCGGGTTATAATTACGTCAGGATTGTAGTTTCCAGCCACTCCTTCAAGAATGCCGTAATCCTCACAAACTTTGACAGCAGAAGCCGCCCAATGCCCTGTGTGGTCATTTTGTGCTGCGCCAACTGTCACGGGTGTCGCAGCAAATACCAGCGTCGCCACCAATGCAAAGGAAAGTATTTTCTTGCTAGTTCGTTTTATCATTATATCTTTTCCTCCTCAAATAATTTTATTTTCATGGAGCGGCACATAATTTTATTTTACCAAGCCGTCCTGTATAACAATGTCATCCTACCATAAATTGCAGTCGGTAACGTGCCACCTACACGAGAAGCACATTTTTCCGCACGAAATACAGGCTAAATCTGCCTGAACGACGCAGTTTCCGCACGAACAACACCGCACACCTTTGCTGATTTATAGTAAAATTTTATTGGAGGTGATTAAAATGAACATCCTTATATGCGACAATATGCCTGAAGAAGCGGCTGAGCTTAACGCTCTGCTTCAGGATTCCGGCTTTCAGGTTCATACGAATC
The DNA here is from genome assembly GCF_010669305.1 of Aminipila butyrica. Taxonomy (NCBI): domain Bacteria; kingdom Bacillati; phylum Bacillota; class Clostridia; order Peptostreptococcales; family Anaerovoracaceae; genus Aminipila; species Aminipila butyrica. Next base: position 1,096,955 of record NZ_CP048649.1, on the reverse strand, counting down.
AATTCCACCACGCTCCGGATGTGCTGGACTTCATTCGTACAGGGACGTTGGTTGATCTGTGCTTTTTAGATATCGTTATGCCAGAAATGAATGGCATTAAGCTTGCGGAAGCACTTCGGCAAAGCGGCTACGCCGGAGAAATTGTTTTCCTGTCAACATCAAAGGAGTACGGACCCGAGAGCTATACGGTGGGCGCATTTTCCTATCTGCTCAAGCCACCCACGTCAGAGAGTGTAAGGGACGTGTTGTTTAAGCTAGAGCAATCCCACATATGTACTGACCAAGCGGAACTATGGGTAGACATATCCGGGAGAAAAAAGGGTATTCAGTACCGGAACATTTCCTATGTGGAAGTAATCAGGCATGTCGTTTACTTTCGCATGACCGATGGAGGCGAGGTCGGCGTAAATGCTACCTTTTCAGAAATAGCGGCAGAACTTCTGCTTGACCCACGGTTTATCCAATGCCACCGGTCCTTTGTTGTCAACATGCAGGATATAGATGAAATTTCCGAACGAGAAATCGTTACCCGCAGCGGCACGAGGATTGCCATTTCCCGAACCTACCGGAACACGCGAAACAAGTTTTACAAATGGAAATTCAGGAAGGGGCATACCGATGAATAGAGATAAGAAAACAAATAACCGCACTGGTCTCCATTTTAAATTGCTGTTTCTATTGTTCAGTGCTGTTTTAATTACAACGGGCACGGTCAGTTACCAACTTGCAGCGCGGGAATTAAAAGTGCAGCTTGCACAAAAATGCCATGCGCTTGCCGCGACGGTGGCGGCTGTCATCACGGAAAATTCTGATGGCTACGCCGCTTTTCTTAAGGATATGGACATGGAAAGCGAATATTATCGAGAAACAAAAACACTGATGATGAAGCTCAAGGAAGTAAACGTCAAACATGTCACATACATATACACGATGGTACAGGTGGACGAGAATACCGTCATGTATGTAATTGGAGGAGAGCCTCCCGGCAGTCCAGTTTACACCCCACCAGGCTTCATAGATCATGGAGTAACGGACGCGTGGCGTACTGCCTTCAAGGAGCAAAGAGCCGTTTCGGGAAAAGATTTTATTGATACGCCCTACGGTACTCGCCTGAGTTCCTATGAACCGATCTTTCACAAAGAAACAGGTGAATTTTTGGGGCTGGTAGGCGCGGATGTTACACAATCGCAATATAACAGCATTATGAATATATTTATTATCCAGACGGTAATTGGCTTGATGATGGGGCTTTTCGTGTTCGCTGTCGCTACCTGGAGGCTTTCAGGCAACGTCAGTTTTATTCTAAACAAAGGGCGGTATGAGGCGGAGTTCGCCCGCAGAATCGTGTCCACTGGGCGGGGATATTATCAGAAGATGGATGAAATGTATGATAAACTTCATATCCTCCGCCACGATTACAAGTACCACCTGAATGCTGCAAGAAAAATGCTTGGCACCGGGGATGCCGCGGGAGCGGATCAATATTTGACGGTAGTCGAGGAAAAATTATCATGGTATGAGCCCCAAAGCTTTTGCCAGAATCATGTAATCAATGCGCTAATAGCCGACTACGCCGAACGCTGCCAAAAAATGGACATACAGTTTGACATACGTCTGAACATACCGAAAACACTTGGCATTCCCGATTATGATTTGTGTATTATCCTAGGCAATCTTTTAGAAAATGCCGTGAACGCCTGCGGAAAATTGGCGCATACCCGCGTAATACAATTAGAAACACGGAGTACACGCAATCAACTATTATTTATGGTAAAAAATAATTTTAATGGCGAAATTCATCACCACGACGGAATACCCTTGAGTAAAAAGGTAAACGGCGGCTTCGGTCTGCGGAGTGTGAAAGAGGTTATTGCGGGACACAATGGTGACATTACCTTTGAATGGAATGAGGACAGCTTTACGACTTTTGTGGCGGTAAGATTTTAGAAATTAGAGAGTAGCTAAGAACGGAAAAACCACCGTTATCAGGGGAGGATATAAGGCATTTATGCCCCGGCTTGCAGCGGTGCATGATTATTTTGAAGTTGTATATGTCGTCGAAAATGCCATGGATATTGACCTTGCAAGAAAAAGCATAACCTTGAAATCAGGTGATGTCTGCTTTATATCCCCTGGAATTCGGCATAGCCCGCTGATTATGGAAAAAACAATAGCGTTGTAAATAATTATCCGAAAAAGTACATTCCATCAAGAGGTTTTTCGGTGCTTAGCGGAAAATAGTGTGGTTTCGGATTTGTCACAGGAATTCCATCTATCCAGACCATATTTATCAAAATATATAACAAGTAAATTGGGCGGGTATATACTTGTGTCTTATATTTTACAATCTCTCGCATAAAAAAAAAACCTTGAAATCTTTTGGATTTCAAGGTCGTTGGTGCGGATAACAGGATTCGAACCTGCATGTCTGTTCAACACACGGACCTGAACCGTGCGCGTCTGCCAATTCCGCCATATCCGCACATCTTTATGCTTTTTTTGTTTTTCGTGGACACTCTTTTGCCGTGCCACAATGAATATTATACAACGAAAAGCTAAATATTGTCAAGAAATTTTTTAAACTTTTTTACCTTTTTTGATGATTCACCTCGAACCTTGAATTTACTTGCTCCAAGGGGACAATCAAAGCAAGCGGCTGAAATTCTCCTCCATTTGCTGTTCTACCGCCTCTAGGGATACCCCCTTGGCTAACGCTACCGCCTTCATAGTCTCCCGCAGAAAACCGCCCACCTCCTGAGGACCGACCTCCTGCCCCCACGCCCAGCGAATTGCACTGAGGCCATCGCTCTCCACCAGCAGCCGATCTAAAGGCACCTGACGGATTAATTTCTGGACAGCCGGATTGCTGGCATAGTTGGGGCCCACCGTAAAATAGCAATCCTGACGTACATACGCCTCCAGATAGCTGTCGCAGGAATACCAATGCACCAGCTTCTTCACCCCATACCGACTCAATATAGCTGCAATTTCCTGCTCTTGTCCCTTTGTATGAAGCACCACCGGTTTTCCCAACGCTTCTGCCAGCTCCAACTGCTGCAGAAATACCTCTCGCTGAAGCCGCAAATCGCCGTTGCACCACACGCTGTCCATGCCCATTTCTCCTGCGGCCTGAGTCTCTTTATAGAAGCCCTCTAAACGCTCAACTCTAGAACGCACCAGCTTTCTCAGGGCCAGATCATCCATGTTATGCCAGAAAAAATCTCGCTGTCCCTGGCCAGCAAGCTGATTTTCCTGTACTGAACGGTCTGTTTCAGCCTTCGCCTTCTCTTCCTCTCCGATACAAAAGGCTTCCGCCTGCCAAGGATGAATGCCAAAGGACAGAAAAAGCCCCTTTATCTTGGCCAGTTCCCGGTACTCTGCTGGACAAGCTGCATTAGCCAAGGCTCGCAGCTGATTCCCCTCGATGAGTTCCTTAAAAGCCTGCCACTCTCCCGGCTCCCGCTGATCCACGCCAATGCCCAAACTCCCCCGGTTATCTATGTGTATATGACTATCGATAATCATCTTTCCTGCTCCTTCACTCTTCTTTCAGAATGTGATAAATTTCCTGGCGCAAATCGTGCTGCTGGAAAAGCCATTCCTTATTTCTCTCCTTGGCCGAAATAACCAGTTCTCTCTTGACCGAAGCTGGTCTGCCGGACAGAACCAGCACCCGGTCCGACAGATAGATGGCTTCGTCAATGTCATGGGTCACCAAGAGAATAGTTCGTCCCAACTCCTTGCGGATGGCTGCCAGCCAATCCTGCATATCTCCTCGGCTAATCACATCCAGCGCCCCGAAAGGCTCATCCAGCAGCAAAATATCTGCCTGACAGAGAGCCGTCCGCAAAAAGGCCGCCCGCTGCCGCATGCCGCCAGACAGCTGATCCGGATACTGATGCTCATAGCCAGCCAACCCAAATTTCTCCATGCTGGCCAAAGCCTGTTCCTTTGCCTGCCGTAAATTGCCATTAATCTTTCCATACAGGCACACGTTATCTAAAATAGTCTTCCAGGGAAACAATAAATCCTGCTGCGGCATGTAAGCAAAGTGTCCGGATATACCAGTGGTCACTTGACCGTCTACAAAAACTTGGCCTCCCCCTGCGGGAAGCAGCCCGGCGATGATGTTGAGCAGGGTGGATTTTCCGCAGCCAGAGGGACCTAAAATGCTGACAAACTCCCCCTCTGCCACAGCCATATCCATTTTCTCTAAAATGGTTGCGCCTTCAAAGGCACAGCTTACCCCTGTCACTTGCAATTTCATACCCTTGCCTCCTTTGTATCCCATAACTATACGTCGCCGTCACACTGTTTACATAATTTTAATTACGAAACCCATATATTCCTCGGTCCAGCAGCACCTATTGAGGTAAAAACTCATTGGTATAGCAGTCTGCTGCCGGTATCGCCTTTTCGATCAACCCATTTTCTACCATGAAATCCGTATAATCCGTCCATACCGAATCCTTCATCAATCCCCACACAGGGCTGTCTTCGCTGTATTTGCCTGCCAGATATTCCTGAGATTCTTTCAGCATATCTAAATCATAGGATTCTGCATAACCGTGTAAAATCTCCGCAGCGGCATCCGGGTTTTCGATGGCGTATTCATACCCCTTACTGGTGGCTGCTAAAAAGGACTTTACCATTTCTGAATCTTGCTCCAGGGTGCTGTCCTTGGCAATGATTACTGGGGTATAGTAGTCCAGCTTAGGGTCCAGCTGGCGCAATTCCATATAATTCACGTCAATGCCTTGGCGCTTAGAATTGATTCCGTCCCAAGCCCAGAACATCCACATTAGATCGATATCTTTTTTCAGGGCTTCGTAGCCCGCCCCATCCGAGGTGATCATCTTTAACTTGCTAAAATCCGCTCCGTATTTTTCCATCACTGCATGAATGACGGCTTCTTCCCCCGGAGAACCCCAGCCGGTATAAGTCTTTCCCTCAAAATCCTTTGGAGAGGTAATGTTCTTGCCTACATAAGAGGCAAACCCCGACGTGTTGTGCTGAATCACCGTAGCCACCGCTTTGATAGGTAGGGGGTCCTTTGCGGCCAGCGCATAGGTCACATCCTCCTGATAACTAATACCGAAGTCTCCTTTGCCTGCTGCCACCAGGGCCGGAGTCACCCCATCTGTCGGCTCTACAATCTCTACATCCAGGCCAGCATCTTCATAATACCCCAATTCCTTGGCTGCATAAAGTCCCGTATGATTGGTATTGGGCACATAGTCCAAGATGACAGTCACTTTTTGCAGCTCATTCGTTTCCTTGCCTTCCGGCCCATCTGCACCTCCGCAGGCCGTCATGCCCGCAGCCATTACCAGAGCCAAGCCTAAAGCCCATACTTTCTTCTTCATATCTTTCTCCTCCTTTATTAACATAACATTTTTCACTTTTTTCTTAAATTGGGCAGTAAAATCAGCTGCAACAACTTTACACAGCCGTTCATCAACAGACTGAGAACCACCACCACCATCACGCAGGCAAAGACCTTATCCAGCATAAAGCCGTTTTTTACCCGCAGCATGTAATACCCCAACCCGCTGTCGGAGGAAAGCCATTCCCCCACTACCGCTCCCGTGATGCTGTAAGTAGCTGCTACCTTCAATCCAGAAAACAGGGCAGCCGCTGCTCCGGGGATTTTCACCAGACTGTAGACCCGCAGGTTTCCAGCCCCCAGCAGCCGAGCCAGATTCACCTGGTTGATGTCCACTTGACGCATACCGTCGGCAAAACTGATAACGATGGGGAAAAAGCACATCATCACTACAATGAGTACCTTAGGCGCCATGCCAAAACCTAAGTAAATCATGAAAATAGGGGCCAATACCAATACCGGTATCGTCTGGCTGACCACCAGCAAGGGGTAGACAGCAGTGCGAAAAAGTTCAAATCGATCCATGACTACGGCCAAGACCATGGCCAGGGCTGCCGCCAGCACCAGCCCCGCCAAGGTCTCCTTCATGGTCACCAGGCCATGGAGAAGCAAGGCACTTCTTTCCGCAGCCAAAGCCTGTAGAATGGCCGAAGGTGCTGGCAGGATGTACAAAGGGATTTCTGCTGCCCGCACCACAGCTTCCCATATTCCCAGCAAAATCAGACTTACAGCAACAGGTACCAATATTTTTTTCTTGTCAGACATGCTATCCGCCCCTCCTTTCTTTGGATGAAGTATCATTCACCCGAACGTCACCTTCTGGTGATTTTCCGCGATTCATTTTCTCTGCCCTTAAAAAGCAACAGACAAAATATGAAAAAAAGAGTGTTCCCCTAAAGAAACACTCCTACTACTCTTCTGCAACATGGCGGCTTGTCACAGCCTCTTGCATGTTAAAAGCTTTCCTATCGGCGGTACTAGCCACATCAGGTTCAAAGGGTTCTGCATATGCAATCTCAGCTCGGTCAAGACCTTGCACCCCTAGCATGTTTATTCTATTGCTTGCTCTTTTATGAGTTTACACTATGGGAAACTCTTTGTAAAGTCCTTTTCCCGTATCGACTCTTCAATCCGATTCCACCGGGGTCAATGCACCCGTCACCGAATCCATGATAAAGCCTCGGATTTGCACATCCTTTGGAATCAGTGGGTGGTTCAGCAAAATGTCCAAGGTATTTTTCACCGAACTATTCACACAGTCGAACCCGCCCAGCCAGGTATCAAAATCCACGCCGCAGTAATGCAGCAGATTGATATCCGTCTCAGAAACCCCTCGTTCCTTTAGCTTTTGAATCATCTTCTGAGCTTCCATGGACTGGGCTCCGCAGTCTGTGTGGCCGATGACCATCACTTCCTCCACCCCTAAATCCAAAATGGCTACCAGCAAACTGCGAACAGCACTGCCGAAGGGATGGGATACCACGCCGCCGGCATTTTTAATAATCTTGGCATCTCCGTTTTTCAGTCCTAGCGCTGCGGGCAGCAGCTCTAACAGCCGGGTATCCATGCAGGTGAGAATAGCAACCTTTTTCTGTGGATACTTGGTAGCAATATACTTCTCGTAGCTCTTCTCTGCTACGAATTCTTTATTATAAGCAATGATATCATCGATCATTTTTCAGTCCTCCATTATTGAGTTCCCGCTTTCGTCTCTTGCGTATGCTGTTAATCAGCAGAACTGCCACCGAAAACACCACAAAGGCTGGCATCACCCAATCCAAATAGCCCTCGTCCTGAGAGAGAACATCGGTCCATAAGCGGTCGATATACAGGTTGGTATCCTCCGACAAGTTAATGAAAGCCTGGGTATTGACCAGCTCTTCCACTGGCGGGTACAGGTTTTTATCGCCGCTGATTTCCGGGTCCAGCAAGGCTACAGCTGCCGTGTTAGGGGAGGAATACATGATGTATTCTGCATTGTCTGCCGCTGCCTGAGGTTCGTTGAGAAAATTGATGTACATTTCCGCCGCTTCCTTGTGACGGGAGTCCGATGGGATGCACACAGCATCATAGTAAATGTTCGTATTTTCTGGAATGTATACGGACAAATCCGGGTTAACTTCCTTCATAATGTAGTAGTCACCGATATAGTAAGGCGCAATAATGGCTTCGTTAGCCTGCATCTTGTCAAAAATCTGGTCCATAACGTAGGCTTGAATCAACGGCTTCTGCTCTTTTAGCAGCTGTGCCGCCTGCTCCAGTTCCTTGACATTTTCCGTATTTAGGCTATATCCCAGTTTTTCCAGGGCCAGGGCAAAAGCGTCCCGGGAATTTTTAAACATAAGAATTTTTCCGGAATATTCCGGGTTCCACAGCTCGTCAATACTTTCAATCTTGTGGCCAACCAGCTTTTCATTATAAATAAGACATACCCGCCCCCACATATAAGGCACCGAGTACAAGTTGTCCGGATCGTATTCTGGGTTGCGGAACTCCTCGCCGATGTATTTGAAGTTGGGAATGTTATCAAAATCTAAAGGTTGTACCATCTTTTCCTGAATCAGCCGGGAAACCATATAATCCGATGGAAAGATCACATCATAGGCATTGGCTCCGCTTTTCATCTTTGCGTACATGCCTTCATTCGTCTCAAAATTGGAATAGTTCACCTTGATACCGGTCAGTTTTTCAAATTCACCGTTGATGTCCATGAGGCCGTCTTCCCCGATGGACAAGTATTCCCCCCAATTGTAGACGTTGATTTCCAGCTCTTTACCCTTGAATCGGCTGTAGTATCCTCTATCATAGGTAGGCTGGCCGCTGTCTACATCCGTATCAGCGGCCACCGTCAACGGGGCAGCTAGCAGGGTCAGGAGCAGGAGGCCGGCCCAGGCCAAAGCCAAGAAAGGTTTTATATGTTTCATGATCATCATTCTTTCACCCCTCCGCCTTTCCATTTCAGCATACCTTGTTTCAGCTTCTTCTCATTCCGTCGCTCCAGCAGATTGACAAGAACCAATATAGCTAGCACCGCAATAAAGATCAGCGTAGACAAAGCGTTGATTTCCGGGCTGACCCGCTTTTTCGTCATGGCGTAAATCATAACAGACAAGGTCTGATGCTTGGCGCCCGTCGTAAAATAGGAGACGACAAAATCATCTAGAGAGAAAGTCACCGCCATTAAAAAGCCTGCCACCACCCCCGAGCGAATCTCATGAATGGTCACTTTAAAAAAGGCTTGAATGGGATTGCACCCCAAGTCCATGGCTGCTTCTACCAGGGATTGATCTAGCTGGCGAAGCTTGGGCAGCACGTTAAGGATGATATAGGGGATGTTAAAGGTGATGTGGGCCAGAATCAGCGTGGCCCAGCCAAACTGAAAATTGATGCCCACCGTAGCCAGCCATTTCTTCGCGGTAACGAAGAGCAGCATGAAAGATACCCCTGTAATAATCTCCGGGTTGATAATCGGGATATAGGTCAGGTTCATGACCGCCCCTTTCAGTTTAGCGTCCATTTTTTCCAGCCCAATGGCGGCGGCTGTGCCCATGACGGTAGCAATGACAGAAGACACCAGTGCCACCACCAGGGTAGTCATCAGCGCGTCCATTACCGCCGCATTATGGAACAACTGCACGAACCATTTTGTTGTAAATCCTGTAAAAGTTCTCCCTTTTGTATCGTTAAAAGAGAAGACAATCAGGACCATAATCGGCAGGTATAAAAATGCCAGGAATACGCCGATATATGTTTTTGAATACCATTTCACAGCAGCCGTTCCTCCATTCCTTCATCATCCAGAAATCCTGATACGCTCATGCACATCAGAACTAACAACATCAATACTAACGAAATTGCCGACCCTAAGTGGGGATTATACGCATTGCCCAGAAACTGCATCTCGATGATGTCACCAATCAGCTGATTGTGGCCGCCTCCCAGCATTTGAGAAATGATAAAGGTGCTGACTGCCGGTACGAAGACCATCATCACCCCGGTCTTAATGCCCGGTTTGCTAAGGGGCAGAATAATTTTTGTAAAAACCTCTCGCGGCCCGGCACCCAAATCTTGAGCCGCTTCTAAAACATCGTTCTGAATCTTCAGCATCACGGAACGAAGAGGTACAATCATAAAAGGAATGTAGTTATAAATCATGCCCATAACGACGGCACCCTGGGTGTTAATCAAGTTTAGGGGACCGATGCCCACCATTCCCAGGAGATTATTGATGATACCGTTGTTCTCTAGGAGCGTCATCCAAGCATAAGTCCGCAGCAAAAAATTCATCCACATGGGGAGCATCAGGAGCATGAGCAGCGTGCGGTTGCCGATGCCCTTCATTCTGGACATCAGATACGCCACCGGATAGCCGATGACTAGACAAAGAACCGTAGACACTACCGCCAGCCAGATGGACTTTACGAAGACAGAAGAATACCGGCCTGCCTGCACTAAATTATCCATGCTTAAACTTCCCTGCATATCTGTAAAAGCAAAATATATAATGAGCCCCAAAGGAACAGCAATAAAAACCACTGTCCACATCATATAGGGATAAGCCGCCTGCCTTAAGTTCATCGTTCCTCCTCCATTTTTCTCATGACATGTATGTCGTTAGGGGTCAGCGTCATGCCGATCATCTCCCCAACCTGCTGGCTGTCTGTGGAGTGAATCATCCACTGGAAACCATGGCCGCTGACCGTGATTTCAAAGTGAACCCCTTTGAAAACGATATCCTCTACCCGGCCGGTGATCTTGCCTTCCTCCAAAGGAACCACGTCGATATCCTCGGGACGAATAACCACCTCTACCGCCTCCATCGGCTCAAATCCAGAGTCCTCACATTCAAAAAGCACCCCGGCGAATTCCACCAGGTAATCGTTGTGCATCACTCCGCTGAGGATGTTGCTCTCGCCGATGAAGTCGGCTACGAAGGCATTGGCGGGCTCGTTATAAATATCCTGCGGCGTTCCGCTCTGTAATATTTTCCCATTTCTCATAACGATAACCCGGTCTGACATGGTCAACGCTTCTTCTTGGTCATGGGTCACATATATAAAGGTAATTTTCAAAGCTTGTTGAATCCGCTTCAGCTCAATCTGCATTTCTTTTCGCAGTTTAAGGTCCAAGGCCCCCAGAGGCTCATCCAACAGCAACACCTTAGGCTCGTTGATTAACGCTCTGGCGATGGCCACTCGCTGCTGCTGGCCGCCGGACAACTGGTTGATGTTGCGGTTTTCGTAGCCAGATAGGTTAACCAGTTTCAGCATGCTCTGAACTTTTTTCTGAACCTGATCTGCCGCCATCTTTTTTAGCTTTAATCCAAAAGCAATGTTTTCAAACACATTCAGGTGCGGAAACAGCGCATACCGCTGAAATACAGTGTTCACATGACGCTGATAAGGCGGCACGCCATTAATCCGTTTTCCTTCAAAGAAGACGTCCCCGGCAGCCGGCTCCGCAAAGCCGCCGATAATTCGCAGGGTGGTGGTCTTCCCACAGCCCGATGGGCCTAAAAAGGTGATGAATTCTTCATTCCGTATATCTAAATTCAAGTTGTCCACTACCCGTTCTCCATCGTACTCTACCGCGATATTCTGCAGGCTGACAATAATGTCATTCTTCATTTCTTTTCCTCCAAAACTGTATTCCGTAAGCGCTCCCTTGCGGCAACGCCGTCTTAAAATCTTAGCGCTTATTATATCATGCAAGCTGCGTCGCCGCATGATTCGGTAAGCGCCTCTTTGCGGCAACGCCGTCTTAAACTTAGCGCTTATTATATCATGCAGATCCCATATCCTGCAATTCATAGATTTATTTTTTTCTATTTATTCTTTTTTCGCATACTTCTGTCTTTTTAATCGGTTTTCACCGATTTTCCTCCTTGGTCTTCTGCCGATGCTCCGGCTGGTTCGACAGCGGGATTGTCAACTGGAATCTGCTGGTTCTTTTCACCATCCTTAGCCCGGTTGTCGTACAGGTATGCCGCAATAATCACCGTTACTGGTACGGCAAAAAGGATGCCGGTACTGCCGATAATTCCCTGCAAGACCTCTACCACAATCATCTCCATGTTAAACAGATACAGCGGGTCCTTATTAGAAGCCACCAGCAGCAAAACCGTCGCCAGCGATCCGCCAATATAGGCCAGAATCAAGGTGTTGGTCATGGTTCCGATGGCGTCCTTACCGATATTCATGCCCGATCGAATCATCCGCTTAACTGTTCGGTGCTCCATGGTTTCCGCCAGTTCATTCATGGCCGAAGCAATAGACATGGCCACATCCATAACTGCTCCCAGGGACCCGATCACAATGCTTCCCCAGACGATGGCCCGAAGATCTAACGGATGCTGGCTGTTAACATACATGAGAAAGAGGCAGTCTTCATCCACAATGCCGGTAATACCCAGCAGCTGATTGGTGAGCAGCGCCAGAATACCGGCCACTGCCAAACCGCCCATATTGCCCAGCACGGCACAAAAGGTTTTAATATTCACCCCGTTCAACACGCAAAGACTCATCAATATAATGAAGATTGAAATAACAATGGTGGACAGGTAGATATTCTGTCCGCCGAGAATACCCGGTATGTACACTAGAAAAACCGCCCCTGCGGTAAAAATCAGAGAGATGATGGTAGCCAGCCCTTTGGAGCGGCCAATCAAGATGATGAGCGCAAAAAAGGCCAAGCAAATAAACACCATATAATGGATGCGGTTGTAGTCGATAAACATCCAGATTTTTTGAGAATTGGTGGGATCTGCGGTATAAGATACCACGATGCTGTCCCCCTTGGACACGGTGTCGGGCTGAACGGCATACATATAATCGATATATTGAAGCATCGTCACTGCTTTCCCTTTGTCCGGGCCGTTGGTGAACTCTGCCTTGAAAAAGACACTCTTGCTGGAGATGGAGGATTCTCCGTCGTCCAGACTAATCTCCTTTACCTGAACATCCTCCAATCCCAAAACACGGGCCCGGTAGAACTGATCGCTGGAGGTCAGCAGCTGTGCTTTTGAGAGATTGGCCCCCAAGGTAATAAATAAAATAGACAGCAGGATAACTGCAATAAAAGTAACTCCTTGTCTCGTAAACAATTTCTTCAATTCTCTACCCTCCCCTTGATTTCTCCAAGAAATCTTTTTGCTAACATGATAAAGCAATTCTTCATTTTAGCACAAGTTTCTGCTTTTTTCCATACATCTGTACATTTTATTTTTAAATCTCATGGGGCCATGTTTTTTCCATTTGCAGCGAAAAAATGTTTTTCAAGCGGGAAGTCACATGAAAAAGGTGGCTTGTTAATATACTGTTTATATAGAATCAAGGTTAGGAGGCCCATTATGCTTGGGAAACGCCAGTTAGAGGATTTTAATTTATCCACAGCACAGCTGAATCTCCTGTTTCGCCTGCGAACCATCTGGCGGGACATTGCCACCCAGCTCCGTTCTTATTTGCTCTACGTTTTTTTAGACGCTGATCCAGCCTTAATCCAATCTGCAAAACAACAGCTGACGGAGCTGCCGGTTATTTACGCTAACATTTTTCGATTATATTTCGGGGATGTGATGGCCGACCAGCACGAACAGCTCATGTCTAATTACGTGAATCTGCTGACCGACCTAATCGATGCCACCAAGGCGGGAGATGAAGCAGCCGTTCAGAACTATACTCAGCAGATTAATCAAAATATTGAGGAGCGTTTAGACCTGTTGACCTACTACAATCCCTTCTGGGAAAGAGGAACGCTCTCCAATTTTCTGATTGAGTTTAACCGCCGGACCCTGGAGCAGATTCAATCCTTTGCCCAGGGCGACTTTCAGAACAATGTCAGCAGCTTCAACAGCCTGTTAACCTTTACCGACCGAATCGGGGATTACTTTACCGAAGGCTTGCTTCGCTACATCACCTTCAGTGCTCGGGAGCCGCGATTTTAGTTTACAGGAACGGTCATACGATGGCTGCAATCAAAACACCCCGCCGGAGTCACCTGCTGTTTGCAGGAACGCCGGCGGGGTGTTTTTTACTTTATTACCTCATTTTTACTCTTAAACTGTATTTCTTTTCCTCCATATTCCAACGTCAACGTTTTCTCATCTGCTGACAACTTATAGTGCACAGCAGGTGCTTTCTCTTTCTCTATTCCCGGCCAAATGGTATTTTCACCCTTCATCTCCGTTATCTCTGGTACAGCAACAATCTGAGCATCCGCCACGTTCAAATAGGTTCTTCCTACAAACAGCCCTTTGGACTCTGAATTTTCTGCACCTCTGTATAGTTTCATCTGGTAATAACTAAAAGAAACGGTTAAGTCCCTGTTATCTTCTGCTTCCCAGCGGATGTTGGCCAGTTTGTCCAGCACCTTAGTCTGTTCCTCTGTCAGTTCACTCTTCTTATAGAAAATACAGGTGGTTCCACCGTGTTTCAGACGAAGTTCCCGGTCAGAATACAGCTGGTATTCTATCTTATCTTGCTTTTGCAACGTCCAGTCAGCCGGGCTGCCTTCGTTTTCTAACAAATCCATGTAGATATATTTTTCATCCGTGTCCCTAATCTTTGCTTGCATACCTGGATTCCCTGCCTGCCAATCCACGGTTTTTAATAAACTATCCCCAATGGTCAATTCCAAATAGCCTGTATATATCCCCTTTTCCAGGCTGGATTCCGCTGCTACCCAGCTTCCTGCAAGACTAGATAAGTTCCCTGACTGGGCCGAATTCACCACCACCCGGTGAGCTGGCCCATCCCAGGCCACCTGAGCGTCTAAGCTCTCCGATATGAACCGAAGTGGAACCATCGTCGTCCCATTCTGCACAAAAGGAGCTGCGTCCAACTGAACCGTTGACCCATCCACAGAGGCTGTGGTGCTGTCCATGCTGACACGAATCTTCCGATTGCCCAGGGTAGCTGAAGCCGTCTTGGTCGTATTATCCCATTCCACTTTAGCCCCTAATGTCTCAAAGATTTTCCTCATAGGCACCATGGTTCGTTGATTTTTCAGAACGGGAGGCGTATCAAAATATAATTCTACCCCATCTAAATACACGGTAATAGGCCGCTGCCCGGCTTTCTCCTGGAAATGCTCCGGCAATTTGAAATAGCCCACACGGCCGTTTCCGCCTATTTCCGGATCTACTACGGTCACAAAGGCATAACCCCCATCCGTCAAGAGAATGTCCTCAAAGATGGTAGGCAATACCTCTGCCCCTTGCCGATTTAGCAGACCTGCCCCGGTATAATAATTCTTACGCAGTACCTGAAACCCGGAGCCCGAGTCCCCTGAGTTTTCATATTTAAACCCCGTCAAATTGTTGCCTGCTGCATCCAGCAAGGCATATTTCTGCCCATAATCATTTGGCGGCGTAGCTTCCGGTGGATAATTCCCTGATCGGTGCCCCAAGTAAAAATCCGCTCCTGCCGGCCAAAGATCAAAGTCCTTAAATCCGGTCAGCATCCGCTCTTGATCATCTAAATAGCCTTTGACCTCCAGTCCATTTATGTTTTTTCTCACGGAAATTCGGTCTGGTGCTTCCTTATAAAAGGAAAGATAATCTTTAACATCAGTCACCTGCCCAGCTGAATCAATCAAAAAAATCTGCTGATCCTTTTGTCCGATAAAGGAGCCGTCCTCTTCTTCATAAAACCAATTATATTCAAAGGGCAGTACAGTGCTTCCCGCCTTGTCTATGATGCCCCACTTTCCTTGAAGCTCTACTGCCGCCACGCCATTGTGGAAATCATTGGCATCCTCATAGCTTAAAGCAATTACTTCCTTTCCGGTCCGGTCGATAAATCCCCACTTTTCTCCCTTGGATACGGCAGCCAACCCTTCTGAAAAGAGCATCGCATAATCGTAGGTCAAGGAAGTAAATGCTGTCCCCGACAGGTCTAAAAAGCCATATTTCCCATCCCTGGATACCCGGATGGCGTCCTCTGCCAGAACAGGTCTATAGGAACCGTAATGTTCGGCATTCAGGGGCTTCCCCTCCTTGTCCAACACATCACAAAGCCCGTCAGACCGAACAGCTGAAATCAGTCCGCCTCCCATAAAATTGAGTTCCTGATAGATGCCTGATTTATCTTCAAACAGCAGCGTTCCCTTGTCATCAATGATGCCTTTATGGCCGCTATCCCTTAAGGTTGCCGTGGCATACCCATCACCAAAAGGGCCGATGTCGCTGTAGGCTTCATCGGGAAACGCCCGAATACCCTTAGAATCAATATAAATGTAGCGGTTGCCTGATTTCATCAGGGTGATATTCTCGCCTCCCGAGCTGCTGGAAGCAGCGCCGTCATCAGCCGCCGGTCCCCAAATTAACTCTCCTTTCCCGTTGACAAAAGCGGCCTTGCTCTCTTGTCCTTCCGAGTCAGCCATAATCAACTTGTAAATATCCCCTTCGTTCTCCTGCCGAATATAGTAGTCGTTCCACTGTTTGCCAAAATCATACCAGGTGATATCCACCCCTATTTCACCGATGGCCTGCTGGCCTCGAGTTGCTCCATAAGCCCCTCCAGTGCCACCTGTAAGCATAACGGCGGCGGCAACTGCCCAACAACACGTTTTTCTCATCCATTTTTTTCGAACTTCGTTCTTGTTCCTCATCAATTAATCTCCTTTCACCCTTCCCCTAAGATTCCACTTTTAAGTACAGTGTACATCATTCTACTTTTTTCATCAATATAAATCAGCACTGGTACAAGCTACATGAAATGCTCATATCAGTGCTGATTTTACCTCAAACTCTGCAATTGATTTATTTGTTCCGTTACTAGGCCCTTACCAAATGATTATCATAATATTTTCTCCGTACAATTTCTATGTAACGGTTGTCATCTTTTGTATCTTTTTCACAGCGGCAAGGCTCGCTTTTGCGGTGCTCCCCAGTGGGGTCAAAGCCTAATGCATCATAGAGCGCCTCTCCAGCTTTGTTATCTGGATAATGCATAAGCTCCACACAGGCAATAGAGGGAAATTCGTTTTTAAACAGGTTTATTGCCTCTTCCAATGCAGCACGACCTAACCCTTTGCCCTGCTCCGATTTATCAATCATTAATCTATGCAGGAATACATAATCAGGATTATCTTTGACGAAGTAATATAATAGAAACCCTATCGGAACATTATCCTTGTTAATAGCCTTTGTAATAAACGATTTCTCAACCACACATTCAGCCAGAGAATACAAGTTATCTTCCATAAATCCCTTTTGATTATCATTTACTTCCATATTTATTACAGCTTGAAAATTCTCTTGACTTATACTTTTAAACTGAATCATCCTTTTTCCTCCTACTTTATTTTGATTAAGAATGGCATTTCCGCGTCCTCTCCGAGGAGATCCTGTCTGACTTTTATTCTGTTTTAATTATACCTTCTTTACCGTTTGCTTTCATTATCTCTAAATTCAAATTATTACAGTAATATTTGTTCTAATAAACAAATACTGATGCTTCCAGCACAAGGTTTCTCTAAGTAAATTGCATCCTTTTTCTAATCAAAATCTATGCTGATATCTCCGGCTGTAGTTTTCACCTTTAAATAGTTTTCAGCAGAATTGTCTGTCAGAGAACTCCTTCCGCTTTGATTTCCTTCGACGGTTACATCACCCAGCTGCGTATCCAGGTCAAAAGAGTATTCTTCCTTTTTCAATGTCGTTTTAATCTCAATGTCTCCCAAGTCAGCAGTAAAATTGCTTTTGCCTTTTAAAGTTCCCGCTGCCGTTATATCCCCCGCATCACAATTCAGGTCAAGAGCCTCTGTGCGGAGGTTCTCTGTTTTTAGATCACCCAAGGTTACATCTGCTTTTAAGTCACCTGCCTCCACATCAGCAAGTTTCACCTCACCTGCGCTAAGCTTCAAATCTAAAGTTTCTGTCTTAATTCCTGAAATATCAATGTATCCCAAGCTATTTTCTACTTGAACTAATTGAAGTGTAGTTCCCTCTGGGCAACAAATGATATATTCAATCCCATTTTTATTTTTCATTTTTTTACTAAAATTAATATGTTGTTTGCCAAATTTATCTTCAATGGTCAGGGTCCCATCCGATACGTTGATATCGGGCTTTCCCAATCCTTTATCATACGTATACACCACCTCGGACTTATCACTTGCTACTATTTTTACGCCACCTAGCCCAATGTTTGTTTTAATCACTTGTATCGGCTGGCTGATTTCTTTTGAATCGGTGACTACTTCTCCGCTTAATTTATACAGATGGTCTGCCTCCTCCGCTCCTATGCTGAAAGGAGTATCCCCTCCTCCCAGGTGAAAGGCAAACCGATTCATGTCTACGCTTCCAGTCGCACCCAGCATCAGCCCGATTCCAGCCAAACACCCTCCTACTACAATTAAACAAGTGCATACCATAATACAGATTTTTATCTTTTTATTCATCAGCCTTCTCCTCCGTTCTTCCTGTTTTTAATTGCCTTTTCTCATTCATTCTTCTTGCTGTAAATCTCACCAATCCTTTAGCCGCCAAGATGATGCCCAACGCCAGCAGCACCGTTGCTCCCACGAAAGTCAGGCCTACCCCGACTGCAAACAGTCCGTTGGCAAAATCAATAAAAAGGACATATATTCCTACTGAGAAAGCGACAATGCCACTGAGAAAGAATGCGCCTACACATAACAATGCTGCGATAACAAGGAGCGCTACCGTCAGCAGTATACAGAATGCCAGCAAACCGCCTGCAACAGCCAGAGGTAAAGCTACCGGTGCGGTAAAAAGACCTAAAATCACCCACCATACAGCAGAAATTCCTTTTCGCCCTTCTGCGTTACTTCCATTTCCTTGATTGCTTAACTGTTTTACGGCAAAATCTGCTTTAATCTGAGTGGCGATTCTGGAAGGACTGCCCAATTCCTTTAAAGCTGCTGCTTCATTTTCAATCCCTGCATCATCTAAATACTCGTTATAATAATCGATCGCATCTTTCACTTCTTCTTTCGGAAGCTTGAATAGTTCTAACTCCAGCTTCCGTATAAATTCCTGTCTATTCATCCCAGTCACCCCCGCATAATATTGCATCCACTTGTTTTTTATAAATGATCCAGTCTCTTTTATATACCTCATACTGCGCTTTGCCCTCACTTGTTATAGCATAATATCTCCGGTTGCGTCCCTGGAAGGCCTGGTCATAGGTTTTTAAATAATTTTCTTTTTGTAATCTCCGCAACACTGGATAGAGCGTCGATTCTGAAATATCCATAACCTGCTTCATGGTCTGTGTCAGCACATATCCATAGGTATCTCCTTTTGACAGCACAGAAAGAACACAGGCATCCAGCAATGCTGATCCAATTTGAAATCCCATCTTTCCCTCTTTTCTTTATATAGTATTATTTTTATAACAATACTATACGCTATATAATATTATCCGTCAACATATATATTCTTACAAAATTCTTAAGAGTATTTTCTCCACTTCGTGCCGCAGGTTCAAATGAACGCATACAAAAAAGGCGCTCCTTGGAGCACCGGATAAAATACCGGGCAAGGAGCAGCCTTTCTATTTATGAATGGATGAAATGGTTGGTATGTTTATGATTAGCCTAAAATCTTCTTTAAGTCTTCTTCCGGTGTGCTGATTGGAGAAATATTGAAGTTCTCTACCAAGAAGTTCAGTACGTTTGGAGAAACGAAGGCTGGCAGGGATGGTCCCAGGTAAATGTTCTTGATACCCAGGTGCAGCAGTGTCAGCAGGATACATACGGCCTTCTGTTCATACCAAGACAATACCATGGACAGCGGCAGGTCGTTAACGCCGCATTCAAAGGCTTCTGCCAGGGCTACAGCCACCCGAATAGCGCTGTACGCATCGTTGCACTGGCCCATATCCATGATCCGAGGCAATCCGCCAATCTCGCCGATGTTCAGGTCGTTGAAACGGAACTTACCGCAGGCCAACGTCAGGATGATGGTATCTTCCGGAGTCTGACTAACGAAATCCGTATAGTAGTTTCTGCCCGGCTTCGCACCGTCACAACCGCCAACCAGGAAGAAGTGCTTGATGGCACCAGCCTTTACTGCATCGATTACTTTGTCGGCTACGGACAACACGGTTCCGTGTCCGAATCCAGTAGTCAGCTCCGTTCCGCCGTTGATTCCAGTATACTCCTGATCTTCAGCAAATCCGCCTAATGCCAGGGCCTTTTCGATAACCGGAGTAAAATTCTTGTCTTCTCCGATGTGTACCAGCTCTGGATAGGAAACCACTTCCGTCGTGAATACTCGGTCTGCATAGCTGCTCTTCACTGGCATCAAGCAGTTTGTGGTGAACAGAATTGCACCCGGCAGGTTGTCAAATTCCTTCTGCTGGTTCTGCCACGCGGTACCAAAGTTTCCTTTCAAGTGCTCATATTCCTTTAACAGCGGATAGCCGTGTGCAGGCAGCATCTCCCCGTGGGTGTAAATATTGATGCCCTTGCCCTTGGTCTGCTCTAACAACTGCTTTAAGTCGTACAGATCGTGTCCGGAAATGACGATGAATGGACCCTTTTCCACCTTCATCGGTACAGTAGTCGGTACCGGTGTCCCGTAAGTTTCTGTGTTAGCCTTGTCCAGAAGCGCCATGCACTTCAAATTTACTTCGCCCACTTCCAGAACAACCGGCAGCAGGTCTTCCATGCCTAAATCTTCGCCGATTACGCACAGTGCCTTATAGAAAAATCCATTGACCTCTTCATCGGTATAGCCCAGCACCATGGCGTGGTATGCGTAGGCAGCCATGCCCCGAAGGCCGAATAAAATCAAAGATTTCAGAGAGCGGATATCCTCGTTGTCATCCCAAAGCTTCGTCAGATCATAATTGTCGTTACGTCCACAGACAGAACCGCAGCCAGAACAACCCGGAACGGCAGCTTCTTTTGCTGCTTCTACCTCTGCAATGAGTTCGTTCAGTGTCTTATCATTAAAGCTTACGTTAGTCACTGTAGTGAATAACCCGTCTATTATAAGCCTTGTAGCCTTTTCAGAACCCAGCTTGCCATCATAGGCTCTAGCCAATCCAATCAAGGCACCCGTCAAATCATCCTGCAAGTTGGATGTATCTGCGGTCTTTCCACAGACACCGGCCCCCCCTGTGCAGCTGGCACAGCCAGCAGTCTGTTCACACTGAAAGCAAAACATTTTAGTATTCATAACATACCTCTCTTTCCTTCGTTAAAATATTTATTTCTTATATTTTTGTTTTAACTTATACAGGAAGTATAAAAGAAAGGCTCGAAGTATTCTGTTGTTTTTACAACAAATTCAAAATAAATTATTAAGAATTCATTTTTTTCTTAAATATCCAAAGGCAGACGGAAACAATCACTCCGCTGAGTGCAATGACCATGGGGTACCCGTAGGTCCAATGAAGCTCTGGCATTTGAACAAAATTCATGCCGTACCAACCCGCTATAAGCGACAGTGGCAGAAAGATTGTGGTCACCATAGTTAAGACCTTCATAACATCATTCTGACGAATACCAATCTCCGACTGATACACCTCCTGCACCTGCATGGCGTATTCCCGGAGAACCTGGGTCTCACTTTGAAGCCTAGTTACCCGGTCAGCAAAAATCCGGAAGGTAGCCACATCATCCTTACCGAAAAAATCCATCTCGTTGTCAAAAAGACTCTCTCCTAAGTCTGTCAGTTGACTGTAATACCGATATCTGCGGGAGATTTCCTTTTTCAGCCCCAGCATCCGATAGTTAAAATCCTCCACCTCTCGGGCCAGAATCGCTTCCTCCATCTTGGTGATGTCCTTCTCAATCTCGGCTAGATACAGCACATCTTCCTCGATGAGGGAAAGCAGAAAATCGTATAAAAACCGCTCCACGTTGTAGCCCTTTCGCAGCTTTCCGGCGGTAACCTTCTCCAGGCTGTTTTTTACCAAGCCCGTATCGTCAATAAAAATCAGTTTATTTTCCAGAATGTAAAAAGCAAAACCAACGTTCTGCTTTTCATGTCGCTTGTGAGGTATGTGCAAAGTTCCAAAGAGAAAATCCGCATAGCTTTCCAGCTTGCAGAAACGCAAGTGATCCCGACTTTGCTCCAGCAGGTAACTAGCCCGGATTTGCACCGCCTGCTCCCAGTCGGCGCTGGTAAATAAGGCTACACCATCCGCTTTTTTCTCCCATTCCTCCATGGTCGTCTCTTCCATTCTATCTTTTTCAATTTTGTAATACATGGCATCTCTCCCCTCTGACCTGTTGGCTCCTTTTTAGCTTGTCCACTATCGGTCAAAATCAAACAGATTATACCGCTAGTATACCACATCCTTTGGTATAATCTACCACTCTTTTTTATCCTTTCCCGCAAAGCTATTCCCCACCTTTTTCCTTTGGAATATCTCTGGTTCGGAAAGCCGGACGGTAATCCTTGGTGACGAGATTTTTCACCACTTCCGACCGGTGACCATCTAAAAACCGAACAATCTGGTACACATCAATCCAGATTTCACTGTTGCACTCCTTCTGGGATTCATCAAAAATGAGCTGCATACCAAAATGCAAATGAGTGGTGTTGATGTTATTAGTGTTTTCTTTGGTGCTGTACCCTGTACGGCCCATGTAACCAATCACATCCCCCGGTGACACCTCATCCCCTTCCTTTAACCCCAGCTTGTAGGGAAAGTTCTTGCGCAGATGGGCATAATAATAATATCGCTTTTTATCCATGGAGCGGATACCAATACGCCAGCCGCCGTATTGATTCCAGCCCATAGCCTCCACGGTGCCGCCCTCCATTGCAATAATGGGCGTTCCCACCTGGCCCATCAGGTCATTGCCCAAATGATTGCGGGCAAATCCATAAGAGCGGCTCTGACCAAAGTCATCATAGTGATTGTAGTAAAAGTTCTTGGCAATAGGCGAAAACGCTTTTAGTCCATATCGCTTCTGCCAAACCATCTCCCGACCGTCTTCGCTGGGTACTTCTTCCTCATAAGCCCCCACAAATCCAGAGAGTACGGCACTGTAAGCTTCATAATAATAGTCATAATATTTCATATCCTTGGTCAATTCTTCTATGGCGGCTCCCCCTTGCAGCTTTTCCGCTACCGCCTCTAACTGGCTGTCCTTGTAGCCAGCGAAATTATTACCGTTCTGAGCTGTTACATAAGCCAACAGCTGAATCCAATCCAGCTTTACCCCCTCTTCCTGAGAAGATAAATCTAGGTCTAAAGCTTTTTTCATGGCTTCACTGGGCACATTATAATCCACCCATTTTATATAATCCTTCTGGCCCTCCTGCTCTGCTGCGGTGTTCCTGCTGTCACTTCCATAAAAAATTAAGCGGCCAGCCAGAAGAACAGCCAGCCCGATGAGACAGATAAAACAAAAGCTAATCAGCCTTTCCTTTTTGATTATTAACCGCATAAACTCCCCTACCTCCAAAGACAGATGGCCGATCCCAGCCACAGCAACCTCCTATTATATATATTTCGGCTGCTGTCCACTCATGCCCTATTGTTGAAGTTCGGGGAGTATTTTGCATTTATTTACATATTTATATAGTTGTATTTTTTATTTCAGCTACACAGTTTAGCGTCATTATGCCTCGTTATTGGTTTTTCACCGCTTCTTCTGCGTACATATTGTTTACAACTTCATTATAATCAGCTTTTTTCGTCAATTCACCTGCTTGCGTCATGACCTCCTGTAATAAGTCAAAGGGCTCTTCCCGCAAAATCGGATCGGCCGACCAAGCATCGATGCTCTTATAGCGTTCCACTACGGTAGTTAGAATGCTCATATCCGTATCTGGGAAAGATGGGGCTACCGCTTCAGCAATCTCTTCTGCACTGTGCTCCTGAACCCACAGCTGACCTTTATAGACAGCGTTTGTGAATCGTTGAATCAAGTCTTCGTTCTCTCGAATAAAGCTCTGTTTAGCGAAATAAGCCGTATAAGGGATTTCTCCACTTTCTTGGCCGATAGACGCCACGATGTACCCCTTGCCCTCTGCTTCCAGCATAGAAGCTGTAGGTTCAAAGAGCGTTACATAATCTCCGGTTCCGCTGGTAAAGGCCCCAGCCATCAAGGCAAATTGAATACTGTTGTCTAAGATCGTATCCTTAGCAGGATCTACACCGTTCTGCCGCATCACATATTCTAATGCCATGTAAGGTACGCCGCCCTTTCTTCCTGGCAGAACCACCTTACCCCGAACTTTATCCCAGCTAAAATCCTCATCCTTTTCTCGGCCCACTAAAAACGAACCGTCCCGCTGCGTCAACTGCGCAAACACCTGAGTGTGATCATCCTTGCCTTCATTGTAGACATAGATTGAAGCCTCTGGCCCAGAAAACCCAATGTCCACGTTGTCAGACAATACTGCCGCCATAACCTTGTCGGCCCCCTGGCCGTTGGACAGTTCAATCTGGATGCCTTCCTCTTCAAAAAAGCCCAGATTCATCGCCACATACTGGGGGGCGTAAAAGATGGAATGCGTCACCTCACATACAGTGACTTGATCGACCTCCTGCTGCTCTGAGCCGCAGCCCCCCAGCAGAGTCAGCCCCAGCACCGCCGCCAAAAGACAGCAGCCCCATTTTTTATAACTTCTCATGGTTCAAACTCCTTTCACATTTTCCGGGCTGCACCTAGTGCCCGTATAGCTTCATCACTGCACGTTGCAGCAATACTACCGCCTCGTACATAACCGCCGCCACCACAGCTAAAATAATTACACTAGCCATGACCAAATCCAACTGGAAGACCTGACCTCCATACACAATTAAATAGCCTAATCCGGCCTTGGACACCAAAAATTCCCCGGCAATGACTCCCACCAAGGACAGACCGATATTGATTTTTAAAGAATTGAACAAAGTAGAAATATTATACGGAAAGACGACTTTCGTAAAAATCTGTAACTTTGACGCCCCAAAAGTAGTCACCATCTTAATATATTCCTGATCTGTATGCTGAAACCCGTTGAGCATTTCCAGCACGGTTACGATGAGCGAAATGGCCAAAGCCATAAAGATGATGGCCTCTGTCCCAGCCCCCACAATAATGATGATAACTGGTCCCAAAGCGATTTTCGGCAGGCTGTTAAGCACCACCAGATAAGGTTCGCTAATCTTAGCAATCAGACTGCTCCACCAGAGAATGATAGCCAGCAAGGTTCCAGTAATAACCCCCAGAACAAAGCCTACCAAAGTCTCATATACCGTAATGCCAATGTGGAGAAGCAGGTCGTTTTGCGCCATACGAACGTAGGTATGAAAAATTCTCGATGGCTGACTGAGAATGAAGCTGTCAATAAGCCCAACCCTGGCGGAAATCTCCCACAGAGCAATCAATCCGAGGAGTATGCCTAGCTGCCAGAAAAGAATCAATTGTTTCCGGCGACGCTGTTTCTTTAAAAATACAACCCTCTCTGAAGAAAGCTCTTTTTGCTCATTCATGACTGCTCAGCTCCTTCCAAATATAATCAAAGTATTTGCTGAATTTAGGGCTGTTCCGACAATTCAGCGGATTTCGGTCTGCCATCTCAAAATCGATATCCAGTACCTCTTTTACCACTGCCGGACGAGCAGACAAAATCAGCATTTTATCTCCCATGCTGATGCCTTCAGGTATGTCGTGAGTGACCATAATAGTGGTCACCTGCTCTTGTTTTAATATACCGTATACATCGTTGGTTACCGCCAGCCTGGTCTGATAGTCCAGTGCGGAAAACGCTTCATCTAACAACAAAATATCTGGGTTAATGGCAAGGGTTCGAATTAGGGCCACCCTCTGCCTCATTCCTCCAGATAGTTGGGACGGATACTTATCTTTAAATTCATAAAGCCCATAGGTCTTTAATAATTCAATCACTCTTGCCTCATTTTCGGGGGTTACGCTCTTCTGTATTTCCAGTCCTAGCATGACATTTTTATAGATGTTTCTCCAGTCCAGCAAGTTATCTTTCTGCAACATGTATCCAATATGGCTCGTTATGCCCTCTATCTTTTCTCCCTTTACATAAATTTCTCCTGCGGTCGGTTTGAGAAGTCCTGCAATAATAGAGAGCAACGTAGATTTACCACATCCGCTGGGCCCGACGACACTGACAAATTCACCTTTTTCCACTTGAAAACTTATATTTTTTAGTGCGGTTATTTCTCCATTTAATGCCTGATACTTTTCTTCGATGTTTTTTACCTCTAATACTGCCAAAATACCACCTCATTATTTTTAAAATAGATACTCTTCATTGTATGTGATTTTAAACAAAATGGTGAATAAGGAGCCTTTGAAATAAATCGCCTTTAATAGCATTTCCTACATAATAAAATACCTATATCCTGCACAAAATAAAAGCGAAAAAGAAAGAAAGGAGATTCGATTATGAACAACGAAAAAAATACCTTGGATGCGTCTTTTGCCCGCAATACGCTGGATCAAATCCCCACCCCAGCCAGCGATGCAAAACGAATTACCGGCCTTGTTAAAAGCGGTGGCAAAGTGACAGGTTATCAGTTGTCCGATAACAGCATTCTGTCCAAGGAAGACTGTATTGATCTGGCTAAACGAGGAGGCGTCATGGGCGTAGGGATTTCTCATCGTGGCAATACAGAATATCTAAAATCGATTCCGGATGGCTCTGAAAACAATAACTTAAGTTCACTGCCCTCCATCCATTAGCCCGCTAAATGACGATTATTAATAGACAGCAAAGAAAAAGCAAAAAAATAGATCAAAAAAATTTCGATTTTTTAATATCAGCTTATTGACATTAAACCATAGTTTAACGTTTAGAATGATAATTAATATATATTATAAAGGAGGTCTAAACGTGAAAAAAAGATATGTAAGCATCGTTATTTCAATTTTATTAGTTACTTCTGGGTTATATGGCTGTGGAAACAAGGCCGTTTCGTTTGATACCTCAAATCCAGAAGAGAAAGCATCAATATCTCAAATTTTTGCTTTTGGTGACAGTTTTTCAGATAATGGGGGGAGTCTGAAAGTAAGTACAGAGGTTATGAATTTACCGACGCCCATTACCGGTGCAAGCATCTTACCTTGTGATCCCCAAAGCGATCTATATTGGGAAGGCAGATGGTCAAACGGAAAGACTGCAGTAGAGTATTTAGCCTCTGAATTGGACGTAAAACTGACCAATTATGCAGTAGGCGGAGCAAAAAGTGGAAAAGATAACTACTATGATTGGCTTAACAGCTATAAGAAGACAGGAGTATTAAGTCAAATAGACTGGTTTAAAAGCAGTTTAAAAAATGGAAAAGCAGACTCTGACGCGCTATATTTCATTTTTGTTTCTGCAAATGACTATTTTTATCATATGGACTATAATACGCCTGATTCTATCAAGGAGTTATCCGCACAAACGGTGAAAAATATTAATACTGCAGTGACTACGCTGTCTAAATTGGGAGCCAAGAAATTTATGTTGGTAAGTTGTGTAGATTTATCCATTGAACCTTGGGAAGTAAGCAATTCAAGAATAGCTCAAGCAGAAGAATATACCACGAATGTAAACACTGCTTTATCCGGTGGATTAAACGATTTAATGGATAAATTAAATGTAGATATTATATATTTTGACTATCCGAAAGAAGTAAGTCAAGAGATCAGAACTAATCCAGATCAGTACGGAATAAAAGAGCTGAATAAACCGTATGAATTTACTTCTCCTGAAATAGTAAAGAGTGAGGGAAATCCTGAGGAATACTATTTCTGGGATGAATGGCATCCAACCACTACTGTTCATAAAATAGCAGGGGAAGAAATGGCGGAAGAAATAGAACAATAGCGGAAGAATATTAAAGAGCTGCAATATGAAAATCATTCATAGCAGCTCTTTTACTTTGATATACCTTTTTCACTTACAGGAAATAGGCAAAACTATTTCCGTTACATACTTTTGCTCATCATTAGTACTCCATGGATCGATTAAATATTTTTCAATTGAAGAGCCAAGAGGCAGAATTTTATTCTCATGGCACCAATGAATCAGTTTTAAATAAGAAAGATGGATATCTGCATATGTGCCAATATGAACGAGAGAAACAGCTTTAAAGCCTCCAAAATCTAATATTGAATCAGAATGCGTGATCTCATCATAGATGGGGACATAAATATCAAGTTCATTAAAAGTTCCTTCAATTCTTTCTTTGTAGTCTCTATAAAATAAAAGAACTGGTCCTGCACAGTATAAATTGTATTTTTCGGCAGTATTCACAATCTGTTTGTTGACCAATATTGAATCAAAATCATGGCGTTCTTGATTACAATTAATTAACACTTTGGAAGCTACCACTTGACGAAGGGGGAAATTTACTATTTTAACATCTGAAGTTGGCAAGATATTGTTTAAATAATCTTGACCTTCATTTATAAGGTGAGACCATTCTCGAACTGCAGCATGTTTTCTATAAGATTTTTGAATTTCACCTTCAATTTCTTCTAGCTTTTTTGTGAAATATTTTTGTATTTGTTCGAGATTGGTTCGATTCAATAGAATGCTTATTTCTTTTAATGTGAAACCAATACGTTTATAATATTTAATCATCAATACAAAAAAAATCTTTTCTTGGCTATAATATCGATAATTTGTTTCTGTGCAGATTCTATCAGGTTTCAAAATTTTCATTTTATCATAATACCGTAGAGTAATTGGGGAAATTTCACAAATTTCGGCAAGTTCACCAATTAGAAATTCACTTTTCTTTAAATCCATCTGTCTATATCACCTACTTTAAGGTACATTATAATCCTTTTTATCACTTTGTGTCAATTATTAAATTCCCGGTCATAAATCAGCACCACCCTTGCAACGACTGGCTTGCGAGAGCTATAAGCCTTAATTATCGGTCAGCGTCTAAGGGCACAGGCTTTATATTTTTTGCTTTCACTTTCCCTCCTTTTTACACTTAATCTGTCTAAAGCAATGTTAAAAAGGCATATCAGCAAATACATGCTCATATGCCTTTTCCTATCCCCTTTGCAGCCACTTCCTACTACCGAACTTCTACAGTACATGGGGCCATACTCAGCGGTTTAGAGATTCCTTCATAGGTCAGCCGAATCCGAGGACGCATTCCCGCGGTTTCATACTGGTCGGAAGCATAAGTCAGTTCCTGTCCATTAGGGGCACCGGTTAGAACCAACCCTCTATTTTCTAGTTTTCCTTCGCTCCATGCAGCTGCGATTGTTGTAATATCAATTTCGGTGTAACTCATATGTGGCTGATCTTCGTAGTCCACCCTCAAGCTGTCATCAAATCGCGGAAGCATATACCAGCTGCTGTAGACACTAAAATAATCCAGCAGTGGAAAAAGGGCGTATTGGTCCGTCAAAGGACTCGCAGTGCTTTCCATAACCTTCATCGGTAGTTTAAAAAGAATAAGCTTTGCTTCTTTCAAAGGCGTAAAAAAAACAGCGGGAGGAAGTTCAAAAGAGAGATAGGTTATAAAATTTTGTCCAATCCGTAATTTGTCATTATTATAGGTGAAACATTGGATACCGTTTATTAAACTGACCGATCCCGTACATGTTAAATCCATAAAACCCATTTTAATATCACCAATATCATATTATGATGATAGAAATATATTGGTGCTGATGTTACCGCTTGGCAGTCACACAAACTTTGTTTTTGAATACATTATAAAGGGAAGTACTTCCTTTCAAATTAAAAAAAGCAAGGAGAGAATTTTTATGGCAGAAGTTGCTATTACTGTTACAAGTGGTACTCCTTTCAATACTGATAGTAGTGATTCCGTATTATTCATCGAGGTGACTAATACGGAGGCGATCCCTTGTAAACCAGGCACAAACGCTTATTATTATATTAGTTTGTCTGACGGCACAGCTGATGAGACGTACACGTTCTCAGTAGCACAAACAGGTACCATTGATCCAAATCAGGCAGAGGCCTTTGTAGTAGAAAATACCACATTGGGAACAGTTACCACTTCCTCTGGTGTAATTTATTACACCGCAGCTTAAAAATGACTTCTAATTAGAAAATATAAAAAACTCCCCGACGCAACATTCATGCTGTCGGGGAGTTTTTTATGTTATGCTAAGCGCCTATTAGAAGTTGATATCTTCTCCATAATAACAAGCTTTCAGCAGTTTCTCCATCTCTTCCTGAGTCGGTATCCTTGGATTGGAACCGGTGCAAGCATCGCCGATGGCCAGCTCTGCTACCAGTGACAGTTTTTCCAGGAATTCTGCCTCATCAATAATACCGCCTTCGTATTCTTTGATCGAATCAGGTATACTCAGCAGCTGATTCATGGCTTTAATCTCCTTCACCAGCGCTTCAATCAGCTCCGCCTCTGTATCGCCAACCAAACCCATAAGTCGGGCGATGTCCGCATATCTATGTGCCGCCTCTGCCTCTTTTGCATTGAACTGAATCACTCTCGGCAGGTACATGGCATTGGCACAGCCATGGACGATATGGCCGCCGCTATAGGCTGCTCCAGTCTTGTGAGCCATGGAATGGACGATACCTAACAGGGCATTGGAGAAAGCCATACCGGCCAAACATTGGGCGTTGTGCATGTTGGCTTTTGCCTCTTTCTCCCCATCGTAAGACTTTTTCAAGTTTTCGTGGACCATTTTAATGGCATGAAGTGCCAGAGGGTCTGTATAATCGCAATGCAAGGTGGAAACATAGGCCTCTATGGCGTGGGTCATGGCATCCATCCCCGTGTGGGCCACCAGCTTAGCTGGCATCGTTTCCGCCAATTCTGGATCGACGATGGCTATATCTGGAGTAATGTTGAAATCCGCCAGCGGGTATTTGATGCCTTTTTTATAGTCCGTGATTACACTAAAAGCCGTTACCTCCGTAGCGGTTCCTGAGGTGGACGGAATGGCGCAAAATCTAGCCTTAGTCCTCAGCTGCGGGAAATTAAATGGCGTAATTAAATCCTCAAAGGTGGTATCCGGGTATTCGTAAAAGGCCCACATGGCCTTTGCCGCATCAATAGGGGAACCGCCGCCCATGGAGATAATCCAATCCGGCTGGAAAACACCCATAGCCTCCGCTCCTCGCATAACGGTGTCCACGCTAGGGTCCGGTTCGACGTTTTCAAATAATTCCACTTCCATACCAGCTTCTTTCAGCAAATCCACGGCCTTGTCCAAAAATCCAAAGCGTTTCATGGAACCGCCGCCTACTACCAAAAAGGCTTTTGTTCCTTTTAAGTTTTTCAACTCAGCTAAAGAGCCACTTCCGTGATAAATGTCTCTCGGTAATGTAAATCTTCCCATTTGCTCTTCCTCCTTCTCTACCTGCATCCAGTTCCTCTGAATTTTACTTCCATATAGACTTTTAGCCAGGCGTTGTGTGAACAGTTTAACTGTATTATTTTAAGACCATTATAGCGGTCTTTTTCATGCATTTCAACAAAAAAGTATCGACAGCCTGCTGACGATACTTGCCGCATTTCTGCTGACGAAACAACCAGTTAAACCTCCGATTATGCGCACACCGTCCAACCGTTTGTCAGCAAAGGTCTTTGTTCATCCACAGTCCATGTTGGCTGCAATAAAAATACAAAACGCCCTTTCCCATAATGGGCAGACGCACCTCTGGATTCTGTTCCGGATATAGCTTAATCAACAGTACCCGATCGTAAGTCACCCAAGCCACAAAGCTGATAAAGTGATCTTTCTTCATGGGATGATCCCATGTGAGGTATCGATCATTTTCCACTTTTGCTACGGTGAGCTGATGCAGTTCATCAGCCGGATGAGCCACCAGGGCGGTCAGCTTCCGCCCGCAGCAGGATGTTTCTCCCGACCCCGTAGCCGTGAGAATATTCCCACAGGTGGGGCAAACGTAAAACTTCATTTTTTTCATATTTCCTCCGTCTGCATCGTTAGGCGCCAAATCACCCAACAATATTTTTTCAATATTTACTTCAAGCAGCTGGGAGAGCTCCTGGAGCAAGGATACGTCTGGGCAGCCCATGCCTCGTTCCCATTTGGAAATTGTTTTATCACTGATATTCATCTTATCGGCCAGCTGTTTCTGGGTCAGCCCTTTTTCCCTTCGCAGACTTCGTATCAATTCTCCAACTTTGTTACAATCCATGTTGTGCACCTCCCTATTTAGACTAACTGGAAATATAAAAAAATTCAATCCACGCTCCGTAGACTTCCAGTAAAAGGCTCCCTATACCCTATTCTGACAGATTATGCCGGTAGTTTCTATTTGCTGAGATATGGTATACTATGTAGATAAACCCTTAAGCGCAAAATCATACAGGAGCACCTATGAATCTATTTGACCACATCAACCTTATCACCCTGCTGATTTCAGCATTTTTCTTTATGCCGCTGCTCACCGGCCTGCTGCACCCCATTTCCGGCAGTCGCATCCAGCAGGCTTTTTTGTCGTTGCTGAACAGCCTGCTCTTCATCCTGGGGCTGATTCTGGCCTTTCAATTTACGGACGGCCTCTTTACCGGTGCAGGCGGCAAGCTTTTTACCCTAATCCAGTCTCTGGCACCCGGCTTCCAGAACTGGCTGACCCGCTACCAACACGATATCGCCGCCCGGGTGCTGGCTTTGTTTGTCGTTCTGGCGGTTATGCTCTGGCTGTTGGAACTGCTGACACTTCCCCTTCACCGCTGGCTGCTCCAGCCCCTGTCGACCCGAGCCGTCCGCACCTTCGACCGGTTAGGAGACTGGACCAAAGGCTTCCTCAGTCTGATTTGGCAGCTGCCAAAGTCCGTCTGCCTAGTCCTAGTATTGACTCTGCTTCTTCATTTTTACACGGGTTTCATCAACAATCCCACAGCCAATCAATATATTCAGCGCTCTGCTGCCTATCAGCTGATGGATACCCGTCTCCTCCAACCCCTGCTCCGCACCGAAGCGGTCCAGCAGTTACCCGTGCTCTTCAATGACTCTTTTAAAAAAGCCGAAGAAGATTTTGCCCGGCGCAGTGAAGACGGTGGAAATTCCAACTACTGGAAAGTTCCTGTCATCAAATATTTTAATGGTATGACTCTGGATGAAGCCATCCGCTCTAATGAAGCAATCGATGCCAAAGCTCGGGAAATCGTCGGCACAGCCACCGAGGACCGAGAAAAGGCCTACCTGCTATATCAGTGGGTCAGCCAGAGCATTCAGTATGATAAGGCAAAGGCAGCTCTTATCGTGGACAATGCGTCTCACTTGGAATCCGGCTCTATCGTCACCTTTGAACAGCGGGAAGGCATCTGCTTTGACTACGCCTGCCTGTACATCTCCATGTGTCAAGCGACTGACCTCCAGGTTCGTTTTGTCACCGGACTGGGTTACAACGGTTCCTCCTGGGGAGATCACGCCTGGAATCAGGTGTACGACTCCCAATCCCAACGCTGGCTGGATGTAGATACCACTTTCGGGCATTCCGGCTATAATTATTTCGACACCGCGGCCTTTTCCACTGACCACAAATATCAAGTAGTTCAAGGACAATGGTAGAAACAGCTGATTACTTCCCTGCTACCAGCCGGTTAATCTGGGTGGACACATAGCCTGCTCCATATCCGTTATCAATGTTTACGACCGAGATGCCATTCGCACAAGAGTTAATCATGGTCAGCAGCGCCGACAATCCATTCATGCTGGCTCCGTAGCCTACAGAGGTCGGTACGCCGATGATCGGCTTGTCCACCAATCCGGCCATAACGCTGGCCAAAGCCCCTTCCATCCCCGCCACCGCAACAATACAGTTAGCCGTCTGAATGGTTTCAATCCGAGATAGAAGCCGATGGATACCACAGACCCCTACATCGTAAATCCGCTCTACGTAGCTTCCGAAATATTCAGCGGTCTGAGCGGCTTCTTCCGCTACAGGAATGTCTGCCGTTCCGGCAGTGCAGACGGCAATCTTACCAATCCGCTTTTTGTCCGGCTTTTCAATTTTAATGATTCGGGACAGGCTATCATACTGGGTCTGAGGATATTTTTCGCGAATGATCTCGTACTGAGACGGGGTAGCTCTGGTACCGAAGACTTCCCCATCGGACTCATACAGCCGTCCAAAGATGTCTAGCAGGTGTGCATCGCTCTTGCCGCTGCAAAAAATCACCTCCGCAAAGCCCGAACGAATCTTCCGGTGGGTGTCCAGCTTGGCAAAACCCATTTCTTCAAAAGGCTGTCTTCTGAAATACTGCTCGGCTTCCTCTACCGAAACCTGCCCTTTTTGTACCTGCAATAAGATTTCTCTTGCGTCCATATTTTACCTCTTTCTATTGGCATGGAATCTATTTTTAGGATTCCCCCTCTTTTTTAATTTTGCTCTATTATATCAAAATTTGTTTTGGAAACAAAGGATTTCCCGTTTATTTCTCCTGGTCAATCAATTTTATAAATAATAAAACAACCGCCTATGATATTGTTTTATCAAAGACGGTTGCCTTTTTATTGTCTTTATAGACTCTTTCTAGGAATTCCTCATTTCATTTAAACAAGTAAGGTGACAAATTAAGGGGCTGCCACAATAATAACAGTCTTTGTGCCGCAGTCAGAAAATCCCATCAAATTTAAATTAACGGTGTAAGTCCCTGCCTTCGTAAAAACTCCCTTTTTCAAAATCAACGAGCCATCGGAGTTAGAAGTAAAAAGTTTATTATCCTCAATTGTCTTAGAAATTCCCTCACCATTAATCTTCACCACGGTTCCCGTGCCAGAAAAGCCGGTAATTACTACATCTTCATCTATATAGTACTGTCCCGCTGACAAGTCAGGCCGCTCAGGCTGTGGCTCAGGGGTAACAGGAGCATCGGCTTCCTTAACAACTTGTGTTACCGTGAAGGTAACCGAAGTCATGTTGTCAGCAGAAATGGTAACGGTCTCCCTATACGTTCCTTTTTCAAGTCCAGTCTTCGGTGTAATGAAAAGGTCCGTCCCCGCATCTACTGCCAAGGTAGTGTCCACTGCTCCCAGCGTGAAATGGCTGTTTACACCGCCAGACAAGGCAGCCTTCAGGTTTGTCAGCGGCTGATTGCCTGTATTGGTAAGTGTTACGTTCTCCTGCTCTCCGGCAGCATATCCCTCCGTAAGCTGATCAAAAGTTATATTGGCAATGGTGCCAATATCATACTTATGTGCGTCTGCGCCAGGAGCGGCTACAATCTGAATAGACTTTTCTGTTTTTAAGAATGGCATGCCTGCCATATATACGTTAACCGTATATTTCCCTGCCTTACTAAAGGTATTTATTTTCAGGGTTAGCGTCCCAGCCTTATACGTATAATTTGCTTTATCAAGAATATTTGCATTAATTTCCACAACTACTGGTTCAGTCTGATTAAAGTCAGTAATCACGACATCTTCATCAATATAGTATTGTCCGGAAGGCAATACCGGCCGCCCATCCCCTGGCTCTGGGGTGACAGGAGTTTCCTCTTCCCCGACAATTTGTGTGACAGTAAAGGTAACAGGGGTCATATTGTCAGCAGAAATGGTAACGGTTTCCGTATACGTGCCTTTTTCAAGACCAGTCTTCGGTGTAATGGAAAGGTTCGCACCAGCACCTGCGACCAGGGTGGTGTCCAAGGCTGCTAATGTAAACTTACTATCCACACCGCCGGACAGGATCGCCTTTAGGTTTGTCAGCGGCTGATTGCCTGTGTTGTTAATTGTTACGTTTTTCTCTAATCCGGTGCCATATCCCTCCAGGAGGCTGTCGAAAACCACATTGGCAATAGGTCCAACTTGATAACCTGGCTTACCTGCACCGTCCTCCAGCTTGACCTTTACAGTCTGTGTCGCATAATTGCTGGATTTTATCTGCACAGAGTAGGTTCCCACTTCGTTAAAGTTTTTATGGTACAGATTTATCTGACCATCTTTAAGGGTAAAATATTTGCTGCTGCCGTAGCCTGCACCATTAAAGAGTGCTTCACCGCCATTTATGCGCACCTCTGGGCTGGAAAGGTCAGCTGGAATGCCCTTTATAACCACATCATCCCCAACATAGAAGGTATTAGCCGCCGGCTCTGGGGTATATGTGCCGTTTGCAAAGGTAATCTTCTGCTTGATGGTTTTATAGCCAGAAGAGCGAATGGTCAACGTATCCCCCTCCATGATACGATTAGCTAAAGTTTCTTTCGGGAAGAACAGTTCGCCCTCCGCTGTCCATTCATATTCGCTGGCACGAAGCCCTGTGCTGCCAACCATAATATGAGCATCAAAAGGCACATTTGCCATAGCGGCTCTCCATGCGTCGACGGATATGTCCTCCTCCGGAATATCGGCAAAAGCTAACGTAAGGCCAGACTGCCAGTTAGCCCTGGTAATGCTTACAACTGGATGCGGCGCAGCGATTTGCTCATAGAAATCATAAGGATCGCCCAATTTTCCATTTTCCAGTACATTTTTTACTTCCCACATATCCCAGAACAGCCCATCCGCCGCCGTAGCACGCATTGGCTTGCTGGCTACATAATCTTCAAAGCTTAATTGAGAAGCAACATAGCGTTCCCAATCATACAGATCCATAGAACCGTATCCACGAACGACTTCCTTGCGGGCTTCATCCCACCATTTTAAGACGCCCTTGCTGGCCTCCGTTTCCAGGTTGTGTTCTTTCAGCAGCTGAGCATTAGCCAAAAGATCGAAGTTAAACACTAAAAATGCTGGCACGGTGCCGGTAGCACCGCTGACACCATCCACATCTCCGCCGCCGCTGGATGAAGTAGCCGCTGAAATGGCCATAACTTCTCTGGAGGCTGGAATGTTACCCGGCTTCGCTGTAAAAGTAAGGCTGGCATCCTTGTAGCCATAACACTTTACCGTAAGCGTATTTTCGCCTTCCTTTGTTAACACATTCTCCGAAAGCGTTAGAAGATTAAATACGAAGGAATACTGCTCCGTACTTAATTTTACGCCATTTAATACTACTTCATAAACTGGAGTTTTCCAGTTGAATCCTAAATTGCTAAGCTTAAAGGAGGTCTTGGCATAAGTATATACCGATTCGGCCCCATCATTTATACTGATTGTCAGAGCCGGGCTCTGTATCTCCAGGTTCAAAACAAACGTTTCACTGCCTTCTGAATAAATGCGAACCGTGTATATACCTGGGTCCAAGCTCTTTGTGTTTAAAGCCAGACCGTCTTCCTGCTCCGTATAACCCATATCAGAAGGGACGTAGCGGATAAGTTCCGACCAGTCATAGCTTAAGTAAGTAATACGCGTAATCTTATTTGCCCAGTCGCGATAACCTTGTGCGCGCTCAGGGGAATAAGCATATACCGCATTTTGTCCCTGATCCGCCCGAAGCGTAAACCGCTCGGCAAGAGTTGTTGCCCCGCTCACCGCATCCGATGCAGAAAAGGTAGTCTTTTCTGGGAAAATTCGAGCATTTCCAAACTCATCAATATCGGTATCTAAATAATAGTCGGCGCTATTCATTTCAATTCTGCCATATACTTCAAAGGGAGCTGCCAGTACCGTTTGTGTACCTTGCAGCATAATCACCATACTTAACAGCACAGACAAGAAAACTGACGACAATTTCTTCATATGCAACCTCTTTCTCAAAATAAAGTTATTTAATTCAGATAAACATTATCAGCGAAGCGCAAGCGTTGCCGTTGTATTATCCGATTTGTTTGTAATGACAAGTTTTGCTTGGCCTGCTTTTAGTTCGTACTTAACGACAGTGCCTTCTGTGGTGACAGGGGTAAATTCATTTGTCACATCCGTACCATCAATGGCGAATTTGTAGTCGGCTATTGTTCCCGTCTCAAAGACCACTGATACATATTCTACCGGACCTACAAAAGATACGGCCCAACTCTTCAGGTAACTTGGTGTGCTCGGATTTGGGGTAGACCCACCAGAATTATTGGAGCCGCCAGAGCTGCCAGAACCACCAGAGCTACCGGAACTGCCAGAGCCGCCGGAACTGCCCGAAGTGCCTGTGCTGCCGGAACTATTGGAAACCACCTTCTCGCCAACTTTCATCGTGGTATTGTTGCCAAGCGTAACATTGCTAGGTGAAATGGAAGAAACTACGCCGTTTGATTGAATAACAGCACGGGAAATAACTCCAGTTCCGGTAATCGTTGCCGGGGCATTTGCTTGCAGCGCCACCACACTTGTACCGTTTGAAAGCAGAATGCTTGACTGCTGTGTGCTTTTATCTACAATTAGGTTCTGAATAGTTCCGCTAGAAAGCCGAACATTGGGATTGGATCCCTGAACCGTAATATCGCCGAAATTTCCTTCAAACTGCACTAAAGGACCGGTTCCGCTGCCTTGAACGGTCAATCCGCCAATCGCTTTAGCCTCTCCAGTATTTTGAAGGATTGCACCACTCTTTAATAGCACATCAGAAACTTTGCTGGAGCCTTCTACCACAACACGCACCTTATTTTGCGTGTCATTGATAACCAAGGTTTTTCCAACTTGTGAATCCCGAAGATGAATACTATTTCCACCGCCGCCAAGGACGACAAGCCTTCCCATAACCTATACATTATTCAGGTCCACTTGTCCTTGCCCAATACCCTGTGTGAGAAAGAGGTCCCCCTTAATCGTCACATCGTTCAATACGGCAGCATCTGAATTAATAACAAGATTGCCTTCAACGACATCGGCAGCTTGTGAAGAATTCCATACGTTCCCGGCCATATTTTCTATGAGTGCTACAAGCTCCGCACGGGTAATGTTGTTCTTTGCTTTTATAGTATTATTGCTGCCCTGAAGATAGCCCTCTTGAACAAGCCCCGCCACGGCAGAACGTGCCCATTGATCCACCTCTGACTTATCGGTATAACTTGCTAGCACATTGGTATCAGCCCCTGAAATCTCAAAAGCTCTTGATAACAGCATACACGCTTCCTGCCGGGTGATGTATTTATTAGGTTGGAAGGTTCCGTCTTCATATCCATTTATGATTCCAGCCTCCTTCATCTGTCCTACAGCATTTGCATACCAGCTTTTAGCAGAGATGTCTATAAAATCACCAAGTGATGTAGTTGCAGCTGGAAGCTGGAAAACACGATTCAAGATTACGGAAAACTCCGCCCGTGTAACAGCATTGTCTGGCTTAAAGCTCCCATCCTCATAGCCCAAAATGGTATTATTGGATTGCCACTTGGTGATATTCTCCTTATTCCAATGCTTTTCAATGTCATTATATCCACTTTCGGCCAAAGCACTTTGACCTAAAATAGTAAGTACGAATGCCGCCATGGCAAGCACTCGAAATTTTTGCATAATTTTCATTAGATACGCTCCTTATCAGTTTTAATACTGCCCTATACTCAATTATTAGATTTTTCTCTAAGCAACTACTTTAATCATCATAACCTCCTTTGTCTATTTTAAATTTGAATTCCCCTGATTTTCATGACTGTAGGTCTTATAACTGCTTCTTGATTTTAGTTAGATATAGCTAACTATCGATTAAAAAAATATATCCACAGGTATTCATTTCTTGCAGCTCTTAATGACTGCGGGGAAGATTCCCGATTAAATCATTAACCGCCATTTAATCTATATTTTAAACCCAATTTAACCTTGGGTATGGGGAAAGAGTTAGATAAGTATACTTCAACTTTTTCTGGTTTAAGAGATAAGTAAGATGACGTGTCGGCGGTAAGTAATACGGCCGAGAAAAACAAATTTTGAAGTTAGCACTTGCTAACCATTTGGAATTTATAGTACCATATATTTCTATGTCCGTCAAGATTATTTTCTATCGCTGATATGCCCTAGAAACAGATGGTTTTCTTGCAAAGGCTTCTGTGATAAAATAAAGGTCAATTAAAATAGTTGGACAAGTTCATGCTTAGCCCGTGCATTCAGGAGGATTCACACATGACCATCTGGTATTATCTCTTATCTTTTATTTCAGGAACAGCATTGACCATTCAAGTAGGCGTAAACGGCCAGCTTCGAAATCAGGTGGAAAGTCCCGTACTCTCCTCGCTAATCAGCTTTGCCGTGGGGACCTTGTGCCTGGCCCTAGTCTTTTCTTTTTTTGTATTTAATGGCACTTATACGCTGCCCAAGGATAGCTGGTCCGGCCTTCGCTGGTGGATGTTTACCGGCGGAGCCCTAGGCGCGTTTTACTTATTTACCACCATCGCGGCTTCCCCTCGAATTGGCTTTGCCAACATGTTCAGTTTGGTGGTCTGCGGTCAGATGCTGCTGACCATCCTCTTCGACCATTTTGGTCTCCTGGGAAATCAGGTTCACCTGTTAACTATTCCTCGGGCTCTGGGCTTGGTTTTACTTCTTTCCGGAGTCTATTTAATTCAAAAATTTTGATGGTAACGGCTGCACAAGAGGAGGTACACAGATGTCTATTTACGTAAAAGATTTATTCCAATTGGATATCTTTAAAAATTTCAAAGTAGTGGCCGGGCAAAATGGCTTAAACCGCATTCTCTCCGCCGCCCAAGTGCTAGATTTTGAGTTTATGGATGGTTATGAGAACCGTCGGGGCAGCATGTTTGATAAAAACAGCTTAGTTCTCAGCAGCTTACTCTTTGCTAAAGGCCGGGAAGAAGCTCTTCTGCAAGCTGTCCAGCAACTGGCTGCTCTGGGCATCAGTGCTTTTGCCTATAAGAACGTCATCTATAAGCAACTCCCTCAGGAAGTGTTGGATTTTGCCAACGCTGCCCAACTGCCTATTTTAGAGTTTCACGATGAAGATGCCTTTTTTGAAGACCTCATCTTTGCTGTCATGAATTTACTGAAGATAGATTCTAACTTGACTTTACTGGAAAATCGAATTCAGGATCTAGGTAAAGCTGAATTTTCCTCAGAAGAGCTAGAAGCCCGCATTGCTTCTTTAAACCCTCACTTGCAGCCACAAATTCAAGCTTTCTACCTGAAAGTTGGCGATGAAAATCGAGTTATGAGCCTGCTGTTTTCTTTTCGTCCTCCCGAAAAGTTTAGCTATACCAGCATTGTCTCCAAATATAAAAAGGACCTTCTACTGATCTTTTCCAGCGATAAATCAGGGAAAGATTTTCAACCCACTTTGGGGGATGCGCTGTTCTATCTGGGCCTGGAAGCCGGAACTCTGCCTCTGGGCATCAGTGCTGTCCACCAGAACCGGAAGCAACTGCCTACGGCGATAGAAGAAGCCATCCAAGCGGCCATAGTAGGCCGAATTCAAGGCCAGCAGCAGACTTGGTACAATCAAATCGGTGAATACCAGCTGCTATTGCCAGAACTTCACTCTGTCCATGTACAAAACTATATGAAGCGGTATCTTCGTCCCATCCTGCCGAAAAGCGACGAAGGCCGAGACTTGATCAAGACAGCTGTGCAGTTCGTCCTGGCAGGCGGAGATCTGAACTTAACCTGCCAACGACTTTTCTGCCATAAGAATACCGTTCGCTACCGGGTAAACAAGATTCATGAACTGCTGGACCCCCATAGCCATGAGCTGACATTTTTTGAGCACTTAGCCGTAGCCATAAAAATTTATCTGCTTAACGAGTACGTACACTGAGGCTGCCTAGGCGGCCTCTTTTCTTTGCCATTTCTTCCTTCCAGACCATTCTCCCTTAACTGAATCACATGACTCCTGTCACCCTTTCCTGCTATGTTTAACAATCCTAATGCGCAACAGTCATTCTTTCTATAAAAGAAGCCTTTTACCTTGTTTTTTATACAAAAAACTCTAGTAATTTTTGTATAGCCAATTAATGAAACCCCTGATTTTTTTTATTATACTAAAAAAAAGAGTTTCTAGATCTGCAACATACAGCTCGGATGCAGGATAAGGAGGTCCTATGTTTCATTATTATTTGCCAGTGGCCCTAATTGTCACCGCCAACCTGATTTACCAAAACGCCACCAAGATTATGCCTGCTCAAATAAACCCTTTTTTAAGCCTGACTTTAGCCTACCTGATAGCAGCAATCTGCTCGACTGCCGTATTTTTTCTCTATGGCCCTTCTGAACCTATTCAATCACAAATCAGGCATATGAACTGGGCACCCTTTGCTCTTGGGCTGTCCATCGTGCTCCTAGAATACGGCTATATTGCTTTGTACCGATCAGGTTGGAATATCAGTATTGGCCCCTTGGTATGCAACATCATCTTATCCCTACTGCTGATTTTAGTAGGCCTGTTTGTATACAGGGAAAGTATCACATTGGTTAAAATAGCCGGAGTCGGCCTCTGTCTGGCGGGTCTGCTGCTGATAACAAAAAATTAGTAAAGAAACATCTTGCTGTACAAAGGAGCCTGCACTCTGACAAAAAAACGGTAACACAGCCTATAATGCGATTCTCGATGTAATATGGCTAAAACAAGTTTGATCCTTGCGGCACTTGCACAAGGACAAAATAAAGAAAGGTGGTATGAGATGTTCCAATTAAAAGTCTTATGCAAAGAAGAAACAGAACAAGTGTTAAAGATGAATGCAGTGATTGAAAACGTAGAGGAAGTCTATCGGCAGAAAGCCCTAGGAGAAACGGAGGTATTCCCGCTGATCTTTCATGAGTTTCAGCCAGGTATAGCCGATATGGACATTAAATCCGGCTGGCTGAAAGGCAGCGGTCTCTTTGGCCTGAAGCTGGTCTCTTGGTTTGGTGATAATATAGGCAAACAACTCCCGCCGCTTATCGGCACCGTCATGGTCTTTGACGACAGTACCGGAGCCCCGCTGGGTATCTTGGACGGCAGCTACATTACAGGCATCCGCACGGGCGCCGCCGGTGCTCTGGGAGCCAAATATCTGGCTAATCCCGATTCTCAACGACTCCTTCTGGTCGGGGCAGGACATGTGGCCACATTTCAAATTGCTGCCACACTGACCTTGTTCCCTAATATCAAGGAAGTCTTTATCTACGATGCCTTAGACTACAAATCAGCTGAAATTTTCGCCCAAACGATTAAAGAAGGACTTTTGAAAACCCTAAACATTCCCTACAATTCGGATATTCAATTCACCGCTGTTTCAGATATCCAAAAGGCCACTGCACAAAGTGACATCATCATTACGGTGACACCAGCCAGGACCCCTCTTATTCACTGGGAATGGGTCCAGCCTGGCACTCATTTCAGCTGTATTGGGGCCGACATGTCTGGCAAGGAGGAAATTGATTCAGAAATTTTAAGACATGCGCGAATCTTTGTGGATGACTTAGAACAGTGCATCAATGTTGGGGAAATCGAACTCCCTATTAAGAATGGAATTATCTCTAGAGAGCACATCGCCGGAGAAATCGGTGAAATCATCACCGGAAAGACAGCGGGCAGGGAAAGTAAGGAGCAGATTACCGTCTTTGATGCTACGGGCACGGCTCTGCTAGATCTGATTATGGCCAAGTTGGCTTTTAAAGAAGCCGATAAAGCCGGCCTGGGCACTCGCGTCAATTTGTAAGAGTTTTCAGCTGGACCTAATTTTTATTTGAAATCTTTATGTGGTCAAGATGTGATTTATGAAAATGAAATATGGAGGATTTAATATGAAAATCAAAACCTTTAAAGTGGAACAATGGATGAACGAGTTTGAAAATGATGCCCTATACAATCTGGGGGAAACCTGCATCGATTCAATGTCTTTGCGGGAGCTGCTGGAGCTGGCAGGAAAAAATCCGGAGGAATTCCTGGCTTCCTTGGCGGATGAGCGGATGACTTACGGCTACATCGAGGGTTCTCCGAACCTGCTGACGGGCATTGCCGGACTGTACGAAAATATTACATCACAACAAGTCATCCCAACCCACGGAGCTATCGGCGCTAATTATCAGGTGATTTTATCCTTAATCGAGGCCAAAGACAA
The DNA here is from genome assembly GCF_010669305.1 of Aminipila butyrica. Lineage (NCBI taxonomy): Bacteria > Bacillati > Bacillota > Clostridia > Peptostreptococcales > Anaerovoracaceae > Aminipila > Aminipila butyrica. Next base: position 1,053,836 of record NZ_CP048649.1, on the reverse strand, counting down.
TATGGTATCTGTCATGCCTACTTACCAGCAGCATTATTCCATACCAGAATCTATCGGTGCAGAAGTGCGTCCCTTACAGCTGACACTGGAAAATGACTTCCTGCCAGATTTGGATCTGCTGAGAGGCCTAGTAGATGAGCATACCAAGGTTATTACCATCAACAACCCCAACAACCCTTCCGGCTCCTGGATTCCCCTGGGCATCATGAAAGAAATTGTAGAAATTGCTAAAAGCGTGGATGCCTATATCTTGTCCGATGAAGTGTATCGAGGTATTGCGGAAAACGAGAGTTATATGCCATCTATCGTAGACTTATATGATAAAGGGATTTCTGTGGGCAGCATGTCTAAAATTTTCTCCTTGGCTGGCCTGCGCCTAGGCTGGATTGCTACCAGATCTTCGGAGGTCCTGAAAGCCTGTTGGACCAGACGTGATTATGACACCATCAGCTGCGGCCGTCTGGATGACCTGTTTGCCAGCATCGCTCTAGCCCACAAAGATGCTATTTTCAAGCGTAACCGAGCTATTCTCAACAAGAACCGAGCTATCTTAGACCAGTGGGTCCGCGAAACAGAAGGTGTTCACTATCTAAAGCCAGTAGCTGGGACCACCGCTTTGGTGTACTACGACAAGAACATTCCTTCCTATGAGTTGTGTGTGCGCCTAATTAAGGAAAAGGGCTTACTGTTTACTCCAGGCTCCTGTTTTGAGCTGGAAGGCTGCGTGAGAATTGGTTACGCCTTCGATTCCAAGACTCTTCGGGAAGGGTTGGATAAATTTGCTGAATTTTTAAAAGAAAACTAATTTAATTTCAAGCAAATTGATTTTCTGTAATATAATTATCGACAACCATATATTATAATACCTTTAATTGAATGACATAGTGCTTAATTGAATGAGAACAGCCCTGCCAGTAATACCGGCAGGGCTGTTCTTTTCTTACAGAATTGTACTGCTGTTCTGTTGCACTCCATTTTTATGACAGTTTGCCAGCTCTACCTAGCTTTAAACACCTTGTAAAGGACTGCCAGTATAAGAAACCATACAGGCGTTACTAACAGGGCTATTCTGGTGTCTTCATTGAGGGCCAGCACCACCAGCACAAAAGCGATAAAAGCCAGCACCAGATAGTTGGAAAATGGTGCAAAAGGCATCTTAAACTTGCTTCTGGCTGCCAATGCCGGGTTCTTCTTCCTATACCGCAGATGACAAAGGACCATCATGGCCCAGATGTAGATGAAGCAGAAGGTAGATATGCTGGTTATAAGCACAAACACACTTTCCGGCATAACATAATTCAACACAACGGAAATCAAGATAGCTGCCGCAGAAAAAATCATCGCATTGGCCGGTACCTGACTGTTGTTCAACTTGCGCATAAAGGCTGGCGCATTCTTTTCCTTTGCCAGAGAAAAGCCCATGCGGCCTGTGCTGAATATGCCACTGTTGCAGGCAGAGGCCGCGGAAGTCAGCACCACAAAGTTGACAATGCTGGCTGCTGAAGCGATACCCACAGAGGCAAAGACCTGAACGAAAGGACTTTCAGCTGGATCGATGGAATTCCAAGGATAAATACTCATGATAACAAAAAGTGCACCAATATAGAAAATGACAATTCGCACCGGAATGTTGTTAATAGCCTTTGGAATAACCCGCTCTGGGTTCTGGGTTTCTCCTGCAGTAAGGCCTACCAGCTCAATGCCGGTAAAGGCGAAGACCACCATCTGGAAGGAAAGAATAAATCCGCTGGCCCCGTTGGGGAACCACCCGCCGTGGGTCCACAGATTAGAAAAGCTGGACGGGCCTGCATCGGTGGAAAAACCAGTGAAAACCATGAAACATCCAAGGACAATCAACGCCAGAATAGCGATGACTTTAATCAAAGCGAACCAAAATTCCATTTCACCAAAATGCTTGACTGCCGTCAGATTCATGATTAACAGCACGACTAGTCCGATTAAGCTTGGCAACCACTGAGGCACGCCTGGAAACCAAAACTGTATGTACAGTCCGACAGCCGTAAGATCGGCCATGGCCAAGGAAATCCAGCAAAACCAATAGGTCCATCCGGTAATAAAAGCAGCACCGTTCCCAAAATAATCCTGGACAAAGTCCACAAAGGAATGGTGGTTTAAATTGGACAGCAGGACCTCTCCCAATGCCCGCATAATCAAGTAGCAGACCAGTCCCGTAATCAGGTAAGCCAGCAAAATAGAAGGTCCCGCCAGATGAATGGACCGTCCAGACCCCAGGAATAGTCCTGTTCCGATGGCTCCACCGATGGCAAGCAGCTGTACATGGCGATTTTTCAATCCCCTGGATAAGTGTTGATTTTCTGACATAAATATTCCGCCTTTCTCACTGTTACTTTCTCTATTATCGCCAGTCCCTAGAAAGTCAAGTCTCCGCAGTCCAGCTGTTTGGCTCGTTCCAGTCCCACGATAATACAGGCCCCGATTTGTCTTAAAAAGATTCAGATCGGAGCCACATTGCTTGTGTATTTTTTTGTTGGAGTGTAATTGGGAATAAATAAAATCTAAAAAGAAAGAAACCAAAAATATTGCTTCCATTAATTAAGATATGTACCTATACCCTGTCCTTTTACCTGAGAGTTTCGCCATGTTCTGACTTTCCCCTTCGGTGCTCTTTAAAAAGAGTCTCTCCAAGGCTTCATCCAATAGCGGTCATCTCTAATAACATTAGGTACCTGAAAGATTTACTTCTTCGGTGAATGGCCGCAGCCACTGCTCTCCCGCTATCTTCATCTGAAAAAAATATTAAATTTTACTGTTCTATATTAATATATATTGCATGAAGTTGCAATACTTTCTTTTATTTTTACTGGTACTCTTCCTCCAGCAGTTTTTCCAGCTTCTGTTTTTCTTCTGGGCTCAGATAATCTCCCAGTGCATCGGCTCTCTGCTCCAGCAGCTGTCGGTGCTTTTGGCGAAGCTGGCGGCTGGCCGCCTCCACATCCTCTTTCAACTCTCTGGCAGACAGCAGTCCGCAGCCGGCTCCCCGAATAATGACCTGCTGAAGGCCGTCAGAGGTGGCCACTGTAATCCGATATTTCTTCTGATTGTCATAGGCAAACCGCTCGATATACTGGTCTGCCGGCTGCGCTTCTTTGGTGTATACGACTCGTACATTATGATAATCTACAGTTTCTTCCCGATGGCCCTGAACCCGATAAGCATCGAAGACCAAGATAATCCGCCAAGGGCGCAGCGCTTGATAATTGCTGAGACAGTCGATCAGTTTCATTCTCGCACTGTCCATATTTACCTCCGCCAGCTCCTTTAAATCCTCCCAAGCGAAAATAACGTTGTAGCCGTCTACCAGCAGATATTCTTCTCGGTCATCCTTCTGTAAGCTGCCGTATCCTGCCGGGTTAAGACCGTTACCCGGTCTGGAATTTGACCCGAAAGTACCACCTGATGCCCCGAAGGCTTCTTCCCGAGGCCCGCGAGTTCGTTTCCACACAGATTTCCGTCCCTGGTTGGCAAAAAAAGTCTGACGGAAAATCGTATCAATTTCATCCGGGCTAATCCATTGTTCTCCACTTCCGCCGTAAACAGCCTGCGCCCCAGTGCCCCCCTCCTGCCCAGGCTGGCGAAGATAACTTTCCAGGTTCATGTGATCCTTCACCTGATTCCAGCTGACCAAATAGCCGCTTCCCTGAGCACAAAAGACAGAACCCGTCGGATTTTCCAGGTCGCTTTCTGAGTCGTACCCCATATCCGCAATGACCTCCTGGGAATTATGACAGGGCTCAAAACCTGACAAGGTACAAAACAGTTTTCCCTGTCCTTTCGTATAGGCGGCTACCTCTTTTTGATAATTCTTCATGGTAGCCACGGGGGCCTTGCCCGTCAGCAGTGTCAGTTCTCCGTCAGTGCGTTCAACCTGGCAGGTTCCTGCCATGGTCTCCACATCGGTCATCGCTCGGCCCACCATATTTTCCGGCAGTTCCAGCTGGAAGGCGTAAAAGGGCTCCAAAAGTACGGATTCCGCCTCCTTCAGACCCTGGCGTACCGCTCGATAGGTGGCCTGGCGGAAATCGCCGCCTTCTGTGTGTTTATTGTGGGCTCGCCCTGACACCAAAGTAATCCGCATATCGGTAATCGGCGAGCCGGTAAGCACCCCCCGATGACTCTTTTCCGCCAGATGGGTTAGAACCAACCGCTGCCAGTTTCTGCTCAGCAGGTCTTCGCTGCAAGCCGTTGCAAAGTGTAATCCACTTCCGGGCTCTGCAGGCTCCATCAGCAGGTGAACCTCGGCATAGTGGCGCAGAGGCTCAAAGTGCCCCACCCCTTCTACTGGATGGGCAATCGTCTCTTTATAGACCATGCGGCCGGGGTGGAATCCAATCTCCACGCCGAACCGACTGGCAACCGTGCTCTGCAAAATTTCCGTCTGTACCTCTCCCATGAGCTGCACCTGAATTTCCTGACTCGGCTCCTCCCAAGAAATCCGCAGCTCCGGCTGTTCTTCCTCCAACTGACGCAGCTTGGGCAGCAACACCCGGGGATCACAGTCAGCTGGCAGCAAAAGCCGATAGGAAAGTACCGGCTCCAGCAACGGCGGCCCCCATTCTTCCTCTATTCCCAGCCCTTGCCCTGGTCTGGTCTCGCTAAGACCAGTAACGGCACAGACAGTCCCTGCTTGGACTTCATTTTCCACCTCAAACTTCAGCCCGGAATAAAGGCGAATCTGATTCACCTTTTCACTCCAGTCTCCTCCACTCAGCAAATCTCTCACCTTTAACCTACCGCCAGTCACTTTTAGATGAGTCAATCGGTTTCCTTGATCATCCCTGGTGATGTTGAATATCCGGGCACCAAAATCAGCCGGGTACTCGGGTTCCATTGCATATACGGATATACCCTCTAGCAGCTCTCGAACCCCCTCTGCCCTCAGGGCAGAACCAAAATAACAAGGGAATAGCTGCCGCTCCCAAATTGCCCGGCGAACCGCCTCCTTGCTGACGGAAGATTGTTCCAAATACTCCTCCATCAGCTTCTCCCCGCACAAGGCCACTTCCTCCTGCCAGCTAAGCTGGGCGGAGGCCCCGAAATCGATACATCTATCGTCTAGCCTTTTTTTCAGATTACGCAACAAGGCTTCTTGGTCTGCGCCTGGCTGATCCATCTTGTTGACGAACAGAAAAACAGGGATTCCATAATAATCTAGCAAATTCCACAAAGTCTTCGTGTGCCCCTGCACACCGTCTGCTCCGTTGACCACGAGGATAGCGTAATCCAATACCTGAAGGGTTCTTTCCATCTCTGCTGAAAAATCCACATGGCCCGGTGTGTCCAACAAAGTCACTTGAACATCTCCCCAGCTCAACAAGGCCTGCTTGGCAAATATCGTGATGCCTCTGGCTCGTTCTAATTCATAGGTGTCCAGATAGGCATCCTTATTATCCACCCGCCCCAGCTTGCCAATCTTGCCAGTGAGGTAGAGCATACTCTCCGACAAGGTGGTCTTTCCCGCATCTACATGCGCCAATATTCCAACAACTAATTTTTTCATGGTTCTGTAACCCTTCCCTTTTGTTCTATCAGTGTTTATCAGACTGAACAATGCCTGGAATCAAAAGAAACCCCTGACGCAAATCAAGGGCTTCCCATTGAGCTTATTCGATAAGCTGTTTTTCCAAATTGTTATATTTTTCACTGAGCACGATAATATCAATTCGTCTGTTCTTGGCTCGTCCTTCTCCAGTATCGTTATCAGCCACCGGCCGATATTCACCGTAGCCCACCGATACCAGCTTTGCCGGTGAAACGCCGCTGTTAATAAACAGCTTAACGACACTGGCTGCTCTGGCAGAAGATAGTTCCCAGTTAGATGGATATTGCTCTGAATTCATCGGCACGTTATCCGTGTGCCCTTCAATACGGATATAGTTATCCATCGTATTGATAGTAGCCGCAACCTCATTTAAGGTGTTAATATTGTCCGTTAAAATGGCAGCACTGCCTGAATCAAAAAATACGGCATTATTTAAACTGACAACCAGACCACGCATATCAATACTGGTAGTCACTGAAGCCGTCATATGTTCATCAATAAGTTTGGCATCCAGTTCCGCTTTCAATTGCTCTAGTTCATCCAGCTCGTAATCACCCATGTATTCCGCCAGTTCCTCTTCCGTGAGCACACTGGATTCCGAAAGCGCATTTGGCTGCCCGGCCTCTCCTGCTCCGGTGCCCGTGCCGTTACCAGTACCCGATCCCGACCCTTGGCTCGAGACCATTTCTTGAAACTGCTCCGCCATGGCTTCCGCTTTGGCTTGGTCCACCTGACTTACCGCAAAGAGAACAATGAAAACAGCCAGAAGCAACGTCATCAAATCGGAATAAGGCAGTAGCCACGCTTCGTTGGGTTCTTCTTCATGTTTCTTATGTTTTTTCTTTCTGGCCATCCGGCAACCTCCTTATACTAGCTTTAATTGCATTTTACTGCGTAATGATGCTCCCATAATACAAATATGTAATACTATTATTCAGACTTCATGTCTTCGGCAATTTGCTCCTGCTTACTGCTCGGCAGACTAGCCATCAGACGATCTTTCAGCATGAAAGGAGAATCCCCTCGCTGAATAGCCAGCAGACCTTCTACTACCATTTCCTTAATCCCTATCTCGTGCTGGCTCTTGACCTTAAGCTTCATGGCAAAGGGATGCCAGAGCACGTAACCGGTAAAAATACCTAGTACGGTAGCCATGAAGGCTGCGGAAATAGCATGGGCCATCTCTCCCGTATCGTCAATATGAACCATGGCGGCAATCAGTCCAAATACAGCACCTAATACTCCCAGCGTCGGCGCGTACATACCTGCTGAGGAAAAGATACCCGCATTTAGCGCATGGCGTTTCTCAATCTCTTGAATTTCCAACCCTAATATATCAGCAATGACTTCTTCTTCTACGCCATCCACCACCATACGGATACCTTTTTGGATAAAAGGGTCCTCGATTTCATCAACCTTACTCTCAAGCGAAAGCAGGCCTTCCTTTCTGGCTGAGGTGGATAAATTGACCATCATCTCAATGATTTCTATTTCAGAGATATCCTTTTGCTTTGTAAAAAGGATTTTAAATAAAGCTCCTAATTTTTTTAGATCCTCTCCCGGATAGGAAATCAAAATAGTAGCCGCCGTGCCGACAAAGATTACGAATAAGGCAGCCGGGTTGTTAAATATCCCAAAGCTCAATCCCTTAAAAAACATGGCCCCCACGACCGAAGTAATCCCTACTATAATGCCTAAAATTGTAGTAAGTTCCATATTTCCTCCTTTTTGTCCCATATGTTTTACTCTATCTTTAATGATACCATTTTTTATGGTTTAGTACAATTACTATTTCAACATCTTTCTCCATATATTTCAATATCTGCCTGCTCCTTTGTTGACTTTTAACGCCACAAAGATTATACTGGCTACATAATTCGATAAATTATAGCGCTTATATTCCAGATTTTACCTGGGATTTTCGACAAGCGCTAAATGGTTCGTTTTTTTCAGAAAGGAGAACTCAATTTTATGCTATGGAAAGATAAATATGAGCTTGGCGTGCCTCTGATTGATACCCAGCACAAGGAATTATTCCAACGGGTAGAATCCTTTATGCAAGTGCTTCGGTCCTCTGCATCTTGGGAAGACAAAGTGCAGCGTGTCAACGAGACATTAGAATTTATGAAGGGTTACGTAGTAGAACACTTCCGAGACGAGGAGGCCTACCAGGCCAGCATCGGCTATCCAAACTGGGAAGAACATAAAAAGATACATACAGAAATGGTCAACTATGTGGTACAAGTTTCTCAAGAATATGAAAAAAGCGGATTTGACCAGCAGCTGATTCAGCAATTTGCTGGCAAACTACTAGCTTGGCTGATCAACCACGTAGCTTCCGAAGACCAGCGCATTGCCACCTATGCAATCGAAAAGGGGGTGGCAGGTAATGAACACTGACCTGTATGCTCCTTTCCTGGAGGCTACTCGCAGCGTATTTCAGCTGATGTTGGATCTTTCCGATATTGAAGACCGTCCTTCCGATACCTTTCCTGATAGCGATGAAACCTTGGATATCGCCATCGGCGTCATCGGCGATTTGACTGGTGAAGTGATTTACCGTTTTCCGGTGACGACTTCAGTCAACATAGTAAACATCATGAGCGGTATGGAAGTGGATTCGGTGGACGAATTCGTTACCTCTGCCATCTTTGAAATTGCCAACATTATCAGCGGCAACGTACTGACCACACTTTCTGGTAACGACTTAGCATGTGATATCCTGCCACCGGTACAGCGGGCAGGAGACGATAGCAAGTCCTACGAAATCAAAATGGCCTGTTGCCTGAGCACCTCTGCTGGCGATGTCTGTCTGGACATCCGCCTAAACCCATCCAAGGGCTGAAAACCGGACCCCTTGGGTGATGAGAACTGTCTTTAAATTATTTGCAAATATAGGTTAAGCGTGCTTGAAAAAGCATCTGTGAGGAGGAGATATTTATGCCTTGGACACCAAATTTATCTGTTGGAGTAACCATGATCGACGATCAGCATAAGATGTGGTTTGAAAAAGCCGAAAAACTCTTTGAAGCCGGACGAAACAACCAAGCGAAAGAGTATGTAGGAGAGTTGTTAAAATTCTTGGACGATTACACAAAAAAGCATTTTGCTGATGAAGAGAAGTATATGCTGAGCATCAATTATCCGGAATACAATGCACAAAAAAGTGCTCATACTACCTTTATCGCTGAGTTGACCAAATTGCGCAATGCATATGAGACCTCGGGCGGAAACCTAGTGGTCATCATAAATGCCAACCAAATGATTCTGGATTGGCTGACCAAACACATTTCTAATATGGACAAGAAAATTGGTGAATTTGCTAAAACAAAAGCATAACAATATGGTATACAAAAAGCTGGATTTCAATGAAATCCAGCTTTTTTATGTGTGTGTTAGAAATTTGCTTGCAAACCTTCTATGCTCTGCCCAGCAAACTGTGACTCTTTCCGTAAACAAAATAAACGGTCAAGCCAAGGGTCACCCAACAGGCAAAGGCAATCCAGGTAACAGAAGCTAACTGAATGGCCAGGAAGCTGCAGATAACAATAGCTACAGCAGGGATTACTGGTACCAGAGGCACCTTAAAGGATCTCTCCAATTCTGGGTGACTTTTGCGCAGGACGATTACCGTAATTGATACCATGATAAAGGCCGCGATAGTACCCATGTTCACCAGCTCCGCAATAATGCCAATCGGCAAGAAGCCGGAGAGCAGACATCCGATGATCCATACCACGAAAATGGCTGTCACTGGGGTGCCTGCCTTAACACTGATTTTAGAAAATTTAATAGGCAGTAAACCATCTCTGCTGATAGCATAAATCATTCTGCTGCTGCTGTACATGGTTACCAAAACTCCAGAAGTCAAACCAGTTACGGCGCCCACAGATACCAAGGCTGAACCCCAGTTTATACCTACTTGAGCCAGTGCATAAGCTACTGGTGCTGCAACCTCTTTGTACGCCAGATACGGAAGCATCCCTGTCAGCACTAAAGTTACTACGATGTACAGGACAGTTACCACGATCAGTGAACCGACGATAGCTCTCGGCATATCTTTGGCTGGATTCTTTACCTCCTCTGCCGCATTGGCTATAGCGTCAAAACCGAGATAAGCAAAGAATACAATAGCAGCTCCTGCAAAAACACCGTCCCAGCCGTATGGCATGAAAGGCGTGAAGTTTCTCACGTCTACGTGTTTCATTCCCAAGACAATGAACAAAACAATAACCGCGATTTTTACCACTACCAGCAGATTGTTCACGGCGGCACTCTCCCGCGCACCCAGCAGCAACAGCCCAGCGATAATCGATACAATCAGTATCGCCGGCAGATTTATCAGACCGCCTTCAAACGGGCCAGCTGTCAATACGGACGGCAGATCTACGCCAATTACCGTCAGCAGATTGGTAATGTAGGCCGACCAGCCTGTGGCAATGGCCGACATGGCTACAATATACTCTAGGATCAGACACCAGCCCACAAACCAGCCAAAGACCTCTCCCAGGCCCACATAACAGAAAGTGTACGAACTGCCCGAAGCCGGTATCATGGATGCCAACTCCGCATAGCATAAAGCGGCACAGGCGCAGGCAAAACCAGCAATGATGAAAGAGATCGTCAAAGCCGGTCCCGCATAATCTGCGGCGGCCACCCCAGTGATAACAAAAATACCACTGCCGACAATAACACCGATGCCCAGCATGATTAACTCAAAAGCACCATACACTCGTTTCAGCTGGGGGCCTTCCTTTTTTTCGCTTAAGATTCGTTCTATAGGCATTTTCCTAAAAATGTCTAACATGCAAGGTCCTCCTTTTACTTCAATTGATACGCATTCCTACAGTAGAATAACGTAATTAAATATACCATAAATTATATTCAGGTTCAAACAGTTTTCTGTTTACTTTAACAATATTTTTGTAAAATAATTATGATGCTTGTACAATAGGAAGTATATGAGGGGAATTTGTCGAAACAGCCTGTCCTCTAGCTTGTCCTATAGCCTGTCCCTTTCATAACCGGTTATTCTCGCCCCACTCGCACAAAAAATCTAGGACAGGGATCAGCGATTTGCCTCTCTCCGTCAGTGAGTACTCTACCTTAGGAGGTATCTGAGGATACTCTTCTCGGTGGACTAATTGGTCTGCCTCCAACTCCTTCAAGGTGGAGCTGAGGGTTTTATACGAAATCTCCCCGATGTATTTCTTCATTTCATTGAACCGCACCACCGAAAACTCCATCAAGGTATAGAGAATCGTCATCTTATATTTTCCGTTGATCAGCGACAGGGTATAGCTGAATCCCGTTTCTCCAAGATATTCTTTAGCAATACAGCGTTTGTCCATCTTATGCTCTCCTTTAAGTAAGTATTGAATATTATCGTAAGTATTATACTTAAATGTACGTACTTGTTTTATCCTCATTTTAAATAGAATAATATTATAGCCCATAAAAAATGTCAATCTTGTGTCCTTGTGATTATTAGAGAATAAAGGTCCCCCCTCCCCTTCTTGCTTTTAATCCGGCCATAGAGTACAATAACCTTATCTACTCAGCGGTTGGGCAGACTTCGCTTTTTTCAGAAAAGAATGGAGAAATCCCGCCGTAAGAAAAACCAGTTACAAGGAGGCACATATGAAATTTGCTTTTATCATCCTAGGGCCCTTTGACCACACGACCGATCGGGCCGCTATCCACGGAGATACCGCACAAATTGTAGGGGTGTCCACCCTCGAGGAAGCTTGCCAGGCGGCCAGAGAACTGGCAGAAAGCGGCTGTGACTGCATTGAGCTTTGCGGTGCCTTTGGGGAAACGGGGGCTAGAAAGATTATTGAAGTCACAGGCAATAAGCTGCCTATTGGCTACGTGACCCACTTGCCAGAGCAGGATGCGGTCTACGCAGCAGCTTTTTCTAAGGGGAAGTAAAAACCCCAGAACAGAACTTATTCCCTATGAAAAAGACCCCAGGGTGCAGCCTTGTCCTCTCAAGACGGTACTCTGGGGTCTTTTATTTTAATAATTCCGGTAACATGTCTCTGCTCTCAGCAGGTTTAGCAGTTTGATGCCGCAAACGATATAGCAGGCGCAAGCTACAACGGCAGCGCCCCGCAAAACGATAGTCCATATAGGGAAAGGGACCGCCATAAAGCAGCTGATCAGTCCCAGAAATATCAGGCCAATAAAGGAACTCGTTGTCCAAACAGCCAGCTTCCAAATTCTTTTTCTCCTCAATTTTTCTTCCTCCATCCATCCGGTCTCCTCAAAACAGGAACTGCATAAGCAGCATAAAGGTAATGGTTCCGCCCGCGATGGAAATCAACATCTGCCGTTTCCACAAGTGCAGGAGCACTACAGCCAACACGGAAACCAACTGCGGGATTCCGTGGCTGCCCTTTAAAAACGACACATCCTTAAAACAGTAGATGACCAGCAGCCCCAAGGCTGCTGAAGGCAATACCTTTCCCAAGTATTGTATGTATTTGGGCGTAGGCTTGTTGGCAGGAAAAGCCAAGAAGGGCAGAAATCGAGTGGTCATGGTTCCCAGCACGACCATCGCAATGGTAATTACGCGTTCAAGCAAGGTCATGGTCATCAGTCGGCTCCTCCTTCTCCAAAAATTTGCGCAGCATACTTAAGCAAAACAAAATACCTAACATGGCCGGGATGATAAAGTTCTCTGGTCCAAAGACAATCAGGCACAGAGCCGTTACACCCAAGCCGATTAAGGAGCTGTAATGTTTTTCCTTTTTCAGCCATTGATCTAAGAAAATCACCACAAAGAGTGCTGTCATGACAAAGTCCAGTCCATCCGTGTTAAACTGAACCAGCGGTCCCAACAAGCCCCCTATGGTGGCTCCACAAACCCAATACAAGTAGTTGAGCAGGGTGATGAAGAACATGAACCAGCCCTTGTCCACACCCGGTGGAATGATTACCGAACAGTTGATGGAAAAGGATTCATCACACATGCCAAAGATTAAAAACCACTTTTTCCAGCCGGTCCCATTATACTTGTCCAACATGGAAATCCCGTAAAACAAGTGCCTGGCATTGACCAAAAGAGTTAACACCAAGGCCCGCAGCGGATCAAAGGCTACCAGCAGTAAGTTGGTGGCCACAAATTCCATGGAACCAGCAAAGATTATAGCTGCCATGACCATGGGATACAGGGCGTTAAATCCCGCGGTATTCATGTATATTCCATAGACTACCCCTAAAAAAACAAATCCCGCAAAAATGGGGATTGTGTATGGAAAGGCCGCAAACAGGGCTTTCTTGATAATTTTTTGCTGTGACATATAGTACCTCCTGTCTACTTTTTTTATTGTAGCATTGCAAAACCATACAATCAACGTTATAATTGTATGCATTACAATTTTATGGGAGGTGCAGATATGCCCGTCAATTCTTTTTTAGACTACCCCTTATCCTGGAAACCAGACAAAACTCAGTTAAAACGTCCCCTCTACCTAGCTCTGGCTGACCTGCTGGAACAAGACATAACCCACTCCCGTCTGGCTCCCGGTACCAAGCTGCCTCCCCAGCGGGAGTTAGCAGATTATCTGGACATCCACTTCACCACGGTAACCCGTACCTATAAACTATGTGAACGCAAAGGGCTTATTTACGCCGTCGTAGGCAGCGGGACCTTTGTGTCTCCCAACGCCGCTCGTTCCATCACCATTTCCTTAGACGGTACGCCCCAGGAATACATTGAACTGGGCTTTGTCGCCTCTTTTGAACAATGTAACAGCATGGTCACCCCCGCAGCGCAAAAGGTCGCCGAAAAAAAATATCTGAGCCACCTGTTCAATTACGACCATCCTACCGGCATGCCCCATCAGAAGCTGGCGGGCCTCAACTGGATGAAAGGCTTGGGTATCCAGGCTGAACCTCAGCAGACAGCCATTGTCTCTGGAACGCTAAACGGCCTGGCCGTTACTTTATTTGCCCTATTTGAGCCGGGCAGCCGCATTGCTGTAGACCAGTTCACCTATTCCAACTTTATTGAACTGGCTAAAACCTTGCACATCCAGCTGGTACCCATAGACGGCGATCTGGAAGGCATGTCTGCGGAAGCGCTGGAAAACCAGTGCCGTCTCACCGACATCCGAGGACTCTACCTGATGCCCTCCTGCTGCAACCCTACTACCGTGATGATATCTCAGCGACGGAAACTGGAGCTGGCAGAGGTGATCCGGAAACAAAAGCTGATTCTTATCGAAGATGATATTCACGCGTTTCTAACCGCTGGCATCCTTTCCGACTATCACCAGCCCATGTATCAGCTAGTTCCGGAGCATACAGTCTACATCTGCGGCACATCAAAATCTCTGTGCTCTGGCCTGCGAATCGCCTATATGGTCTTCGGTGAAGCCTTCCGCCAGCCAATACAGCAAGCCATTTTTAATATCAACGTAAAAAGTTCCGCCCTAGACGGAGAAGTTATCACCGAGTTAATCCTATCGGGCAGAGCCTATGAGATTGTGGCTGAAAAAAGGCGGCTGGCCTTGCAGGCTAACGACCTGTTTTATTCTTTTTTTCCGGCATCAGATCTCCCTCACCATTCCCCATTCCGCCTAGGCCATCCTCTCAGCTTTTTCCGCTGGCTGCCCATACCTGCTGACCGCCAGGTTCCTCAGCTGCTGGAAAACCTGCAATCCAGGGGCGTTCGGGTATTTGACTCCAACCGTTTTGTTACTGCCCCTCATGGTCAGGAGCATTACCTAAGGGTAGCTCTATCCTCCACCAAGTCTCTGGATGAGCTGGCACAGGGCCTTGCCGTCCTGCGGGAAGTGCTGTGGACATAACCCCATCAAAAGAGGCCCAACTGTCACCTGGGACAATTGGACCTCTTTAGTAGTTAAATCTATTGTGTATTGCTCAACTGAGTATGTGGGTATGTAGAATAGCCCCTCCCCACTAGCGGATAAAGTTAGTGATTACCCTAGCCTCCTCCTCAGGCCGCGCTACGCCTGCCTTTTCAGCAGCCTCCTTACATCGCAGATGGTAAGCCATGTTTCTGGCCAAGACTCGCATAACGTAAAGACCTTCCAAATCCTGTTCAACTTCCTCTGGTGTGTTGCCGTGAACCATATTCCAGTACCTGGAGGAAATAACGGGCATCTCCTGAATGGTAAAATACTTATTTAACTGGTCAAAAGCCGCTGTAGTGCCTCCCCGCCGGGCAGAAACTACCGCTGCACCAGGCTTCAAATAAAGGGACTTGTTCCCATTGCCGGCCATCTCTGCATAAAAGACCCGATCTAGGAAGGAGGTCATACTGCCGCTGGCTCCTGCATAGTGGACCGGACTGCCAAAGATAAAGCCATCGGCGTCTCTTGCTGCCACCAAAAATTCACACACCACATCTTTAATCACACAGGTCCCCAGCTTCTGACAAGCTCTACAGGCCGTACAACCGGAAATAGGCTTCCTGCCCAGCCACATGATCTCCGTTTCAATGTTTTCTTTCTCCAAGGTATCTGTGATTTCCCGCAGAGCCCGATTCGTACAGCCCTCTTTATTAGGGCTGCCATTTACTAATAATACTTTCATCTTCACCCTCCTGGCAATGGCCTTATTCGCCTCACATACCGCTCCCCTGGCCATATACCGTCCTCATGGTAACATAAAAATCTAGAATGTCAATCCGTATTTTTTTCCCATACCTCCCGAATATTTTCCAATCCGTTCCAACTATTTATCCATCGCTTCCGGAGATCCGTAGAGCCTCCACTGGCACTTCTTCATGTCGATGCGGCCATTTTCCAGAAAGGAAACGCCTTCCTGCTCCAGCAGTTGCCGCTGAAATGTCTCGCCCCCAAACACATGATAGGGAGCCATTTCTCCCAAACGATTCACCACGCGGTGGCAAGGCAGATTAGCGCCCGCTGGCACATGACTCATGGCGTAACCCACCATCCGAGGGGCTTTGGGACTCCCCGCCATCCAGGCGATCTGACCATAGGTGGCCACACTGCCCGCCGGTATCTCAGCTACAATTTCATAAATTGCCTCATAAAAAGTTGCATTGTCCATGCCCGATTTCTCCCTTTTACCAGATTACCTTCCTCTTCCTATGATACCACATACTTCGCTCTTTTTCTCCCATATGCTCTTCTATTATCAACGAATCGACATTGCAGTTGCAACTTCCTTTTTCTCCAGATATAATGAAATCAGGAGGTAACGCTTATGAATGAAAAGTCAAATCAACCGAATCCGTTTCCTTTGTTTGACGGAATCAAGGATGATGACCTGTCTCCTATGCTGGCCTGCCTGAGCAGCTATATCCTCAGTTATCAACGGGGAGAATCGGTCTTGCTGGATAAGCCTATTAAGTGCATCTGTCTAATCCTTCAAGGTTCTGTGCACTTAATCCAAGAGGATGTATGGGGTAAAAAGACTATCTTAGACTTTTTAGAGCGAGGGGCCGTCTTCGGGGAATCGGTGGCCTGCGGCAGCGGCCCAAATCCTACCAAGTCCTATTATGCACCTGCCTACTGCCGAATTCTCTTTATTCCTTTTCATCAAGTCCTGCATACTTGCCAGATGTCCTGCTCTTGCCATCATCAGTTGATTGAAAACATGGTAAAAGTTCTCGCCCACCAAAACATACGGCTGATGGAAAAACTTGAAGTCACCTCTAAACGATCTCTGCGTGAAAAGATTCTCAGCTATCTTTCCCTTCAAGCTCAAGCCTGCCAACAGGATTCCTTTGAGATTCCTTTAGGTCGTTTGGAGTTGGCCAACTATCTGTGTGCCCATCGCAGTGCTCTCAGCCGGGAATTAGAGCGAATGAAGCAAGATGGCCTCATTGAGGTAGAGCGAAATACCTTTCGCTTGCTGAAAAAAGACTAACGTTTTTAGACCGGAGGGGTTGGCGCCGTTTAAAGGTGAAGTCGGCAGAATAAACTAACTTCACCTGGCTTATCCTTCCCTTCCTACACCCCTTCTTCAAACTGGGATGCTACTGCGGCAATATTTCGGCGCATATCCCTGGCTGTTTCCCAAGTGATCCGCCCAGCCTCAAACATCTCCTGAACTAAATCCCGTTCCATTTGAAGGCCGTTTCCGGCTACCTCTATAATCCGGTCTTCTGGCACCTCTGTATTGTCTGGCCGATGCTCCTTGTCGAAAAGGCGCTTCCTCACCATGGTGGACACCTCGTATTCCGAAATCAGCCGCACGACTACCGGGTCCTCTTGCCGCCCTTCTAACTCTCTTAGTTTCATAAGCACATATTGACCGTTGTTGGAGATAGCACAGACGATGCCTCCACAGACAGCCATCTTTTTCTGTCCCCACAGCCGCTGAGTAAACCATCTCATCAGCCATTTTATCATCCAAACCACCTTGGAATCAGCCATGCCCTGAATCTGTTCCTGCCGAACCTCCAGCATGTGTAAATACTTAGCCGCTGATAGAGCATCCAGCTGACCGGAATCTCGGAGCTGCAAGGTATTCTCCTGCTCCCACTGAACCATCTCCAACCTCAGCTGCTTTTCCTGCTCATCCTCCACCTTTAAACTTTCGTGCCGCCGCATCAGATTACCGTAGCGGGCATAGTAGCTGCGAATGACCATATTTGTAGCCCCCTGATTCTCTGGTGTAGCCTGCCGGTTCAGCTGCGCTATTACCTGCCGGAGGATTTCTCCATAAGCCAGTGCTTCATCTGTATTGCGGATTTTTTCTGAACTTCGCTCTACGAACAACGGCAGAATAAAGTTTGTGATCAGCAGCGTCAAAACGATGACACCCACCGCCAGAATCAAAATCAATTCCCGGTAAGGGAACGGCTCCGCCCCCAGCAGATGGGGAATAGTCATAGCCGTAGCTAAAGTCACCGCCCCCCGCGGACCGGCCAAGCTGAAAATTAAAGCCGACTTAACCCGGCTTAAAGGTTTCTCTGCCTCCACGTAATAGCGAGGCGGCACCGTCAGCAGCCACCAGACAAAGCGCACGGCCAGCAAAGCCGCTGTAATAGCTATCACCAGCAGTAGAATCTGTCCGCCAGACAGCGGGAAAGAAGGGCTGTGCATACCTCGGAAAATCCCTGGCAGCTGAGTTCCTAAAATCACAAAGACCAGCCCATCCAAAGTAAAGGACAGTACGGACCAGACGCTGTCCGAGGTCAGGCTCAACGTTACCGTCTCCGGGTTAAACTTATCCCGCATAAAGCTATGGGCTGCCCCGGAAGCAAAGACCGCCAGAATTCCACTGACGGAGAAGGATTCCGCCACGATAAAAACCACAAAAGGGGTCAAAATCTCTAGCAGCGTGTGAAGTGTAACATTTTCCATGCCCAAGGCCCGAATCTTCCTCACCGCCGCATACTTCAAGCCGGTCAGCACCAACCCCAGCAGAATACCGCCTGCACCCATCAGGACAAACTGACCTACCGCACTAGACAAAGAAAACGACCCGGTCACCAGCGCTGCCAAGGCAAACTGAAAACACACGATACCAGAAGCATCATTGATCAGGGACTCCCCGGTCAGCACCCCCATGATTTTCTCCGGCATCTTTACCCTCTTGGCTACGGCATCTACCGCCACGATATCCGTAGGAGCCAAGGCTGCCATCAGCAAGAATGCCATGCCGTAAGAAGCTTCTGGCATAAAAAAGTGCAGCAGCCACCCCAAGGCCACTACGATGAAAACAACCAAAATCAAGGCCATATTTAAGATTGGCCCCTTCATAGCCCAAAAGCTCTTCTTGTCCAGCTTCATAGCCGAGTGAAAGACTAGCAGAGAAATGAATAAAGCGAAAAACAGCTCCGGCTCCAACTCAAATTCAAAACCAAAAGCTCCAAACGGAATCAGTGCGACCGCAGCCCCTAAAATCATCTGAATGATGGGAACCGACAAAGACGGCAAAAACCGATTAATTAAATTGGACAATAAAACGGCCGCCAGTAAAATTAAAATATACTCAAATAATACCACCTATAAACCACCTTGCTCCCTTTCTTCTTTTTGCAGGTTTTATGCTGCGGGCATCCTGTACAAAGAATATCCCCTGTGCTACAATGGGTGATGAAATTAAACATTTTGTTTACATTCATTGTTACATTTGTTATTATGAGTATACTCACTATTTAATTATCTGTCAAGGAGGAATATATTATGTCTCAGCATTTATCTGATGAAGAAAAAAGAACTATTACAGAGGAACCGATTATCACCTCAACTCAGATTCTACACCTGCTGTTTCAGGTAAAACACGCCTTGCAGCAAAAATACGAATGCTCGCTGGCCTCAGCCGGACTGCCAAAACCGGTCACCGGCCCTCGACTAAGAGTCCTCATGGAAATCGCTGCTGACGGCGATATGCGCATGAACGAACTAGCTAAGAAACTGGGAATCAAGGCCCGAACGGTCACCCAATTTATAGATGCCCTGGAAAAAGATGAGCTGATTCTTCGTATTCCTGATCCGCTGGATCGCCGGGCTATTATCCTGCAATTAACGGAACGAGCCAAACCGCTGATTCAGAAAGCCAAGGAAGTAAATTTCACGATTGCCGAACAGCTAATCGAACCCCTGTCCCCCCAGCAGCGAGCCCAGTTTGTAGATATCCTTCAGACCTTGCAAAGCTGTAAGAAATCTTCTGGGGATAAATGCAGCGAGTAAACGGCTTACTTTACCGAAACATAGGGGTTTCCTTTTATATAAAACCGCCACAGGTAGTCCTTGGCCTCCTCGGCATAATCAATACCAATGCGCTTGGCCGCTACTATTTCAAAAGAATCCGCCGGCCTCTCTGCCAAGTATAAGGTATTTCCGCACAAATCTGTTCCATTACAGCTTTTGTCAATGACCAGCGCTCGGCACAACTTTCCCGGCCCATTCGTCAGTCCTTTGACCTGGGCCTTGCTCAGCTGCTCGTAAGGCTTGACAAAACGATTCAAAGCCATCTGATCCATTCCTTCTACCGGCTCCAAGGCCCGAACTAGCACGGCCTGGGGATTGCCCTCCTCCCTAGTCACCACATTGAAGCAGTGATACATGCCATAAATAAAAAACACATAGGTCAACCCCGGCTTGCCGTACATGACTTCCACCCTGGCAGTCCTTCGGCCGCCATAGGAGTGAGCAGCCTTGTCTATCACGCCCATATAAGCCTCCGTCTCTACTATGCGAGCCGCCAGCCGCTGACCTCCCACTTGATGCACCAAGACTTTACCTAACAAATCCTGGGCCACCAAGATGGAGTCCCTATTGTAAAACTCTCTGGATAATTTTTTCATGATTGTTTTCCTTATCACTTATTTCTTGCCCGTCCTCGAAGGTCGGACAATGCAAGCCTAAAATCGAGCACCTTAAGGCCATCATACCGTTTAGTTTTTGAAAAATCAACGCTTTTAAGTAAAATTTAGAAGTGACGGCAATCCCTCTTGTCGTTTACTATTAAGCTTTGATATAATACAAATAATATAAACCCATATTTTTACCAACAACATACCCGTTGCTGACAAAGAAATACAGGTAGAAAAAGCATTGCTGTTTAAAAATACAAAGGAGGAAATACAAATTGAAAAAGTTAATAAAAAATAACGTGTATTGGGTAGGCTTCATGGACTGGGAACTGGAATCCTTTCACGGTGCAGATTATTCCATTAATCACGGCTCCAGCCAAAATTCTTACTTAATCAAGGAAGAGAAGACTGTTCTCATCGATACGGTCTGGAAACCACATTCCACAGAATTTATTGATAACTTAGAAAAAGAAATTGACTTAAATAAAATTGATTTTATTGTGGCGAATCATGGAGAAGTGGATCACAGCGGTTCCCTTCCTGCTTTGATGGAAAAAATACCAGGCACGCCCATTTACTGCACGGCAAACGGTGTAAAATCGCTGACGGGACAGTATCATCACCCAGAATGGAATTATCAGGTGGTGAAAACAGGAGATTCTATCGATATCGGAAATGGGAAGAAGCTGATCTTTGTTGAGATGAAGATGCTGCACTGGCCGGACAGCATGGCCACCTATATGACAGGAGACAACATCCTCTTTTCCAACGACGCCTTCGGCCAGCATTTTGCCGTGGAGGAATTGTTTAATGACAAGGCTGACCAGTGCAAGCTGTGGGAAGAAGCCATTAAATACTACGCTAATATTTTAGCTCCTTTTTCACTCCTTGTGAAAAAGAAAATTGAGGAGATACAGGGGCTGAATCTGCCTATTGACATCATTGCTACCAGCCACGGCTCTATTTGGCGGGACAACCCGTTGCAAATCGTGGAAAAATACTATGAATGGTCTCAGAACTATCAAGAGGATCAGATTACCATCGTGTATGATACCATGTGGGATGGCACGAAACAGCTGGCCCATCGAATCAGTGCTGAAATCGCCCAGATTTCACCGGATACCCGGGTGAAAATCTATAACATTTCCAAGATCAACAAGAACGATATCATGACAGAAGTATTTAAGTCCAAGGCCATTGCTTTAGGCTCCCCAACGGTCGGCGGAAACATCCTTTCTTCTGTGGGCGGCTGGCTTGACTTCTTAAAAGAATTGAAATTTAAGGACAAAAAGGCTGCTGTATTCGGCTGTTACGGCTGGAGCGGGGAAGGCACAAAAGTCCTGCGGGAACGGTTGACAGGAGCTGGCTTTACGGTGGTGGACACCGAGGCCAAAAGTCTGTGGAATCCAGAAGAAGCGGATTTCCAAAATGCGGCGGAAGTGGCCAAGGCCCTCTGCCAGTAAACAATCCCTTCGTATACAGAATTTGACCTGCGCCACAAAGTCGGCACTTTGCTTAAAGCAAGGTGTCGACTTTTCTATGTAAATCCGGTTTTTAATCTTTGCTGATTTCTCTCCTTCTTCCTCCATTTCAGTGCACGCTTAGAGAACGGACAACTAAACGGTAAAAGAAAACTTGACAAAATCTCTTCTCACCGTTAAACTGATAATCAAATTATCGATATTTTAATTATCAGTTTATAGGAGGTGAAAAACCAGATGGCAAAACCAGATCGATCTATTGATCCGCGTATTCTCGAGAGTGCAAAAAACGAATTTCTCACTCATGGGTTTGAAAAAGCTTCTTTAAAAACAATCTGTGAAGATGCTGGCGTGACCACCGGAGCTCTCTATAAACGGTATAAGGGAAAAGAAGACTTGTTCTGTGCTGTCGTAGAGGATACGGTTATCGCCTTAGAGGACTTTGTCACTAAACGGAGTGCTGCTCAGCCTTCTGAGCTGTCGGATGACACCCTCATTCAGGCCTGGGAGATGAACGAGAGTATGTTGACATGGTTTCAGTTTCTCTACTCCTATCACGACGGCTTTGTCTTGTTGATTTCAGGGGCTGCCGGAACCAAGTATGCTAACTTTCAGCATGATTTTGTGGAATCCATGACGACCAAGAGCTATGAATATTTTTTGGAGGCAAAAAATCGCGGGCTGGCCCAGGGTGACATCACACTGGAGGAAATGCACATTTTGCTTTCCGCGTTCTGGACGACGGTTTACGAGCCGTTTATCCACGGATATACCTGGCAGCAGATGGAAGCCCACTGTGAGCTGGTCTGTAGCCTGTTTAACTGGAATAAAGTCCTAGGATTTATCGCCGCCGAATAAAAGGCCCTTTAAAAAGGGTTTTTTATTTAGTCTTTGGTTAGCATACGCTAATCCGATTATACTCCCTTATCCAAAGGTCTCTTATTTCTTGTTCGGTTACTGCTGTTTTTTAACTTTTATCTATTTACAAAGGAGGGATTTATTTTGTTCAAAAAAATACTGGCCTACGCTGGTGAACACCAAAAAACCACCTATGGGGCCATTGCCGTTATGCTGGCAGGTATGGTCATGCAGGTACTGCCGTTCTGGTTTATCTACCAAATCATTCGCCCTCTGCTGATGAGGGAATCGGTATCAGCAGAGTATATCATCTATCGCCTTGCCGCCATTGCCGCTTGCACGGTACTCTATGCGGTACTATACATCTGGGGGCTTTCCCTTTCCCACCATGCCGCCTATCATACGCTGAAAAACCTGCGCATTTCTTTGCAGAAAAAAATGGAGGGTTTGCCTCTGGGTGTCATACAGCAGAAAGGCGTTGGCGCCATCAAAAAAATGTTTATTGATGATATTGAAAAAATTGAACTTCCGCTAGCCCATGCCATACCAGAGGGCGTTGCAAATACGGCTGTTCCCGTACTGGTGTTCCTGGGCCTGTTTTGGGCAGATTGGCGGATGGCGCTTTTAGCCCTGGCTTCTTTGCCGTTAGGGGCTATTGCCATGATGATCATGTACCGAAGCGGCATGAGTAAAATGGGCTCCTATTATCAAGCGGCCCAGAAGATGAACAGCACGATTGTAGAATACATCAACGGCATGGAAGTCGTCAAAGTGTTCAATCGGGATGGCGAATCCTACCATCGGTATGAGAACGACATTAAAAGCTATCGAGACTTTACACTGGCCTGGTATAAAGTTTGCTGGCCATGGATGGCGATTTACAACACCCTCGTCCCTTGTGTAGCCCTCTTTGTCCTGCCTGTGGGTTCCTATTTTGTCCTTCAGGGGTATTCCACCCTGCCAAATTTAGCGCTGGCACTGTGCATGTCTTTCGGCATCAGTGCTCCCCTTCTGCGGGTAATGAGCTTTATGCCCACCATGGCACAAATTAACTATACGATTTCCAATATGGAGCAGTTAATGAATGAAGCTCCTCTCACTCAATCGCCGACACCTTTTGCCGGAAGAAACCACGGCGTAAGCTTTGAGGACGTATGCTTTGCGTACCAAGAAACAGAGGTCCTGCACAGTATCACCTTGAATATACCGGAGGGAAGTCTCACTGCTTTGGTGGGGGAATCCGGCAGCGGCAAGAGTACCCTTGCCAAGTTGTTGGTGCATTTTTA
Source organism: Aminipila butyrica (assembly GCF_010669305.1). Classification (NCBI taxonomy): domain Bacteria; kingdom Bacillati; phylum Bacillota; class Clostridia; order Peptostreptococcales; family Anaerovoracaceae; genus Aminipila; species Aminipila butyrica. The sequence goes on along the minus strand of NZ_CP048649.1, from coordinate 1,030,361 downwards.
CGACATAACCAGCGGTGCCATTAAAGTAGGCGGACAGGATATCCGGCACATGAGTCTGGAATCCCTCAACGAGCAAATCTCCTATGTGGCCCAGGAGCAGTTCCTCTTCAATATCAGTCTGCTGGAAAATATCCGCTTGGGAAAACCAGAAGCTACCGACCAAGAAGTGCTGGCTGCTGCTGAAAAAGCCCAGTGTGGTGAATTCCTGGCCCGGTTGAAAAAAGGCATACATACCCTGGCAGGAGATAGCGGTAAACAACTTTCTGGCGGAGAGCGTCAGCGAATCTCTTTGGCTCGTGCCATCTTAAAGAATGCTCCTATCGTGGTGCTGGACGAAGCCACCGCCTTTATCGACCCAGAGAATGAGGAAAAGATGAATGCGGCTATTGCCGAGGTCATTTCCGGTAAAACGGTTATTGTCATCGCCCATCGGCTGCATTCGATTCTACATGCCGACCAAATCTGTGTCCTGGCTGGAGGAACGCTGGCCGCCGCCGGAACCCATACGCAACTGCTGTCCAGCTGCCCGGCTTATCAAAAGCTGTGGCTAGCCGCTGAGAGCAGTGCTCAGTGGAAAGTCAGCATCGAGAAAGGAGGCGAAATCTTATGACCGCTTTAATGAAACGTATTTTTATGGCTTCCGGAAAATATAAGACTCGAATTGCTGTAGCCTTTGTATTCTCTTTTTTAAAAGGTATGCTCAAGAATGCCCCCATCGGCCTTGGCTTTGTGGTCCTTGCCGCCTTTTATCACGGCTATGCCCCCCCCCAGTTATGCCTGTGGATTGGTCTTGGTCTAATCTTTATTTTGTTGCTGCAAATGTTGTGTCAAAATCTCTCCGATAGACTGCAATCCGCCGCCGGTTTTCTGCTCTTTGCCGATAAACGCATGGAACTGGGCGCCCATTTGCGCAACATGCCTATGGGGTATTTTACCGAAGGCAATATTGGCAAAATCAGCTCTGTGCTCTCCACGGATATGGTATTCATCGAGGAAAACTGCATGGATGTGCTGGCAGATATGATGAGTTATGTTTTCTCACAGGTTATCCTGATCATCTTTCTCTTTTTCTTCAATCCGTGGCTGGGTCTTGCCAGCTTAATAGTTGTCCTGCTGATTCTGCTGCTAGGGCGCGGGCTCAAAAAGGAAGCCCTTACGGACTCAGCTGTCCGGCAGACTCAATTAGAAGATTTAACAGAATCCGTTCTGGACTTTACCGAAGGCATCGGCATCATCAAGACGTATAACCTGTTGGGGGAGAAATCCAAGACTCTCTCCAACAGCTTCCGGGAATTTTGCCGTACCAGCTTAGAGTTTGAAGAAAACCATACTCCTTGGCAGCGGGGCTTAAACCTGATTTATGGCTTCGGCGTAGTAGTTATCCTGTGCCTCTCGCTCTTTCTGTATTTCAAAGGGCAATTAGACGTAACCTATTTATTGGGGATTATGCTCTTCGTCTTTGACTTGTTTGGCCCATTAAAGGCCTTGTACGGACAAAGTGCGCGGCTCACCGTGATGAATAGCTGTATGGATCGCATCGAAGAGGTCTTTGCCCAGCAAGAACTGCCAGATGATGGAACCCACTGTATTCCAGAAAGCAGCTCTGCTCCCCAGGTCCAGTTTGAACAGGTCAGCTTTGCCTATGGTGAACAAGAGGTATTGCACCATATCTCCTTCAATCTGGAAGCGAACCAGATGCTGGCCCTCGTCGGGCCCTCTGGCGGAGGTAAATCTACTATTGCCAGCCTTTTAGCTCGTTTCTGGGATGTGAAATCTGGCCGAATCCTGGTCCGTGGGCAAGATATCCGAACTATTCCCCTGAGCAACCTGATGGATCACATCAGCATGGTGTTTCAGCGGGTATACCTGTTTCAAGACACCATCTACAATAACCTTCGCATGGGCAGACCCAGCGCCAGCCGGGAAGAAGTAATCGAAGCAGCGAAAAAGGCCCGGTGTTATGATTTTATCATGGCACTGCCCCAAGGCTTTGATACTCTGGTGGGCGAAGGCGGCGCCAGCCTTTCTGGCGGCGAGCAGCAGCGTCTATCCATCGCCCGCTGCATCTTGAAAGATGCACCTATCATCATTCTGGACGAAGCCACTGCCAGCGTGGATGCCGATAATGAAAGTTATATTCAACAAGCCATCAACGAACTTTGCCAAGGTAAAACCTTGTTGGTTATCGCCCACCGCCTAAACACCATCCGCCACGCGGATAAGATTTTGGTTATCGCCGACGGAACCATTGCCGAACAAGGCACCCATGAAGAATTGATGCAAAGAGATGGTCTCTATAAACACTTTGTTACGGTCAGAGAGACTAACCAAGGTTGGAGCCCACGAAAATAATATTTGACTTACTTAAATTTCTCTAACCCACAACGAGCAGAAAGGCCCCGGATAACCCAGGGGCCTTTCTGTTTGTTAGCTTTAATGTCTACGAGCTTGAGCCTCACTACTTTGTCTATTACAGCATTTGCTTCAAAGACGTGACGGTAACCTCCAGCACCCGGGTCAGAAAGGCAAATTGTTCCTTCATGCTGTCATAGTCGGCACCGGAGTCCAGAAATCTGGCCGTCCCTTCGATTACAAAGCCCGTTCCCTGATAGTCCTTGTAGCCTATAACCTCCCGACTGCCCAAGGCCAGCTTCACCTTGTTGTTTTGGTGCACATTCTTCTCCGTCTTGCGCATGGCATAAGCTGGTATCAGCAGCTTGTTGTCCGGTGTCAAGACGATGTAAGAATTCCAGGTGTTGACGATGTGAGGCTCTCCCTCTCCCATAGACACGATGGAAACAACCCCTTCATTCTTTAAAACTTCTAAAAATTTTTCTGTAATCATAACTCTTACCTCCTGCATATTGCATTTATTAAATCTATTATAGATAACTATTATCTGTGATAGATTATACAATATCGCCTTTTAGCTGTCAATATAATTATAGATAATTATTATCTACGATATCTAATTGACTTTCAGAAAAAAATGTACTATTATTGAAGGAATACTAGTTAAATTGGGAGGTTCCTTGTATGCAATTTTCAATCGGCGTAGAATACGCCCTGCATTGTTTGATTTATATGGTAGATATTCCGACAGGAAAGTCCGTCGGGATTAAAGACTTGGCCGCTTATCAAGGCGTATCAGAGACGTATTTGTCTAAGGTGTATACAAAATTGAGAAAGTCGGGGATTGTAAAGTCCATTCCCGGGGTCAACGGCGGCTATGAATTGGCTCGAAACCCTAAGGAGATTAGCTTCTGGGACGTAGTGGAGGCCGTGGAAGGCAGTTCTCCCCTCTTTCAGTGCGCAGAGATTCGGCAGAAAGAATTGTTGCTGGACAAAGAAAATCTACCGGATTCTCACACGAAATGCCCCTGCCTGATTAAAGTAGTCATGTTGGAAGCGGAGGAACAGATGCGGCAGCACCTGAGAAGCAAGACCCTGGCCTGGCTCCACCAACAGGTAGCAGAAAAGGTTCCGGAGGAGCACCTGCAAGCTACCAGCGATTGGTTCAATGGATTCCGCTAAGGGCGGCGTTAGTAATTGTTCAAATTTTTTGAGCATCCAATACAAATAAAGTTGCATCCTGCCCCATAAAGATGTTACGGCCCTCATAAAAACGCTCCCAGCGGATATTCCCATAACCCATCTGCTCCATGATACAAGCCAGTTCCTGCTGGTCAAATCCACAGTGAACCAAAGGGGAAGTTACCTTTTCATTCTTGTCAAAATCCACGATTATCAAATGGCCGTTGTCATTCAAGATTTCGTACAACCGCGATAAGAGCCATTTTACATCACCGATGTGAAGCAAAACTTGAGCCATAAAAATGTAGTCTGCACGAAGCTCGGTCTGCTCCGCCTTTTCCAAATCAAAACACAGGGTGTCTGCATTTTCTATATTGTCCTGCAAAAGCTTCTTTTTTACTTGCTCAATCATATTCTGGGAGGAATCCAAGAACAAGATTGACCGAAAGTGTTCCAACAGTTCCAGTCCCACAAGGCCTGTTCCACAACCAAAATCAATAGCCTTTTTTTCTTTCATGTCTGCCAAGCATTTGCGAATCCCCTTCGCCGATGCCTGAGCCAGCTGAATCCGCTCCGGGGTGTCATAAGCGGCAGCTATCTGTTCAAACTTGTCTGTATTTCCCATAAGGCCTCCCTTCTGAAAATCTCAATTAGCGTCAAGATCCACCATCTCCTACTCTATCCAAGCTTCATATCTTATCATTTCCTCGATTGCTTTTCTCGGCCGCTGCTGGGGCGCCTCTTCGCCATACCCCAAGGTAATAATTCCGCACACATATTTATCTTCGGGTATATTGAGAATCGGTCGGATGTCATCTTGTGCAAACCAAGCTGTCCAACAAGCCGCTATTCCCCGATGCTCCGCTTCAAGCAAGATATGCTCCATGGCAATAGCCGTATCCCTAATAATCTGTTTCAATTCCGGCTCCGGGCTGTTTTCATCCAGTCTGATTTTAGTATCTGCGGAGATCCGGCAGCGAATATCTGCTACCGCTACAATAAATACAGGAGCTGACAGCATCCAAGTTTGGCCATGGTCAGCACTAGCCAGCTTTTCCTTTGTATCCTGGGATTCTACCACAATAAAGGACCAGGGCTGCGTATTACTTCCAGAGGGTGCAAGCCTGGCACTCTCCAGTATCTGAATAACCTTTTCTTTTTCAAGCTTCTTCTTTTGATACTTGCGTATACTTCTTCTATTTGCTATCTCTTCCAACTCAATCGTCCCCTTTCAACCCGTCCATAGTTACAGCTGTTTATCCCATCATAGCACTTGTTTTCAGAATAGACAACATATCGAATTAGCTTTGGGGCAAAACAGCTACCAGTTTTTGAACCACGTCTTCCATGCTGTATTTGCTTACATTTAAAATCAAATCATAGTTCTCAGCCTGACCCCATTCTTGCCCGGTGAAGAACTTGCAATGGTTGCTTCGTTCAATATTAATTTTTTCAATCTTGTGTGCTGCCTCTTCAAAACCGATATGTTCACGCTCCTGAACGGTTCTAATTTTATAGTCGGTATCGGCACGCAGAAAAATATGATAAACATTTTTATAATCTTTTAAAGCATAGTTCGCCAATCGGCCAACTATTACCGCCGAAGACTTCGATGCGAAGTCTCGGATTACTTCTTGCTCTGCGTGGAACAACGCTTCCCTCTTAGACTCCTCTCCTTTTACATACGCAAAATTCTGCAGATATAAATCATACAGTAAGCCATTGGTAAGCTTCTCTTCGTTTGATTCGATGAACTCCTTGCTGTAGCCGCTTTTTTCAGCAGCTTTTTGAATGATTTCATGATCGAAATAGGCGATGCCGAGCTCCCCGGCAATCATTTCTCCAATCCGGCTTCCATTGCTGCCAAATTCCCGGCTGACGGTAATAATATAATGGTTTTCATATGTAGCTTCGGCCCTGCTGTTTTCCCCCTCTGTATCGGGAAAAAGAAAGAGGGTAAGTGGCGCCAAGGTTTTTCCGAATTGTTTCGCAATCAGCCCCACAATCAGTGCCGCGATGATAGTTCCTTCTCGTACGCCTCTAAGCTGCTGAAACACCAATAAAGACATAATTCCTGCCATGATTGTCATAGAAGCATCAAAGCAGACTTTGGTGGTGCCAAAATCCGTACCGAATCTTGTCGTTATGGCTTTTACGAAGGCTTCTCCCGGCAGCATAACTACATCGGCCAGAACCTCAATGTACACACCAAAGCCCAAAATAAAACAGCCAATCAGAAGAGAAAGCCCCTTCATGGCATACAGCTCTGGCTGAAAAGAACTCAATAGAAGCATGGAGTAATCAATAAAGTACCCAAAAATAATGGAAACTGGAATCTGAATCAGCTGAATCATCTGAAACTTTTTCCCAAGAATTATCATCTGCATTATAATTAAAATCAAACTAAAAAGTATCGTAAAGTTACCTAATGTTGGTTTAAATGCCAAGCTTAGTACATATGGAATACTGGAAATCGGTGAGGTTCCAAGGCTTGCTTTGGTAATGAAGCTTACCCCAAATGAGTTTATAAATAAGCCAATTAAAAAAATAACGTATCGTTTTAGCAATTCTGTTTTCTGCAAGTTCTATCTCCTATCTATATTTGTTTTGGTCTTTGCTGTCAAATGTTTTTATCTTTCATATTCCCGTTAATTTTGGCTAGCAATTCTAATAAAAATCGTTTTTCCTCTTCTGATAAACCGTCTAATGCATGACTTTCCACTTGCGAAAAAACTTCGTTTACATACTTGGCCTTTTCTCTGCCTAAGTCCGTCAGGTACACATATAAATTTCTGCGATTGTTATGCAATTCCTTGCGAATGACTAACCCGTCCTTTTCCATTTTAGTTAAAAGACTCGTAACGGAAGCAGGCTCAATCATACAGCACTGTGCAATGTCTTTTTGCATGCATCCATCGTGTTCTGATAAATACTCCAATACCTTTGGTTGACCGATAGATAAAGCATGGGGCATTAAATATGAAAAAACCATTTTTGAAAATAAGGTCTGGTTCTCAAACATTAAGTTATGATAAGTCATGTTCATCCCTCTCTTTCGTTTAATTAGAATTCTAATTGTTATAATTCTAATTGTCAAGTTTTGTTTAGCGCCTCCTTTTTATGTAAAATATTCCCAATGTAAACTTGTATGTTTTCCTTAAAAGAAATATAATAAGAATATTAAAGAATTAAGCTCAGACTATATAACAGCAAAAGAAGTCGTGAAGGAAAGGATTGTGAACCTAATGAAACGGATATTTTTGGTGGAAGACGATAAGGCCATTGCTAAAAACCTTATGTTGCTGCTCCGCTCGGAAGGATTTATCACCACCCACGCCTCTACCCAGGAGGCAGCCCGTGCCCTGCTTGACGAAATGAAATTTGATTTGGCACTTGTTGATATCTCTTTGCCGGATGGAAATGGTTTTACCCTTTGCACCGAGATTAAAGAGGCACAAGATATTCCAGTTATTTTTCTAACAGCTTCTGGAGACGAATCTAGCGTTGTTACCGGACTGAACATAGGTGCAGACGACTATATTACCAAGCCTTTTCGCCCTCGGGAATTAGTTGCGCGAATTCGAACTGCTTTACGAAAGGGCAAGCGTTTTGGTTTAAACTTTGATATGCAAGGACTTCATGTAGACACCGCAAGCGGCCTGGTAAAAAAAGACGGCCGGGAGATTTTCTTGTCTCCTCTGGAATACCGGCTATTGCTGTTGTTTATTAATAATCCCAAACAGATTATCACCAGAGGCAGACTTCTTGATGAGTTATGGGACGCTGCGGGAGAGTTCGTCCATGACAATACACTGACGGTATACATCAAACGCTTGCGGGAGAAGATAGAAAATGATCCCGTAAGCCCACAAATTATTCTGACGGTTCGCGGGATGGGCTATAGATTGGGGGATAAGCATGCTTCGGAATAGAGAATTTCGACAGTTTGCTATGTTGTTTTTCTTCATAGCTGCCACCGCAGTGACCCTGGGATTTGTAATTGATATAACAGCAGGAATCCTTCTCCTGATTGCTGCCGCCGCTTTTGGCATAGCTTTTTTTGCCTTTACCAACGCCCGCTATAAAAAGATTGCTCAGATTTCCCATCAAATCGATCTTGTCCTTCACAACGCGGATCATTTGTACATTGTTGACTCAGACGAGGGGGAACTTTCTATCCTGCACAGTGAAATAACTAAAATGACTCAGCGTATTCGAGAACAAAATGACGCGCTGAAAAAAGAAAAGGAACATCTTGCCGATTCCCTAGCCGACATCGCCCACCAACTTCGCACCCCGCTGACCTCCGCAAACCTCATCCTTTCTCTGTTAGCCAATATGCCCGAGGCAACCCAGCAGAAAGCCTTTGTGCGAGAGGCAGAAGAATTATTTGTACAGATGGATTGGCTGCTTACTACCCTGTTGAAATTGTCTCGACTAGATGCAGGAATTGTGGTCTTCCAGCGCACATCGGTAGAGGTAAGTGCCCTAATAGAGGCCTCCCTTCGTCCCTTTCTCATCTCCATGGAGCTGCACCATATCCAGCTGCAACTGGATGTGCCAAAAGGGATTATCATTCAAGGAGATGCTTCCTGGCTTTCAGAAGCCATGCAAAATATCTTTAAAAACTGTATGGAAAGCGTAGGCGAAAACGGGGAGCTGGAGATTGTTTGCAGATCCACGCCACTGTTTACAGAACTTACAATCCATGACAACGGTCCGGGGTTTGAAAAAGAAGATCTGGCCAGATTATTTGAACGTTTTTCTCGTGGTCAGAAAACAAGCACTGTCGGTTATGGGATTGGACTGGCTCTCTGCAAGATGATTATAACACGGCAGAACGGAACAATTACCGCCAAAAACCATTCCCAGGGCGGTGCAATATTTACGATTCGTTTCTCCAAGTGACAATTCTCTCACCTGAAAGTCACTAAGATGTAAGTTGAAGGGTCTACTATATGGGTAAGCCATGAGAAAGGAGACTCACATAATGGAGTTTTTAAAAATTGAAAATTTATGCAAGGTCTATGGGAAGGGTGATAACCAAGTCACTGCCTTAGATCATGTTTCTCTTACTATTGAAAAAGGTGATTTTACTGCTATCATCGGTTCTTCCGGTTCCGGTAAATCCACCTTGCTTCACGCCATTGCAGGTGTGGATATACCAACAAGTGGACGGGTGCTGCTGGATGGACAAGACGTGTATGCTCAAAATAACGAAAAGCTTGCCATCTTTCGCAGACGACAGGTGGGGCTGATCTATCAGTTTCACAATCTGATTCCTACTTTAAATGTGGAGGAAAACATTACGTTGCCCATCTTGATGGATAAACGGAAAATCAATCAAGGGCGCCTGAACGATCTGCTGGAGCTGCTAGGTCTACAGGAACGCAGAACACACCTGCCCAATCAGCTTTCAGGAGGCCAGCAGCAACGTGTTGCCATTGGACGTGCCTTGATGAATGCACCCGCAGTTATGCTTGCAGACGAACCCACAGGCAGCTTGGACAGCCGAAATGGACATGAAATCATCAAACTCTTGAAAGAAAGCAATAAAAAGTATGGTCAGACCTTGCTCCTCGTCACCCATGATGAAAATATTGCCTTGCAAGCAGACCGCATTATCACTATCGCCGATGGAAAAGTGGTGGGGGATGAGAGGCAGGTGGCCCGGTCATGAACATTTTTAACAAGGTAGCTCTGCAAGGATTGAAAAAGAACCGTACACGAACATTTGTAACAATTATCGGCGTTGTTCTGTCAGCAGCTATGATTACCGCAGTTGCCACCTTTGGCACCTCTCTGTTAACTTATCTGCTAAACGGTTCCCTTGCAAAGTATGGAGACTGGCATGTTGAATTTACAGATGCCGATTCCACTTTTGTGCAGGAGCAAGTAAATAACGATGAAGTTTCGACTACCGCGGTATTTGAAAATATTGGCTATGCCATGCTCAATGGTGCGAAAAGCTTAGAGAAACCTTATTTATTCATTTCCGGGTTCCATGATGAAACTTTTGATACGCTGCCTATTACCCTTATTTCCGGTAGACTGCCTGAAAACAGCAGTGAAATTCTTGTTCCCTCTCACATCGCGGTTAAGGCTGGGGTTAAAATTTCTGTAGGTGATACCTTAACCCTTGCCATCGGCAATCGTGAGGCGGATGGTAAAATGCTCACCCAGCATGAATCCTATCGTGGGGGGAAGGAAACCTTGGTCCCTGTGACGATGAAAACCTACACAGTTGTGGGACTTTGTGATCGACCGGGGTTTGAAGAACAATCCGCACCGGGGTATACCCTGATAACACAAGCAGACACCGCGGATCAGTCAAATCGGTTTAGCCTTTTTGTAACACTTAAAAATCCCTACAAGGTCCAGACCTATGCAAGCACCATGACCGGAACAGATACGTATGTTCTAAATGATAATGTGCTGCGCTTTATGGGTATTTCGGATAATAAACTATTCAATACACTTCTATACTCGGTTGGTAGTATTCTCATTACCATCATCATGGTCGGTGCAATTTTCCTGATCTACAACTCGTTTAATATCTCGCTGAACGAGCGCACACACCAGTTTGGCCTCCTCATGTCGGTGGGGGCTACTGCCAGGCAGCTGCGAAATTCGGTGCTCTTTGAAGGCCTTTGCATTGGCGCAATCGGGATTCCGATTGGACTTCTTGTGGGCATCGGTAGTATCAAATTAATACTACCGATTGTAGCAAACAATTTCAGCACTATTATCAACAGTACAGTGCCCCTGAATCTGTCGATATCTGTACCTGCACTGGTGGTGGCGGCGGCAGTCAGTTTAGTCACCATTTTGATTTCTGCCTATATCCCAGCAAGAAAAGCTGCAAGCACGCCGGTGATGGAGTGTATCCGTCAAACCAACGAGATTAAAATTGAATCCAAGGTCGTGAAAACCTCAAAGCTCGCACAGCGTATTTACGGATTGGAGGGACTGCTTGCACTAAAGAATTTTAGGCGAAATAGAAAACGTTATCGCAGCGTCGTACTATCGCTTACACTCAGCGTGGTGCTTTTTGTCTCTGGAAGCGCCTTTGGAACCACACTAAAGCAGCTTACAAAAGAATACACGGTAGACATAGATGGAGATGTCTCGTTGTATACACAAGCTATGCAAAAAGACGAGCTGTTTCAATTGTATGATAAGTTAAAGGCTGCTGACAGCATTTATAAAAGTACCTATCAAGCGAATCTGACTTACCCTTGCTCAACAAGGGATTTTCCAAGTGATTTTGTGAGCACCTACCGGGCGTCTATGGGGGACGAAAGTACAGAGAAAACCCTGACATTGCCACTGGACGTTCAGTTTATTGAGGATGACATCTATTACAGCTTTATCCGAAGCCTCGATCTGCCCACAGCGGAATACACCGGACAGAACGCAAAAGTTCTCATTGTAGGCGTAAATACAATAGAGCATACAACTTATTTCACAAACCAATCCATGGATTTTACCCTTACCTCGGCTTCTGGGGAGCAGACAAAAACAATTCGTGCCACCTTTGCGGATTCCTACCCCTTAGACCTCCTACCCCGCGATTCGACACCTACTTACTATTTTGTAGTCGTTGCTCCATGGGAGATGAAAGCGCAATTTGACACATTGGGGATGACTGAAAAATTTGGCCTGACCTTCTGGTCAGAAAATCCAGCACAGGCTATGACACAGCTACAGTCAATTATTGAGGAATCCGACATTGCCTCCGACTATACCTTGCTCAATCTCTCCTCATCCGTTGACCTATTCCGCAGTCTCACCTTTGTAGTCGATGTATTCACCTATGTCTTTGTTATCATGCTTTCGCTGATTGCTGTGGCCAATGTGTTTAATACCATTTCTACCAACATTAAGTTGCGACGGCGTGAACTCGCCATGCTCCGTTCCGTCGGAATGTCCGACCATGATTTCAATAAAATGATGCTCTTTGAGTGCGCCTTTTATGGTATGCGAACGCTCTTGTTTGGAATTCCCATCGCAGGGATTCTTTCATGGCTAATTTACAAAGTAGCCATGCTGGCAGAAAATCTGAAAAACTTTTCCTTTTCGTTCCCGTGGGGAAGTATGGCAATCAGCGCCCTGGGGGTATTCCTTGTGGTTTTTATTACTATGCTGTACGCTACAAACAAGATTAGAAAAGAAAATATTATTGACGCACTTCGAGATGACATGACTTGATTCAGCGGAAATATTAATCCACTAGGTAATAAAAGCCAAAGAAAACAGGCACCAGAATTTGTATTCTAGTGCCTGTTTTTTTCAGCTAATATTTATTATATATTATACTTTTCCATAAATCTGGAAATCATCGCCGCTGCTTCTGCTCTTGTGGCCTTCTGCTGGGGATCAAAGCTCAGATCATCTCTTCCGCTTATAACGCCCGCCTGAACCATGGAGGAAACGGCTGTTTTAGCCCAATCGTTTATAGCTTCATTGTCCGTGAAAGTTACAGCACTTCCTTCCGCTAATTCAAAGCCTTGTGATTTAGCAAGATTATAAAGCATAACCGCCATCTGTTCTCTGGTAATATTTTCATTAATACCAAACTCACTGCTGCTTATTCCGCTTATAATCTTCTGCTGGCTTGCCCAGCCAACATATCCGGAATACCAGGTTCCGCTTTGCACATCAGCAAAGGTAGCATTTTCAACTACGTCGGCATTGGCAAGTCTGCCGATAGCCGTTACAAACATGGCTCTTGTCATGCCTGTATTTGGTGAGAATTCATTTTTAGCTACGCCTGTGAAAATCTTTCTTTCAACAACCGTATTGATAGCCTCGGCTGCCCAATGACTCTGTGTATCGGCAAAGACCTTGCTGGCGGTATTGTTTTCTGTATTCTCATTCTTTTCACTGTTATTATCAATAGGGGTTTCTGTTTTATTGGTTGTGTCGTTTGTTTTGCTTCCCCCAGAGGATCCGCCCTTTGATCCGCCGCCAGAAGATTTTGTTACCCGGTCTTTAAATACCACGCCGCCATCTCTTGAAGAATATGCAAAATCCCGGAGTGTGATATCTGAAGACAGTTCTACGCCATACCCATTCAAAACGGCCTTTGTTCGACTGATAAGTTCTCCATCACTTTTATTTGAATTCAGTAAATCGGCAAAGCTTGTGCTCTTCAGCTCAGCTAAAGTCTTTTCTTCAAGTGCTATAACGGTTCCCTTCCCAAGCTCTGCACCGGAAACAATTGTCCCGATTCCTTTAGCCGGAGAAAACACTTGTGAACCGCTTACCTGAGAAGCGCCTTTATTGTAGTAAGCTTTTTCAATATACCCAATGCCGGTAACTCGTCCTGTGATTCCGCCGACATCATTAACCGTGTTTGCCGAAGCAAGTGTCACGTCAGCATAGTTGTTGATTTCAATACCGGCATTCATACCCGATATGCCACCAACCTGTATTCTGGCACCATTTCCTGTTCCCTTAACGCTTCCAAGTGCATAACAGTTTATAATCAGGGACCTGTTGGGAAGTCCACATATACCGCCTGCATAGGAATACCCATCTCGGCTCTGACTGTTTACCGTCACATCAACGTAACTGTTTGCGATTATTCCCTTGTTAATGTTTCCGATCAGGCCCGCCGCATCATTTTGCTTAGCAGAATAACTGTTTACCGTACCTTTTGCATAGCAGAAATCGATCGATCCGTGATCCCCAGAATTTTGAATATAATATCCGGAAAGAATCCCTGCGTAGGCGATGGAGTCACCTAAGTATCGGTGATAGATTTGAGCCTTTTCCATGCCAAGATTTTTCACGACAGCAGCCTCCAGATTTGCAAACAGTCCTACAGACTTGCAGTACATTTCAGGATTGGCTTCTGAACCGATGGTCATATTGGAGATAACCTTATTGTTACCATCAAAGGTTCCCCTGAATCCATACGCACCAGACCCCCCTGCCGGTATCCAGCTCATGCCTTGAAGGGAAATATCGCTTGTAAGTTTAATATACTTTCCTTCGTAATGTTCATCGGCATTGATAGACTCTGCAAAAGCTTTTAGCTGATTTGCCGTGCTAATCAGGTATGGATTTTTCTCTGTACCGCTGCCGCTTGCAAAAATGGAATCTGAAGCATTTCCATAATTGGTCAGATCTCTGATGGCCGCCTTTTGTGCTGCAACAGCAATCGCACTTTTAAGGGCCTTCACCAGGGTGCTGTCACTGCCGGACTGGGCATAGCTTTGGCTTTCAAGAACACCTGTAATCACTTCGTGAGAAACGGCATCCAGTGCTTCTCCTTCGTTATGTGATGTCACGCTGATTTCCGTCATGCGTTTATTCTTTACAGTCATTTGTACATAAATGTACTGCCCGCTTGGCCCTTTTGCTCTGCCATAATACGTCCCGTCCACCACTTCAAGGGTATCTGGTTCAAAAATAGGATTCATATCTTTATAGGTTGTCAAAACCGGCTCACCTATCGGCAATACGTCACTGCCTACCAATTGCCAGGACTTCAATTTCATAAAGCTTGGAAGCCCCATGGCATTCTGACCGTCTTTGTCATCTGTATTTGAGCTTTTACCGCTGACAATATCCAGCGGGAATGCACTAAAGTTAGAATTTAACAGCTCGGCAAAGGCCTGACTCTGCAAAAAGGTCTTTGCTTTTGATTCAATACCCACATTATAGGTACCGTCGTATGGCTCCCCTTCATCATTTACTCCGGCACTAACCATGAAACCAACACTTATAACCGGATTATTTACGATTCCATTGCTGTTTTGGATTGCATCTGCATTGTAATAAGAGATGAACTGTCTGGCAATGCCTGTTGCCCAACCCGAAACGGCACCAACATAAGTTGAGAACGAATCGGCTTTCATATCACCCATAGAATAACAGTTGGCCATCTTGCCGCCGTTTACGCCAATAAAGGAGGAAACCGCCGGCATGCCTTCATTTCCATTTTCTCGGCTAGCTTTACCACCTGCAAGTCCAAGCGCAAGGCAATTAGCCACAACAGTTCTATTGCTCATGCCGATAAAGGAGCCAGACTCTGCCAGACCGCCCACTGCTTCGCAGTAAACCTCTGCATCCGTCCAAGAGTTAATAACTCCGCCTTTGATGGTCATTCCCACAAGACCGCCAGCCCAAGCATTACCGCTTTTATTATTTATTTTGCTGTATACGTAGCCTTCTGCATAGCAGCTGTCAATATACGCTTTATCTGTTACAGCCGCTAAAAGCCCTGCATATAAACTAAATTCTTTTTCGGCAGAAATAACGGCATCTTCTATGCCAAGGTTTTTAATAACGGCATTTTCGCCTATCACACCAAACAAGCCATAGTACGTCGTCATTTTTGTTTTGTCTGTACTGTCACCAGAAGGTTCTTGATATGGATTTCCCTTTTCCCCAATATGCATACCCGTGATTTTATATCCTTTTCCGTCAAAGGTACCAAGAAAATCGCTATGACCAAGTCCTATAGGCAGCCAAACTGCACTGGATACATCAATATCCCCGTCTAATGCGATATAAATTCCTTTATAACTTACCGTATCTGTCACAGACAGGGCGAAGTTTCGAAGCTGTGCTTCCGTTTTTATAATATATGGATTGTTTTCTGTTCCACTTCCCCGTTCAAAAATACTGGTATCAATGGTATCATCAATAAATTTTTCGTCTGAAAGTTTAATCCCTCCATCAAGCTTCCAGGCATACACCCCCTCAACGTTGTTTACTGCACTCAGTAAATCACCCATATTGGCGTTACTTGCTGCCGCAACCTTAGAGGCTGCCGTCGAAATCTTGGCATTCAGTAATCCATCATTCATTGTCGCCACAAAATCGGCGGAATCAAATGCCACATCATCCATGACAACTATATGATCTGCCACATAGCCTGATATGGTTGGTACAAACAACATATATGGTTTAGTAATGCTGCTATTATAGTAGCCGTTTATTAAGGCGGTATTTGGCGTAATGACCCCACTTATACCGCCTATAAATTTCTTGCTTTCAACACTGTTCTCTGCGGATACGGTGCATCGGCTGAAAACATTATAGGCCGTGCCTGCAAGCATGCCCGACACACCGCCGGCCACCGTATTTTTATTTTCTCCATCACTTTCCGCTATGATGGTTCCCTGTGATGCTGCATTCAGTAAGATACACTTATTTCCTGATATGCCTGTAATACCGCCGGCATAAGAAAGCGCTTTTTCTGCGTATGCCGTTACGGTAACATCTGTGCATACATTTGAAACAATTGAGCTTGCGCTTAAATTCCCTGCGACCCCGCCGGCATAGCTTGACGCATTATCTGCAGTTGTATTGGAAAAGACCGAGCCACTTACAGCACAGTTATCAATGGTAATGTTCTCTCCTGTCATTCCTACGATTCCGCCGGCATAAACTGCCTTGGCTTCTTCTGAAATATGCACATTTGTCAACTTGATATCAGAAATTTCAGCGCCGTTTCCCAGATATCCGAAAAGCCCTGCGTATTGATTGGAATTCTTAATAGTTAAACCATCAATAGTGTTTCCTTCTCCGCTGAATTGTCCTGCAAAAGGAGCATCCTTTGTTCCAATGGGTGTCCATTCTCCACTTAATTCAATATTGCTTGAAAGTGCAATGTACTTGCCTTCATAGTCATTTTTTTCATTGACTTTATCTGCAAATCGTTGAAGCTGGTTATCCGTTTTGATAATATATGGATTGCTTTTACTGCCGCTGCCCTTTTCAAAGACTTTTGTCTCATCCTTAATTGCTTTTGATAAGGCATCATTGACAGCCCCTTTAATGCCATTACTACTGTATGTAGCACCTGTCACCCCATCAACAGCTGTCGAGTTGGCTTCGATTATTGTATCAAATAAGGCCTTCGCCTTTTCCCATAAATTCGCTGTTTCACTTTGTGAAACGACTTCTATCTCCGTAATCTTATTTTCTGCTATGGTAACATTTAAAACAATAGCGCCATTCCTGCCGGCTCCTGTGCCTTCATACTTTCCGTCGGTGTAATCTCCAGAAAGAGTGATGCTTTGAAGAGAAATTAGATTAAAAGCTGCCTCAGCAAGCTCTTGATCCTCCTCCTGCTGAACATCTTCGGATTTATTTTCCTCCTCTTTTACCTCCGGTAATTGCTCCTCTGTCTCTTTTTCCGTGGTTATTTCCGTTTCAGGCGTGTTTTCACTATTGCCAGGAGACTCCCCTCCACCGACGTCTTCATTTGTCTGAACGCCTTCCTCCGCCTCTAAAATCGGCACCTGTAAATCTGCATCATCTGCAAAAACAGGAGCAACAGAAGTAGCCGAAGAAATAGCAACAATCATTGCCATCATCACCCCGACTATTTTCTTTTTATTCTTTTTTAAGTAAGATAATTTCACCGCATATCCCTCCAATGCAAGTTGTTAGTTATGGCTAACCCTTGGTTAGCGAAAGCTAACAGATTATACCATAGACACACAATTTGTGTCAAGGTTAGCATATGCTATCACGCAACGACCAATTAAGGCGGCCATATTTATTTGGCCGCCTTCTGACATGTAGCTATTGGAAGAATATTAATAGAAATCCGGTACACTTCGGTTAGTATTCTCCTTTCAATGATTTACGGTATAACGAAGCCAAACGCTGCCGTCTTCTTTAGCTTCTGCACCTTTCAGGGTAAATCCAACTGGTTTATCAGCTGCGAAGCCCCCTCGTGTTTCAAATAGCGCAGGGGTATCCGACGAGCCATCTGCTGCCGGAGCGATGACGACACTGAGTTCATCGCACATGCCTGCTTGTATAAAAGACCAATTGAGAACACCGCCCCCGCCTAACATCAGTGTTTTTACACCAAACAGTGCCTTTACCTTTTGCAAAGCAAGTCCATAGTCCAAGGATTCATCCCCAGCTAGGATATAGGAAATCCCCAATTTACGGAGAAATGCTTTATAGGCGTTGCTAGCCTTGCCTGTAAGCACTTCAATCACATGGGCAGTCGTATCCACATAAGTTAAGGTATTGCTCTCCCAACCCAGCCTGCCAGCAGGATCTACTGAAACATAATACATAGAAGCATTAGCTTCAGCGATAAAATCCCCTTCTGGTACGGAGAGTGCCTTCTGGTCCAGCATAGGTTCTTTATACCGTGTAAAATTGTCATCCGTCGTTATGCGGCCGGACAACCACCCCTGATGTTGGTAATAGGGATTTTTACCAAATGCAATATTGTAAAATACCTCTCCCGCTGCCTCACCCTCTTGAGTCCCCATATAAGAGCCCATAATCTTGCCGTCAATGGAGGTCATCATATGACAAAAAATATAAGGTCTATCCATTTTTCTTTTACTCCTTATCGATAAGATTTTTTAAATATTGCTGCACAATCTTCATCCGAAAGCGGCATAGGGTCACATTGGAATAGTCCGCCCATGGTAGCGCGTGCATTCTGTGCCATGGTCATAAATTCATTAGGCTGAATACCATAATCGGACATTTTTAAATCCGAAACGCCGCAGTCCTCTTGCAGCTTCACCAATGCGCGAATGAAATCCATCGGTGCGTTTGCGCCTTCCATTCCCAAAGCCTGTGCCATTCGCACAAATCGGTCGTCACAGGCGTGGTTTTCGATGAAATAGGTAAAGTAGGCCTGGGAAATCATAATCAGCCCGGCACCATGAGGCAGCTGGTGATGATAAGCACTCATGGCGTGTTCCATGGAATGTTCACTGGTACAGGCGCTAATTGTCATTACGACCCCCGACAGGGTATTCGCAAAGGCCATATGCTCTCTAGCCTCTAAATCATTGCCATCTTTGACAGCACGAACCAGATATTTACCCACATTTTCAATGGCAGTCAGCGCGTACATATCACTCATCAAGTTCGCCGCTGCTGAAATATAGCATTCAACACTATGAAACAAAGCATCAAACCCTTGATAAGCCGTGAACTTAGTCGGCACCGATTTCATCAATTCTGCATCGACAATCGCCATTGTCGGGAAAAGGGAATCGTACCCGCCAAAACCAATCTTCTCGTTGGTTTCTTGATTGGAAATAACACCGTACTGATCCACCTCGCTGCCTGTCCCAGCGGTGGTTGTAATGGCTATGATCGGCAGAGGTTCACTGGACAAGGTTTTTCCTTTACCCGTCCCTCCGGAAACATAATCCCATAAATCCCCGTCATTTGTTGCCATCGCAGCAATGGCTTTAGACGCATCCATAACACTACCGCCGCCCAGTGCAACGATAAAATCACAATTGTTCTTACGGGCGCAAACACTCCCCTCCATAACAGTCGTCTTTAAGGGATTTGCCATAATCTCATCAAATACAACCGTTTCTATCCCCGCTAGATGCAGCTGCTTCTCTGTTTCAGACAGGTATCCATTTTCCTTTGTAGATTTTCCATTAGAAATAATAATTAAGGCTTTTTTACCCGGCATTTGCTGGCTATGCAAATGGCCTAACTGACCTTTCCCGAATAGAATTCTTGTGGGTACATACATTTGAAAGCTCATGCTTCTCCTCCTACATTCAATTGACCTAATTTACATGAATTGATATACTTTAAAGTAAAAGTTTTCTTAAACTATACAACTTAAAGTTAACTTTAAGTCAATGCCTTTTTTAATAAATTTATAAATTGAGCAAGGAGATTTCATATGGTATATACAGTAGGAGAAATGGCGAAGAGATTACATATCGCCCCGTCCACCCTTCGATATTATGATAAAGAGGGCCTATTGCCTTTTCTTGAGCGTTCCGAGGGCGGAATCAGGATGTTTAAAGAAGAAGATTTTGCCTTTCTTTCCGTCATTGAATGCTTGAAAAAAACAGGCATGTCCATTAAAGATATTAAAGTATTTATTGATTGGTGCATGGAGGGCGATACTACCATCGCCCAGCGGTTAACCTTAATTAAAGAACAACGTGAATCCGTACTTTTGCAGATTGAACAAATGCAGCAAACCCTTGCGATGCTTAATTATAAACAGTGGTACTATGAAACAGCTCAAATAGCCGGGACTTGCTCCGTTCATCAAACGATGACATTGGAAGATATTCCTGAAGAATTTCATGAGGTCAGTGGGAAAAAGTGAGGTAAATTATAGCAAAGCACTCCTATTACCGACGAAAGACAAAAGCAAAAACGGGCCAAGAAAAAATATTCTTGACCCGTATTCATCTCTTTTTACACATGTATACCTAAAATTTTCAACTGTTCATTAATCTTGGCTTCTAACTCAGCTATTTCTCGCTTGTCTTGCTCTAGCAACTTATTGACTTCATCAAGATCAATGATTTGTTCTTCCTCAAACGTATCCACATAACGGGGAATGTTCAAGTTAAACTCGTTTTCTTTGATTTCTTCTAATGATGCCACATGCGCATATTTATCCACATCCACACGGTTTCGGTACGTTTCAATAATCTTATTGATATTTTTATCCGTAAGTTTATTTTGATTCTTACCTTTTTCAAATTCGTTGCTTGCATCGATAAACAAAATATCTTTTGTTTTACGATTTTTCTTGAATACTAAAATTGTAGTTGGAATGCTTACACCGTAAAACAAGTTAGCAGGTAAGCCGATCACCGTATCAAGATAGTTTTTCTCAATGATGGTTTGACGAATCGTTCCTTCTGCTGCACCCCTGAATAAGACACCGTGCGGCAGCACGATAGCCATGGTTCCAGTGCTATTTAGATGGTACAAACTGTGTAAAATGAAGGCATAATCTGCCTTTGTTTTCGGAGCAAGTTTACCATATTCGCTAAAGCGAGGGTCTTTTAGTTTCGTCTCGCTATTGTCCCAATGAGCCGAATAGGGTGGATTGGCAACTACGGCATCAAAAGAGCGGGGATGATCCAGTCCTTTTGCATCTGGTCCATCAGGCCAATCTCTTTCAAGAGTATCTGCATTAGACAGAGACATGTTGTTAAAGGAAACCCCGTGCATCATCAGGTTCATACGGGCTAAATTGTATGTTGTGGTGTTCTTTTCTTGCCCAAAGAACTTAATGGCCCCAGGTTTATCTCCCCCAGGCAGCTCGCCTTGAACGGTTAGCAGCAACGATCCAGATCCGCAAGTCGGGTCATACACCGAAAAAGTATTATCCGATTCTTCTACCCCATCTGTTACAACTTTAGCTAAAATTTTAGAAACTTCATGAGGGGTGTAAAACTCTCCGCCTTTTTTGCCTGCACTGGCTGCAAATTGACTGATTAAATATTCATAGATTGCCCCGAGAATATCTTTGCCGTCTTCCCCTTTGTAATCAATGCCTTCAACAAGTTTTACAATCCGGTTAAGGGATTTTGCCCGTTCATTTGTAGAAGAACCAAGACGAGAGTCTCCCAGGTTAATGTCATTAAATACTCCACGAAAATCTTTCACCGCTTCTTTATTTAATTCAGCGTTCTTATTGAAGTTTTCAAAAATCGTCTGATAATCACTGGGAATTACCATGCTGTTATCGATCTTTTGAATTAGCGATTCCCAGGTGTCAAGGGGGGCAATGGCATAGCCTAAACTTGAAGAAATATCTTCTAGGTAATCATTCAAATCATCCCCATTGGCTTGTTCTAAATAAGCTTTATTGATGGATTCGCCGCTGGTCACATCAATAACATTGTTTTCAACTAAATAGCGTTCTTGGTGCTCAGACAGATAGCGATAAAACATGAAGGCTAAAATATAATTCTTGTATTCTGCGGCATCCATGTTTCCACGAAGCTCATTAGCCATGGCCCACAGCTTTGTTGTAATGTTCTGTAAGTTATTACTCATGTTGTTCTTTTCCTCTCTAGACAAACATTTGTTGCAGTAATGCTTTCTTCTGTTCTTGCAAGTGTTCCAGCTTACGCTGGTGGAGGGTGATGAGCTGGTCGATGGTATTAAAAAGATTTCCAATTTGACTTTGTTCTTCATACCCGCAAATAAAAATTTCAAATTTTTTCATTTCAGACGCCAGAATGTGTTTGATCGTATTTCCCGTTGTTATACTATCAATATTACGCTTTGCTTTTTTAGTCTGGAATTGATAATTAGTAAAATGCGGGTTATTTTTTTCTCTTGGATTAGCAATTATAATGAGTGCATGAGCCGCAGTATTATCAAGATTTTCAGGAATTACAGCCGCATGACCTACATGACCGGATTGCACCATTACCAAATCATTTGTATGCAACCAATTATCCCTTTGCCTTTCATAGAAATCATTATTTACAAAAACCTCTGAATCTCTGTTGATTCGTCCATCTTTAATGTTATTAGATTCTAAATAAAAATGTCCTTCTTTTACATAATATGGAGTAGCTGTTCCCACAAATGCATTTCTAATTTTTTCATATACATCTCCCAACTTTTGATTTTTCCAAGCGTCAGTAAATCCTGGGAAGCGAACTTCCGGAAAATCTTCGTCTTCTTTGGGAAACATTTTTTGAAGCAGCCCAGCTTTTAATTTTTGTACGTTATTTAACTTACGCTGTTGGAGAGCGATAAGGGAGTCAATGTCTTTAAAGAATATACCAATTTTATTTTGTTCACTAAGTTCAGGAACCGGAACCTTTATCTCCATAACCTTTTTCTTAGATATATTATATCTTGAGATACCTTGAGCCAAGAATATGAATTTCTCCCGAATTGCTGGTGAGCGTAACATGAATGCCAAATAATATGGATCAAATTCTACCGTAGGTCTGTAGCCCAAGCAGAAACTATTCAGGTACACATCCCTAGTGTTTTCAAGCCACACAGACGACATGCCAACTTCTTTAGGAGTTTCAGATGATATTGTAAAGAACACATCACCATACTCAACCTGTTTTTGCTTATTATCAACTCCGATGCTTTCTAAGCCGTTTGAATCAGAGATTGTATTACCAAAAACATTAACATAAGTGACAAATTTAGCATCACCATGTCCAAACTCTTCTTTTGTTTTACCTGACAATCCACTGAATGTATCACCCACTTCCCCCAGCTTCCGTCGCTCCCACTCTTGTGTAAACCCAGGGAATCTTATCTTAGGTACATTTTCTTTTTTATCGCTCATTTATGCTCTCCTTGGACCTTCTTCATTTCTTTATCAAAATCGGAAATAATTTTCTGATGCTTGTTGAATTCCTTATATTCACCAATAGCTTTTGTCTTAGCTACATTGCTGGAAATACGTCCATGGCCCTCCAATATTTCATATCGGTTAAATTTTAAAAATTCATCAATACTTGTAGCAAAGTCTTGCATACCCAATAAAATTTCATCTTCCAGCAAGCGCTCTACGTAATCAAAGTAGGCGGACACGTTACGTTCCAGACTTCGAATTTCTTTTTCAGCGAGATAATTTTTTGCCACCACAACATCGGACTGCAAGATTCTTCCATCGGGAGAGTTCTTCCACGAGGTCAGCCCCATATGCTCTTTGTCTTTATCCGCACTATCATAAACAATTTCAGCCGCAGTTTTGCCTGTAATGGCATAGTGAAACTTATTTTGTACGGTAGCATAAAATTTCTCGGTAACATCTGAATTTCGATCATAATCGTATGAAATTTCTGCAAAAACATCGGTTATTTGCTGCCAGATACGCCGTTCACTTGCTCGAATGGAACGAACGGTTTCAAGCAACTCACGAAAGTAGTCCTTGCCAAAAACAAACTCCCCTTGTTTCATGCGCGCAACGTCAATCTTAAAACCTTTTTGGATGTACTCTTTTAAGATATCCGTTGCCCATATGCGAAACTTCGTCGCTTTTTGAGAATTTACTCGATAGCCAATGGAGATAATCGCATCTAAGTTGTAATATTTAACAGAGTTCGTCTGTGTTTTTCCTTCTATTGCACCGTGTTGAGTGGTATTTTCCAAAATGGAAACAACCACTGCTTCATCCAATTCTTCGGACTGGAAGATATTTTTCAAATGCTTGCTAATCGCCGGCACACCAACATCGAAAAGCTGTGCAATGGTTTTTTGAGTTGCCCAAATCGTCTCATCTTGAACAAGAACTTCTACTCTTTCATCAGCATCATACATTAAAAATTGTATTTCGTTCACCATATCCTCCTCATGGCCTTTCAAAAGGATTTTTTCTTTATAAGTTGAGTGGTTCATCTTTTTTTACCCGTCTAATTTTCCACCAGTTCATCAGCTAGCTCGTAAATTGCTTCACGCAAGCCATTCCGATATTTAATTTTAGACAAGGCCTGTACCTCTTCATCATGAGCTAGGGTCATATAGTCTAAACTTGCTTGCGCAATGATATCCCGGATTTGGCCCGTATCATCTAAATCTTGGGCACTATAGCGATGGCGACTAAACAGCTCTCGCATTTGAGCACTTGTAATAATATCCGTAATCCCCCATTTTACTCGAAAGTCCAGAAACATTCGATCCAGACTAACAAGGTTTGCTTGCTGAATGATTTGTTCACTGTCACTCAGCTTCGCCGGATACTTAAAGTTGGAGCCTACAGGTGGGAAGTACCCTTTAACAATCGCACCTGCTGCATTGATAATTTTAGTTGCATAGCTACGGTCCTCCAACCCATTAGCAAATTGATTGATTTTCTCTTGGGTCTCTTTCGCTTCTGCCTTTCTGCCTTCGTGAACTTGATTCAATAAGTTTTCCACCAGCTCTGTCAGATAGTCATAGTCAATTTTAACATCCTTTACATGAGTCATCCGCAGCTCAATTTGATAAAAAGGGATTTTTTTCTCTTTAGCAATATGAGACTTCAGCTCATTGGTTAAAACCGTTGTCAACATCACTTCTTGATCTGGATTCATTCCTAACGCTTCTATTAGCTCATCTGGATTGTCATAGTTAAAGCCAACTTTCTCTCCATCAACCTCCTCCGGATCATATTGCTTTAATTTGGCCATTCCTCTGTTATATTCACGTAGTAAATCCAGCATAAATTCTTTTTGTTTTTCAGATGGTGGCAGCTGTTGAAAGTCCATTGTAAGGCTGCTCAAATTTTCAACCACTTGTTTTACTTCATAAAACACCTCTTCAAAAGGTTTCGCAATGATACCGTCTTTTTGGTTGGATTTTTGTTGTTCTTCTACCGATAAGCTAGCCGAATCTTTATTTGCATAAACAGCCAGGGCCTTGTTCATCCGCTTTTCATTCTGCGCAGGCCATCGGTAATTAACCACCCGGCCCCAAGGCTTCTCCTGCATGTCCGCAATGCGGTTGGTTCTCGAATAAGCTTGTATTAGTCCCGCACCTTTCAAAGTTCTATCTACATAAAGGGTATTCAACTCAGGGGCATCAAATCCCGTTAATAACTGATCTACCACAATCACCAAATCAAGGAAATGACCATCTGTGGCTGATTTATTTAATCGAGCGGTTACGTCTTGGGTATAGCCTGAAACATCATCCATTCCAAAAGAAGTCCCAAATTCAGCGTTATAGACCTTAATGGCATCATGTAAGCCTTTATTGGTGGTGAGCATGCTATCATTATTCGATGTATTTTCGCTGAATGTAACGGCTACTTTTAAAGTCTGCCCACCTTTCTTCTTGTTTTCTTCGTTAACACGCTGAAACTCTTTAAAATACATTATTGCCATGGGGGTGCTGGCTTTACCACCACCTACGTGGGTGGTGAACAGCGCATTATACCTGCCTTCATTGGAACGATTCCGCCAATTCTTGAAAATGTCTTCAACTACTAGTTTAATATGGTCCAGATTCTCATCGTAGAAACTGGGTTCAATTGCATCATCCATATCTTCTGGAGAAAGCTTGTTAATTTTTTCTTGAATTTGTTCGTCGGTCCATTTAGGATGGCATTCACGATAGAACGCAGGCAGATACGTCTCCTTCATTTGTTTTTCGTCAATAGTTGTTTCGAAATCCACCTTAAATCCCAGAACATTGCGGTCAGCAATGGCTTCCCGAATAGTATAAGCATGCAACAGGGGTCCAAAAACGTCTTCTGTTCTCAGTCCAGTGGTTGTTTCATCAAACATCGGTGTCCCCGTATAGCCGACCCATGCAGACTTCTGAAAAGCCTTCTGGATATTTTGGAAGGAATCCCCTCCAGTTGAACGGTGGGCTTCATCTACAATAAACACCATATTCTTGTCTGGCGCATTAAAGCTTTTGCGTTTCACCAACGTATCCAGTTTTTGAACAGAAGTCACAATGATACTATTATCTTTACTTTTAAGCTTACGGCTCAAGTCTGTCGTATTGTATGTATCTTGAACACTGCCAAAAGTATCTTCCGTAGCATCGGGATCATAGGCTTTATAATTTTCATTGGTTTGCTTAGTTAAAGCAATCCGATCCACCACAAAAATAACCTTATCCACCCTAGGCATGCGGCTTGCAAGCCATGCCGTTTTAAAACTTGTAATGGTTTTGCCGGACCCAGTTGTATGCCAGATATAACCAATCCGATTCATACCCAGCTCAAAATCAGCACTTTTTAATTGTTCCATAACATGTTGTGTTGCATAGACTTGATATGGGCGCATCACCTTCAACATCTGCTGGTTTTTTGTGCCATCCAGAATCATGTAGTTGGTAGCCATTTGATGAGCCATGGGAATCGACAGCATGGAATCTGCAAACTCCTTCCAGCTGCGCACAATAGTATTATCACTCTTCCGCTGCCAGTTAAAAGCAAAGTCTTTATTAAATTTATCTGCCGTCATATTTGCCATATATTTCACATTGTTTGGCGTGATACCCACCAAAATCTGCAAAGTTGAGAAAATATCACGATACTGATTTTCATCCGCATATTGCTTCATCTGGTTGAGGGCTTCATCAATGTTCCGGGTATCCCGCTTTTCTTCAATTTGTATAATTGGCAGACCGTTAATCAACAGAGTCGTGTCAAAATAACGTTCTTTTTTCCCCGTAACAACTGCCGGACGTTTAATTTGATTGACCACCTGGTAGATGGTATTTCCCGCTCCTATTTGTTTTTGGTCAAAAACAGTAAGGAATACATGGCGTCCGTCATCTAAATCAATCTCAATTTGCGACACACCATTTAGCCCATACAAGAACTGGCCTGCTTCATAGGGCGTTTGAATGCCCGAAATAATTTTTTTCACTTGATTGAATTCCATTACACTTAACGGATGATGTAGTATATTTAAATTGTGCTGCTCCAAAATTTCCTTAAAATTATTCCAAAGCTGCCCTGTAGTTTTAATCTGTGGTTCATATTTCCACAGTTTCGATTTCACAATATAATCACCGTCTGAGTCCTTGGAAACAGTATTGTGGACTCGTTCAAGGTCTTCTGGCTGTGTAATAGTGCCACTGGTAATGTACTGAATTAATTCTGTTTCAAATTGTCTTTCGTTCATTGGTGGCTTACCCTCCTAAGCTTCTCTAGTATAATAATCGTTTCCAAGCTTGCAGACCTGTTTCTTAATCCCTTCAAACGCAACTGGTTGAAATAAAGCTCCCCCATGCATCGTTGTTTTTCTATTGCTGGCAAATCTGATAATTCAAGTTCTTTCACTTGTTTCAGTGTGTATTTTAAAACTTGAGAGCCTTGCAATCCGACTTGCAACTGCTTCTTTATGAATGAATCTTCATTAAGCAAGTAAACAAGATATTTTGAATCCATTTTCTCATCCGTGACTAGGTTAACGTAGTTCTGCGTGTATAGATACCCTTGATGATTTATGCCAACTATAGCCGATTTCCCTGATATTAAACTAAAAACAACATTCCCTTGGCATAGTGTATTCACCTTGTCAAAGGTTCTCACTTGTTTCTTGTCATTACTATTAAAATCAATACCAGCTAAATCCTCTTCCATATCAGATTGCCCATAATAAGTGTAACGTGGTGCTTTCTTATCTAACACTTCTTTAATCCTAAATTGTGGCGAACCACTTATGAACTCAACCACATCGCCTAATCGTCTCATAGAAACCGTGCCTTTCTGAAATTACGATTTATCTTCATCTATATTTTATCAAATTTGTCTCAAAAGTCAAGCTAATGTTAATTTTTTAAATTACATTTCCCGTAGACTTCAAGCGACGATTGCTTGGTGATTAGAAGCGGCAACCTAAAGCACTTTTCTCCTCCTCCAGCGCTGTTGCATGTTCTGCATATAACCTATGCATATTATGAATTTCACGCCGCGGGAAATATCCCTTATTATTAATAGGTAAGGTTAATGATCTGAACCGATTCAGAATAAATGCAAATTTTGAGTGCGTCCTTTTTCAGCGCGAGGGAACGGACGACATTCTCAAGGAGGAAAACAAATGGCAAATAGAGTAACAAATACGAGTTATGTAAAGTGGCCTGATTTTGAAGAAATTAAGGAGATGTTCAAGGAACACTTCATCATGGACAGACGGGAAGACGGAGTCGTAACAGTTCGTATGCACTGTAAAGGCGGCCCGTTGATTTGGTCCATGGAATTACATGATGCCATCGGCAAAATGTGGCGGCTGCTGGGAACTGACCGGGAAACAGAAATGATTATTTTCACCGGTACGGGTAACATCTGGGTAACAGACTTTGAAGCAGCCAGTTGGGCTCCCGAAGGTGACAATGCCGGTGAAACAAGATACAACCATATGTTTGTAGACGGACGCCGCATGATTATCACTATGATTCAGGATACCGAAGTGCCGACACTGGGCGTACTGAGCGGTTCCGGCGGTCACATTGAACTGGCTTGCATGTGCGATTTCTGTATCGCCGCAGATGATATCACCGTGCTGGACCCTCATATGCTGCCGGGAACAAACAATGTTCCGGGAGATGGCATTCAGAGCTGCTTCATGGAGTTAATGCCTACAAGACAGGCCGTTTGGTACCTGATGACTGGGGATAAAATGACTGCACAGCAGCTGCTTCAATATGGCATGGTATCTGAAATTGTACCGAGAGAAAAGCTGATGGATCGCGCCTATGAGATTGCGGATCTGCTGATGGCTCAGAACCGGGTTGCAAGACGCCTGGCCACTCAGGTTGTAAGACGGCCGTGGAAAAAGCGGATTGTAGATGATCTGGACTGTGCTTTCGGAACAGAAATG
This sequence comes from Aminipila butyrica, assembly GCF_010669305.1. Taxonomy (NCBI): domain Bacteria; kingdom Bacillati; phylum Bacillota; class Clostridia; order Peptostreptococcales; family Anaerovoracaceae; genus Aminipila; species Aminipila butyrica. The sequence goes on along the minus strand of NZ_CP048649.1, from coordinate 1,001,799 downwards.
TTCGGCATGTTCTGTGCAGAAGAGTTGCATTCCGAGCTGCTGTCCATGTTGGACTACCTAGGCGTGAAAGACAAGATCGATCCGCCGCTGGTTGGAAAAATCAGATAGTTACTTATCGGTCCTGTTTTCTTCTTCAAAACAGGACCTTTTACTGATAAAATTAGATTGAAGGAGTGAATCAATGGGTAGATTAGAAAACAAAGTCGCCATCGTGACCGGAGGAAATTCCGGCATAGGCCGGGCAACAGCAGCTCTTTTCTGCAAAGAAGGAGCAAAAGTCGTGATTGTTTCCAGAAGGGAATCCGAGAACAGAAAGACCGTAGAGGAAGTCACCCGTCAGGGCGGAGAAATCATGGCAATCCAAGCGGATCTAAAAGTAATGGCGGACTGTAAAAAAGTGATTGACGAAACAATTAAAAAATATGGCCAGATTCACATTCTGGTCAACAATGCGGGAATTGCTGATAAGCATATGTCAATCACAAAATGTACAGAAGAATGGTATGATGAAGTCTGCAAAATCGACCAGTATTCCGTTTACTATATGAGCAAATATGCGTTAGCACATATGGAAAAAGCCGGTCAAGGCTCTATCGTCAATGTTTCTTCCATCGGCAGTCAAGGGGTGGCTGGCATCTCCTATAGTGCCGCCAAAGCTGCGGTAAACGCCATGACAAAGAACATTGCCATCCAATTCGCTGCAACGGCCATCCGCTGCAATGCTGTGGCACCAGGCCCAACGCCGACAGCCCTCAATACACCAGAAGCTATGCAAGGGTTTGACATGGAATTTGCGGGAGTTACCGCCAGACATCTGGACTTGACGGTGCCCGAGGCCCAGGCAGAAGATCAGGCAGAAGCTATCCTTTTTTTCGCAAGCGATGCTTCCAAAGCCATCACCGGACAAATTCTCTATGTGGATCACGGTACATCCTTATATTAACCAGCCGCCACAGACAAGGCACCAAAACAAAAATCAATAACATCTCCTAAAAAAAATGTGCTGCTACGACAAACTTGCATTGTCATAACAGCACGTTTTTTTATTTTATCCATTGGTTGATAATGTCCTCACTTCGCAAAATAAAGCCTTCCACATCTTCCACATTCAAGGCTCCCTGTCCCAGGAGTGCCAAGTCCAACAGCTGATTGAGAATCAGGTCCGTCTGCTTGCTGCAATTAGCTCCTTGAGGATCCGGAGCCTCTGAGGCCTCCAGCACATAACGGATAATATCATTGTTCAGATTTACAAGAAAGGTGCTTTTGGACTGCATCTCTTTAAGGGACGTATCAGCCTGGTTTATCATCCCGTAGATCTCCAGCATATCCGCCATACGTCGGGATTTCTCATCATGGATAATCAGGGTAGTAATACTGGGTTCTTCCAGATTGGTAATTTTCAGTTCCATCTGACCCAGGCGCTCGCCCAAAGCATGATGTATTTTGCTGGTCAGTCTTTCAATCTTTCCTTGATCTCCATCGTGGATAGCTCCCTGAAACAAGGCTTCCCCATCGGAATCAATGCGGACGAACCTCACATTGGAATGAATCAATTCCTGCCGTCTCAGAAATGGCTGATCGATAACGTGATCAAACAACAGCGCATTCAGCCGGCACCGTTTGAACAGTTTAATATAATGGGCTTGTTCGACGGAATCGGAAGCATAGTAAACAGTTCCCCCAGCAGAAGCCTCTCCTTCCGCCATATATTCCGGTATTGTCTTGTACTGTCCATAGATATCCTTGAAAATGACCTTGCGGGTCATCACCGAAGCAAAGATTTTATCCTGTAAGATCCCGTACTTCACAAAGGCATTGAGATGAGGCCAGAACCGTTCATAGTCAGCCCGGTTCTTTTCAAACAAATGATTGATGCCGATAGTTACTTCTTGGGATAAACATTCATAAATCAGGCTTGCCATATCGGCCTTTTGGTCTTCCTCCCGGATGGTAGACCGGGACACGACCAGCGGCAGGTTGGTGCAGTCAATAATGCCGCTTTGCAGATTGACAAACCGAGGTATCAACTCTTTGATATTTTCCCCCACGAACACACCTCTGTTGTAGATCTTAAAGGTGCCGTCGATTTCTTCAGTCTGATTTTTGGTATCTCGAAAGAAGAGAATGCCTCGCAGTCCAATATCAACGCTTTCAAATTTAATCCAGAATAACGGATTGGAGATATCATCATAACATTCCCGGTAAAACTGATTCATCGATTCTGTTGTTGTCTGAGAATCAGGCTGATTCCAAAGGGGATTGGTATCGTTCACCAGCACATGGTCAAAATTCGGTCCGTCAAAGTAAATCTCTGTCTTCAAAAACAGAAAGTATTTTTGAATAATATCGTGCACGGTGTCCGCTTTCTCTATGTAGGGATTATCTTTATTCAGATAAAGGATGACATCAGTTCCATGGGATGTCCGAGCTCCGGTTGTCATCTCATAGGCCATGTCCGATTTACAATCCCAACGCACGGCCGCCGCCTCTTCCAGATAAGACTTGGTTTCAATCGCCACATGGTCTGCAAGCATAAAGGCCGAATAAAAGCCCACGCCAAAATGGCCGATAATAGAGTCTTGCTGTTCTTCCCTGTACTGATTGATAAAGTCCGCCGCACCAGAAAACGCAATCTGGTTGATATATCGGTTGACCTCGTCTGCCGTCATGCCAACGCCATTATCCGATATGATAATTCGATTCCCTTCCCCATCCAACGTTACCGTGATTTTTCCCTGGGGATAACACCCCGCAGTCTTATCCGCCATTTGTACGGTAAGAAGCTTCTCAATAGCATCGGACGCATTTGAGATTAATTCACGAAAAACGATGTCCTGCTCCGTATACAGCCATTTTTTCAAAATAGAAAAGATATTTTTACTCTCGATTGAAAGAAATCCCCTTTGTCCGCTCAATTTGCCATCCACCTTTCTTACTTTAACACGCTGTATCTGACAGCGACATGGTATTAATTCATGAAATTATTATATCAAAGAACCAGCAGCGATGAAATAAAGAATGCCCCATTCACTTATGCAGAATCTAGCCGTTTATTATGCACAGAATGAATTTCACTGTCTGCTGAAAATCCCTTATGATTAAGTTATAAAGTTATCGTACTGTTTTTAGGAGGAAAAGAAATGACAAATAGAGTAACCAACACAAATTACGTAAAATGGCCAACCTTTGAAGAGATCAAAGACATGTTTCAAGAGCATTTCATCATGGACAGACGAGAAGACGGCGTTGTAACGGTGAGAATGCACTGCAAAGGGGGGCCGCTAATCTGGTCCATGGAGCTGCATGACGCTATCGGCAAGATGTGGCGGCTGCTGGGGACAGACCGAGACACAGAAATGATTATCTTCACCGGTACAGGAAACATCTGGGTATCCGACTTCGAAGCAGCCAGCTGGGCCCCCGAAGGAGATCATGCCGGAGAAACGAGATACAATCACATGTTTGTTGACGGCCGCCGCATGATTATCACCATGATTCAGGATACGGAAGTTCCCACACTGGGCGTATTGAGCGGGTCTGGCGGTCATACTGAATTGGCCTGCATGTGTGACTTCTGTATTGCTGCCGACGATATCACCATCCTTGATCCCCATATGCTTCCAGGCATCAATAATGTTCCCGGTGATGGCATCCAGAGCTGCTTTATGGAACTAATGCCTACAAGACAAGCTGTCTGGTATCTAATGACCGGAGATAAAATAACGGCACAGCAGGCGCTCCAGTACGGACTGGTATCGGAAATTGTGCCGAGAGAAAAACTGATGGACCGGGCCTATGAGATTGCAGATATCCTGATGGCTCAAAACCGCATCGCAAGACGTCTGGCAACTCAAGTGGTTCGCCGCCCGTGGAAGAAGCGGATTGTAGATGATTTAGACTGTGCTTTCGGAACGGAAATGTTTGGTATGTTCTGTGCCGATGAACTGCATTCCGACTTGTTATCTATGATAGACTACCTGGGCATGAGAGACAAGATAGAGCCGTCTTTTGTAGGGAAAATTCGCTAAAGGTGTGTTTTGTAATTTATTGGGCGGCTGAGATATCTCAGCCGCCCAATAGCTTTTTGGAATCAATATCCCCTTGCTCCTTTTCATTGTTCACACCTTCGAGCCTTTCTTTTATCATCAAAAATCCCAAACGTGTTCCCCTGTCATCCCTTACTGCACTGTAGGTGACCAGCAAGGTTTCTTCCGCTTCCTTTATACAATGCTTTTGCTGCCGACAGCTATCTTTCAGCAAATCCTGTCGGACCGCTTTCGGAAGCTGCTTCTCCTTTGCTGCCAAAGAGCCACCTTCGCTGAAAACTGCTTTTCCAGATAAATTGTAAAAAATTATTTTTAGTTCTTTTGCTGCCAATACCGACCGTAAAATAACGTCAGCTGTAGCTCGAGCCTCCAATGCCGCCCCAGGTTCTGGTGCCTGCGGCACAAATTCCTCCGGATGCGGAATATAAGCATAGCCCTCCTGATCGTCTAGCCTCCTAAGCGCTGCAAAGTCCTCCTCCGTCAGGCGCAAGAGGACTTCCGGGTATAGCACCCGCTCTTCCAGATCGAGATAGCGCATGAGCATCTGGCTCAGGGTTCGCTGATAATATAGAAAATCAAAGATATTTTCATTTATCAATCGTTCTCTGTTTTTCTCCAGTTCTTCGAGAACCGCACGCCCCAGGTCCTCAGCTGTCTGGGCCTGGCTATATATTTCTGACGAGGTACAAAGGGCGTAAAAATTCTTTTCCTGTCTTTTAATGTGCACAGCAAAGTGGCTTAACGTTTCGTAAAGTGCCACCCAGTCCTCTAGGGAGGCCCCCTCCTCTTCCAGCTCATCCATCTGCACCAGATACCCTCTGACACAGACGTTCTCCGCCAAATAAATCCTCAACGGATGGCCCTTCGGTAGCTTTTGAAATGGCGGAGTAAGATAATTCTGAAATAGTTCAAACAATTTTCCCGGGTTTGAGCGGCCGCCGCTCTCCTGCAACCGCTTTGCCAGTTCTTTTTTCATCCCCTCGTATTGTGCCGGACGGATGTGGCCCATTTCAACACGAATGAGATCTTTCGCCTGTTCTAGTGAAATCTGAGCCGACAGATACTGATCGGCAATTTGAAATAATAGGCCTACCTTTGCTTCGATTCCTTGACGGTAATCCATACTCCACCTCCATGTTGCTTATCTGATTCCTCTATACTATATCCATGGCGGCACAGAAACCCTCGTATACCGCCTGCTTAATCTGTCTTGGCACAACACAATCTCCCACTGTCAGGAATTTGGGGCAATCGCACTGCCGCAGGGACTCTACTTCCTGATTCAGAGGCTTCATTCCCGCAGCGTAAATCACCTGATCTGCTTCCATGAAGCCTCCCCTGCCCTCCCGATCCAGATAAGACACCCCCTGCTTTGTTATTTCCACGACAGAAACTCCGCAGGACCAGTCCAGCAGCTTCTTCATGCGGGGAAGGAGGGCCCTTCTGTGGCTGTCGTTGGCATCAACGGCTACATCTCCCTTCATTTCAAGGATATGAATCTTCTTTCCGGTTTCGGCAAGGTAATATCCAGTTTCACAACCGATAAGCCCTCCCCCCACAATGACAATCCGCTCTCCAAACCGCTCTGGCTGGGAATAGACGGTAAGCGCCGGCAGGGCCAATTCAATGCCCTTGATCGGCGGTACCCATGGTTCCCCTCCCACCGCACAGATTACCACATCTGGTTTCTGCTCCTTGAGGAATTCCGACGTAACTCTGGTGCGGAGAAGAATCTGGACACCTGCTTTTTTAGCCCTAACAATCAGGGATTCCCGATATCGCATCAGGGATTCCTTATGGTAATCTGTATCTGTAAACCATAGAATCCCACCAAGCCGATCTTTTTTCTCCGCCAGGATGACCTGATGTCCCCGTTCCGCGGCAGTTAAGGCTGCATAGAGTCCCCCAACACCTCCGCCCACCACGAACACCTTCCGGGATTTCTTGGGTTGAGGTGCCTGGCGCCATCGCAATTCTCTCCCTGACCATGGATTTACGGCACAGTGCCACGGCAGAGCTACCACCCGCGCATTGGGGTCTGGTGGAAGGGGATTGAAACAGGAACACCTCAAGCAAGGAGCAATTTCATCTTCTCGGCCTTCCAAGGTTTTATTTACAAATTCAGGGTCTGCAAACTGCTGACGACCTACGGCAACAAAATCACATTTCCCCTCAGCGATTGCCTTCTCAATCTGCTCCGGCGAATTAAAGCCGCCTACTGCTACCACCGGAATCTTAACCGCTTTTTTAATTGCCTCCGCCAAATCCAGATTACAACCGTGTTCATCAAACATAGAAGAGAACGCCTTTGTTTCCACATGGGCGTGATAAATGCCGGAGGTCACATGAATCAGGTCCACCCTATCCTCAATCAGCTTGCAGAATTCAATGGTCTCCGGCAGATGCATCCCGCCCTCTAAGCGCTCATCTCCAGAAATGCGAAGCTCAATCAAAAAGTCAGGCCCCACCTCTTCTCGCACTCGATCCAGCACCATGATTGGAAATCTGGCTCTGTTTTCCAAAGACCCACCGTACTGATCTGTTCTGAAATTGGAAAGAGGCGATAGGAATTGAGACAGCAGCCAGCCATGACCTGCGTGAAGCATCACCATATCAAACCCCAAGGCTTTCGCATTGCCGCAAGCGTTGGCATAATTGTCCGCAACCCGCTTCATCATCGCCTCATTCATTTCGTCAATCTGCACTCCGTCATGGCGCAAAAAAGCAGAAGGTCCAATGGGATTTTGATGATTAATACAGGTATCGGGATGATTGACGTTTCCTACATGGTTAAACTGAATGGATGCTAGCGCGCCATGGGCTTTAATGGCCTCTGTGAGAATCGCCACGGATTCCATATGGTGAACGGTCCTATTCGGATCTACCAGATTAATCCCATGATCGTGCCTGGCGGCAAATTCGAAATCCACAAAACTTTCCGTCAGGGTGATCTGGGCAAAGCCCCCTCTTGCCCGAGTCTCAAATACATCAATACCTTCCGGTGTCGGCGTACCGTTGTTCATCGTGACCCGGTTTGTTGTGACAGGAGCTGCCAGCACTCTATTTTTAAATGTTGTTTTTTTTATCTTTAAGGGTGAAAACATATTTGGGTATTTACTGTTCATCATTTAATCACACTCCTCCAATCTCATCTGAAAATAGAAACCGCAGTATAGAGTACCAGTCCTTTACTGCGGTTTTATTCTTCATAAGCGCTTCCTGCCTAATTCGCTATTTTTTCTTGATTTTCTTTCTCCTGCTCCGCGATGCTGTTCAGATGTTCTTCAAAGCCTTTCGGGGGCTTTACAAACCAAATCGCCATGGCGGCTACCACGAACAACACCGTCAGAACGGTCATGTTCGGCATAAAAGACTCATATTTAGAGAGCAGCCAAGAACCAATCGCTACCCCGATGGCCGCGCCTCCAGGTCCGGCGGCGTTAATAAACCCTCCCAGTCTGCCGGTGATTGTGTCGGGATAGTTTCTTGCGATAAATCCGACGACATTAGGATTAACAAAGGAGGAAAAGAAAATCACAATAATCGGCACCAACACTAACCAGGTCCCGCTGTCAGCAGACAGGTGTCTCACATAGAGCATCCCCGCCGCAGAAATTAGCAGACCAGCCGTAATCAGCGCCTTAAAATTGCCCTTAAATATCTTCGTAGTAATGAATGGTGTCAACAGGGTTCCTGCCATCATTGCATACGAGCCAAAGGCAAGCTTACTTCCGGCATCCAAGGGATCAAGTCCCAGTCCCATCGGCACGGGAGAGGCGTAAAACGGCGAGGCAATGTTCAGCCACGCCTGCTGGCACCAGGAATCCAGAAACATCATAATCAGCAGCATCCAGAAGGTGCTTCCCAGCAACGCCTTGGTGAGATCACTGGATTTGCCACCAGTCTTATTTAGATTTGGCTTTTCTTCCCGTGCAGGAGGCTGAGGTCCGAAAAAGACGATGAAGGCAAAAATCATCGCGATAATAGGAATGAGCGCATCATACATCAGTGCCGTCTGCCAGTTACCTCCTGCCGCTCTCAGCATCAGCGGCGAGAAAACCAGACCGATGGCAATCCCAGTGGATACCGAAAACCCTTGAAATGCTGCTACCAGAGTCCGCTCTTCATAAGGAAACCGCTGCGCCGAAAAGGCAATAATTTGTGCCATGATTGGGCCGGTGCCCATGCCATGCAGAATACGGCAAACCAGCAGTCCATGTATGGTCCCACCAATGAGCGGAACCAGGATGCAGCCAAGAATAATAATGGCGAGACTGATAATCCATATTTTTACAGGTCCCAGCTTATCAATAAGAAATCCCCCCAGAAAGGCAAAGATGCATACGCAAATCTGAAACGTCAGCATCGTTACCGCTGTAGTAACTCCGGGGTCCCAGTTTTGAGCCGCAAATATGGTTGGAATTAAAGGGGCCGGAGCAATCAGTATGGATGAGGTGGATGCCGTCACGATGACCATGGCAAACAGGGCAAACCATCGAAACCTTGGATACTGTAGATTTTCTGTTGTTTCAGCCATTGTTTTCATTTCCTTTCATATTAAAAAATAAGCGATACGTTCTCGATCTCACAGACTATTGGAATTCATCGGAATCCATATAATCTACCGCATTATACCCTGCCATTCTCCCGCTGTTGACGGCAAAGCCCATGGTGTTTCCAGGCATCAGGAAACAGTAGCTGTCCCCGAAGATATTGCAGGCGTCCGTACCACAGGAATACAATCCGGGAATTTTCACTCCATCGGCTTTCAGCACTTCCAGCTTATCGTTGGTTTTAACTCCGCCTAAGCTTCCATAACCGGCCGGAAAATGTCTGGCCCCATACAGCTTACCGCCTTTCAATGGCTTGAGGTATTTATGTTTTTTAAAGAAGAAGAGGTCTTCTGACGTGCAGGCTTCATTGTACTCTGCGATGGTTTTTTTCAGGTTTTCACCGTTTATGCCCATCTTCTCCGCCAATTCTTCCAAAGAATCAGCAGCAAAAAGATTGATCTGCGCCTTCTGGGCCTCATTGTGGAGCATGCTCAAGCCGCTTGCTTCTGCCGCTTCACCGTTGAGATAAGTGCTCAATTCCTTATCCCAGCTATCTATGTTTTTAATGTTGTGGTGGACAGTTATATAGTCCAGCCCTGTCTTTCTATATGTATTGAGAATACTGTCATCAATAATGGTGAAGGCCATGCGTTGACGTTGTAAGGCAACTGCATTTCCTGTATATACGGTGTTATTCATAATCTCTTCATTGATGAACCGCAAGCCGTCCAGATTGACCATCAGGTTGGGCTGGCGCATGGTTTCACTCAATGTTTTAAATACGTCAGTAACCCCAGGCGTAGTATAGGTCAACTCCATAACAGGCTGAGTCTTTGCTGCGCCTGCTTCCCACAACATGTTCAGGCCCTCGCCTTCCACGCCGGGAATCCGGAAAGAATGCAGGTCTTTCCCCCAGTCAAAACCGAGATAGTCTTGAATCATTTTCGGATTATCTCCAAAACCACCGGTAGCAACAACGACGGCATTGCACTCTGCAACAGATTTGACGCCGGCTGCATCAACAAATTCCACCCCGCTTACAGCACCATTTTCTGTCTGTATCTTTGTTGCCTTTGTCTGGTAGCAAATCTGCACTCCCAGTTCTTCCGCTCTTTCCGTCAGGGCCCGATACAAATTGGAGGCGGCTCTTTCAGCCGGAGCATTGCTTCCTGCGGTTTTTACCACGTGCCAGGTCTGCGTGGATTTTTCAAAGTATTTATATGCCCCCAGAAATTCTACCCCCATGCTTTCCGCCCAGTCGATGGTGCTCGCCGTCTGCTCAATATACTTCCTAACCAGACGAGCGTCTACGCGCCAATGGGTGTAATTCATCAGCAGATTAAAGGCGTCCTCTTTGCTGAAATCGACCATCTGTGCTTTTTGATACTTGGATTCAACTGCAAAGAACCCCATGCCCATGTTTGCCGCACCTCCGGTAGTAGAACCCTTTTCCAGCAGAATAACGCTGGCCTGCTTCTCCGCCGCCGCAACTGCTGCGGTTATACCGGATGCCCCACCCCCAATCACAATAACATCCGCTTCCATTTTTGTTGTACTCATGTTGGCCTCCTCAAATTATTTCTCTCTGCATTAAAATAACTATTCTCTCCGTCTTCGCCGCCTCCGGATTGCACCGTCCCCGACATCGACCTCGCCGAAGCTTCCTACCGGCACAGGCTCCGCCGGTACTTTTGGCGGGAATCCCGCAACGGAGCTTTTTTTGACTGCTCCTTTCGGGCATACCTCGATACACTTTCCGCATTTATCACAAATCCCTGTGTCGATGATGTGGATGAATCCCTTTTCTCCAGCGATAGCACGAAGAGGACAGACCCTTATACAGTTTTCGCAGCCGTTGCACAACTCCGGTGCGATATAAAGGGTATAGGAAGGCTTGCAGATGAGGTTAGTGCATCTTCTCCTGCGGAGATGCCGATCCCATTCCTCCGAATACTGATCCATCAATACCAGGCAGTGAGCCGCCGCGTAGGAGGACATGTCACAGCCTGCGTTTTCGCTGATTAAGCCCAGCAGTTCTCGAATCAGCGCCCCCTCGTCCCCTTCTATTTCGCCCTTTGCAACAGCACCGATGAGGGCTGAAACCTGCCACGTGCCCTCTCTGCAAAAAACATCTTTACCGCAGGACTCTCTCCTGACCTGATCCATCAGCTGCCTGGAATATTCGACAACACAAGCCGATCTGTCATCGAAGTCAACATCATTCCATTCACAAAGTGCGGAGCTTCCGGCTTCACAAATTTTCCCCCTCATCCTTCGGCCTCCTTTACCTGCTTGTAATGGGCATCCCCCCAGAATTTTACTTGCTGAATTTGCAATCTTAAATCACATTGCAGGCATCTGGCAGACTCTTGCTGGGCATCTCGGCAACTGCCGAAAACATTTCTTCGTTCCAGCTGAGCGAACCCTTCTATCACCCCGATCTGCGGATTGGCCCCTTCTCTGTCATAAAGGATTTCCTCAATATTGCCGTCACCGCCCAAATATCGGTCCACACTCCTGGCAGCATTCCTGCCGGAAGCAATGGCCTCTACCACAGATCTGGTCCCCGTCACCACATCTCCCGCTGCGTAGACTCCGGCTTCACTTGTTTGAAGGGCAGCATCAGTTTTCAAGAAGCTGCCTTTCAAAAGCTCCAGGCCAAAGCCTTCATCCAATTCCGTCTGCTGACCTGTAGCAAAAATCAAGCTGTCCGTTTTCAAAGAAGTTTCTGATCCCGAAACCAGTTCCAGCTCCAAGCCTTTTTCAGCAAAGCGAAAGCTTTCAACCTCTTTTAAGTGCAAGGATGCCACCTTTCCGTTTTTCTCTTCTATGCTTTCTAGTGTCTTCTTGTTCAGTATTGCTACCCCCAGGTCCAGAGCCGCTGCCACTTCCTCTTTATCAGCCAGCATCTCCTCCCTAGCCTCCAGACAGACTACATTCACATGGGCGATTCCCTCTTTCTTAGCTGTCAGCGCGCAGTCAAAGGCTACATTGCCTCCGCCATAGACCGTAACGGTATTTCCCAGCTCTGGAAAGGGCCCTTTCATCGCCAGCCTCAAAAAATCCACAGCAGTATACCCGTTGGCCCACGGCTTGTCATACCCAGGAGGACGCTTGCCTTTCTGTGCTCCGACAGCGATTACAATAGCATCGTACCCCTTGTCTTTCAGTTCATTTACCGATTCAATATTCGTACCAGTCCTCACGTCAATTCCAGCTTCTTTTAGAATCTCAACTTCGTTATCGACGATTTCCTGTGGTAATCTATATTTGGGAATTCCATAAGACAGCATCCCCCCCGCCAGAGGTTGTCTTTCAAAAACAGTCACAGCATGCCCCTTTTTTGCCAGATAAAATGCCGCCGTCATACCTGCCGGTCCACCCCCTACCACCGCTGCTTGTTTGCCAGTTGGCGGATTATGAAAGGCTCGTTTCTTCCAGCTCTGGGTCTCATCATGCTCTACTGCAAATTTCTTAATTTCTCGTATGGAGACCGCCCCGTTCAGTCTTCCCCTCTTGCAGCCCCCCTCACAGGGGTGGGTGCAAATGTAGCCCAGGGAATGGGGAAAGGTAAGCTTTTCTCGAAATACGGAAACCGATTCCGAATATTTGCCTTCTTCCGCCAGTCTCACATAAGTCGGGATATCCGTGTGGGCCGGACATTTGTCTTTACAGGCTACCAGGGCAAGCTGCCTTGGGGAATCCTTGGAGAAAACCCCTTGGGCATCCATGATGGAACCAGTAGGGCAAACCTCGACACAAGCCCCGCAGAAGCGGCAGTCCGTTTTGGCAAGAGGGACATCGTCCTTCGTGCCCACATAGGTCTCTCCCTCTTTTTTATTGTATTGCAGCACCCCAACCCCGCGAAGTTCCTGACAAGCCCGAATACAGCGTCCGCATTGAATACAGCGAAACATCTCTTTTTGAATCAAGGGGTCAGAAGTACCAATCCGGTTATGCTCTTTATGGATTTCCTTCATGCGAGAATGGGCGACGCCCATGTACTGCATCAGTGCCTGGAGCTCACAGTTGAGATACGCGGCACAGGAGGTGCAGTCTTTCGGATGGCTGGCCAAGATCAGCTCCAGCGCAACCTGGCGAAGATGCTTTACCTGTTCTGTGGCGGTATAAATCTTCATGCCTTCCTCTGCACACGTCTCACAGGATTGAACGACACCTGACCGCCCTTCAATTTCCACGGCACAAAGTTTGCAGTTGCCCTGAGGTGACAGATCCGGGTGATAGCAGAGATGCGGGATATAGATTCCCGCATGTAATGCTGCCTGCAAAATACTCTGCCCTTCTATGGCTTCAATCTGGTAGCCATCGATATTCACTTTTATTCTTTTCATAATGAATCCTTCATTTACGATTCAGAAGACTTTGATGCCTGAAACGCCTTGGGAACTTCTAAAAAAGCTACCGCTATCCCCGCCACGAAGATAATGCCTGCCATGATGACCATAGGTATGTAGTAAGCTCCCGTAACATGAAGTACGGCCGAGCCCACAAGCAGTCCAATTACAGCTCCGACGATGGCCATTCCCGATGCAATTCCACCGATTCTTCCGGCCACGCTGTGAGGATAATGTTTGGCAATGAAGCCCATAATTGTGGGATTAACAAAGGAAGAGAAGAAGAGCATCAATGCAGGAAGGAGAATGAGCAGTACCCCGCTCTGAGCAGTCATGAACCGCATACAAAGCATAAAGACTGCGGATAAGGTACAGGCAATGAATAGCGGAATCCTTGGCTTACCTTTGAATAGTTTCTCGACAACAACCGGCGCAATCAGTCCACCCAGCATGGAGGCATATCCTGCCCACATCAGCTTGCTGCCTGCACCCATAGGTCCAAGTCCCAATCCAACCGGAGGCTGTACCGAGTAAAATCCAGGGGCCATATCGTTAAAGGCTTGCTGATACCAGGTATCCAGAATCGCCAGAGCAAATAATATAAAGGTCGTTGCCGTTGACAAAGCAATTTTAAAATCAACCTTGTACGTATCTCGTTGTTCCTTTACAGAAACAGGGGTCACCACGGGAGGTTTTGGTCCAAAGTAAAGAATCGCAGCAAACACCAGACTAACTGCACAAGGAGCTGCCGACCAAGAAAGTGCCGTATGCCAATTATTGGTGATATTCAGCATAGCCGGGGTATACACAAGACCCAAAGAAAGGCCGACCCAAACTGCAAACCCTTGTGCTGCCGCCACATAGCTTCGCTCTTTATAGGCAAACCATTCCTGGCAAACAGCTGCAATAACAGCGGTAATAGGCCCATTGGCCAAACCTTGCAGCATACGTGTAAGCGTATACCCGGTGGGGGTATAGCTCGTTACGCTCATCAACAGCGAGGCAATCAGCAATACCGACAGGGAGATGATCCAAACCCGCACAAAGCCAATCTTGTCGATAATAAACCCACTTAAAAGGCAAGAGGTCGCTGCTGCCAGCATATACACCATCATGGACATGGCTGTTGTTTCCCCGAGACTGGTTCCAAAAGTTGCTGCAACTTCGCCTACCAGCGGAGCTGCACCGATGTTTGCACTGTGACCGGAGGCTGTGATGACAATCATGGATAGCAGCACAAACCACCTGTACTTTGGATAAATAATTTCCGCCATTGAATACTCTCCTTTTCTTTTTTAACGCAAAGATTTCAGATATAGTGTTAAGACGAATCCGACAAGACTCATGGCTGCTACCGTCAAGAAGGCCAGATTGTATCCATTTCCCATGGCCTTTGTGGCAGCCGCCAGCTGAGGTCCAATCACACCGGCGAAGCCATAAGCTACATATAGAAAGCTGTAATTCACAGCTAAGTTTTTGATACCGAAATTGTCGGCGCAAATCGGCGAAAACATGGAAGTAAAGCCTCCATAGCAGGAGCTGATTGCAAACAAGGCAACTACGAACACCGTTCCTTCCGCCCTGGTGAGCAACAACATCGAACTTCCTATGACAGCAAAGAGCAGAAGCATCACCGGATATCTCCCCAGTCTGTCTGAAATAAACCCAAAGCCAAGACGCCCCAAAGCATTAAAAATAGAGATAATACCGATGATGACAGCAGCCTTTTCCGGCGTAAAGCTCTGAATCTCCTGGAGTATCGTCGAAGCATGGCCCATAATCATCAAGCCTGCGGTAGTTCCCAGAGTCAGCGCAAGGACAATGATATAATACCTGGGGGTTTTCATCATTTCTTTCCAAGTATAATCCCTTCCTGCCGGCAGATCTGCCCCCTGCGTCTTATTCTTGCTCTCCGGCCTAAAATTCTCCGGCACCTCCCCAATCAGGAAGCTGGTAGGAATCATGACCACTGCAAAAATCAAGGCGAAAAGCCCAAATACCTGCAAGGCACCATGTTTTCCAATAAACGCCGCGGCCATAGGCGCCCAGAGGATAGACCCGCCCCCATAGGCGCAGGCCAGCATCCCGGCTGCCATTCCGGTCTTATCTGGAAAGAGACTACCGCTGTACGCCATGAGGCAGGGATACAGCATGCTGATTCCAGTTCCTACAACAACCCCGTAAATAATATATAAATACCCAATGGAGCTTGTAAACATAGTAGCAATCAAGCCTGCTACATAAATAGCGATGCCGATGCGAAGATACGTTTTCACTCCCCAGATTTTCTGATATTTTCCTAAAAATACAGGGGCCATGGTGGAGACCAAAATTTGTATGGTAAAAGTCAGGGAAATAGCTTGAAGATTCCATTGGAAATGTTCCATCAAAGGCTTCTGAAAAACACTCCAGGTATACCCGATGCCAGCGCAAAGAGCCATTATCATGGCAGCCACCATATGCTGCCATCTTCTTTGTTCAAAATTCATCTGTCGTCCCCCGCTATCTCTTCTCAAGATGTTGGGGCACAATCAGCCTTGCTCCGGTTTTCTCCCGGATCTCTTCCAGAGTGACTCCCTCTTCGATTTCTTTCAACACCAGGCCTTCTTTTGCCACTTCAATGACACAAAGGTCTGTCACAATCTTTGTCACCACCCCCGCTCCGGTTAACGGCAGGCTGCACCGCTCCAGGATTTTATGCTTTCCGCCTTTGGCAGTGTGTTCCATGGCGATAATTACCTCCCTGGCTCCATTAACCAGATCCATGGCTCCGCCCATGCCCACGATGACACCAGGTCTGCTCCAGTTTGCCAGATTGCCTTTTTCATCCACCTCCAGTGCACCCAGCACGGTGGCGGTCAGATGGCCGCCCCGAACGATGGCAAAGCTTGTGGCGCTGTCAAAGGCTGCCGCCCCCGGATAGGCCGTGAGAAACTGCGCTCCCGCTCCGGTGAGATATTCGTTTTCTTTTCCTTTTTCCGGTGCCGGGCCGTATCCGATCAAGCCGTTCTCCGTATGGAGCCATACACCGTCTTCTATGTAATTCCCAACCATGGTCGGAATGCCGATACCCAGGTTTACAACATCCCCTGGCTTAAAGAAGCTGGCAACCTTACGGGCAATTTTTTCTTTTACTTCTGCCATACTGCTATTCCTCCCCATTCCAAATCATTGAGACAAAGACGCCGGGTGTATGTATTTCATCCATATCCAGAGCCCCTGCCGGAACGATTTCATCTGCTTCAACGATAACAGTCTTTGCTGCCATGGCAACAAGGGGATTGAAGTTTCGCTGAGTTCCCTTATAAACCAGATTGCCCATGACGTCGGCCTTGTGGGCTTTTACAAGGGCAATTTCTGCCGTTAGAGGAGTTTCAAGCAAATAGGTCTGGCCGTTAACCTCCACTTTTTGTTTTCCCTCTTCAATAATGGTGCCCATTCCTGTGGTAACCAGCACCCCGCCCAATCCAGCACCGCCGCAGCGGATTCTTTCCGCTAAAGTTCCCTGCGGAGAAAGCTCCAGCTCCATTTTTCCTGCCAAAACAGATTCGCCCAGTTCCGGATTCATGCCCACGTGAGATGCCGTGATTTTCTTTGCCTGACCGCTTCGGATAAACCGTCCCACCGTCAGGTCTGGATCTCCCGAATCGTTGGAAATAATGTACATTCCCTGCACACCGGATTCCACCGCCATATCAATAAGCTTCGCCGCACTTCCCCGGTTGGCGAAGCCACCGCACATAATAGTCATATTATCATGAAACAGCTTCATAATCTCGCTTCGTCCTACTAATTTGTTCATATTTCCTCCGTCATTCTCTTTCAATCAGAGCCGAAACGCCCTGTCCGCCGCCAATGCAGAAAGTAATCAGCCCCCGTTCCAGATCTCTTCGCTTCAATTCATATACCATCTTTGCCACAAGGATTGCCCCCGTCCCACCCAGGGGATGGCCCAAGGCAATGGCGCCGCCATTTACATTCAACTTAGACACGTCGAGGTCTAACCCATTGATGCAGGCAATCGATTGAGCTGCAAAGGCTTCATTCATTTCAATCAAATCGATATCCTTCAAGGTCATCCCTTTCTTTTGAAGCAGCTTCTGCGTTGCTTCTACCGGGCCATATCCCATATACTTCGGATCGAGCCCTGCAACAGCAAAGCCTGAAAATTTTCCTAGAATCGGCAGTCCCAGGGACTTGGCTTTTTCTTTTTCCATGAGCACTGCGGCACCTCCGCCGTCACTCATGGGTGAGCTGTTTCCCGCCGTAACAACTCCATCCTTTTTAAAAACTGGCGGAAGCTTTCCCAGAGTTTCTATGCTGCAGTCACTGCGAATGGATTCATCCCGATCTATGATGGCGGTTTTGCCCTTTCCCACAGGAGTTTCCACCGGCACAAGCTGTTCTTTAAAATACCCGGCCTCCGTTGCCACCTGTGCTTTTCTATGGCTTTCCACTGAAAAAGCATCACATTCCGCCCTGCTGATTCCATATTTCTCAGCAATATTTTCCGCCGTCATGCCCATGCTGATGCAGTCCTCTGCCGCATACGCCGATTTGATATCCGCCCACTGAGGCGGCACCACCTGATAGGCTGTGGTTGGCTTTTCCATGACATAACTTCTCCTAGAATCACTTTCCACACCAGCGGACACCAGAACATCCGCGTGTCCGCCTTCAATCATCATGGAAGCCAGGCCGAAAGTGGTTAAAGAAGAACCGCATTGGCGGTCCATCATCACTGCTGGTACAGAATAAGGCAGCCCCGCTCCCAATGCCGCCACTCTGGCAATATTGGCATACTCATTGGCCATTAAATTTCCAAAAAAAACATCTTCTATTTCACTAGGATCAATTTGCGCCCGTCTCACGGCCTCCTTGATCGCCAGAGCGCCCAAATCTGCCGCCGGCACACCTGCCAAGGTACCTCTTGCTCTGCCCACCGGAGTACGAACCGCTGATACGATTACTGCTTCTCTCATGTCATTTCCCTTCTTTTTATGTATGTTCATATATGAATATTGAGTCTTCAAGCTGCATTGCCGCTTACTTTCGATTTCAGTTTACCTATTTATGAAACTATTGTCTAACGCAAAGCAGACATTTCAGTAACCCATTTTACGCATTAAAACAGAAGGTCCGCTCTTGGTTGACCTTCGCTATGAAAAAATGCTATTATGAAATAAATCGCTATTAACATGATGTAATTTAATAATGGTGGGGGCGTATTATGGAAATTCGGAATTTAGAAGCCTTTCTCCTTCTTGCGAGAAGCCTTAACTTCACAAAATCCGCGGAGCAGATGTTCCTTTCCCAGTCCGCGTTTAGTCGCCAGATTATTCGTCTAGAAGAAGAAATGGGCTGCCAACTATTCAGACGAACAAAGCGAAACGTGGAGCTTACAACTCATGGGAAGCAGTTTCTGGAACATGCGGAAATCATCGTTTCAGAGTACAACAAAAGCCTTGTCAATCTGAAAGACTCCATAAAAAAGAATGGCCTGTTGAGGCTTGGTCTTCTCAATGACCTGGTAGATGAAACATTTCCTAAAATTATCAGAGATTTCGTCGGCAGCAACCCAGAATTAGATGTTATTTACAGTGATAACAGCATGTCTTCCCTCATTAATAATCTGCTGCGGGATGAAATTGACTGTGCTTACACCTTGTCTCACGACGCCAAAAACGTCCCCGGGATTTCTTCCTATACGGTATGGTCTGAATCTGTATATATTGCCGTATCCTGCAACCATCCTCTGGCAGAAAAAACGTCCTTAAAAATCAAAGATTTAGCCGGAGCTCCCTTTGTCATCCCCACACCGGATACGTATAATCTGGGGGTGCTACATATGACCTATCTCTGCAAAAATGCTGGCTTCGTACCTAATGTGGCCGCTATGGTCTCCGACGTCAACAGCCTCATGATGCTGGTTAGCAGCGATGTGGGCATCGCCTTTACCGCACGTACAGCGAAGAACACTTCCCTGCCGGGGGTAAAATTCCTCCCAGTGGAAAAAGAAGAATTCGCCCCTTTGGAAACAGATATCACGATTCTCTGGAAAACGGAGAATCCCAATCCCGCCATCAAAAACTTTTTGAAATCAGCGGAAAATATAGTAAACAGTCAAGAAAGTGAAAAGGAGCTGCTTTGATGCAGCCCTTTTTTCATACCTGTTTATTTTATACCAAGCTTCACCCGGATCTCCTCACCGTTAAGTGCCGGAATTCCAAGAATTTGACGAGCTTCAGCCGCTGTTGCCGGCTGATTTCCGTAGGCTTTCACCGCAGCAACTGCACGTTCCACGAGCATTTTATTTGTTGCCATGACTTTGTTTCCGTTCTCATCTTTGCCAAAGATTACATTGTCTTCCAGACCAACTCGCAGATGACCGCCTAAAGCCAAGGTGGCAAACAGGATAGGCAGATGTCCCGCACCAACGCCAAACGCAGACCAGGTAGAACCCTGGGGCAGAAGATTCTTTAAATAAACCAAGTTTTCAACCGTGGCGGGCATTGCCCCAAGCACTCCAAGGCACAACTGATAATGATTAGCCGGGGGAAGATGGCCCTTTTTTACATAATAATTGGTCACCCCCAACATTCCAGAGTCAAAGATCTCAATCTCCGGCTTGATACCACGTTCCAAATAAACATCTCCCAGCTCTTGAAGAAACTGCGGGGTGTTCATAAAAACGCCGCCGGGCATCCAGTTAAAGGAACCGGCATCGTAGGAGCCCATTTCAATGCCCGAAAGTTCCCGATGGTGCTCCATCCGCTTTGCATTTCCGGCCGCATCCCCTCCTGACACCCGATTGTCACCGGAAGAGGTACAGTTAATGATTACGTCACAATCCCGGTGCTCACGAATCAGGCGAATCGTTTGACGGAATTTTTCTTTATCCATTACGCCAACTCCCTGGTCGTCCCTCATATGTAGATGCACAACCGCAGCACCCAACTTCCATGCTTCATAGGCATCTGCCGCAATCTGCTCCGGGGTTTCCGGGATATTATAACCGGCAGGGGTAACCGCTCCGGTCAGTGCTGCTGTAATAATTGTTTTTGCCATAGTTCCTGTTCTCCTTTATCTTTATTACTTAAAAGCTTGCATTCTAAGCCTTTCTTCGCTTCTGTTTTAATAGTAACAATAAAGAACGTTGAAATCTAACGCAAAAAAATCATATCTGTAAATCACATCCTGCATATAAGACTACGATTCTTCTCTTCCTGTATCCCCCCAGCAACTCTCGGGCTCCGGAGCATGCTCCACTTCGCATCTGGCCTGCACGCAAGCATATGTTTGAAAACCGTTCAAATCAAATGGTATCCATTCTTTTTGCGCAAGACAAAGTCAATTAAAAGGTCACTTGAAAAGCTATTACCTTTTGGATTTGTCCCACGTTTGCTTTTTTACCGAGCATTTGTTATGATATAACTTAAAAGATTAGTGCAAAATGATATAAAATGGGCTGGAGGATACAATGGATAATCATGAGGAAAAACATCAGCGACGAATTCGATATAAGGGGACTCACCCTAAAACTTATCAGGAAAAGTATAAAGAACTACAACCCCAGAAATATGCTGACACAGTAGAAAAGGTTCTGCAAAAGGGAAGTACGCCAGCTGGTATGCATCGCTCCATTTGCGTGGATGAAATATTAGAATTCCTGCAAATTACCCCCGGGCAAATCGGACTAGATGCCACCCTGGGTTATGGCGGTCATACCTTGGAAATGCTTAAGTGCTTGGACTTCAAAGGGCATCTGTATGCGGTTGATGTGGACCCCATCGAGTTGCCACGAACGCAGGCCCGTCTAGAAAGCTTAGGGTATGGGCCGGAAATTTTAACAATCCGGCAAATGAACTTCTCCAGCATCAATCAAATTATTGCTGAATCAGAGCCATTAAATTTCATTCTGGCCGATCTGGGTGTCTCTTCTATGCAAATAGACAATCCAGAAAGAGGCTTTACATTTAAAGCAGAAGGCCCTCTGGATTTAAGGTTGAATCCAAAAAAAGGAGTATCTGCTGCAACTCGTTTAAAAACCATTTCACCAGACGAATTAGAGAGTGTGTTAAGGGAGAACTCGGATGAACCAAATGCCAAAGCCATCGCACGGGCGATTGTTTCTGAAATTAAAAAAGGAACGGCCATCGATACCACAACACAACTCCAGCAGATCATCAAAAATACGCTGAAGTCGATACCTGGCAGCAACAGCAATGAAGCAATTAAAAAAGCCTGTCAGCGGTGCTTTCAAGCCTTGAGAATTGATGTGAATAATGAATTTGACGTGTTATATAAATTTTTGGATAAGCTGCCCTCTGCACTTGCCCCAGGCGGGCGGGTTGCGATTCTTTCCTTTCACTCCGGAGAAGATCGCTTGGTAAAAAAATCTTTTCAGAGCCTGTTCCGCGACGGCGTTTATCGTGAAATTGCAGATGAACCCATCCGGGCATCCGCAGAAGAACGCAGTAATAATGGGCGCGCACGTTCTGCCAAATTACGCTGGGCGGTAAAAGCATAATCCATCTAAAAAGAGTACGTATATTGACCTACATAATAAAAACAGAGACATTAAGATTTCTGCATCTTGATGTCTCGAGATTTTCTTATTTTATTATTGCTCATCATTTGAAGAAAACTTACTATTCCGCCACTATCTTATTTACTATCTTCTCTACCAACGGAATAAATATATTAGCCAAAGGGACAGAAATGGCGGTACCAACCAATGAAGATTTTAAAAATGCTATCAAAAATCCTGATCTAAATCCGTAATTCAGTAAGACCATAAAAAAGGCAATCGGTACAGATATAGATACCGCCGCCAGGCATGAAAATACAATTCCTCTATATTTCTTATTTATTTTCACAAATATTATCTCCTTCATCAACTTTATTTAGGGCTTTTGCCGACATCCCCTTCAACACATGAGATACCTTTTTTAATTCTTCATCATCTACATCTAATGAAATCAAATCATCCCATGATTTTAATGCCTTATAGATTCGATGTTCAATATTTAACGCCTTTTCGGTGACTTGTATTCTATAGGATCTTTTGTCCCGTTGATTTATTATTCTTTTTATATAGCCTTTATTCTCAAGGCTTCTTATACTTCTTGCTATGGCCGCCTTATCAATATAATATATTTCAGCCAAATCCTCTTGAGTCAATTCTTCGTTTTCATAGAGCTTTATCAAGTAGATATATTCCCCCGATGTTATATCTAAGTCTTTCAATTCATTATTTATGAAGATCTGAAACTGTCTATATAATATAGATATCCATCTGCCAAATTCCTCATATATGTTTTTCATAATCATCACCACCACACTTATTTTATAAGATTTTAGTTGATAAGTCAACTATATGGGAGTGATTTTCACCATACATGAAATGAATTTCCTTGTATCTTATCTTTTTGACACATAACGAAAGCCTCTGTGACGAATATCACCTGATTGGTCTATTGGGCCTTCTGTTTTATCTAATGGCAATGTCGGGCAGTATAATGCAGCATGATTGCTACACGCTGATTTACCAATACCTTGAGGAAAGGAAAAAATATTTAGCGGATCATATATTTTTTTAATGTTCTTCAATATATTTGCATGAATTCCGTAATATTCTTTCAAATAATCAGGAAGCCTTCCGTATGGAAAATTTACATAAGAGCCTGTAGTAATTGCTTTAAGATAAGGGAACCGATTGCTAGTCCATTTCCTGTTTTCTTCTGCATAGATACTTTCTTCCCAGATGGTCTCTAGCCAGATAATATAATTTGCATGACGATAATAAAAGGCGGTATCATCTGTTCCAATTTCTGACACTCTGCCGCCCAACGCGTACATGGATATTCCAGCAAATACAGATCCTTGTGGGCGTTCCCTGATTAAACCTGCAAGCTTTGCTCTCTCCACACAAGTGAAATCTCTAAAAACAAAACGGCTCACCGATTGAAATTTCTCTGAGGGAGGGTATACGCTTCCAATAATAGTAACCGCTTCAAGGAATGTCATGGATTCAATGTTGTAGTCTGCACCATCCAGTGCCAGGAATTCGGCCATAATTTGCTTTGCCGCTTCGGCTTCACCATAGAATATTCCTCTAACCAACATGGCAAGACCATCCTCAGCAGAATTATAGATTCTTGAAATTAAAGTAATCCGTTTATCAGCAGTTTTTAACCATTCCTGCCAGGTATCAAGAAATTCTGCCTGCTCCTGTGAATCTACATTTAGATAATCAATCTCAATAAGCGTAACATTTTCTACCTTCGGCGGTAAATTGAACGTCATAGATACAATTACACCAAAGTTCCCCCCACCTGCCCCTCGACAAGCCCAGAAAAGGTCACAATGATTTTCACGGTTCGCTTTTATAATGGCTCCTTCATAATTGACTAGTACAATTTCCTCCAGACTGTCACAGCCCAGTCCAAAATTACGGCAAGAGAGCCCCCAGCCCCCACCAAGCGAATATCCACTAACTCCCACAGTAGGGCAGGTCCCTCCCGGAAAAGGATACCCCTTCGACGACACAAAATTATATACCTGCCTGTTGGTAACCCCACCCTGAACACTTAATTGATTTAAACATTCATCAATATACATATAATTCATTCTGCTTATATCAATGACTAAAGTACAATTTCCATTCGAATAGCCTTCATAATTATGACCGCCACTGCGTATGCGAATTGGTACACCATTCCTTCTGGACCAAATCACTGCGTTTGAAACATCTCTTTCATCACTGCAATATACTATAATCAAGGGAAACAGCTGTATCGCTCTGTTAAATCCCTGTTTAGCTTCACTATATACCGGGTCGAACGGTGTAACAATATCCCCTGTCAAGCCGCATAAAAAATCATTCATAAACAAACCTCCACCCCATTCTTTTAGCATAAGCTCTGTCACTGAGCTCATGCTATTATATGAAAGTGCGATGTTATCTGTTATGTTTGATACGGAATATAAATCACTTCTCTTCTTATTTATACATATTATCCTCTGAACTCAATTAACTCCCCATCAGGACCTTGAAAAACAACTCTTTTCCAGCCTATTTCCTGAGGTGTCCTGGGTTCAGGAATATGTGGCCCGGTTACGATTGGAACTCCCGCATTTTTAAGCTTTTGATAATCTGAATCAAAAGCATCGCTGATGAGACAAAAATGGTATCCCCTATTCTCCTTTTCAGAATTCCAATGTTCAAACTCTAGTACGGTATTGCCTAGCTGAAGATAAACAACCTTTTCAAGGTCCGGTACGTTAGGCACATCGTGCTCAAAATATTTTTTGAACCCAAAGTTTTTTTCGTAAAAGTCGATGGACTTTTCTCTGTCTTTCACAGAAATTGCAACATGATCTATTCGTGTAAACATTCATCAAACCTCCTGTTTTCAGTCTTAAATTTTATCAATATCCTTTAATCCCTTTTAGAAATATCAATTTTAATCTGTAATACAACCCAGTTGCTAGCACTCGTATTATAAAATCCATGTGTCTCCCCATTAGGTGAGAAAACTATATCCTTTTCTTTCACATGTACCTCTTCCTTGTTTATTGTGATTGTACCTTCACCAGAAATCACATAAAAGACTTCATCGATATCTGAATGCTTATGGTCCGGTGTTGATTGCCCCGGGGCATAAAGCAAAAGTCCTGTATCCAACAGCCCTTCTTTGAAAATTGCCTTACGTGTGCTGCTTTCAGCTGTAAAATTGATAATATCCCCAATATTAATTTTTTTCATTATTCAGTACTCCCATCTAAAAGTTAGTATTCAGCAATCTTTAACAATTTAAACTCAAACTCTTTGATTTAAAAGTTACTGCTGTATCTTTAATATAATAGCAGCACTAACTTTTTGCAAGAAGGCACTATTTTGTGCTATACTAACTAAATGGTAAGTATTTATTAATAATTGACAGGAGGGATTATAATGCCATGTGATAAATCATGCCCTATTGAGCATACCGTAAACTTAATTGGGCACAAATGGAAGGTGCTTATCCTGAGGAATCTGTTTCATCAAGGGACACAAAGATTTGGTGAAATTCATAAAGGAATACACGGAATAAGCCAGAAGATGCTGACACAACAGCTTCGTCAGCTAGAGGCCGACGGGATACTTTGTAGAAAGGTTTATCCGGAGGTGCCGCCAAAGGTTGAATATTCTCTTACCGCACTTGGAGAATCTTTAAAACCGATTTTAGATGAAATGAATAAGTGGGGAATAGAACATCTAAAACAGCGTGATGTGGATTGAGAAATCATGGCTAACAGCCCTCTTGTTTTTCTTATATTCAATCATCAAAATATCTCCTTTCCAAAAAATAAAAAAGCCGGAGAAACAGCTGGTATATTCCGACTATGATTTTCTCCGTGACAAGCTCATGAAGGTTCTTTGCTGCTATTTCTTCCAACAATTTAGAAAAATATGGTTCCTTTTTATTGATTTTCTAAGTCAGCGAACATTTCCCTGACCCTTGTGAGCTCTTTTTACTTCATACATTGATTTATCTGCTTTTTCAATCAAGACTTCCAACTCAATACCATCTTCACTAAAAAGAGCATAACCGATACTGGCCCTAAGATTTATTTTTGATTCTTCAAATTCAAAAGGTTTTATAACTTCACCATCTATTCGCCGAATCAAGGCTCTAATTTCCTCCCGATCCAATGCTTCTGCAACAATGATTCCAAACTCATCTCCTCCCAGTCGGGAAAAAGTGTCAGTTTCGCGCAAGGTCTTGCCGACTCGCAAGGCGACTTCCTTAATAGCCGCATCCCCAGCTCGATGCCCATAAGTATCGTTAATCTCTTTTAATCCATCCATATCTAGCGATATGATCCCGAAACTTTCACCTTTTCTTGACGCTTGTAAGAGTCTTTGCCGCAAACGATCATAAAATAGGGATCTGTTGGATATTCCTGTCATGCTGTCATGTGTTGCTTTATGTAATAATTCACTTTCTCCTGTACTTATGGCATTAAACATCGCTGCTGCAATAAGACCGGACATAAGTCCCAGTATTTTAATGCTTTCATCATTAAAATGACAAGTCTTTGCCGAAAGAACCTTTAATACACCAACAACATCATTTCCGCAAATCAGGGGTATCACAATCATGGAGTTAAGCCCAATTTTCCTACAGGCCTCTTTATTAACTCTGTCGTCCTTTTCAATATCGTTGCTAATTAAGGCC
Source organism: Aminipila butyrica (assembly GCF_010669305.1). Lineage (NCBI taxonomy): Bacteria > Bacillati > Bacillota > Clostridia > Peptostreptococcales > Anaerovoracaceae > Aminipila > Aminipila butyrica. The sequence continues at coordinate 975,619 of NZ_CP048649.1, read as the reverse complement.
ACTCTTTCCTCTATACATTGTCCGGATAGGCTATTTTCCATATTCAATCGTAAACCCAAGTACTTCTCTGCAATTCCAGATGCAGCACTATACACCAGCTCGCTTTTCTCTATCAGCTCAACACAAGCACCTTCCGCATTTGTAATATGCTGAGTTCGCAGTGTCACTAAATCCATAATACTACTCAGGTCCATTCCCTGCTGAACTATTGCGGTCTGTATGTTAATAACTTCCATAAGTATGTCGCTACTTATATTGCTTTGATTTAAATCCATGCGGAAACCCTTTCTTACTCTCTAAATGGGATAGATATATCATAAGTAACAATTATAGAGACAACCCCTCTTCTTGTCAATTGGTTTTATAAGTCAACTGCACCTTACTGACTACTGGCCCATCTTACCAAAGAAAAATGCCAAATTCGTAGAAAACGACTCCAGGTCATCTATATTTCCTCAAAAAAAAACAGAGCAAAAATCAAGCATTTTTCAGCCTAATTTTTGCCCATTCTTTCAATGTTTAGTGGCCTCAAGATAGATAAGCGGAAATGCGGCACTTAATACTTTCTGTCGTCTAACAGAAAAACCGTTCTTCTCAATAAATCTGGTATATTCTTCTGGCGTCCACTTGGAAAACGTTTCAAAGCCGATGAGTCTCAAAATTTTGGTATTCAGGTTCCTGTCGGAGTTTTTTAAGTGCCCATGTGAAAAGGTCGGCGCTATCAGTAATCCACCTGGCTTCAGTACTCTACGGATACTCACCAGCGCTGCTACAGGGTCTGGCATAATATGCAAAGCGTTGGAGATAATGACTGCATCAAAGGATTCATTCACAAAGGATAATGCGGTAGCATCTTCGATGGAAAAGGTAACATTTTCCGGAACCATTTTCTTTTTGGCGGCTTTAATCATTTTCGGGGAAAAGTCCGTTGCTTCAACTTGTCGGACAAATTTGGCTGTACTAATCGCAATTAAACCCGTTCCGGTGGCTACTTCCAAAACCCGCATGTCGGCGTTTAACACTTCCGACATCAGATGAACCATCTCTTCGTATGCCTTTTTGCTAAATCGATTAATCTCAAAGTCGTATAGCCCAGAATATCGATTCCAAAATTTTTTATTGTCGCCCATAGCCAATTACCCCCGCTAAAGCATCTTCATTCTTTTCTTATAGTCTGGAAGAATACTCCCGACTTTACGCCAAAAGGATCGGTCATGATTCATATGATAGATATGACAAAGTTCATGAACAACAACATAATCAATGAGCTCTATGGGTAATGTTACTATTAAATAATTGTAAGTAATTTCTTTTTTCGTATTACAACTGCCCCAGCGATTGCAGATTTTATCTATTTTTATGGATCGAGGAGTTACCCCTAATGCCTTTTGATAAATTTCCGTTCTTTCTTTCGTAACCTGCTTGCTCATCTTAAAATAGAACTTGCTGACTTCCTTCAATATCTCCGTTTCTGAAAACGCATCTACAGAAATCACTTCCTCAAGAGGTCTCAGTTCTCCTAGATATTTAATATATTGTGCCCCTGCTTCTTTCAATCTAGTCCTCTAATATTTCCTTCCATTCCGCCAAAGCTGCTTTATCCTTGGTCACATTAACAAAAGATAACTTCTTGAATTTAGCCAGCTGCTTTTTCATCTTGTTTGCCATTTTAAGAACGTCACCATTCTGTGTGGTACTGCAGCCCTTAATGATTTCGTACAAGGAAGCATCATTAATAATGATTGTGATTTCCTGTTCCTTATATTCTTCTAGCTTCAGTAACATCGTAAGAATAGAATCCAAGCCAACAATAGCTGGTTTCATATATTCTAAATAAATAGATTCCTTCTTAATGGGCATATCATCCTGAAATAAGCTGTAGCGTACTTCAATATCTTCTCCCTCGTATAACGTTGGGAATGCAGCTAAATATGCTTTTATCATTTTTAGTTCTCCTATATTTTCTAGAAAGATTATATCCTATTGTATCTTTCCAACTTTACAGCTATCTCAATATGCTTTGAACTATCAAAAATACCGCTTGAAGCGGTTAGGCCTTGGCGGAATTTATATGCACGTCATTGCACTCAATAAAAACTCTTAAAAAGGGAATTATATACTCAGATGAAATGATATCCATACCAATAGGTAGCGATGATACTAGTCAAAAACAGATGAAAGAAACCGTATCCAAAAAGTAATCCGGTTAAAAATCTCCTGACATTGGTGCTTTCATACGAGGTCAAAAGTTGAATCCCCCCATCTAATATCATGGGAATCAATAAAATTGCGGCGTATAAGATTGGCGGATGATACAGCCCGTAGGTTATTCCTAAAAGTAAAATCCCCACCAACTCGCCGGTACACCTCGCACAAATCGGAAATTGCTTTCCACTCAGAAAAAAGGAGCGTTCCGCCCTACAATGGCAACCGAAGAAAATCGGAAGCCATCGGTAAAAAAAACCTGTCATAATAAATACAGTCCGCTGAATTTAAAAGCCCATGCTTCCGGCTGCGCCTAAAATTCCCATACCAAAGGCCAATCCATATAGAAGCGCAGTAGAACCAATGCCAACTAAGGCACCAATACCCGCAGCTTTTGAAGTTCTCGGCTTCGTATCTTTCCAAACCAAAAACAGGATTAACCCGGCGACTGGAATACAGCAGCCTAAAAGCCCCCAACCAAAGCCGCCATTATCAATCACTTGTGGCGCAGCTGCCTGAGAAACACCACAATGTGGGCAAATGGCTGCTCTGTCATCAATTTCTTTTGCACAATTTTTACAATACATCTATTACATCCTCCCGTTATAGATAACAATAATCAACTAAAAATACATCTAATATATGAAATATAACATATATTAACGAAATCTTCCAGGATATTTTTTCAATATCTCCAAAATATGTCGAAATTGTCATCTCATGTTAGGGGGGTGGAGAGCTTTTTACCTTCCTCATGTTAATAGTAGCATATAAATTTTTTAGGATGTTTGGGGGCAACCATTACAGATTCCCTTTTTATAAGATTATCTTTCCATTAGTGTCATAAAAAGAATCCCCCCGCCCATGCGGGGACCACTTCTTGGGGCGTTTAGCTGCCTCTTTTTTCAAAGGAACACCCCCGCCCGCGCGGGGAACACCTCCTTAATAGAGCTTACCCCACATTGATTCCAGGAACACCCCCGCCTGCGCGGGGAATACTAAAAGAGAGGGAGTGATTTTTTGTTTGATTGGGGAACACCCCCGCCTACGCGGGGAATACACTCCGTTTTCTCCCATGATCAAGTCGTAGTAGGAATCACCCCCGCCTACGCGGGGAACACCCTAGCTTTACTATTTTATCGTTTTTCCCCATGGGATCACCCCCGCCTACGCGGGGAACACTCAAAGAGTGTCTCTGGCTCTGGCTTGGTTCGGGGATCACCCCCGCCTACGCGGGGACCACAGGTCGACTGCTGTCCAACTCAAGTACGCGGAAGGAACACCCCCGCCTACGCGGGGAATACGCCGTGCCGTCCATTCTGAGCTGGCCTGGAATAGGAACACCCCCGCCTGTGCGGGGAATACGCAATCTCAGACGCAATGCGGTCTATCGCGTTGGGAACACCCCCGCCTGCGCGAGGACCACGCCGTGCATAGGCTGTACCACTTTTGATTGATAGGATCACCCCCGCCTACGCGGGGAACACGAGCCGGAAAAGCTGGTTGCGATGGTTGGGGTAGGAACACCCCCGCCTACGCGGGGACCATAGTATGAGCATGAAAGAATCCATCATCACATCGGGATCACCCCCGCCTGCGCGGGGAACACCTAGGCATTTTAGTTTTAGTAGTAATTGCAGCAGGATCACCCCCGCCTACGCGGGGAACACCGGTATTAGCAGCCCCGTCAATCTTTTTCATGGGGATCACCCCCGCCTACGCGGGGAACACACTGCCAAGTTGTTATATTTTGTGCTCCCTAAAGGATCACCCCCGCCTACGCGGGGAACACTGCGCTTTCAAAGGAGGTAAAAGCGTTCCTGGAGGATCACCCCCGCCTGCGCGGGGACCACTTTACAAAAGCCCTAAAGTTCGAGCCAGCGGGGGGAACACCCCCGCCTGCGCGGGGACCACTAATACGGGATTTTCAGTTTGGGGAGTTTTGTAGGAACACCCCCGCCTGCGCGGGGACCACAAGCTACATAGTTGGTAATTGGAAAACTGATAGGGAACACCCCCGCCTGCGCGGGGACCACTTCGGAAACGGTGTTAAGTGAGGTTGATTTATAGGAACACCCCCGCCTGCGCGGGGACCACCTACAGATATGCATCGTTTTGTCTCTAAAGATAGGAACACCCCCGCCTGCGCGGGGACCACTTGGTGTTGCCTACCGCTCTTACTACTAACACAGGAACACCCCCGCCTGCGCGGGGACCACAATGCGGACTTCTACAAAGAAGCTGGGGAACTGGGAACACCCCCGCCTGCGCGGGGACCACCTCCTTAACAATATCTTATACCGATACGGTGCAGGAACACTCCCGCCTGCGCGGGGACCACAGCCAGCAAAGACGAAATCTCCCATCAAGGTAAGGAACACCCCCGCCTGCGCGGGGACCACTAAATCCATATGGAAGCGCAAATTGTGCCCCCGGGAACACCCCCGCCTGCGCGGGGACCACTGATCGATACCCACGAAGATATGGCAATTGTTAGGAACACCCCCGCCTGCGCGGGGACCACAGGCTTTAGCAAACTGTGAAAAAGGAGATAGCAGGAACACCCCCGCCTGCGCGGGGACCACATCTATGAACTTATTATTTGTGTCAGCAACCTGGGAACACCCCCGCCTGCGCGGGGACCACTTCTTGCTCTTTTCTGGCATCAATGAGCTGTTGGGAACACCCCCGCCTGCGCGGGGACCACTGCAAAAGAATCAGACCATACGGGTCACGTTCAGGAACACCCCCGCCTGCGCGGGGACCACATTTCTTAGGTTGATAAGAGTTATGCGGTTGTCGGAACACCCCCGCCTGCGCGGGGACCACCCATAGACCTCCGCATCGCCATAGACCCTCGCAGGAACACCCCCGCCTGCGCGGGGACCACTTCACTCCCATCAACATCAAACATGACCTCTAAGGAACACCCCCGCCTGCGCGGGGACCACACAAACAATGCAGATGAAATTCTTTTATTCAGAGGAACACCCCCGCCTGCGCGGGGACCACCTTGTCCATCACTGATAAGATTAGTCTCCGCCGGGAACACCCCCGCCTGCGCGGGGACCACTTAAAAATCCTTGAATTCCAGCCATTTCTCAATCCTACATTATTAAAAAATATTTAGTTTCATCGCTAATTCATACTCCGCCTTGGCATCTACATAAGCCCGATGTAAACCTTCTGTACTTATATCATATTTCTTTAAAACCGTACTCAACTTATAATCTCGTAGCAGTTTCTGTTTCCTTTTTGCTTCTTGTAAAAGACATATGCTTTTATTCATTAATGCCGCATGTCCACTCTTTTTTAGTTCAGCATTCAGAAAACTGATATCAAATTTCACATTGTACCCTACTAGAATTGCATTTCCCACAAAGTCAAGAAATTCGTCCAAAACGACAGCAATATCCTTCCCATCATTGGCAAGCATTCCATCTGTAATTCCTGTTAGTTCAGCTATTTCTTTTTGAAGTCCGTTTTCAATCTTTATTAACTTTTGGAAAACAATCATCTCACTGCCTTCCATTTTTATGGCAGCAATCTCAATAATCTGATCTTTCTCTGGATTAATACCCGTTGTTTCTACGTCGATAACCACATAACGCTCGCTCTCATTTTCGCTTACGCTTTTTCTGTGTTGCCTGGCCCTTTTTATCTTTTCATGTTTGGCGGCATTACTGAATCCCAGCTGCTGCATTGGCGTAGAACTTACTTCTTTTGGCAGAAAAACCAGAGGTATTCCATCACAATAAATAACTTCTCGCTTTGTGTTATGTACCATGAAATCATAACCTATTTCACCACGTTTAGCATATGACAAGGTGGCCTGTCCCTGTTTGATGTTATCAAGGATTCGTTTCCACAACTCTTCTCGAATTCGTGCATTGATATTTCCTACATAAACACCTGTAGATATTTCTTGCAGCCATTTCGTCAAGTCCCCTCTTAAGGAACTCGGTACATTTGTCAAGGTGACAACCGTCATAGGCATATCTCCGGCCCCCTTTTATGAAAACTCTTCATACGAAACACCGTGCTCCACCAGGCCTTCTTTATCATCCCAAAGATTAATTAAATCAGCCATCACTTCTTCTTCTCCCTCGCCCATGAGATTGTAAAGATCCCTCGTTATTCTACCCATAATCTTGCCGTCTACAAAAGCATCCCGTACGGCCAGACGTGTTCCTCTGCCAATATTCTCCACATCTGCTTTTGCTGCAATATTAAAAGCAATCGGTATGGTAACCTCCGCTTTATATAAATCTGCAATATCATAAACAAAAGATAAATCGTGTCCGGTGTGAACAAATCCTAATCCAGGTGATAAGCCAAGTGCCACAATCACGCTGTACACCAAGCCATATAACGCGGTATGAGCCGCTGATAGGGCTTGATTAATTGGCGTTCCACTGGCAAAATCATCTGGATTATATTCTCTGCCGGTCCAAGGAACGCCTGTTGCTTTTGATTCCTTCCGGTAAATATTTCTTACTCTGGCACCTTCTCGGCCTCGAAGCTGCTGCATAGTCAGATTTGAAACATCTTCATTTTCAAAACGCATTTGATACATTTTCCGTGCGACCGCTACCCTAGACCTGACATTAGAGACTAATTCTGCTTGCTTTATCAACAATTTGGTATTGTGTGACAAAGCCCGGCCATGTGCATAATGCCTAACCCCTCGTTCTCCAGTCCACACAACACTTGTCCCTGTATCTCCAATCAACTCCATGGCCCTGTGTGTGACATCTGTCCCCGGTCCAAGCAGCAATACGCCGACTATGGCAGCCGGAACACGCATAATGCCCCGACTGTCTGTCACCGTTATAGCACCATCTTGTCTGCTAATATTTGCATGCTCTATGTATAAAAATGTTATTCTATCACTGACACGTGGAAGCGCTTGTAGCTCTGGTTTTTTGATTCCTGATATTCCATCCATCTATCTTCCTCGTGGGACTACGGTCATCATGCCAAACCCGTAGGCTTTCTCTTTTCCCACGCCCTCCGTTAAGATTTTCTTAAAAATCTCAGCATCTTCAATAAGCAGGCTGCCTTCATAAATCGCTCTAGCTAACTTCATGCTTTTTCCGCCTTTTTTCTTCAATATTGGAAAATCTCTTTGTACAATCTGATAGTCATTATTTATTAATGAAAAGCCTAGTCGCTCTGCACGTTTTTCGAGATATTCCAACTGCTGTGCTGCCGTAATATGCGGGTAAACCTTTCCTCTTTGACTTTCCTGCTTAACCGCTCTTACCGGATTTGCCGTTAATCGAAAGGACATTTTTTGACCATCGGTCAAGCTTTGTAAAAATGGCTCATAGGTTTTACATTGCCCCGTGCCAGAAACTCCATAGCTTTCTAATTGTGTCAGATCTGGCTTACCTTGGCTAACAATCAACAGATAGCTTCGTCCCTTCAGTTGATCGATTCTCCATAATTTACGGCTTCTTTCCCCAGCAGTAAATTCTTCGGGAAAACTTTTCTCCACCCAGTTGTGGTATGCACCTAAATGCGTTAGCTCCGAAATCTTTCTTCGGTTTTCTGTATCAATTTGTACTCGCGAAATATAGTACATCACACCCCTCCTATTCCTTGAAAGGCGTCATGTTCTGTGTCTTTGCTTATTTCTGCAATTTGAATTTCGACTTGCAGAGACTTTACTGGCCTAAACCCATGCTTCCGATTGGTCAAATCAAAGGACTCCACTCGGTCCCGTTGAAACATGGATGGTGAAGAATCCTCTAGTAAATACGCATCTACATAAGCATCTAACATAACCCTGTCCAATTTGTTTTTTTGTAAAAGTCTTTTCTGATACCATTCACTTGCCTGCCAATGGTGCGTTTTAATGGCGGATAATAAATCATTTTCTACCATCCCTTGAAAGAATTCCCCATCCACGGGAACGCTGCGTCTTCCCATGTAAAGAGGAAACACCGGATGGACCAGTGCTTTTGCCACCGTATCCAGCCAACTTGAATCTTTATGCGAAATCATGGCCAGAAAAACAGCATCTTGCAAGTAATATCGGTTTGTCACATAGCTCTGATTTGCAGATTTTGCAATATGAAAGTCTTTTAGCAAGGTACCTCTTTGTTCAATGCGGACTCCAAAGGACAATTCATTGAGTCCTTGGAGTTTTTCCGTTTCATCTCGACGATATCCCAAGGCCCCGCCAATTAGCCCCATAACTGCGCTTTTTGTAGGATATCTTGCCGTATCCCTGGTTTCAAAATGAGAACCAATTCCCCAAGATTGCAGCGGACCTGAAAATTTTAATACAATTGTTTTCATCATGAACCTCACCTATAGCAGCTGATCTATAGTTTCTCCAAATTTCTCCAAAAGCTCATTCAAACTCTCTTTATCTTCTCCTAAGCCCTCTACGTCGCCTACTGTAAACGTTGCAATAGGCGGCTCCGCAAAACGATTGATTTTTTCAAATTCTGCTTTCAACCTGAAAACAGATTCCGCTACATATCCATCTCCATCCCGGGATTTAACCGGATTCTCAAATGCACTGACCAGATTTACCGGGCGGTCCGAGCGAATGGAAACAATTAATGCATTGGGAAGGGTCTGATTGGCAAAGGTATTGATTTTTCCTGTTGGTAAGGATAGCACAAACCCTTTCACAAAAAGTTTTAATGCCTCCATTACCGCCTCTTTGTTATCGCCCAACTGAAAACACAATTCATGTACTGCTACATTGGCATACCGGTATAAAGTAGACGAATTATATTCCACTGTTCCCAGCATCCCTGCCCCCGCCTGATCATCGGACGTTAAATCATCGACTGCTGTGAAAAAATCAAATTCTGGTGTAATTCCATGTGTTGATATGGCATGGGCAACTTGTGAGCTTGCGTCTACGTTCAATTCTGGTGCCTCTGCCGCCATCCGTCCGAACAACGCCACATCAATGCTTTGATTTGCATTTAAGATGCTTTGAAGTTCTTTTGTCTGCAAATCGTCTGCGTGTTCCAAGCCATAAGCAGCAAGCTTTTCCCGCTGTTTGCCCCCCAGGAAAAAAAGGGCTTTGGCTTCCTGATCCTTTGTAGAAATCTTGGCTTTATTAAAAATCGCTTCTGCAAGATTAAGCGCACTCTTCTCATCCATGGATGGCTCTTTCTCCATAATCACCTTTGCAAGGGACTGGACAATTTTCTTGGTTCTAATACCTAACGTTTCTTTATCTTCATGCTCTTTAAAATAATCTCTCATCGCCTTTTTCCAGCTTTGGGAAGATACACGAGCTCGTGTAACCCCTCCATATTGAGCCGTTTTAGGACTGCCTGTATCATCTCGGTTCATATTGCTTGGGGGAACGGTTTGAAGTACGTGTAAATCAACATAAATATTATTCTGCATCTTTTTCTCCTTCTTTCTCTTTTTCTTGATAGAAATAATAATCTTGTCCCCAACGCATACGCATGCGATTGGCAGATTCCGGTGACATCTGATACCAATAGAAATCCTCTGCTAACTTTGCATAATCGATTTTGGTACCTTTTTCTTGTTTAAGTATGCTGATAAGATGTCGTAAATGTGTGGTCAGTTCTTTAAAATTACCAGAAGTAATCAATGCATTGAACCTTCTATCTAATGCTGTATTATTTAAATCCCGGATATTATGTAAGGCTTTTCCAACACTATTTCCTGGTGATTCATGCACCGATTCACTTCTTCCCTGCTGATGTAATGCATACAGCTGTAAAGCGGCTAATATGGCATTTTCCTGATAGGTAGGCGTTCCGCTTGTACTCAAATATTCCAGCGGCACTTCTTCAAACACCAGCGGCCAAATGGAAACTGTTTCTGAAACATCTCGACCTATAGAATTCCTTAGCCGGGATAAGATGGCTTTTGTCTCCGATAGTTCCAGCCTCGTCCCTAACTTAAAAATAATTCTTGCCGTTACTTGATATAACTCTTTGCTCATTCCTTCACCCCCAATTCTTTTCTTAAATTTGCTCTGAATCGAATGTACGCCGTCTCTATATTTTCCAATTTACTATTGTTATCTGTGTAATATCCGAGATAATCTCTGTTTCCTGCTCCCTGTATTAATTCGTCTCCTTGCCTGGAAATTTCGTCTCGCAATATGGATTTCCATTCCAGGGTGCGGTCTTTTTTCTCATCCTGGGGAGAAATAAGGATTAACCACTTGCGAAAATGGTGGTCTACAGAAAAGAATATCTGAGTTTTTGTTTTTTGTTCCGTAGCGCTATTTTGCAAATTCCGTATTTTATCAATATCTCTGGCAAAACGAATCACTGTGTTTCTAATGACTCGCTCTGTATTTTTTATCTCCTCTGCAATACAAGTCAGCCAGCCATTTTCCTGCTTGTCCAGTAGTCCAATATTTTCAGAAATTTGATCGTATACTTGTCGGTCCACAACCCCGTCTTTTTGAATATAATTTTCCGCTACTGCATTTAGGGTTATCAACCCCGTTACCATCTCATCTCCTTGCAATACAGTTAGCCAATCAATAATTCCTGGCTTGCGCCCCTTTTCCTCTATGGCCGAAAATGTCTGCATTTCCTGCCAGAAATACTTGTCTGGGTCATGTCGTTTCGGCACATATGCCTCTTTTACGTGCCATTTTCCAACGTCCAGTTTAGTATCATACCGCCAGAAGGTAAACGGCTCTATCATTAAGCTCGGCTCATATTCAAAATTGCTGACCGCCAGATCCAACCTGTACTCAATAATCTGATTTTCCTCATTTGCCTTTAAAAGCAGTTGCCTGCTGGGATAAGTAAAGAGCTGCGCCAGATTATTTGGTATGGTCCGAAAATGATTAATTTCAGGTTCTACTTCCCATATTGGCTTTTGTACACAAGCATTCTCGGGAAGATTCAGATTCAGTAATAGGGTTTCAAAAAGATTCTTTCCGCTGGCATAAATGCCCCCCAACTTTCCTAAATAGGCTACCCCGGTAGATTCTCTCTTCTTCTTCTTGCCTGGATTTCCCGACTTTGAAGGGGCGTAACCATTGGTATATAACAGCCATCTAGCCGCAGCGGAATACGCTAATCCGGTTTGATACTGGCTCATAAAAAGCCTGGGTTTTCTCGGATCCCCTTCTAGAATCCTGCCATTTAATTTGTTGATACTATTGTCCGTTGCACTATACGGATAATCGGGTTCTCCAATCTCCGGAAATTGGAAAAAGGGATATATCTCATCTAGTAAATAAAAGCGATGACGATATTTTTCCAAATATTCATTCACAACATCTGGGAATTTCCCTTTTTCCCAAAGGGTTTTCCACGTCTCATATAAATCCTTTTTATAGTCCTTTATATCGTCTTTATCGATTTCTTCTTTGATTTGAAAGGTGTCTGCATCCACAGCAACCCATTCATAGAATTCTTCTGTTGCCGTAAATCTGGTAAAAACCGTATGTAACACGGCTAGCAGCAGCCGTAAAACTGCAAAATTCTGTGTCGGCGTTTCTCCGGCAAGCTGGGTATACTCATGAGCATGCTCGAATAATTCCTTTAGTGATACTTCCTCGTTTTCTCCTTTCTCGCCTGTCATAACCATTAACCATTTTTCATCCAGTAAATTAAATTGACTCATTCTTCCTCCCTTCCATAGATCAATCCATATTGTTTATCATAATAGAGCTTATATCCCATTAGCATGGCCCTATTATCTTCATCCAGAACAATTCCCAGACTTCCTTTTAACCACGGCTCACTTTGCCAGTGAAAAAGTTCCGCTTGATTGCGCCCCTCTAACTCCTTAATCAGGGCATCGGTTTTATAGGAAAATATATGGGGCAGCCGAATGGTCTGCTGGGATATCTTCTTTGCAAGAGCAGCGGTTAGCTCACCATTGATGTTCGTGGTTTCATCCAATAGATACAATTCATGTTCTTTTCTCTTGACCAGGATGACCTCAATAGAGTCAGCACCATCTCGAACTGCCGCCAATCCCGCCTCTTCCGAATCACTTGGCGGGTTGTTCTTTAACCAGCCAATTAAGCTATTTTCATCTGGCTCATAAGGCTTTTCAAGACGAAATGCCTCTGCATGATGTTTCTTTCGCTCTATTTTCAACTCGTTTTCTACTTTCGCTTCCTCATATTTTTCTCTGATTGACTGAGGGATATCTAATTCTTCCTCTGAATAGACATTCTGAACTAGTCTGGATATGTTCCCAGGAAGCATCAACTTCTCTGGTAGGAGTAATTGGGTGCGCATCAGTAAATAATCTCCATATATCGTTCTCGTGCCTGCCTCAAATTCTGCCATTCCCCGTATGCCCATCACATATACAACTGGCTCCTTTAGGCCTTCTGGTCTTTTCGTTTCCATATGCCGATGCAACCGTCCAATTCGCTGAAATAATAGGTCGATTGGAGCGATATCGGTGAAGAGTATATCCACGTCGATGTCCAGCGACTGTTCCAAGACTTGTGTTCCGATGACAATTCGCAGTTTGGGGCGGTTAGCATTTTTCCCTATCTCATTTAATAGCTGCTTTTCCTTTTCCCGTCTGTGAGGAGCCAGAAAGCTGGAATGCAGCACATTAATATTTTCTTTTCCAAATACACACGCTAACTTCTCAGCCAGATCTTGTGCCCGTTTCACTGTATTGACAATAATACCAGCAATTCCTCCGTTTGAAAGAACCCTTTCAATGGTTGTTAGGAAATCATCCTCATCAATCAATGCCACTTTCACTTCTTTTATGTTTTCCACTTGGAAATCCCGCAGTTGGCTGACCTTGTCCCCATCTGTGTATGTAATCAGCGGATATGCTTCTGTTGTTTTCCAGTCGGAATAATCAGCCTGTATGTTTCGCCGCTTTACCCCCATACCCTGGCAATACGTCTCTACTAATTCTTTTCGCCTTACTGCCGGTAGTGTCGCAGAAAGGATGATGACTGGTATTCGGTATGCACCAAGCCACTCCACAACCCGATAAAGAAATGCGCTCATATAAGCATCGTAGGCATGCACTTCATCAATTACGATAACTTTTTTCGATAATCCTAAATGCCTGAGTGCCAAGTGTTTCTGCTTTAATCCTGCCAATAGCAGCTGATCTACAGTGCCCACAACAAAATCATCTAATATGGCCGTTTTTCTTCCTGTAAACCATTCATTTATAACAACACTGCCCTGGCGATCTTCCACATTAATATTCTCTGCATTTTTTAAATTTTGAAATGCCTCATTAAACTGTGCTTTCCCATGCATAAGCTGAATGGACTTGTCATCCCCTGTTTCGCTGGCAATTTTTTCAATCCACTCTTCAATCCTCAGGAAAATGCCATCGGAGGTCGCCTGCGTTGGCAAGCCGAAAAACATGCCAGAGCAATTTGCTTTTTCTGCCATTTGCTCAACACCCAAGAGAGCCGCTTCTGTTTTCCCAACTCCCATCGGTGCTTCAAGAACGATAATTCCTGGATTCTCTGCTTCATCAATAGCTTTAAAAAACGCCTGTTGGATCTCTCTTGGGTGAAATTGAAACCTTTTGCTGTATTGCTCCTCCATATCACCAAAATAATCCGGATTCCAGGGGTAGGTTTTACTCCAACGCGCCCATCCATATTCCAAACGTTCTTCTTGAGCTTCCTCTTCCTCTTTGTCTATGGGAAACAAAGGGAAATACTCCTCATTGCTGGCAATCCAATCCGCCATAATAAGAAGCCCTTGAAGGAGGGCTTGTGCAGGCTGCTCCACCTTTGGAAGTGCGTCAACGCTCTCATATCCCGCCTCCTCCAGTGCCCACTCAAACAATTTACGCTGCACCTGTTTCCACTTCTCCGTACATTCACCATCATGGTCATATTGATAGTAGTTAGCCGTGTAAGCCTCCAGTTGCTGCCTAATTTCCTTTTTATCATCTACCGGCCTTCCATGATGTCCGCCGATAATCGATGCAATATCTGCACGAACGCCATAAGAATTCAATAAAACCTGACTTGCCAGCGCATGAGGGGATTTTGAGGAAGATTCGGTCCGCCAATTTCCCAGTTCAGTAAAACCTGCTCTAATCAGCCTTTCTGTCAGTATTTTGTCCAAGTCGGTGGATTGATTGTTCCCGGATGGTCTCAAAGAAAAGCTGGGAGTCGCTTTGGCCAAATCATGAGTCAAACCGACAAAAGCTGCCAAGCTTATGCCAGCGTCCTCCTCCAAAGCAGAAATGGATTCCAAAATAAATTTTCTTTGACCCTTACTAAGCCAATGATTCCATAATTGAATCATAAGATTCGATGTATCTAGTAAATGCTGTTCCAGTGGGAGCCAGTAGTATTGTCCGTCTTTCTCTTTTTTCTTACCCCATAAATTTGTTTTCATCTGCATCCGGTTTTCCTCCGAGATAATTAAATTGAATCTTTTTGCTTCCGAATCAAAAAACTTGCGATCGCTTACATCATTTTTCCTTTTTTTTAAACATTTTACAAAACAATTTTACCATAGCTGTAAAATTTTTCAACATATTTCGTCTGATTTTTCTTAAAATTCAAGCAGGATATTTAGAATTATAAACAACCGATAAATATAAATCTCCTTGACCTTTTAATGAAATCATTTTGTATTTTTTACCCCCACATCTTCTTTCATTTAGAGTCATCTTGATCACTTGCTTTATTGTCTTCAGCAGTTCTCTATAGTAACATAAAAATCCATTGAATGGCCTCTACACACTCAATGGATTAAACTATTGATATTACTACAATCTATCGTTTTGCAGCTTAAGGATTACTTCACCATACATTGAGGGCAAAGAATCAACCAGAGAATGCTGCCGTCAACAAATGAATCAATTAGTAAAATATCCAAAGAAGAAGGTATCTCTGAATAGACACTTTATCGCTCAGAAAAGCGAATTTCACGGAGATTCTGCAACTGACGTTCAAAATATTCATCTGTAAACATATGACCTTTTGAGACTGAATATTAATCCGTGTAAATGTAAATAATCTCCATAATAAGAAAACGGAGGTTATGAAATGAAACAGTCGAAAAATATTCTCACGGACAAGGAAATGGAACTGGTTAGTGTGCTGATGCAGGACTGCCACAGCACGGGTGATATTCAGTCGAAGTTGAAAAGACTGTTCGCCGGCGCAATTGAGCAGATGCTGGAATCTGAGATGGACGCGCATCTGGGTTATGAGAAAAACAGTATTGAAGGAAACAACTCCGGTAACAGCCGAAACGGCTACAACCGCAAAACCATCATCAGCGATTATGGTGAGAGTGAAATTGCTGTGCCCCGAGATAGAAACGGTGAATTTGAACCGAAGATTCTTGAAAAAAGGCAGACCCGGACAGATGAAATAGAGCAGAAAATTATGGCAATGTATTCCAAAGGGATGAGCCAGCAGGATATAGAGGACAGCCTGCGGGAGATTTACGGGGCTGAGATTCCACAGACCTTGATTTCCAAGATAACAGATAAAATCCTGCCAGAGGTGAATGAGTGGCAGAACCGCCCGTTAGAGTCTATTTACCCGATCATCTACTTTGACGGAATTGTGTTCAAGAGCCGTAAGGACAATCAGATTATTAATAAATGCGTCTATTCGGTGCTGGGTATCGACATGAACGGTCAAAAGGATCTGTTGGGCATTTGGATTAGTGAAAACGAGAGTGCAAGCTTTTATGCATCAATCTGCTCTGACCTTAGAAAACGAGGTGTTTCAGACATCTTCATTGCTTGCCATGATAACCTTAAGGGTCTTGGAGAGGCAATCAACGCAGTGTTTCCAAATACCAAGCAGCAGCTATGTATTGTCCATCAAATTCGCAACTCAACAAAATTTGTGCAGTACAAAGATCGAAAAGAAATCTGCACAGATCTGAAGAAACTCTATGGAGCGGTAAATCTTGATGATGCAGAGTATGCTAAAGAGGAATTCAGGGAAAAATGGGATAAGAAGTATCCATCCATCCTGCGGTCTTGGGATACAAACTGGGCCGAACTTACGACTTTTTTTAACTACCCCCAGCAAATCCGTCATCTGATCTATACAACAAATGCAGTAGAAGCATATCACAGGATGGTGCGTAAATTTACCAAGACAAAATCAATCTTCCCAACCGATGATTCAATTCGAAAAGTAGTATACCTTTCGGTCAGAGAAATTACAAAGAAATGGACTATGCCGTCAAGGGATTGGGCAATGGCATACAGCCAGATCATGATTTTCTTTGCAGACAGGCTTACTGCCTAAAGGCTTGAAGATCCTGTCCCAAACTTCTGAGCTTTATCCCCAGTAGGATTACCTGCGAGTGGCAGACTTAAGTCTACCGCTTTGCCATATAATCCACCGCAAGAGTTGGGTTGATCCTCAGCATTTCCTGATTTATGCTGCAATATATTATCACTAAAAAAATGGATGATTATTCCATTTACACTAAAGATTATTCACACCCGACCTTTTTTCAGTCGTTCCTTGTCCATTGACCAGCCCTGGATGGTATAATCCTTGACTATTTGTCCTGACCACTTACGGAAACGAACAGCACCGGTCATTATTAACTTTAAAGCCAACGGAAATAATCATCTGGAGGTTATAGTGAATAACCTCTCGATTCACTTGCCTTGAACCTTCGGTTTGAACTATTCGGAATTTCCGAATAGTTGCCTCCTCTGTCAGCTCACCGTCATCATATATTTTCTTAATATGTTCATTAACTGTTGGAAGACTTACATCATACAACACAGCCACCATTTTCTGTGTCAGCCAAATATTTTCATCTTCATAACGCATATCTATGCTGTCTGCATTGTCTCCGACCGTTGCAATATAGGTAAGATATTCTGCAGCCGAACTATGAATAGTTATTTCATTTTTCTTTTTTTGCATGGTGTCCCTCCAATTTATCATTGCTTTGAACCACTACAAAATTTGCAATTGTTCAATATCACTTATTTACCTTCTGCAAATGCATAATCTCCATTTATCTCTATCCCCCACCTAAAAGGCTGAAAATTTGCTTTGAAGTGCTAACATCAAGAAGCAAAGTTTCATGCGATAATAGACTATTAATATTATTGGCAACTTTTTGTACAAGAAACCTTTCTACTTTTACTTGATTTTCTATACGTAGTTTTTCATCTTCAAATTGATTAGCAATCCTAGTATTACTCAATACTTTTATCTCGTAAGTAACTCCTAATATATAATATATTAGGTTCATCATAGGTTGCTTTGCCTCTTCAGAACTCATATCAAAATATAAACTATCAAAGGCTTGATCAAGCATTGTATCAATTTTCTGGTCTGTTTCTGCATCAAGCAATGATGAACTCTTGGTTTCAACATGTTTATTCTTTTTCTGTATTTGTTCAAACTTAGTTCTCCCAGAAATCAGAAATTTTATATCAGAATATTTTTCTTTAATCCACGGTTTAGCGTTATTTTTCCACCATGGCTGAACAAAATGCTCATTAAGTTTTCCAGCACCATGTAGAATACCGGCAACTATCACTTCACCAATCATCTGTACTAATTCCTGTTGCTCTCGGGTAATCTCAACTTGTTTGGATTCATAATATTTTTCCCGATAATTATAATCGGATTCTTTTATCTCAATCTCTTATCATTCAGCGATATCAGTTGTCTTATCATTTTTATCTTGGCTTACACCATGAACTATTCCTTCATTTTCTTTTGATCTTACGAGATGGTCCCCATCTTTAAGAATGGTTTTATATAACTTTCCCCCATCGTAACTCATCGCCTTCAAACGTTCACTTTTTTAATCTCGATCACTGTAGTCAAAGTTTTTATACATCTGTAATTATAATGTCCACACAACCTTGTGTTTTTATGGTTTTAGATATGTTCTTACAATAAAAGAATCCGTGACTTTGAACTCAGGTTGAATAATGAGTTCAAAGTCACAGAAATCTCTTTATATCAATCCCTTTTATACTGTTATTTCTCAATCCTTGACATCAATACAACCGTCTCCACGTGCCTTGTAGCGGTGATAATGATGCCGCATGAAGCTGGTAGCCCCTTGGCGGCAGGGTTATATTTTCAAAAGATCGCTTTTTCAACCTCAAAATTTTGAAGTTTCTATTTCCGCCAACTATTTGGCACTAGCATTTCTATTACATCATTTCAGCAAATTGTCACTTTTAACACTTTTTATTAAAACATTTATTGCATTTATTCTCCACTAAAGCTTTTGGCCCATTCAGCAACCCTACGACTACTTTCTTCTTCTGATAAATCCTCAATCTTAGTCATAATAGACCATATTACTCCAAAAGGATCCAATATACTTCCAAATCGATCACCTGAAACAAAGCTTGCAACCGTTTCTCTTACTTTTGCTCCTCTTGCTACCGCATTTTCAAATACCTGATTTCCGCACGAACAATTATTGCCAATTCCATCAGGATATTCAGTAATACCTTAACCCTTGCATTGAAAATAGTTTTATAGAACTCTATTGCTTCAGAAGGATTCTTCACTGTTATAAATGGGGTAATAGATGTAAACTTCATTGGATTAAATTCATCAACTCATAGAAATATTTGGATTCATGAGTCTTATTAAGACTATACCAAGCATCTAATGTTTTTGAAGAAAACACACCCAGCGCTTTCAAGACGTGTACAGAAAATTCCAACGGAGCTATTCCAGATGCAGTGATCAGTTTTCCATCAGTTACAGCAGACTCCATTTTGTAATACTTTTCGCCCGTGTAAGTGGGACAGATCATTTTAAGGTATTCCAGATCATTGCTTGTATGCCAACGTGAATTCAGCAATCCTGTCTGGGCAAGTCCCATTGTAGCACCACAAATTGCTGCAACTAATATACCTTCCTTTAAACACCTCTCAACAATTTTTAAGATGGGCTGGTGAATTGTTTCTGTCCATGTATCTCCACCGGGTAAAATCAATGCATCTGTGCTTTCAATACTGCACTCATCCAGTTTGATGTCAGGCAGTATTTTCAATCCACCCATTGTTGTTACAGGCGTCCTTTCAATTCCAACAGTCACTATTTTTGATGGGTCAAGTCCCTTTTTATAATATCTTCCCGAGTTCAGCTCGGCAGTTAAGTAACCTATTTCCCAGTCTGACATTGTGTCAAACACATAAAGATATACTGTATTATTCATTTTGCAATTTCTCCTTATTTTATTCATCAAGGAATACCGACCATCGGTAATCAGTGACTATCCTCATTATAAAACAACTTCACTGACATCTGCTGTCAGTGAAGCTGTTAAAGTTGATAATATTCCATTAACTCCGATGCAATAGCGACAAGTCTTTCTTTCAAACTCTGTGGTTCGATTATTTGAATGGATTTACCATAGGATAGGAGAAAATAAGGGACATAAATATGAATTGATTTTTCCTCAAATAAAAAGATGGCTTGATTAGATGTTCGCTCTTTCAGATGATACCCTAAAAACCAATGCATGCATAGTTCATCCAACGCCTCTGACCTGCCTTCGATAATTAAAGAAATTAACCCCTCCTTACCCACTAAATCAGGTAACAGATTTTTCATAAAAAATTCACGGGTCGAAAAAGCTTCGGGACGCTTAAATATTATTTGAGTACACTTGATTAGTAAAATCCGATCTACCCGAAAGCTTCGTATTTCATTCCTTAGGTGGCAAAATGCAACAGTATACCATTTGTTGTTCCAGTAAACCATTCCATAGGGGTCTATCATCCTATTCTTTGGTTGCTCTTCACGGCTTGTGCGATAATCAATTTCTACAGAGAATTCCTTTTCTACAGCCTGCTCCAATTCCGCCAATATCGGCTGAATGGAAGGGTTTACCATGCGGTTTATAACTTCAAATCCGGCTAAATGATGGTTGAGTATACTTTCCTGTTCCTGATTCGAATACATTTTCAACTTTGATGTCGCATTGCCTAATGCCTCACTCAAAGGGTATCCAGCTTCTTTTGCAAAAACAGCAGCATGAAGGAGTGCCTTTTTTTCTTCCATATCAAATAGCAGAGGTGCTC
The DNA here is from genome assembly GCF_010669305.1 of Aminipila butyrica. NCBI lineage: Bacteria > Bacillati > Bacillota > Clostridia > Peptostreptococcales > Anaerovoracaceae > Aminipila > Aminipila butyrica. The sequence goes on along the minus strand of NZ_CP048649.1, from coordinate 955,417 downwards.
TGATAAAATTATTCAGCAGGAGATACCCGCCATTATGACCTGGGTCGGATATTATAGGCACTCCACTGGCACATAGTGCATCAATATGCCTATAAACTGTCCTTATATTTATTTCTAATTTTTGGGATATTTGTTTTGCAGTCATTTTTACGCCTGAATTCAGCATCCACAGAATTGCCAGCATATTATCGTTTTTAGCCATAACGTGAACCCCTTCTTTTATGAAGCTCAATCCTAACACATGCCTTAATGGACAATAATGATGTCGTGGGAATCTGGTGCTTCCTTCGGCAAGTATATATTTATCAAACTTTTATTTTTAAAAATCCGATTCTTACAATACCAACTTGATCTTGGATATTTAGAATTGGACAAATTGGAATTTGTCATTATAACTATTAAAGGTCGCCAAGCATATTATTACTTAATGTTTTAAATACTTGAGAATATTTTTCAAACCCTTCATATCCAACAATATAAATATTCGGCATATACGAATACCTTACCTTAGAATAAGCAATTCGTAACAAACCATTATCAATCGCGGTATGGTTGCTAAGAGCAACATCAACATTTTTTTCATCAGCTTCTTTCATAAAATAATCTAGTGAATGCAGATATGTCTGAATATCTGGTTTAGTACGTGGTGGAGTGGCACCACCAAAAAGAGCCGCCATGTGGTGTATGTCATTATCTTTGACCGGGAAAATAAAACTTAAACACCCAGGGGTATGTCCCGGTGTGCTGTATACAAAAATTTTTTTGTTACCGCACAAAATGATATCTTTATCATTCAGGTAAACGTCAATATTATAATTTTTCCATGTTTCTGGTCGATCAGGTTTGGTTGGATGCTCACGCCAGTAAATATCGTCGATTCTTGACATATAAGTCTTCACATTGTGGTTATTCACAAGCCATTTACCGCAGCCGGTATGATCTACATGTCCATGTGTAAGTATAAGTTTATATAACGAATCCGGATTCCATCCGACTTCTTTAATAGCACCAATAATTGCTTCATAGGTCTTAACGGATGGCCAAATTGCGTCTATTACAATAAGCCCTTTAGATGATTTCAGCACAAAGCAATTCGTTTCTTTTTGAGTGACAATTAACAAATCATCAAAAATAAGTGCATGTGTAAAAAGTGGCATATCTTCCATGTCAATAATGGTCTGCTTTGTAAGAACGGGACTATCTAATCTTCTTGTTACATTATTTATTTCATTCATTATTAAATCTCCTCTACATAATATTTAGAATCAGTAATTATGCAGAGATTGCTCTTTTTGTAGGATGCATCTTTTGAATTGTTTTCTTATTCAATATGTCTCATCTTCTTTCTAAATTATGTCATTTATATTTCCGCATATTTTAAAAGTTTATTTCTTGCCAGCATCACATTTGGTCATCTTTTTCGTCACTTCAAGGTTCTCAAATCTTTTGGCTAGAATGATACCATTAGATGATATCGACACCCTTCATAATAAGCTTACTCTTAATAATATAGCTCAAAGGGCAGAGGCATACAAGCCAAAACCACGAACTACTTACAAAAAATATGGATATGAAATTTCTTCTTACATTTGACAACTTCATCCAATGCGTGGTTTTATATATACAACAAAGCAGAGCCTGCTGAATTTCAGTAAGCTCTGCCAGTCAAATGTTTTAGTACGTCAAATCATTTCTTTGGTTTTTTTCGGATCAAATGAACAAATCGTGGCTATATTTCTGTCATGAACATGAGTGCAACTCTTAGTTGCCAAGGTGTTCCTGCTGTATATTCCACCGTATTGCTGTCCGTTTGTTTTGCTCCCGGATACCACGATGCTCTTCTGGCATTTTGATGCTCTTTGAAATTAATAACCACATTGTATTCTTTTTCAATCGGCATTAATCCCATTCCAGCTTCTAATGCTTTTTCCACACCCTCTTCAATTTTTTCTATAGCCTCTTCCGGATGAATATTCCATGCAGCATTACCAATTCCCGTCTTTGTAGCTACGGTGAAGATTTCGGGATGGCTTTTTTTTGCAAGCCGACACATGCCATCATCTCCTGAAATAAAAATAGAGGGAACCCCATGAGCAGTTGCCCAAAGCGCATTCAATAAAAACTCCGAAGCTAACTCTCCATTGATTTTTATCCAGTTGAATAAATCATGTTCAATGGTATGCGCTAACGAGCTGGAATCGCTTCCTTCAGGAGAATGGTATCCAATGTAAACTGCGGCGGCAAAGCTTTCATCCAAGCCACCCATCATAGATGCCGGAGAGGTCATCCAGCCCCGGATTAATTGTACACCCTTCGGTAATTGTGTCATATGAATATTTAAAGCATCTTCATGTCCATCCTTAACGACCACTTCGCATCCCAGTTTCATGGCGGCTCTGCATGCTGCTGCCACCTCCAGTGTCATTTGGCTGCATGCTGCTTCATATCCTTGGCCACCATATCTCGTTTCACACCAACTGGTAACACCAGTCACCCCTTCTATATCGGCACTGATAAATACTTTCATCTTTATCCTTTCATCCATGCTATAAAAATTCTTTTAAAGCAAATACTTCCTTACCTCTGATGCCCTTTACAGTCTCTGCATGATAAATCGAACTGATCACCGCTTCTTCCACAGTCTCTGCAGTTGCTTCGAATACTTTGTCTATAGCATCATCGTGGAACATTTTAGTGTCAATAATATTTTTATCGCTGTAATGCGGCATTATATTGGTATTGGAAAATGCGATTGCAATGTCTCCACTGCCATTTCCGAGAAAGGATCCAGTCCTGCTCAGAGCCACAGTAGCTCGTTTTGCCACCCGCTTCAACTGCCTCTCATTGAGCGGTATATCTGTTGCTATAATGATAATAACCGATCCTTTTTCAGCTTTGCTTCTCGGCACTGTATGCTCTGTATCAATTCTCCTGCCATCTATCATTAGATTACCAGACATCCCGAAGTTGGACATCAGAATCGCTCCAATCGTATAATCCTTGCCATCGCAAGATACGATTCTGGAAGCAGATCCTATTCCTCCTTTGATGCCCATGCAAATCATGCCGCTGCCAGAGCCTACGACTCCTTCTTTAAATATGTCACCACAATTTTCAATAGCCTGTAATACATCCTCTTCCATAACATGCATTCCCCTGATGTCATTTAATTCTCCGTCGTTACATTCCGTAACAACACAGTTTACCGTGCCTGTAGACCTTCCGATATCCTCATTATCCTTCAGCATATATTTTGTTACTGCATTTAAGGCCGTTCCGACGCCAAAAGTATTGGTCATGATAATCGGTGTCTCAATATTTCCCAATTCATCGATCTGAACCAAACCGGTACTTTTGCCGAATCCATTTATTACAGAAGTTGCTGCTAATACCTTATTTCTAAAAAGGTTTTCCGTATGGGGTAAAATCGCTGTAACTCCTGTATGAATATCTTTCTCTTGATCGATCAAAGTTACATGCCCTACTTTTACACCAGGCACATCTGTAATGAGATTTTTTTCACCTTTTTTAAATCTACAGCGAATGCTTAATTCACAATCTTTAGGTAAACCCATTTTTTCGCCTCCTTATATTTATGCTCTATTTTTATCTGCTTTTATTTTCTTATCAAATATAAAGTAAACCACTGCTCCTGAAGCCGGTACTACTAAACCAATTAAAGCGGTAAACGTATCTTCCATCAAGGTATTTAACATCAAGCCGAAGAACAAAAGCGTGGAAATAATAACAGTAACCGGATATCCCCAAGCCTTATATGGACGAGGTAAATTCGGGTATCTCTTTCTGTAAACAATAACTGCTACTACGCAAAGTACGTTAAACAGCATTCCTGCAAATACTACCAAAGACGTCAGCTGATCTAGATTTCTTAAAAGGACTAATACTATTGAGATAACTGCCTGACCAATTAAAGCGGTTGTAGGAACCTTGTACTTAGGATGTAGTTCTCCATAGCTCTTGAAGAAATGCCCTTCTTTTGCCATAGCATAGTAGTTACGCGGGAATGTAATAATCATTCCGTTTAAAGAACTGAACATAGCAATCAGCATGGTTGCAAGTACCAGGCCTCCACCGATGCCACCAAATACACGTTTTGCTACTTCTGTCCCAAGGTAGAGATTTCCGTCTCCAATCATGCTGACGATTTCAGTATGCGGAAGGACTTTATAAATTGCGAAGTTGAACAAAGTATAGATAATGGTGATAGCACCGATACCAATCAGTAATGCTCTGGGTAAGTTTTTAGCCGGGTCCTTCATCTCTTCTGCAAGAGAATTCAAGTTAGTCCAGCCTTCATATGCCCATAAAGTAGCTACTGTCGCAAAAGCAATCATACCAATGATTGCACTAAAGCTGGCCTCTGTTCCGTCAGCAGGCAACAGAGTCAGGTCAGGATGCTGCTGCCCCAGAAAAATAGCTGCACCAATAATAATGATGATAGGAATTAATTTTGCCACCATTGACACATTCTGCAAAATAGTTCCCTGTTTTATTCCTAATGAATTATAACCTGTTAGTAAAAGAATGAGTGCCACAGCGATTATTTTGATTGAAACATCGGATAAATCCAAATAACCTCTCAAGGCAGTTGGCAATGCAATAGCCAAAGCGGCGATGGAGCCTGCACCGCTTAGCAGCCAGCTTGTAAAACCAAACATATACCCTACAACTGGGTGATAGGCTTCGTCCAAATAAACAACCATACCCCCGGATTTTGGACTAGATGCTCCTAATTCTGCAAAGCACAATCCTCCAAGCAAAGATACGATACCTCCAACAATCCAGCATAGCAGGGCTAATCCCATGCTCATGTGAGTTCGCTCCAATACGTATGAGCCTAAATAAAAAATTCCTGAACCAATCATGATTCCGCCAATGATGCTCACACCGCCGAAGAGGCCGATTTCCTTTTTAAATCCAACTTCATTGGCTGTTGCATCCAACTTACTTTTTGAACTCATAATTTTTCCTCCTTAATATTATTGTAGTCTGTGACTATATATTAAGATATTGCAAAAATAGTGCCAACTTATAAGTATTGAAAAAAAGCAGAATTTGCAAGTCTTACATACAAAAAAAACTTAAAAATCCTATTTAATCCAATTTTACACTATTTATATTATACTATATGTGATGCTGGAGTAATGTTTTGATTCTCTCACTGGGGGATGAACTCCCTATCATTTCATTCAATGACAGAGTATTCTAAATTCAAGCTGATGTATGCCTTCTCTTTTGCCGTCCCGCCTTTTTGTTGGTATAATAATTGCACTACTTTATATTAATTATTATCAATTAGGAGGTACTAATCAATATGAACAACAGGACTACGATCAACGAACTGCTTATTCAACGCGAAATGGATTTCTGGAATGTGCCAGGATTATCTTTGAGTATTGTAAAAAAAGGTCATGAACCTTATACGAAATCCTTTGGATGGAGAGACAAAGAAAACCAACTGGAGGTAATGGATACTACACTTTTTGGTGTAGCCTCCTGTTCAAAATCCATGACCTCTGCAATAATTGCCATGTTGATAGCTTCCGGAAAACTGGACTATGATATTCCCGTCACAAACTACATTCCTGGCTTTGCAATGATGGATGAAGAAGCGGCTGGCGGCATGACCCTTAGGGACATGCTGTGCCACAGAACAGGACTCGGCGGCCATGATGCCATATGGCCCGTCCCAAAAACATTAAAAGAATTCTCTCAGGTTTTTCCATATCTTCAACCCAGTGCTCCGTTCAGAAGCAGGCCACAATACAGCAACATCATCTATGCTGTAATCGGCTATATTGCAGAAGCCGTAACCGGACAATCATGGACCAGTCTGATGCAAAATTATTTGTTTGATCCATTAGGTATGACCTCGGCCAATTGTCAGGCAAAGGACATGACCGATTCTGACAATTTTGCTTATCCATACCAGGTATTAAACGGCAAACTTACTAAGCTTCCCGTCTGGAATGTAGATGTAGTCGCCCCCGCAGCATCAGTTAACTGTACGGCAATAGATATGTGCAAATGGCTGGCTTTCTTGATCAATAAAGGCCGAACGGAGGACGGGACTCAATTGATTCCGGAAAATATCTTCCAAGTCATGATCACCCGGCAGGTAGACTTTTCAGATGATATAGGACCCGATGCGAAATTATATCCCTCAGACGGATATGCCATGGGGTGGAAAACCGGTAAATACAGAGAAAAATTAATTTGTAAGCACACGGGCAAAATCGAAGGATATACTTCCATACAAGCCTTCATGCCAGACGATGATATTGGAATCTCACTTATGATGAATCTTCATTCACCTACCGTTGCTATCATGCATACGATTCTTTATACTCTCATTGACTCTCTGCTGGATCTTCCTTCGGTTGACTGGACCTGGAAATTCAGAGATGACAGGAAACCTACAGCGGAGGACTATAAAGATTGCCACATCGACATCTTTCATTCCATTTATCCAGATGCCATCCCGAATGAAATGCCGTCACATCAGCTTATGACAGCCTATAAGGTTTACTCGTATGAAGGCACATACTACAATCCCGGATATGGTTTTTTAACAATAGTATCCAAGGGTGACAAGTTATATATGAAATATCGAGACATGTTTTTGCCTGCCGCACCTTATTGGACCGGTAATTTCCGAGTAGATAACGTAAAAGAAGATATATTGACGCTGTCCATCCCGCTCACCTTTATTTGCGATAAGGAGCATAAAAGCATTGGCTTAAGAATCCGTTTTGAGCCCCTGATTGATGATATTGTATTTCTTAAGAAAGATTAGTTTGCACTTGTTTGATATATTGGATACCTTTTTCCGTAATCTGTGCCCCGCAGCGGCCCCGCTTTATAGATATAAAGCCCTGCTCTTCCAGATCAGACAATATTGTCCGCAGTTTGCCGTCACTGATTTTAATACCCTGAAGATTCAGGTTTCCAATCATTGCACTGCGTCCAATCCCATGATAAGCCTGGGTAGCATTGTAGATTTCTTTTAAAACCTTTTGAAAAACAGCATTTACGTCAACAGGTGTCCTTTCACCATCAGAATTCCTTTCCTTGGCAGAACCTGCTGGTTCGAAAGAATCAGCGGCTGTTCTGCTTTTTATTTCATACAAATATTCAGGGAATTTCCCAAGTGTTTTATAGTACAGGCTGGCACTCTGAAGCTGCCTGATGTTCCCAGGCCATTGATACTCTACCAGCAATTTTTTCTCACTCTCAGTAACATTACTATATGCTTTCCCGAGAAAAAATTTCAACAGAGATAAAATATCATCTTTTCTCTGACTTATGGGTTTTAAAAATACTGGAATCACGTTTAATCTATAAAATAAATCTGCACGGAATTTTCCCTTTTGCACCGCTTCTTCTAATTTTGAATTGGTAGCAGCAATAATTCTAATATCCACATCAATTACCTTTTCACTGCCAATTCGCATAATCTGCTTTTCCTGAATGGCTCGCAGCAGTCTTGTTTGAAGATTAGCTGAAATATCCCCTATCTCATCTAAAAACAAAGTTCCCGTATGTGCTTTTTCAAAAAACCCAAGCTTTCCGTTTTTTTGTGCTCCCGTAAAAGAACCTCCTTCATAGCCAAACAGTTCACTTTCGAGAAGAGTCTCTGGTATTGCTGCACAATTTACGGCAACAAAAGGTGCATTACTCCTATTAGAATAATTGTGTATAGACTGGGCCATCAATTCCTTTCCGGTTCCAGATTCTCCTCTTATCAATATTGTATAATCTGTTTTCGCTACTTGCTTTGCCATGTCAATACATTCTGCCATGGAATCAGACTTAAAAATAATATCCTGAAAAGTATGTTTCGCAATCAATCCCTTTTTCGTGTTATAATTTTTTAAATTGATCTCTATATCATGTAATATCTTTTCACTTTGTAAATTTAATAAATAGCCTATGGTCTCATCCATCAGCTTTATGGTAGTTTTTTCGAATATATAGTTTTCATCTGCGAGAACTAATGGATAATTTTTTAAATCCTCACCCCGGATAAGTTCTACATCTATATATTCAAAGGGAGCATTCACATTTGTTTCAAATATTGCATTCGCTTTCTCATTAAAATAAACCACCTCTAGGTTTTCATTCAGCATAACGATAACTTCTAAAGAATTATCCACTACACGATTTAACAATTTCCCTTTCAGATAACTATTATAATAGTTATCATGATAATCAGTATTCGGTTCGACGATTGTGTGTAAATGCCTGATCAGATTTCGATTTACCACATCATTTTCCAGGTCAAGCTTTCTCATTAATTTCAACAATGTATCAAAGCTTATTTCTCGATACCCTATATTTACTATTTTCTTAACTGTTTTAGGTACCAGACTCTCCTCATTAGGTGTAATAGCATACTCTATCCCATTGTACTTTCCACTTGCTGCCGATTCCTTATCGTATGGAATTAGATTTAAATGGCTAATACCGAGTTCATAAAGTGTATACGTGGTCTGTATGGTCGTTTCATAGGTATCATTTACAACGAACACTTCCGTATCTTTAGGAATTTCCAGCATGGCGTGCAGAAATTCTTTTCTTATACTTCTTCCAAGCAGTATCAATTTATAAAAATTTGATATATGATTTTTAAGCTGATAAATCATATCCTCATAAACCATGAGATATGCATCTGCTTCAATTTGTTCATTGGGTAACAATTCACTGATAAAATAGCTTTTAATTTCTATATACCCTTCAAATATGTGATACAGGGCATTTTCCAAATAAGTAATAACTCCTTGATTTTCTCTATTTTTATAGATAAGTGCAATCTTTTTCATTGACATGACCTCCCAAACAATATTCTCCATTCAATTAAACTATACAATGCAAGAAAAAATAATACAACTAAATTGGTTAAAATGAGATAAAGGTTTTCTATATACAAAAAAGCAGCTGAGTTTGTACTGCTCAGCCACCTTGATTTACCAATATTTAACGAATTCTATTTTTTTATTTTTCAGTCCATTCTTCTACATAACCTTCCATAACATCGTGAAGAACTTTTCCTATTTTAGAATATGATTCGTCGCAGAGATTCGCCAGTGATATCCTGATAGACCATTCAGGGCCATTGAAGCCATTTCCGTCTAGGAGCACAATTGATGACTGCGCTGCAAGCCTTATAAGGATGTCCACCGTTTTATAGTTGTTCTTTAGGTATTTTGCGAAATCTTCACTGTAGTTTTGACTTGCCCACTCTAGAAGATCGAATTGAGTATAGTACGCTGCGCTATATTGATCCTTTTTCACATCAAGACCCAACCCTTCAAACAATAGCTTCTGCCTACGGCGGCAGATATTCTTTGTAAGATTTTTGTACTTGTCTTCCCTATCCGTTATGGCGAACAAAGAAAAGAAAGCCATCTGCACCTGCTGAGGTGTTGAAAGTCCTGCAGTGTGGTTAAGAGCAACCTGTCTGCTATCCGCCACGATCCTGTCTACGAACTTTATGCTATCTGGATTAGTTGAAATCCCGGAGTATCTTCTTCTCGCTCTCTCCTTTTTGTCCTGATCTTGCTCCTTTAGAAGTTTATCAAATACATTGTCCTCATAGATCGCAATCGTTCCAAGCCTCCAACCTGTGACTCCGAAGTATTTAGAGTAAGAGTAGACCCCTATAGTGTTATAAGGCAGGTCAGCCATCAGAGACCTGAAGCCGTCCACAAAGGTGCTGTATACGTCATCGGATATTATCATAAGGTCTGGGTTGTCTTTATCCACGATATTTTTTAGCAGTTTAACTGATTCTGGCTTCATAGCAACCGAAGGAGGATTGCTTGGATTTACGATGAAGAGAGCCTTTATTGATTTGTCACTAAGCTTCTCTAGTTCTGAAGTAGGATACTGCCATGTCCTGTTACCTTGCTCATCCACCTCGTTTGCAGAAATATTCACCACCTCAAAGCTATACCGTGGCAGATGCGGGATCTCCAGATAAGGCGTAAACACTGGTGTCATGATAGCTATTTTATCTCCCTTTGAAAGCATGTTGTTTGCGATGAGGGAATCAAACACGTAGCACATTCCTGCTGTAGCTCCCTCTACCGCAAAGGTTCTGAACATACCTTCTAGTGGTTCATTGTAGCATAATTCCTGTATCAGGTAGTCGTTCACCACCTTTTCTATATGCTTTAGCATCCTGCCAGGCATAGGATAGTTATCCCCGATGATACCGTCTGCAAGCTCGTATATCCATTCGTCCGGATCGAATCCTTTCATAGTGATTCCGTAGTTTATGATCCTCTTAAGGAGCTCTGCCCCTGGAGCGCTGCTGTTTTTGTTGATGTATTGCTTGAAACGTTGTGCAATTCCTTCCTTTTCAGGCATTCCCCCTAAGTCCCCCTCGTTCCAGACCCTTCTGCTTTCCGAAACTGCGAACTGTCCAAATGTGAAAAATGCTTCTCTAGGTGTTGCTGCTATCCAGTTTGGATTTCCCCTCCCCGCATCCAGCAGTGAATGCGTTCCGCTCTTGTTTGACTCTGCTGCAAGACTTATTAGTTTGTCTTTGAGTTCGAATGGGCTGATTTTACCATATACTTTTTCTATTTCTTCTCTTTGAAGACTCATTTTATCCATTAATATTTGCCCCCTATTATTTTTATGCAGTTTTATATCTTCTAATTATCATTCCTCATATTCCGCTTATACGATAGAGTTTAATCCCTAGCTTTTCTTCCCACCATTTCAATTGCGCTCTGCGCTAGTATTTTAGTTGGGTCGATAAAATTTCCTTTTATATTCATCATCTGAAAAGCTACAGGCAATTCAGTACAACCTAAGATTACAGTATCTATATTCTGAAATTCGAAATAAGAGAGTATAGAATTTATATCGTCTAAGTTGTATTCTGTTCGTCCAGCTTTAATACCATATATTAGATCACTAATTTTGTCCTGATCTACATCATTTGGTTTTACAATTTCAATACCATACTTTTTTAATATCTTATCATAAATTCCAGACTTACAGGTTCCTTCTGTAGCTAACAATCCTATCTTACGGGCGTCAGGTTTATCCTTTTTTATTTTTTTAGCAACTTCTTCAATCATATTAATAAAAGGTATACGAAGGTATTTTACTATTTCATCGTAAAAGTAATGGGCTGTATTACATGGCATTATTATGACATCAGCTCCCATTAATTCAAGCTTCACAGCTGCCTCTACCATGTATTTCGTCGGATCCTCCCCATAACCTAAAATATAACTAGTTCTATCAGGTATTGCAGTATAATTGTCAATTAGTACATGGATATGCTCATTATCATTCTTAGCTTCCGTAAGAACAATAATTTTATGAAAGAGATCCTCAGTTGCAAGTGGACCCATGCCACCTAGTATTCCAATTGTTTTTTTATTTAAATGCTCATTATTAAAATTTGTATCAGACATTATTAACTCACCACCGAATTTATATTTAATTTGAAATTATGTTAATAAGAATATGATATCGCGATTACCAATTATTCGATTTACAAGATCATTATAGCACCGTATAATATATATGAATAATACTATAAATATATCTCATTTATACTTTTTAAATATAAATCAAAGGAGTGATATTCTTGGATATTAAACAACTCAATTATTTTCTTGCAATTATTGAGGAGGGCAGCATCACCAAAGCTGCCGAAAGACTCCACATAGCTCAGCCACCTCTTAGCCATCAATTAAAGCTTCTCGAGGAGGAACTTGAAATAAAACTAATAGAAAGGACTACTAAAAAACTTCAAATAACAGGTGCTGGTGAACTTTTACAATATCGCGCCGAACAAATTTTGCAGTTAGTAGAAACTACTATCAACGAATTAAAAAATTATAACAAAGAGTTCCTAGGTGTATTATCAGTGGGTACTGTACCATCTTCAGGGGGAATACTTTTACCAGAATTGCTATATTCTTTTCATGAAAAATACCCTAGCTTGAACTTTCAAATACGAGAAGGAGATACGTATAGAATATTAGATATGCTGACTAAAGGAATAATAGATATTGGGATCGTTAGAACTCCATTTAATTCTGAGATCTTTGAATCAATTAGCTTACCATATGATCCAATGATGGCTATAACCAAGAACAATCTGTACTTGCAAGGAGAAAATGAATTCATATCAGTAACCAATCTTATCAACACACCACTGATAATAGATCGCAGATTTGAACTCATGATAGTTAGCTCATGTAAGAAGGCAGGCTTTAAACCTAGAATACTTTGTGAATGTGATGACGTTAGATCAATAATATCATGGGCTGAAACAGGGATGGGAGTTGGAATCGTACCCAAACCAGCTACTGGACTTATTTCAAATCCCAATATAATTTGCAGAGAGATCAACGAGTTATCTTTGGAAACAAGAACAACTCTGTTATGGCTTAAAGATCGACATCTATCTTATATCGCCAAAGAATTTTTGAATGTTTTTGGAGCTGTTATATAGAATAGAAACACCCGTAATCCAACTTTAGGGAAGTGCGGGAGACAGAGGTGCAGAGCAAATCTTAAATAAACATCATTTGTTAAGTCTTTAGCTTCAGGTTGAAAAAGATTGTGTGCTTTCTTCAAAATATATATTTATGCTTTACTTTCTAATAAAATATTAAGAAATTATTACAAATCTTCATGTCACCTATTTTTACCTAATTTTAAAGGCTCAAGAACGTCACTTTTTTGTCCGTTTTTGAGCCTTGTTTTTGCCTCTAACCCACAACCGAATTGTGGTCATCTTTTATTTTACTTCATTGGCACTTTTCTTCTCCAACAAACAAACACACTCCACATGCCGCGTCCACGGGAACATATCCACCGGTGTCCCCTGCGTAAACTGATACCCCAGTTCCCCTAGCCTCTTCACATCCCGAGCCAGCGTAGCCGGATCGCAGGACACGTAAATCAACTTGGCTGGTGCAGCAGCGGCGACGGCTTCTAGCAGTTCCGGCGCACAGCCTGCCCGCGGTGGGTCCAGAATGATGATATCCGGCTGAAATGGCGGTACCTCAAATCCGTCCTTATCGATATGCCCAGCCAGCACCTTTGGCAGTTCCTCTTCCGCTCGGCCGCAAATGAACTGTGCATTGACCAATCCGTTGATAACCGCATTGCGGTTTGCATCCAGGACAGCCCCTTTAACAGATTCGATGCCCAGGACTTGTCCAGTACTTTCACCATTTGCCGATTTCCGCATCTGATCAGCACAGAAGAGACCGATAGTGCCGACCCCGCAATACAAATCCAAAATCTTCTCATGACCTTGCAACTGGGCGTATTCCAGCACCTTGCTGTACAGAACCTCCATCTGTACCGGATTTACCTGATAAAAAGCCAAAGGTGAAATTTCAAATTCCAGCTGCCCCACTTTTTCTAAAATGGTTGGTTTCCCTGCAATAGTCAAACATTCCGAACCCATGATTTCTGGGCCTTTACCCTTCTTGATGTTGACCACCACACTCTCCAGATTGTACTGGATACCGTCTTCTCTGGTCGGAAGCATACACACCGCCTCGTCCATCATTTCGACCAGCTTAGCGCTGTTTGGAATGCCCCTGCCGTTGATAACCAGTATGGCCATCACTTCACCGGTACCCATAGCGGTCTTCACCACCAGGTGGCGCAGCAGCCCTTTTTCCCACTTGGGATCGTATGCGGTAATATTGTCGCTTTTCACAAAATCCCGCAAAACCTGAGCGATGGCAACCACCGGAGGTGCTTGCAGTAAGCACTCACTACAGTTAACCACATCATGGCTTTTGGCTTTATAGAATCCAATGGCGCAGGGGCCCAAGTTCTCTACGATTCCGCCTTTTCTAGTGATAATGCCACCTGTACTCACAGGCATTTGAGCCTTGTTTCTGTAATGGTAGGGTTGGTCCGTGCCAATGATTGGCTCCAGTTTAGGGTCTTCCAATCCGCCCAGGCGAATAAGCTTTTCCCGCACTTGTTTTTCTTTCAGCCATAACTGGCCTGGGTAGCTCATGCCGGCATAGGTGCACCCGCCGCAAGCTCCAGCGTAGGGACATTCCTTGTCAATTCGGTAAGGGGATGGTTGGAGAATCTCACTGGCTATAGCAAAAGCGTAGTTCTTTTTTACTTTCGTTATTTCTGCCAGCACGGTATCTCCAGGAATAGCATCTTTTACAAATATAGCCATCCCTTCTGACCGCCCAATTCCCTGTCCTTCATTGCTCATATCGTCAATTTGTAATTGACATTTTTGTCCTTTTTCCATGAATACTCCTTCTTATCTTTTGTTCTTCTTATGAATTTTACAGTGTTTTTCCATTATCGTCAGCCGATACCTTTGCACAATTCTTCTGATTTCCTTACAAAAGTCCGTTACCACGCCATTCTACAGTGCTAGCAAGCTAACATCAGATTCATCGTCAATCTACATTAAACAATAATATTAGTCTCGGTTCGACAAGTCTCTTTGATTCAGTAGCGGTAGCCCGATTCTTTACTTCGACTTATTCTTCTTTGTTCTGGCTCTTTTGTATGACGCTCTCTCTTGCTCTGCCATATCCGACAAAACTCCGCCATGGTTTACTTCTCCAAATCTTCTGTCAACCTTTGGTAAAGAGCTGGATTGACTTTTTTTAGGCGGAGGGGCTTTAATTCTGGGGAGGTAATGCCGTGCTTGCTGGTGCCAATTACCAGTAGTTCACCACTTTCTTTGTTAAAAATCTCGTAACCCATAACGACAGTGGCAGCCCCCATCTCTTTGACCCAGGTCTGAATCAGCAGAACGTCATCGTATCTGCCAGGCTTTTTGTACTCACAAGTTACAGCCGCAACTGGCAGCCAAATCTCTTCTTTCTCCAGCCGAGCATAAGGATAGCCAATCTGCCGCAGAAATTCGTTTCGCCCTGCTTCAAACCACTTGATATAATTGGTATGGTAAATGATGCCCATAGCATCTGTATCCGCATAGATTACCCGAATCTCGGTCTCATACTTTTTCATCTTCAGTTAATCCCTTCCTTTTCTGTTCTATTCTCCACAGCTGTTGCACGACACAAGCTGCGCCGCCAGGGAAAGCAATATTCCCTTTCTTGCGGCAAATCCACAGAGTTCATTATACCATATAATGCGCCTCCGCACATACCTAATCCGCTCGGCACATCCCTATCCCCAGAAAAACTTTCTCTTACTGCTATTTTCCCCTTATTTTCCTGCTGCCCTTATATTTTTGTTTCCTTAACCGACATATTACATGTGTGCATATATATTTAAGTAAGGAGGAACAGAAATGAAAATTGAATCCAGCGTCGTTGCGATGAACTCAGCTAGAGAGTATGAATCCATTGAATTCACCCGAATCAAATCCAGTGAAGTAAAATGGGAGCAAGGGGAATCGGAGGGCAGTCAGGACAAACTGACGAAGGAAGATGCCCTGGCTCAGGCTCTGAGTCAAACCAAGAAGCTATTGTCCGATGAGAATCCCTCAGGTCCTAGTGAATCAGCCAATGCCGGAAACGGGAACACCATCCTGGCGGCAGGCAAGACGACCAGTTCACCATTTTCTGTTCCTGACCGCGAGGATTTAAAGCTGACTCTGTTGAGAAAAATGCTGGACATGCTCCTCGGGAGCCGGCATTCTACTAGTTCTTACAGCGCACTGTCTGTGCAGCAGGCTCAGGCAAGTGCTCAAAGCTTTTCCCTTAATCTAACGTCCTCCCCCACTCCAATAAAGCCCCTCTCAGGATCTTGGGTGCGGAATGTAGAGGCGGTCCACTTCCTGTCAGAAAAGGAGAGCACAGTGTTCTCTACTGTAGGGGTGGCCAAGACGCAAGATGGACGGGAATTGACTTTTAATTTAGATTTAGAAATGTCCAGAAGTTTCATGCAGTACAGCAGTATTGAATGGTCGGAGCAAGTAGTGATGAAAGACCCCTTGGTCATCAACCTAAACAGCAATCCGGCCAGCCTCAGCGATCAGAAATTTTGTTTTGATATCGACAGCGACGGGAAAGAAGACAACATTTCTTACCTGAATAAAGACAGTGGCTATCTTGCCCTAGATAAAAATGGGGATGGCAAGATTAACAACGGAAAAGAACTTTTCGGTGCCAATACCGGCAATGGCTTTGCCGAACTATCGTCTTACGATTTGGATAAAAACGGTTGGATTGACGAAAACGATGAAATATTTAATAAGTTAAAAATATGGATTAAGTCCGACGATGGTACAGATAAAATGATTACCCTGAAGGATGCCGACATCGGTGCCATCTATCTGGGCAGCACCGAGACGGATTTCCTACTGCGCTCTGGCAACACCGGCCAGGTGAATGGACAAATTGTCCGCACGGGCGTTTACTTAAAAAACAGCACGGGAGAGGCCAGCACCGCTCAACAAATCGACGTATCTGTCTGAAGCTACTCCCGTTTAAAAAGAACCCTTTCAGCGCAAAACCCCTCGAGACTAGCAGGTACTCTATAGCCAGTTGGAGGGGTTTTTGTTTGCTCTATTTTCATTATTTACAGAACTTACAGAAGTTTTCCTACAATTTCTGCCAAGAACTGGTGACCTTCCCTTGTGGGATGAATACCGTCGTAATAGGCTGCCTGCGCCCCAATCTGATCTGCGTATTCCTGATAAGCGCGATACGTGTCTAAGACCTTTATCTCATGCTGCTTTCCGTAGTCCACCATCTGTTTCCGCAGCTGCTCAATCTGCTCCTGCACCAGCTCGTAATCCACGTCGTCACAAACCATCCATCGGCTCTCTGCCATGAGTGGGTCTACAGGCAGCGGCGTAAGCAAGACCGGCTGGATACCGTGGGCTGCCGCCAATTCTGCCAGATAGGCAATTTGCTTCATACAAGTCTCTGGTAAAGATTCCTGATAGATAAACTCATTGGTCCCCAGCAGGATGACAACCATATCCGGCCTTTGGGCCAGCACGTCTTGAGCAAAGCGGCTGGTAACCCCTTGGACGGTATCTCCATTTACCCCTTTGTTCAGTACCTCCTGGCCGGATGCCTTCCGGTAAAGCCCGACAAAGTCTTGCTCTCTGTCATAGGGAAAGCCGTTTATAATACTGTTTCCAATAAATACAATCTTCAATGATTCGTCTGCCTCCTCGTCTTTTGTAATTCAACATGCTTACGGCTGCGGTGGTCCCTCACTTACACGCAGAGAGCCTAAGCTCTCCTTGATGCTGGATTGCAGGTTAAAATCTCGAAAATCCCGCTCCTGATACATCGGCAGGCCCTCTGCATTGCCGTATACCATATAATTATACACCAGTTTCTTGGCTTCTTCATCCTCTGTTTTATCATACCAGCGGTCTAAGTATACAGCTGCTCCGTCTGACAGGCGGAATAGGGCTGCGTAGTCAATCGATTCCAGCTTACCACTTTCATAATTCTCAATATTATATTTTGCTATATTCCCGTCTACATTGCCGTAGGCCAGAACCATAAATCCCACCATAAAACCAATTAGAAGGATTCTTGAGGAATTGAAGGACTTTATCTGGCGAATAAGCGCCACGGCAAAAGCAAAGAACAACAGGACCATGAACCAGGAAGTATACACCCGCAGCTGCGTCAGTCCATAAAAACTAATGTAGAGAACCATCTTCCGCAGTGCTGTGGCGATAAGACCCATGGTCAGAATCGCCAAGAGACCAGTCTGCACCCGCAGCAGCATCGGCATCCGGTATCCGCCGGGCCCCCGGTCCCCTTTGCGGATAAAGGCATTGGCCAGCATAATAAGCAGTCCATTAACTGCTGAAACCTTGCACAGTTCAAAGAAACCCCGCCGGGCGTATTCTGCATAGGTGAACGTCTCTGGCAGCAGGTTCTGGAAAGCTGACAGAAAATAGGCCGTCTGGGACAGAAAAAAGGCCAGATAAATTAAGTTGAACAAAGCCATGACCGTATACACGGTTATTTTCGGTGCAAAACTGATCGAGGTATTAAACCGCTCAATGGATTGCCGATTCATGGCTTCGATGTTACGCCCAGTAGCATTGCCGTAAATAGAACCGAATAAATAGGCCGCCACCGGCATGCCGATGACAAATTGCATCAGATGAGTCAGCAGGGTGTTCCAAGATAAGAGTGCCATCATCTGCGCCAGCATTTCTTCAAAAGCCGCATCGGCCTGAGAAAGCTGACTGATTACAAAGACCATTAACGGCAAAAATATCACGACACCTGCCGCCATATACAGCGCGTTGCGGCTGTGCCGATTCCCTCCAAGACCCTTTTTCAGGCTGAAATAGCCACAGGTCAGGTTAGACAGCGGAACCATAAACAGCTGATTTAGCAGGTCCCAAAGGGTGTAAATAGACAGCCGTATATCCAGAGACCGGCCGGTGCTATGGGTAACCCACAGCAGAAAACTGCCTGAAATAAATAACAGGTTTAAAAACTTTATGTCATACCCGTCAAAAATGGCAAATTGCAGGGCTGAAACAGCTGTTAAGGCCAGCCAAATCACGCTTTTTCTATTCTGGTGAATACCTACTGCCCGCAGGTAAATCCACGTAACCGTACAGAGCACCGCTGCAAAGATGGTAATCCCCAAGCCTAATTGTCGATCTAAAATGAAATTCCAGTAAAGAAATCCACAGGCCAGCAAAGCGGCGGCCAGCCAGAAGTCCGCCCCACGAAAGACCATCGGCGGTCTTTCTGTCGATTTGATATCAAAACACATTCCTGCTGCTTGATTTTGTCCGTTCACATTTGTTCCCCCCGATTCGTTATAATAATATTTCATCTCTATTCCCCCATTTTTCTAGTTTTCCCTTTGCTCCTATGCCTGTCAAGGGCTCCCCTTTTATTCCTTAAATTCTAAAATATCTCCCGGCTGACATTCCAGGGCCCGGCAAATTTCCTCCAGGGTAGAAAAGCGGATGGCCTTGGCTTTATTGTTCTTTAAGATGGACAGATTCGCTGGCGTAATGCCAATTTTCTCTGCCAAATCCCCTGCCGATATCTTCCGTTTGGCCATAATCACATCTAAATTCACTACTATTCCCATGTCCGCCTCCTATATGGTAAAATCATTTTCTGCTTTGAGGAGTACCGCCTGCTCAATTACATTCTTTACCACTCGTAGAATCAACCCAATAAAAGCGGCCACCAAGGTTACGAAATAGAAAAGCGGATAATAATATCCTGCCAGCAAAAGCAGCAGTGCTACCAAAAAGCAACACCAGGAGATGGCCCGTAAATGCGCCACATTCTTTTCAATAAAGACCTGCTCCCGCTTGATGTTATACAGAAGTCTATCCAAACGGAACAAGGCGGCTAAACCTGGTACGCAGCAGGCATACAGGAGGATAGCCAGCGGCTTCAATTCCATCTGGGTGAGGTAATAGGGCCCTCGAGACTGGTATAACTCCATCAGATAAGGCAGGGCTGCCCCGCAGGCCACCACCAGGACCATCACCAGCCGGGTGCAGATGCAGGATAATTTCAAAGACTTATTTGAATTCCACATGTTCAGGGTCTCCTTTTTAGCATTTTTGATTTTGGAATATGGTTTGATTTAAGAAAATTATAGGCCTGAGTTAGCCGTTTGTCAATACGTTTTTATTGTTTATCGATAAAAAATTGTTGTTTTTCAGTTTTAACCTTGATGCTTTCAGTAATGTTCTGTTCAGCAATATTTTCTGCATCATGAAAAGGGCCCATCTAAATGACAGGCCCTTTTTTAAACTTGTTTGTTTGTAATTTTGTAATACCTTTGATATAAGTCGTGCAGTGTAAATTGTTGGGACACGCCCCGCTTCTCTGCTCGTTTTCAGAGCACTCCCCTTTAGCTGGGGTATTAATTACAGGGACCTTCAGGCGGTCGCAAGTATCTCAGTAACGCCAACGCATTCAGCTGTTCTTTTAATTGGCCTCCATTAGACGTATACAGAATCCGGCCTGCTTCATCCCTCGGAGCTCGATTAGACTGCCGGAGCAACTGCTTATAGCCTCTATTCCCGGGCAGAAGTACCGCATAGAGGAGAGTCCGCGGCGCCAGTCTTACGAAAACAGCAAAGGGCAGCTCCTTCTCTGCTGCTTTTATCCTATATCTGCAAGGGGGAAGTTCTATCTGACATATTTTATGAGAGGTCATGCCATCAGGCTGCCAACGAATATCGCCCAGTGTGCCTGCATCCGTCACCTCCCGCCACACCATATACTCCAATGGACCCGTGGCGGTGCCAAAAAAAGCCTTTGCTAAGGCTGCATCTACATTTAACTGATAGGTGCCGTTAGCTCCGGGCTGACATTCTGCCACCAACACCGGACTGTCTGAATCGAAAGACCATGCTCCCTGCTCCGAATCCCAGTTGACAGGAGTGGATGCACTCAATCCACCGGGTGCAGACTGGTGACCATCTGCAAAAGAATTCGCACTCGTCTTTTCCTCTGCCCGCCTGCCGTTTTCTCCTGCCTTGGCAATAACTTCTGGTGAATTCAGCGCTTTTAAATACGGCCTGGAGTAGTGCAGCCAGTCGATCCATTTTTGTTCTACTCTCTGCATCTCCATTTCATCCAACTTCTGTACCACAAAAGCCTCTGTATTTCGCCGAAGACCTTTGGCGGTCAGGTTCCCGGAGCCCAGCACCAGCACACCGCCTCGTGGATATCGGAACCAGCTGTATTTGGGATGGAAGGTGGAACCTGTTGTAGGATGAAGAAAAGCCTCTGCTCTCATCTGAGGAAACTGGTCACCGTATTCTTTTAGGGCGGCCAGAGTTCGCAGATTTGTAATATCATCCAGGCCGGCAATCAGATGATAAGTACCGTCCTCCATAAACTGTTCAAAAATAGGGTTATCCATCAGCAGCCGCACGCCATCTGCCGATACGAAGGCATAGGTGCCTGCCCCATAAATGGCGGGCTGACAGGCTTCCAGCAAGGCTTCGTTAAGCAGCCTGCTGTTGGGGTATCTGGGGTCTTGTATATCAAACATGTGATTCCTCCGGTTTCCCTGTATTTCTGTTTGCTTCAACTCTTTTGCACAAGCACAGCTTTCTCTTTTGATGTCCAGCTATAGCGTTGCTTCCTACAGTTTATTGCTGGGGAAGTCATTATATTCTCCCTATTCCAGCACAGCAAAAACAGGGCTAAAGCCCTGCGTTCGCAGCTACTCTAGCCCTGTCTCTTTTATGACTGCCTTGTTACAGCCCCTTCTGCCTCTTTATTCCCAAGTCTCCAGCAACGCTTTAATGGTTTTATTCAGCCGCCGGAACTGATTTTCGTCACAATCTTTAATAATCCTGCTATATTCCAGCCGATAGGCATTCCCCGAATTACGCAAGCTGTCACACATTAAATCATTTAAGGAAACATCTAAATAATTGGCAATATCCGTCAACGTTCCTAGACTAACCTTTGTATGCGCACACTCCACATTTGAAATGTGCTGGATCGTCTTGTCGATGGCGTTTGCCAATACTTCCTGTGTAATGCCCTTTTCCTTCCGCCACTTTCGGATTCTTTTTCCAAGTGCCTTATAATCAATTTCTATTCTGTCTGTTCCGTCCATGTACTATTCTCCCAGCTTTGATGGGTTTATTATATCTTTAAATCGAAATAATCGTAACAACCCTCAGATATAATGTATTTGTACAGTTTAATATCTAGCAAAATTTTTTATTTAGACAGTTTAATTTTTTGTTTCTATGTAGCTAATTTATAAAAATATTTTAGGCCTTGTATCCTATTCGCCGATACCTTGCAACATCAGGGACTTACTCCCACGTCTCCAGCAACGCTTTAATGGTCTTATTCAACCTTCGGTATTGATTTTCATCGCAATCCTTTATCATCATACTGTATTCTAGCTGATAAGCATTTCCCGAATTGCGCAGACTATCGCACATCAAGTCATTTAAGGATGCATCCAAATAGTTGGCGATATCGGTCAGCGTTCCCAGACTCACTTTCGTATGAGCACGCTCAATATTCGAAATGTGCTGCACGGTCTTATCGATGGCGTTGCCCATTTCCTCCTGAGTGATTCCTTTTTCTTTTCGCCATTTCCGGATTCTGTTGCCCAGCGACTTATAATCAATTTCTTTTCTGTCCATTCCTTCCATGTACTTAATCCCCCAATTTCAATGGGTTCATTATATAT
The DNA here is from genome assembly GCF_010669305.1 of Aminipila butyrica. Lineage (NCBI taxonomy): Bacteria > Bacillati > Bacillota > Clostridia > Peptostreptococcales > Anaerovoracaceae > Aminipila > Aminipila butyrica. The sequence goes on along the minus strand of NZ_CP048649.1, from coordinate 933,262 downwards.
TTAAATCTGAGCCACCGTAACAATCCACCTATATAACCTATTTTCACAGTTTGATTTATGGCAAATTTTTCTATAATTTCCTGAACTTCTTTTAAAAACACTACTTTTACAGCGTCTCTACTTGTTAAAGCTGACTCTTTTACTTTCTGCTGAAAAAAAGAAATGCCCCATCTCTAAGACATTTCTCTTTGCTCTTTTCATTATTTTGTTTGTGCTTCTGGTCTTCTGTGAGCATGCTCACATCAATTATTTACTGCCAATCAGCTTATCCAAAATTTTAGCCAAGTCCTCTGGCTTGGTGCTCCGTGGATTTGTCTGGGTGCAGATATCGCCCATCGCCGCTTCCAGAATTTCTGGTTTCGCCTCTTTGGCCGCATTGAGGTCTGCGTCCATTTCCTTAAGCGTAGCCGGAATCTTCAACAGCTTCTGTAACTCTACTACCTTACGGATAAAGTTGTTCACGCCAATAAATACGGTGTTGGCTGGTAAATCCAAGATTTTAGCTAACCGCTGATATTTCCTTGCGGCTACATCGTACTTATCATTGTAACTGCCCTTGTCTAAATTAGCATTGTATTCGATGACCCACGGCAGCAACATCGCATTGGTCCGGCCATGAGAAATATGCAGCTTCCCGCCTACGGCGTGAGCTAGACTGTGGTTGATGCCTAGACCTGCCGCATTGAAAGCCATACCGGCTAGACAGGACGCATTGTGCATCTTTTCCCGCGCCAGCAAATCATTGCCGTTCTTAAAGGCTTCTGGCAGAAACCGAAATACCAAGGTAATGGCTTTTTCGGCTAAAGCGTCGGAAAAATCCGACGAATCGTTGGATACATAAGCTTCGATGGCATGGGTCAACACATCCATCCCTGTATCAGCCGTGATAAAATCCGGTACAGATGTAACCAGTTCCGGGTCTAAAATAGCTACCATCGGAATCAGGGACTTGTTGGCCATAGGATACTTTAAGCCTTCCTGTGCATTGGTAATAACCGAGAACTGAGTTACCTCGGATCCCGTTCCGCTGGTCGTAGGAATGGCATAGCATTCTTCCACTTCCACACCGATGTCCGGCATCCGCTTCGCAAAGTCCCGAATAGCCTTAGCCGCATCAATAGCTGAGCCACCGCCCAAAGCTACCATTACATTTGCGCCAAACTTTTTCAGCGCCATCATACCCTCTGCGATAACTTCTACCGGAGGATCTGGCACCACGTCACTGAATACGCTGACTTCACAGTTCTGCAACCGATCTTTAATTTTATCCACCATGCCAGAAGTCCGCATAAATTTGTCGCAGATAATCATCACTTTTTTATTCGTGATTTGATTCAATCGGTCTAAAGAACCTTCCCCAAAAAATACATTGGTACTGATAGTAAATTCCTTCATCTTTTTTCTCCTGTTTTTCTTCCTCACACACAAGAGACCTGCATACAGCTTGTCCCTTGCGCTGGTCCCTCCTGATGGCTGACCGATGCAAGTCCTATCACTGCATAATTCTCCCGGCCTTCCTCTCAGCACGGCAGAACCTAATAAGTTGAATCCATCGTTCCGGAATCAACATATATAATAAATTATATCATGCAGGCAAACTGCCCCATGATGCAATAGATAACACAAATACTCAATATTAATTATATCGCACAAGCTACGTCGCGTGTGATTCAATGAATGCTTCTTTACGGCAATGCCGTGTATATAATCAATGCATTCATTATATCACAACTAAAATGAAATGCAAGGGTTCCCATAGACTTTGACATATTATTCACAATTGTATTTCTGTAGGATTTATCCCTCTTTTTCTGCCCCTCTTCAGCTGTTCTTTCTCCGTTGGCTAGACATTTAACTCCAGAATCACCGGGCAGTGATCGCTGCCCAATACATCATTTCGCAGCTGAACCTCCTGGATTTGCGGTTGAAGCTGGTCGGACACCAAAAAGTAGTCAATCCGCCATCCAGCATTGTTCGCTCTGGCATTGAAACGGTAAGACCACCAAGTGTACACCCCAGTTTGGTCCGGATATAGATACCGATAGCTGTCTGTCATCCCCAGCTCTAACAACTGGCCAAAAGCCTCTCGCTCCTGATCGGAAAAGCCGGCATTTCCCCGGTTTGTCTTGGGGTTTTTCAAATCAATTTCCTGATGAGCGACGTTTAAATCCCCGCATAAGATGACCGGTTTTTGGCTGTTTAGTTTTTTTATATACGCCCGTCTGGCACCCTCCCACTCCAGCCGATAATCAATCCTGGCCAGCTTGTCCTGGGCGTTAGGGGTGTATTCCGTCATTAAATAAAAGTCCTTGTATTCCAAGGTGATAGCCCGCCCCTCGGTGTCGTGGCCTTCTGCGTCAATGTGATAGTTCACCGACAAAGGCTCTTCTTTGGCAAAGATGGCGGTCCCGGAATAGCCCTTTTTCTCTGCGCTGTTCCAGAACTGGTGATAGCCTTCCAGGGGCACCTCTGCTTGGCCCTGCTGCATTTTTGTCTCCTGCAAGCAGATAAAATCTGCATGTTCCGATTCTACAAAATCTAAAAAACCTTTTCCCATACAAGCCCTGAGGCCATTTACATTCCACGTAATAAATTTCATAAAAGATTCCTTTCTTTATCGGCCCTGCTTGATTTTTTCCTTTAATCTTGTTAAGTGTTCGCCGTTGATTGTAAACTTTAGGTCCGGGAATGCCTTGAGCATCCGGCGCTTGCCAAAAAAGTAACGTTCCAGCTCCTCTTCATAGGCCTGCTTCCACTGTTTTTTGAGTTCTTCCCGGAATGCTTCTGCCCGTTGTTCCAGCTGATCAGCCTTCCTTCCCAAGCTTTCTTCCAAGGCTTCGGCTTTCTGCTCTAACTGGTCTACTCTTTTTCCTAAGCTTTCTTCCAGCGCTTCTGACAGGTCTTTCAACTTTTCTGACCTCTCTTTTATAGCGGAGACACTTTCATAGATGTTCTCCCCCAGTTCATCGGAAATTATCCTTAGCTTTTCACCGATTTCATTCAAGCGATTCAGCTGTCTGTTCAGCTTATTCACTGTCATCACGGTGCTGATTCCATCTGCCAGCAAGATGGTCAGAGCCAATGCCAACACTACCCTGCCCGCCGTCAACGGGAAATTCCCCACAACGATACGAGTCAAGGGATGAATTAAATCCACGATTAATAAGCACGCCAAACCCCAAATAATAGAAAATTTCAAGCAGATATACCCGTTAAGGTTAAAGGGCACCTGGGAATAGTCCCACCACTTTCCATGAAAGACCTTTTCCAAGGTAAAACCCGTGAGCCATTCCAAGGTAGACGTCAGGAGAACCGCACCCAGAAACAAAAGAATCTTATTGTCCATCAACGGCGTCAAGCAGCTAATGACCAGCAAGACTCCAAAACCATAAATCGGACACACCGGTCCGTTTAAAAAGCCCCTGTTAATAAATTTTCCCGAATTCACCGCAGCATAAGCCACTTCCGTACACCAGCCTAAAAAGCTGTATATGATAAAATAGCATAAAATTTCATACATTCCACAGGCCCTCAATTTAACCGAAAAACGTTGCTTCTGTTGACAAAATTATACCGTTTTATCGGTTTCTTTTCAACCCGAAAAAATAGTATCAGGATTGGTGATATTCAAAAAAGAAATGGAACCATGTCTCATAGTTCCATCTCCAGTCAAACAGCCGCCCTGGTATTCCCAGAGCGGCTATAATTTTTAATTCGGTTCTCGATAGGCCAGTGCCCGAGGACTATCGGACACGCCGGTGGTGGTTGGATCCACCAATATACCTATAGCTCCCAGCAGATTGACAATCAGGCCGAAGACCTGGGTCACTTGCTCTTCAGAAATAGGCGCCGTGATGCCTAAGATGCCCATTACCTGATAAGCAAAAGCCGCCAGGCAGGCCAGCAGCGACAACAGCGTGGTCTTGTTCTTCAAACGTAACTTCCAATTAATCGTCATAATTCACATGCCTCCTTGATTTCATCTATACGATGGTGGGCGGATTTTGTGGACTGCTCCACTACTACCATTCGCTCCATTAGTCCGTTGTGAATATCCTGCTTCTTTTCCAGTATATTCAACTTTGTCATAACCGTACCGTAAAAAGTGCCAAAGGACACCCCGTAGATCACTAGGCTAATGAGTAATCCAATCCAAAATTCTGTACTCATAAGACTGCCTACTGAACAGCTACAGCAATTTTTTTGATTAGCGTTTCACCGTATTTATAGAAAAGCAGATACTGAATCGTGTTGTCATCCACGCCCACCTTTTCTTTTACTATTTTCTTTGCTTGATCTAATGTTATATTTCCCATGTTTTTTACCTCCTTGATGTTTTTCAAATACGGCTCTGGGTCTACGCAAGTGTTATTAACCCGCAACTCAAAGTGCAAATGGAGCTGGGCGCCCACGCCAGTATTGCCCATGTTGGCAATCACTTCTCCTGCCAGAACCTTAGTCCCTACAGGCCTGCCGGACTGTCTTAAATGCTGATACAAGGTCTTGATATTTTGACCGTCTATGGTGCCATGATCAATCAGCAGCACCCAGCCTCGGATAACATTATAATAGTTGCTTATAACCGTTCCGGGCAAGACAGCGGTAACCGGTCCTCCATCTGTTGCCGTATAAGGCTTGCTTTTATCCGTACCTAAGTCCACCCCTAGATGGTAGGTGGATGCTCCGGCAATGTTCGTTTTTCGAGGGCCGAAGCCAGATGTGATGCGCAGCGGCGTATAGGGTAAATGTTGTAGCTGCATGGTAGCTTCCCTCCTTTTAAACCAGGGGCCCAAAGGTCCCTATTTATATGTTATGATAGAGGACAAGTCTTCGTACACGTCAGAGACTTGTCCTTTTTATTTGATTTTGGTTATAACAACCCGATATCCGATAGCTTTCTTTCAATCAACGTCAGCTGTGCCATGGTAATCATGACCCGTTCTTCCGTGATTTCTGGCGTGGTAGACGTAGCCGGAGAAAGTACTACAGGCTCCATTTTCATGCCCACCCTCAGGGAATAGTCATCATAGATATGCTCCGTTGGGGTTTCCACTGGCTTCCCTTCTGCCTCGGTAGCAGTCGTGTCAGATTGTATGATAATTTTTTTTACTTTTTCTGAATCAGCAAACAGTGCGTCCAGTTCGTCAAAAGGGTAGTCCCCTTTCTTAAAAACAAACTCTAGGCTGTCCCGGTTTGCTCCTTGGAAATATGTAGACTTGCCATTTACAAGTATTACATTTAATCGTGTGTTGTCGTTTAATTTAATTTTCATAATTATTCCTCCCTATTCTAACCATATTTTATAAACATCCATACCAGCTGCAAAAAGCCCAAAACATATGGCCCGGTACCCTGTATAGGCTGATATATTCACCTCAAAATTTATAGTATCACCTAGAGCATAATTGGTACCTTGAATTTTATGCTCTACAATTATCGTTGATCCATCGCCATTTCGGTCAGAAGGAATCCCACAACCTATGTTCCCTACACGATCTGCAAGTGTTATAATAGCTGTGCATTTAAGTTTATTGAACTCTGTTACATTAACTGTGCCGACTGTGCACACTCTGCTACCGGTGGCATAGCTAGTTTTTTCTATATGCATTCGATCTGTCAACTTTGTAAAAGTAAAAGGTTTTCCATAATAGGCTGCCCATCCACCAGTAATCTCTTTACATTCGTCACCTTGCCAATACAGGGCCACCGCTGATTTAGCGTTGAAGACCTTCCGATTAACCCCACCACCCCCACGATACTGTTCTTTAATCTCACGGTTAACTCCACCTACTCCTCTGAATTGCTGTTTAATTTCACGGTTTACACCGCCTACGCCTCTATATATTGTCATAGTCATTTACCTCAATATACTTGGTGCTGCGCACCGTCGTTAAGTGCAGAGCTTGGAGAAATGGTTGAAACTATTATGTTATGTGTCCCATATAGGTTATATGTGGTTCCACTTACATACAACACCGCTTTAGAATTCAACTCCAAATTAGCATTTAAAACAAGGGCTGCGTAACTATTTGCTTGATTATGGTCGTAAATCTGGGTTCCATAATCAATGGTGGCATCGGAATTTTTCATGATTAGAGTTTTGCCCAATGCACCCTTTTTGTCAATCGTAATATCACCTGCTACTGTACCACCAGTTAGAGGCAGCCCAGTCTCGTTGGTAAGCATATTAACGTAACGGAAACTGATAACGGCATCTTTGGTACCGATATCGGCAACATTCATAATAGGAAAATCATATTCTACCCCAAACGTAACTACCAGGGCTTTACCATTACCTTTATACCTCCAGTCTGTTCCATCGTGATAACAATTTACAGCAAGATATACCACCTTGCCGTCCCTTGTCATTATTGCATTCTTCCCCATTTCAATCTGACTAGCTGGAATAGTAGTTGTGGAACCAACGGTCTTCAGCGGCCCGTCCATTTGTATACTGCCGTTCTTCTTTAACATCGCATTAGCGTTATTTTTCATTTGTTCGTCAATTCTGTCCATGTTGTCGTTCTGGTGTTGTACGTCAAAAAATTCATTTTTTTCTGGTTTTTTTAACCCATAGTTATCTGTCAAATTTATTCCCATATTATCTGTTCCTCCTTTCTGTTCTTCTTACATATAACTGTTTTTTAGCTCTAAATTTTATTTCAGAAGTTCTGTTAGTTCGGCATATTCCTCTGCCGTTAATTTTCCAGCAGCGTAAAAAACATCAAGCTTTTCTTCCAAACCATCTGCTAAACCCTTTTCGATCATTCTTTTTATGGTTCTGTAAATCATATGAATTTTCACCTCTTTCTCCATATATTCCAAGTTCTAACTTGGTTATTCTGTACTCCTGATCTATCATCATAATAAGCGTATCCTCTTCTTTGTTGGCTTCTTTTTCCTCTGGGTAGACCTCTACCTTACTCCAAGTTCCATCTTGATAGATATCACCTATATTGAAACCGGTCACTTGTTCCGTTAAAATATAGGTGTCTCCAAACATTTCTTCTGCCACTGACATATCTGTAAATATTACAATACGTTCACAAATATCTGTATATTTGTTAATTAAACATATTCCCATGATATACCTCCTTATTTATAATATCTAACTATTACTATGCCGCTTCCACCTACTCCTCCTAGACCTGACAAAGTTCCGTCGTATTTATCCCCACCAGTAGCGCCTCCGCCTCCGCCTCCGCCGTGACCAGTGTTTGGAGATGCATTTCCCCCATCGCCGCCTTTTATTTCTGATCCATTTCCACCATTATTCTCGTAACTTGCACCGCCTCCGCCGCTTGTATGGTCTTTTCCAGCGACAATTGTCCCACTGCCGCCAACTTTATTTAATCCGAATAAGCTTATATTACTTCCAGCGCCATATGTTTTAGTGTACCATTTAGCAAACCCCCCTGGTGCTCCTGGAATTCCATAGATTTTACCGTCAAATGGGCAACACCTTAAACCCAATACGTTTTTAGGGTACGTTGACAAAGTGGACAGACTTGTTGAAGGTGTATTCGGATTCGAGAAGAAAAAACTAGAATCATCGGTTGAGAACTTATCAAAACTGCTTGGAGACCCTGCTTGTCCGATTACAATAGCTACAGTGGTATTAGGGGTTACTACAAGATTCGTTAAATACAAAATAGCCCCTCCATCACCACCTTTTCCACCATAAGCTATGCTTCCTGATGAACCTTTAGTATCCTCCCCGCCGTCCCCGCCATTTTGTCCGCCGCCTACCATGTATAAATCAATTTTAGTAACAGTTGAGGGTATCAAAAAAAGCTGTGAAGTTGTAAATCTCTGTATCACCTCCATTTTAGGTGGTATTTTTTTCAGCGCCTTATCCACATTCCCTTCTGCCGCCGTCAGCCCATACAGCGTCCTAACCGCCTCAGAAATCTTCATTTCTCCAGCATTGGTTGGCACCCCCGCCAATTTGTTCTTCTCAGCGGTGGTAAAGTCTTCTGTGCTCAGTCCCTTGCCTTGGATGCGATCTACCTTCTTTAAAACCGCTTCTGTATTTTCTTTCAACTGCCCATCAATGACATCCATGTTGTCATTTTGATGCTGTACATTAAAGAACTCATTCTTTTCCGGCTTTTTTAACTTGTAATTATCCGTTAAATTTATTCCCATTCAGAGGCTCCTCTCTCATTTGCTCATAGGTATAAGCTTCCAGTTGGCCATAGGTAAATGCTTCTAAAACTTGATACTGGTTATAAATCAGGCTCAAATCAACAGCCACATTGCAGGGAACTACCCGTTCCAAAAGCTTTTGTACATCATCAAAGTTGCTCTTAGCCGCCAAGGCTACCCGGACAATCAGCTGATAGGTCTCAATATTTTCTTTTAGACTGTACCCCTCTTCTCCGCATAAGGTAGCCAACTGCCGAGCCAGCATCCGGTAGCTGTATGGCAGCTGCTCATTCAATCTGGCTAGGATTCGAAACTTCCGCTCTGCCAGGGAATTCGTGCCCTTCGGACTGATTTTCAAAATCTTTTCCCAGCGAGCTACGCCGTATTCCGTGCTGGACTCCACAAAGAGATCATTTAATGCCGCGTTCAGTGCAGCTTGCAGCTGTTTTAGTTCTAAATTTTCTGTTTCGGCTACAGTCTTAAATTCTCTTATGTCCTGGAGTATCTCCGGCAAATAAGCAATCAAGTTGATTCTTCTATCCAATCACATCACCCCGCTTTGGTATGCAGTCGCTGTCCAAGATTAGGTTTTGAGTAAGTTCGTTTATGGTAGTATCGGCTATATCAATGATTCCCGGTACATTTAGCAGCCTAGTCTCAATCTGACTGATTCGAACAATCAGATTCTTTTCCTCTGACCACTGACCAGCCAGCTCCATAAAATAGCGGTCAATTGCTGACAAAACGTAATCCTTTACGTCTTCCCAATTCCAGCCCTCTTGATAGACGATATGGGTAGAAATATGGACCTCTGTCTCCTTCACTCCGCCCACCGTCACTCGATGGCCGATGGGAGCAAGGCCATACCCTTCTCCGGTATGGCCCACCGGATCCACTGCCTCCTGCACTTCATCTACCAGTACACTGGAGGGGGATTCATAAGCCGAACTGATTACTGTCAGGCGGACTGTGCCCCCGCCATTCCAAACGGGATAAACCTTTACCCCGCCTATTCCAGACAAAGCGTTGACTTTTTCCTTGTAATCCTGGATATTACCTCCAAAGGATTTAGAATCCAAGTTTGCATAATATCGGGCCCGCAGCTTTTCTGTTGTCTCTTCATCTTCCCCAGGAACCAAAATCTCTGTCGCTTCTGCTCTAGTTAAATCAGCAATATAGTCGATGGGAATCAATGTTTCCAACTGGTTTCCGGCCTGACCTGCTGTCTCACATTGTAGTTTAAAAGAGCCATCAGCCATTTTTTCTATGGCAGTATAGGTCAGGATTCCTAAACTAAAACGGGAGCCAATTGGAATATCTTTATTAAATACCCCCCGGAGCACGGCAAAGGTCGCTGCTTCTGGTACAATCCCTCGTTCCCCTGCTCTACGAATCAAATAGGACCGGCTCTGAGTATCTGCAAACCCCTCATTAAGTACAGCTTCCAGCTGAATATACATATTTTGCAATTCTACAGCCGCTGGAGCCAATGCATCATAAATGATGCTCCCTTCCCTCTTATCCACATCAGAGGGCACTCTGTCCAGCATACGCTGTAGCAGCAATTCATAAGTCATCTGTTCATACATTAGATGTTCACCTCTTTCTCGGCATCAATTCGACCGTATATGGTATGAACGGTAAAGGATACCTGAATCGTCTTTTTATCTCGAACAAAGGAGAAATTATCTACTTCGGTAATGCGATCATCTTGAGTCAAAGCTTCGGTAATTCGCCTGTTTATCAGAGCCATGACATAGGTAGCTGGCTGACCTATAAGGGCTGCCAACTCTGCACCGTAATTCCAGCTATAGATTGCATACTGGTAGCGCTCCGTGTTCAAAATTTTATATATGGCCTGTTTCATGGCTTCCAACTGGTCAACCGTGCCGAAGATTCGCCCACTTTTCAGATCTAACCGATACGTTCGGCTTGGTTGTCTCTCTGCCAGTTCAAAAGCATTTTGCAGGTCTGTATCAATTTGTGGTATCATACGCTCCCCTCTCTATCCAGTACAATATATTTTTGCCCCCCCTGGACCCGGAGCAAAATAACCTTGTCTCCTGTCCGCAAGCCATTTAGCACCGTAAAGCTCTTTGTTCCGCTGTACTCGTGGGCATGGTTGGACTGGGAATGAGGGGAAGCACTGCCGCTTCCTCCATCTGTAGTCACGCTATGGCCATGGCTAAAGCCTCCAGAAGGCTGAGTCTGATGATCTACGACCATGTTCACCTGATGATCCGTCAAACTCTCTGGCACCAGAAGGAATTCCCCATCCAATGTGATTTTCTGATCAATTTGAATTTTCAAGGGTCTCTCCGAGACCACCTTACCAAAGCCTGCGGTCATAGGTCCGGCCGCCTCTCCTGCTTCCAGGGAGGCTTTTTTAATCAATTGCACTAAATTAGACATATGCATCACATCCTCTCAATGTCAGGTCCATAAAATGGCTTTCTTCCGTTATAGTGTGTTTAACCTTCTCCACCAGCATGTACGTGTTGACTTTGATATCTCCCAGGTTCAGACTTACCATTACCCCAGAACCTCCTCGAACTCGAATGTCACCAAACGCTTTCTTCACAGACAAGCTGCGAGTCTTCATGTTGTAAAACTTTAACAAATCTTTCACTTTCTGTTGGATACTGCCCTTGTTTTGAACGCTCTCACACAGCTGCAGGACACCCCATTTTTCAATATTCACTGGATCAAAGTCGACCATACCCTCTCTTTTGTGTGTATCTTGATTATCGTAATAAAGCTTAACTTGATTGTAGGTGCCAGAATCGATGCTGGTGGAATAATCGAAATCACTTGCCGTTCCCGGAGCGATAAGAATTGGCAGCTTCATGGTTTCAAGATTTCGCAGAGTCAGCTTACCGAAGTCGTCGTAAAGCACATGGAGCTGTCTAGTGCTCATCAATGTTTCATCCAGCGCCGTCTGTATCGTGTCAAAGAGGGTCTGGTTACTTTCCACTCTTCTGGGAATGATGAACCCCGTATCTTCCAGCTCCCCAGCTTGAAGCCGATAAGTATGTGCCAAGGCCCTTATCAATTGAGTAGCCGTCATAGCCTCTGGATAAATATAGGCATCTTTATTCTTCAAATATCGCAGTTGGTCGTAAGCTGTCACATTGATGGCGCCTGCTTTACTCGTAGACCTCTTTTTGGTAAAAACAAAGCCATAAAAGGTTTTCACATCGCCTACATATAACTGCACCAAATTGCCCTCCTGGAAATTGATAACAGAATCTTTCAGTACCGTAAAGGACAGTATCCCAGGGGATCCAAACCGCTCGGTTTCCCACGTGATCTCCCCTTCCACAACTGGTTCATAAATAATTCCGTTATTTGTTATATAAAGCCGAATGTCAGCCAAGACGAATCACCTGCCCTGCGAAAATTAAATTGGGGTTAGAGATACCATTTAATTTGGCAATTTCTGAATACCGCCTCCCATCGCCCAGGTGGACTTTACATATATCCCACAGTTTATCCCCGGCTTTTACCGTGTAAGATGCCGCAGGTTCTTTAGCTGGACGAGATTCTACGACGGAAATAGTCGTAACACCCTGAGGGTCGACAGAAACTACAGGAGGCCGCTTTGTGCCATAAGGCCTATATTCTTTCAGCGTTATGGACACCATTACATCTTGCCCGTTGTCGGCAGATTCCGCTATAGTGTAATCCTCTAAGGAGACTTCCATTTCGGTATAAAACAGCTTCTGCCCTGAAGGGCTCTCTCTAGTCACAGTGAACGTAAATGCCTTTTTGTCATCCTTGAGCCGTTTTAGTTCATCCAGGTAGTATTCGGCAGGTTGGAATCCATCGGGATATATAGCAAAAGGATACATTGTCTGCGGCAGCAAAGCCTCTAACTCAATCTCCATTAGTCCAGGAGCTTTTAGCAAATTTACCTCGCTTCCATCAATCAAGGTAACCGTCTCATTTTGGTTTTTAACTTTTCGCTGCAATTTCTCCGGGGTCACCGGCAGCAGCATTCCGTTTAAACGCATTTCATAAGCCATTATATATACACCCCTTCCGCGGATACGGCCATCTGTTCCTCTATTTTATATGCCAGATAACTGATGATACCGTCTACATCAGCGGTCTCTCGAACGTCACCGAAACTGTTGGCCATCTCTACTTTGATTTCCGCCGTAGTGAAGCGGTTGATGGCTTCCCGCTCTGCAATGTCTCGCAGATAAGTCATGTCTTCCTCAGAGACAGACATGGAATCGGCCATACTGCCGGTGTTGCCTGCGATGCCTGCCACATTAGCAGCAGTTTCCTCACCATTTGGATTAAAATTATCAAGTGCCCTAGGATCAAACATACCTTTGAGCACATCTCCACCATTTTCTCCCATACCATAGCCTGTGTTAAATGAATTCTTTACGCCTAATCGGGAGTTTATAGTCGGTGCAGTCCGGTTCAAAGTGATTGCCTTATCATTTTTTCCCCACTTAAGAACTTTGTCTTGCAAGGCATTAAGACCTTCTGTCCAATTTGTTCCAAAAATAGCGTCTATAATCTTAGTAGCCACTTTCCCAAGAGATAAAAACCAAGAAATAATATTTCCAAGTAGGTTTTTAACGGCGTCTCCAAAGCTGTTAAATCCGCCATTAAACACATTTAATACCCACTCTATTATTCCAATCCATGGTTCAGCAAAGCGAGTCCATGCGATCTGCATAATCGCATTAATAACTCCGACAATTATGTTATAAATAATAGCACCTAAAGCAAAGAAGGCCCCCACAATTAGTCCTGTAGCTGAGATAGTTGTATCTTTTGTTTTGTTAATCCACGCTACTACTGCATAAAGTGTTACTATTACCACGAGTAATATACCGACAATCCAGGTAAGGGGAGAGGCCAGTAACGCTGCGTTAAGGCCCCATTGAGCCACAGCCGCCTCTGTTGTCGCCACCGCTTGTTTTTTTAAAGCCCAATTGGCAAGTGCCACCCGCAAAGATGTTCCTCCAGTCAATATGTTAAGTAGGGCAGTATGAAAACTAGCAAATGCTGTTGCTGCCGCTGATGCTAGTACCGCCCCTTTATACAATGCCAGAGCACCAAGTACGCCTACTACAATAGGTTCTAAAATACTCCAATTTTTTGCTAGGGTATTGATAAATGCCAATAAAGGTGTAGACATCTGTAGCAGTTTATTAGACATGACATTCCCCACCTGCTGCCAGGTCATGCCCATATCATTAAATGCAGCATTGGTCGCTCCCTGCATGGCAAACATGGAATCTCTTACAACTTGGGAGGTCACCGCACCTTGTTCTGCATAAGAACGGATGGAACCCTCTGCCCAGCCCATGGATTCCTCGATGCTCCGTCCTATGCCTGGTGCAGCATCTAGAACGGTATTCAAGGCCTCGCCCTGGAGAACTCCTCCCGCCATAGCCTGAGACAACTGGGCCATGGCATTGGACTGCTGATCCGCGGCTGTTCCGCCTAAGGCAAGCTGCTTATTAACCTGCTCAACGAAAGCAATTACCGCATCGTTGCTCTGAAAAGAATCTCCGGCATTGAGTCCCAAATCGGTTACCGCGTTGGCCGTGTTCGCATAGGAATTCCCACTTCGATTAGCTGAATCAAATATTTTACTTTGCAGCTCCCCTGTGGATGATTCATCTTTATTCATTAGGCTTAAACGGGCCTTAGTTTGTGCCATGGCATCAGAAAGCTGGAGCACTTTTTGAATATCTAAGCTTACACCAAGCCCACTCATGGCATTTTTTAATAACGTCATCCCTTTTATACTTCCAGCAGTCTCTTTCTGAAAATCCTCTTGTTTGTCGACTGCGATCTCCATTTGAATATTGGCCTGGGAAATAGCCGATTGCAGACTTGCAAAGCTGCTTATGGCCGAATTTGTACTGCCATGAATGGACTGCATAGCTGCCGACATATTTTGTGTCATTTGGATTGATGCGTTTATAGTCGTCAATCTTCTCACCTCATTTCTTTTTCATCTTTGCAGCCTGTCTCTTTTCTTCTTCCAGGCGGACGTTGATAGCTGCATAGACAAAAGCTCGCTCTTCATCCGACAAGGCCATAAAATCGCCGGGCAGGATGTGGAACTTGTGGAGGACGTAATAAGCCATGTTGGCCTCATAGTCGCCCTCCTTGATTAGTTTTTTGCTTCTTCTACCTTATCTTCCATAGAGATATCAAAGCCATTGATCTCCTGGAGTTTTTCCATGAAATTGCCATATTCTCCCGGCAGCAGCATCTCCTGCAAAAGATTTTCTGCTCCCATGACCTGATAACTGTCTTGCAGCGTCACATCATTCAGATTTGGAAAAACCGTACAAGCGACTGCCATCTTGCAAAGCAGATCATCAATGTCTGTTTCCGAAGTGAAAATCCCTTTCTTTCCAGGTACCTGAACTCTTTTTGTGCATTCCTTTTTCAGTTTTTGGCTTTCACTTTGTGTCAGACTTCGCAGCTCCCACTTTACAGGCTGCCCCTCTTCATCTACAAAGCGTGGGGAAACAGCAAAGCTTGTGTGCTGCGGACGGTTTGCGTGCTGGTTTAAAAAAGCATTTAAATTACTCATGTTTATATTCTCCTTTACTGATGGGGGTTAAATCGGAGCGGGCAGAAAGAGACACGCCCTTTGCGTTGTCCGCTCTCGACAAGTTATATAATGTAATCCTCTATTTCACAGATATGGTTTACCCATTTAACGCATGCCGTTCAATAAATTGAACTTTTCTGGCATTTCAAAATCGTCAAAGGTTCCTTCGATATCTTCATCCAGGTATTCCGCATCGGCATCGTATTTAGCCAGGATGCCCCCGGAGGTCAGACAATTCTTATGGATAATAGTTTGTCTGCCGATGGATGAGGTCTCATCCTCATTCGTAACCTGGATATCAAAAGGTACATCTAGTCCCTTTTCCTTGTATGTCAGCAGTAATTCTCTCATAATAGACTGATTATAATGGGCCGTGCCAGTCCAAGTTCCTTTCCAGCCGGTGGCCTTGTGGCCCTTACCGGTTCTGCCTAGAATAGGCACTTCGGAGATGGTCTTCTCCACTTTGGATTCAAACTTATATAACTGCATGAAGTTATATCGGTTTCCGTCGATAGTGATGTAGCACTCCGCCAGGGAGCCGCTTACTGCATCTTCTGCATTCATGATCTGATGATTTAACATAGACTATCCTTCCTTTCTATTTCTACTGAATAACCGTAACCATATAAAGCTGGGTCATGGCGTTTGTTGGCATTACTCGGTCCGTAACAAATACGGCTTTTCTATCCTGGCCTTTTTCCACCACCACATCACTGGCTGAAAATTCCTCAATAGCCCGAAGCTTTTGCAGTTCCTGGTGATGCTTAACAATATCATTCCAGAAACTGATTCGTCCTGATTCGTCATTGGGAATGTTGCCTAAATACTTGCCGTTGAATAAAACGGCCATATCGTTGCCGATCTGATCCAGAACCCGTATAGTCTGGTTGCTGGCAAAATCTGAATTTTTTTCCTCCATAAAGCTGACAAAGGTATTCAGGTCTTCTAGCACCCGAACCTTGTCCCCCACTTTGTGGAACATAAATTGCCCAGCTTTTACACCTTCCGTCAGCTGAATCTGGCTATAGCCTACATTCAGGCTGAATTCACCATCGTAGAGCTTGTTAGTGTTGGTCTTATTAATGGCGCAGCCAGCTTCCGCTCCTGCTGTCCAATACACCGCTGCCGAAGCCGGCCATCCTGAATCTGACACCGCATTTTCCACGGAGATGACTCCTTCGTAGTCAGCAGCAGTCCGATAAAGAACTGTCTGGAACTTCATGCCATTCTCATCTCTGAGACGACGGGTAAAGGCTGTAAATAACTCGCAAATCGCACTTTCTGTCGCCAGACAGCCCAGCGTATTGAAGCTGTAACTTTCAATCTTATCTAGGAATCCCTGGTAATCGGTACCAGTTATGGCCGTCTTGTTGCTGCCTCCTGTCAAGCCAATTCCTGCGGTAGCTTCCAGCGTCCCATCACTTTTAAAGTCTACATAATCATTGCTCAGCAGATCAGTAGCAGTCCTTACCGTCTGAGAATCTACCAGAACATTATCCACCAGGGTCTTTACGTCAAAGCTTCCGGTGTCATCCACATTAGCTGCAATGACAATTTTAATATCATTGCCCCGAGTCCCTGTGTATTTGGCCGTAGCATAGGTATTCTCTGCCTTTACACCACTGTTCAGCCGATACGCATAAAGTGTTTTGGCATTCCGAAACAAATCTCGGATTCCCTTCATTTTTTCATGGGTATACCCGTAACCAAAAATTTTCTGTGCATTCTTCTGCACTTCTGCGGCTTCTACCGTAAATACCTCGCCATCTGGCCCCCATTCCAGTTCTAGGGCCATGGCCACATACCCCCGCTCTGAAAGCTGCGCATCTGCTCTGGCTGCTGATACAAAATTAATGTATGCACCTGGCAGTCCTTTGTTTTGAGTTGTAAAATTTCCTCCGCCTAACGCCATATTATTTCACCTTTCCTTCCATAAATTTCTGAATCAGTCCATCCACCTGCTCCAAAGTGTACGTTTTGTCCTCTTTCAGCAAAGCGTTTAATAAATCTCGCCTGTGGACATATTTTGTTGAACCTAGGAGCTGATTCTTTGCAAAAGCCGCCGCCTTATCCCCAGCACTTTTGTCTGTCTTTTTTTCTTTCATCGGTTTATTCCTCCTTTATCCCGCTTGCAATAACGAATTCACCCATCGCCTCCTCTCTTGTCCGTTCCTTGCGGACATACAGGTCATAATTGACCAAAAAGTGGAGACCTTCGGCACGCTTCTCACAGCTCATGTTTGTGCCACGGATTTGTCCAGCCTCTGTCTGCACATACTCTAGAACGTCTAGAAGCTTTTCAGCGATCTGATTCATATCGTGATTTGGTGCTTGTCCCTCTCCTGGAAAGTATTGAATATCCATTGAATACTCCCGGTGATACCGATTTCCCGGAAAAGGCTTCTGGGCTGCACGAAGCAGGGAAATGAGGAAACAAGGCTTCAAAAGCTCCTGCTGATTCTCTTCACTGTAGACAGTCACGTTTTCGCCGAAGGCCGACTGCAGTTGAACTGTTATGCCCTCGATTATTTGATTTAACATTGAAACACCTCCTTTCCTGCACGTACCCCTGCATCGGGGCCAATCCTGGGCCATAGAGCAAGCCTTTTAACGCCTTGCTCAGGGCGAAATAGAAGAAAATATCTTTGGCCGTTTTATTGAACCTCTTGATTAGCCGAAGCAAGAATGGAATCCTTTTCCACTTCTGATTTTAGTTCAATATTTTGAACATAATATGTAAAAAAATATTCTTGGATGGATTCCGCAGGTACTTCTAATATATGTATCGCTTTACATATTTCCGGCTGTTTCCAAAACCTTTTGCCGTTTAATTTTAACGATAACGTTCTTTCCGACCATTCCATTGCCTGGGCAAAGGCTGCTTGTGTCTTAAACTTGTTAGCAATCTCTTTCCTCAATTTCCTGTAATCAAACACCAAATGACTTCCCTTCTTCGGTTAAATGTTTTGAACTATCTCTATCTTACAGGGTGCTTATCCTTTTGTCAAGATAAAATTCAATTTTTTTAACTTTTTGTTTTTTATATTGAACTTTTGTTCAATATATGCTATATTTTGATTAAAGGCGGTGACAACATGAAAAAAGAAAATACTTCTATGCGGTTAAAAATGATGATGGAGGAGAGAAACCTGCGCCAAATCGATATTTTAAATATGGCCATGCCTTATTGCGAGAAATATAAGGTAAAAATGAATAAATCCGATATCAGCCAGTATGTGTCGGGGAAAGTGGAGCCCAATCAGGATAAGCTGGCCGTATTGGGCATGGCACTGAACGTAAATGAAGCTTGGCTCATGGGCTATGATGTACCCAGAGATCGAATTTCTTCCTTTAAGCAACCGGTCAAACTATCTGCCGGCGCAAAGGACTTGTTGAGCACCTATGCCCGATGTTCCCCAGATGGGAAGCAAAAAATCGTCACCTATTCGAGAAAAGTTCTCGATTTAGAAAAGGAAGAAAAAGCGGTAGATCATCTGATGCCGATTGCCGCTCACAATGACGATATGTCTCCAGAGCAGATTGCTCTGATGATGCAGGACTTAGAAGATTTATAGTGTTGATGAATGATTTAAGGGGTTGATGTCTTTGACATATGAAGATCTAATGAAAGAAGCAGAATTCGCAGGAATTCAGGTTCAGGAAAAGCATTTTAGTTCCAATGCGAAGGGGTTGTGTAAAGGAGCTAAAATTGCTATTAATTATAAGATAAACAATCGGGAAAAACTTTGCGTTCTAGCCGAGGAATTGGGCCACTATTATACTACAGTGGGAAATATTTTAGACCAAAGCGATACCTCAAACGTAAAGCAGGAGCACAAAGCGCGGGCTTGGGCGATTGATAAGCTCCTTCCTTTCGAACATTTTGAACGAGCCGCTAACGCTGGCTGCCGTACCCCCTCTGATGTGGCGGAGTTTCTGGACCTGGATGAAGAATTTGTCCGGGCTAGCATGAGCCATTATGAACGAAAATTGGGCATGGAATTTCCCATTCGCAGAGACGATTGAGGCACGGTAACAAATGAAATTTTACATATTTTATAAGAAAAGAGGAAGCTGCTCCAAGCTTCCTCTTTTTTGTCTAGTTTCAAGCTGCCTATTAGCAGCGATCAAATTCTGGGTTGAAGGCATAGAAATTCCGGCTGTTCAAGTTATCCTGAACAACCCGCAGAGCTTCGCCAAAACGCTGGAAATGAACGACTTCTCGAGCTCTTAAAAACTTAATTGGTTCAATGACATCCGGGTCGTCGGCTAACCGCAGGATGTTGTCATAAGTAGTTCTCGCTTTCTGCTCTGCTGCCATATCTTCCATCAAGTCTGTGATTGCGTCTCCTTTTGAGGCAAAACAGGTGGCATCAAAAGGAACCCCTGCTGCAGACACTGTATAAATGCCTGTAGTGTGGTCTACAAAGTAATCACCAAAGCCCGCCGCTTTAATCTGTTCAATAGTCAGTCCCCTGGTCAGTTGATGTACGATAGTTGCAATCATTTCAAAGTGGCCGATTTCCTCTGTACCGATGTCGGTTAATATACCGATGCACTCTTTGTATGGCATGGTATAGCGCTGTGATAAGTATCTGAGCGTGGCTCCTAGTTCCCCGTCGGGTCCTCCACACAGCATCTGACTATAATACAAAATACCGGGTTTAATGCCCGGTATTTTTGAAGTTTAGTGCATGAGGATTGCACAGTTTGTAACACGATTATAAACTAACATTCTATATCACTCAAGAACATTATTGCTAAATATAATAATTTGATACTTTCAAATGCAAATAATCACGGATTACAAACTTTGCACGCCTCATACCCAACAGCAGTTGCATCCAACTTTGTTTTAAAATAAGCTACATTCTCTGCCTTGATGCTGTTTACATATCTACAATCTAATTTATGATATTTTTTTGTACCGTTATTGCCAACATAGGCTGCCTCAGCTTGTGTTACCGATGGGGTAGCGGTGTTTTTTTCAACATGGGTAGCAGGTACAGTACCTTCAGTATTTGTTTTTATAACTACCGTCTGAGCAGTCTGGTCCCAGCTTACGCTAGCTCCGAAAGCCTCTAATACTGCTCTGATTGGTAAATATGTACGGCTGTTAACAACTTGTGCGGCAGTATCAATATCCTGTTTGTTCCCATTAACTATGATGTAATTTTGGTTAATAGGCACCTCAACTTTATTACTGTCCTTTGTAACTATGGCCGTTTGAGTTTCTTGATCCCAGCTTACTTGGCATCCGTAACCCTCCATTGTCACCCTTAGTGGTACCTGCGTACGATTTGCATTATCCACAAACGCAGCTCCAGTGTCATTGGTAAAATCAACTTTTACGCCGTTAATGTTGACTCCTATATTTCCGGCAAAGGCCATAGAAGCGGAAGCTGCAAAGACTGCAATTGCCAAAATTGTTGATAGTAATTTCCTTTTCATAATCTCCTCCTTAGAATATACTTTTACCATATTGTACCACTATTTGACACTATATGCGGTTAATTATTTCGACAAGGCTCGATTACACAAATAAAAAAGCCGTCCTACTAAGGCGGCTACATGTACTTTTTTTAATTTGGTTCTTTATACTCCAGCGCCCTGGAGCTGTCACCAGTCCCGGAGGTGGTCGGGTCCACCATGATACCGATAGCCCCCAGCAGATTAACAATCAGGCCGAAAACCTGTGTCACTTGCTCTTCTGAGATGGGCGCCGTGATGCCCAAGATTCCCAGAACCTGGTAGATAAATGCTGCCAGGCATGCCAGCAGAGACAACAGTGTAGTCTTATTTTTTAATCGCAATTTCCAGTTAATTTTCATGGATATGTTCCTCCTTAAATTCGTCTATTCTATGATGAGCGGATTTCGTGGACTGCTCCACTACCACCATCCGTTCCATTAGCCCATTATGAATATCCTGCTTCTTTTCCAGGACATTCAGTTTTGTCATAACAGTACCGTAAAAGGCCCCAAAGGTTACCCCGTAAGACACCAGGCTGATGAGCAGCCCAGTCCAAAATTCTGTGCTCATATGGCCTCCCTACTGCACCGCTACGGCAATCTTCTTCACCAGCGTTTCGCCGTACTTATAGAAAAGCAGGTACTGGATGGTGTTGTCATCCAAACCTGCTTTTTCTTTGACAATTCTCTTCGCTTCATCTAATGTGATATTTTCCATGGTTTTTACCTCCTTGATGTTTTTCAAATACGGCTCTGGGTCTACGCAAGTGTTATTAACCCGCAACTCAAAGTGCAAATGGAGCTGGGCGCCCACGCCGGTGTTGCCCATGGTGCCGATACGGTCCCCAGCTTTTACTTTTGTTCCCACGGCACTTCCGGCTTGCTTTAGGTGCTGGTATAAGGTTTTTATGTTTTGGCCTTCTATGGTGCCGTGGTCCAGGAGGACCACCCAACCCCGCAAGTTATTGTAGTAACTGCTGACTACGGTCCCGGGCAGAGCAGCCGTCACCGGTCCGCCGTCTGTAGCCGTGTATGGCTTGCTTTTGTCCGTCCCTATGTCCACACCCATATGGTCGGTAGATGCTCCGGCAATGTTGGTCTTTCTCGGGCCGAATCCGGATGTGATGCGCAGAGGGGTATATGGTAGATGTTGTAGCTGCATAATTCTTTTCCTTTCCGCCTTTAGCTTAAAGGCATATAAAAAGACACGCATGCGCGTGCCCGGTTTTCAGTTATAATAAAAATTCTGGATACAAGAAAACCACGGATTGCTCCGTGGCTCTGACTGTTTTATAAATTATCCATTTACACGTACATAGATTTGATAAGTCTCACCCTCTAGCTCTGCTTTAACGATAGCTAGACCTTTCTTTACACCTGTAACTTGCCCCTCAGCAGACACTGTCGCAATGCTTTCATCCATAGAACTCCAGGTTACTAGACTGGGGTCGTCTGTCAGATATAGCTTTGCTTTCTCTCCCGCTTTTAAGTGAACCGCCAGACGTAATTCATCTGCAATTCCTTCTACCACTTTCACAGGGATATACTCCTTAAAAGTGCCATCTGCGTTCTCAGCATAAATATCTGTATCGCCAGCACTGACAGCGGTTACTTTGCCATTACTGTCCACTGTGGCTACAGCATCGTTGGTAGACGACCAGGTGAAGTTCTGGTTGTTGGCTAAGTCAAAAGCTGTGCTGAGCTGGACGTTTTCGGTGGTGTTTAATAATACGGATAATTTATTAGATGTTTCACTATCTGGGTTTCCTACTTGAAGAGCTTCTATTGAATTTAAACTTCCAGAGGTTCCCTTCCCCCCTATTGCATAAATCTTTCCATTAACTGCTTCTGACGAGAAACTATGTCTCTCTATAAGCATGGGTACCCCCTTACTCCAACTGTCTTGTCCTATATCATAAACCTCCACCACATTAGTAACACCTTTAAGCTCTCCCCCCATTGCATAAATTTTATTATCTACCACAACAGCAGTTAAATACTTCCTGGCCGTTGGCATGCTTTTTAAAACTTTCCATGTATCTGCCGTTGAATCGTACACTTGCAACGCACGACTATCATCACTTCCCCCAACCAAATAAATGTTTGTCCCCTGTGTACACACCGCATACATGGCAGTTTTTATAGGAGTTTTTTTCTCACTGCTTATCCACGTTTTTGATACCGTATCATATATTGACATATTTGTTGTGGAATCTAAATAATTCCAAGTAGGCATATATAAATTATCTCCAATAACAGCCACGCCCATACCTTCTTTTAAGTTAGACATATTCTTCTCAACTGTCCATGTATTTGTAGATAGATCATATATTTGCATAAAGCCACCAAGAGCAGTATTCCTGCATATAGCATATACTTTATTTCCTACGGCAACAGCCATAGTGGAGTCTGGTATTTCAGGCATGGGAGTTCCCATTTTCCACGTGTCGGTTTTAGTGTTATAAATTGTAACCAAATTACTCTTTTCTCCACTTAGAACAAAAATGCGATCTCCTACTACACAAGTGTCAAATCGATATGGAGATGTGGGCATCATCATTTTAGTCTGCCATCCTTCCGCTTCTGCCGCCCAAGCACTCACACTCGACATGCCTAGTACCATACACAATGTCATTAAAATTGCTATAAATCGTCTCATATTGTTTCCTTCTTTCTTTATTGTATATTTTAACAATATTGTTTCATGTTTCCACATTTATTTCAATTCTGTTTTTACATATTTTTCTATTATACAATTAAGATTTATACTTTAACAACAGGGAGCCCGAAGGCCCCTATCATTCCTACTTCTTGATCAGTTCCATGTAGTCTGCTTCTGCCGTCTTCCAGTTGAAAACTTCTGGAATGCCTTTGTAGATGTCTTCTCTCTTCTGCATACCTAGGCGCACACGGATCTCATACTTAAGCATGTCCTCAGCCACACTCATGTCTTTGCTCTCTGCAACCGCAATTTGTCTGATAGTTGCATCATACTTCTTTGTGAACTCTTTCTGCTTTGCTCTTTCTTCCTTAGTCATAATGACCTCTCTTTCTGCCTTTCGGCTTAAAAAATGTATTAAAAAAACACGCTTCATTGCGTGATTTTAACTGATTATTTTTCCTCTCCATAAACTTCTTTATAGGCCTTTTGCTTGCATTTAAGCACATAGGCATTGTATGCCTCAAACACTTGCTTGTACGTTTCGTTTTCCATGTCAGATAGGTATTCCCGCATAATCTTATTTTCGTCGTCATAGCTATACTTTTCATGGATATACTGGATAGATAGCGCATCATGCCGTTCTTCTAAGCTTAATTCGGTAATGTCCCATTTAAAACTTTTTTGCTGTGGGTCGTAAAGCATACCCGTTTGTACCCCTTGTGGATTCTCCCCAATGTCTATACAGCTTACCCTTTCATCTTTAATGGGTAAGCCCATTTCTGCACCACCTATTAGCGATACGATATGATTGTGGTTCAATACTTGCGCAAACATGCTGTTCCTCCTTAGTATAAAACTATCAAAAATCCCGGACTGCCTTTGCCAGTCGCTGAGCCTGCCGCCGATACGCTTCCTCCTCCCGCACCGAAGCCGCCTGCATTTGCACCTCCAAACCCACTATAGCCTCCGACACTCCCTCCCATCCCAAAAACTCCACCGTATCCAGGGTATCTGTCAACAGAGGTTCCTCCAGCCCCACCCAAAGCCGTTCCTATTTTGAAATCCAGGCCTCTAAAAAAATGGGGGTAGTTGAGTTTAAAAATTCCGCCTGCCGCCACATTTTCAAACCCAACTGGTTTTGCTGGAGGTGTGGCTTCAGTCCCCACGCCTCGAACTCCATCCAGTCCAAGGATGGTCGAGCCAAATGAAATATTGCTGCTCAAATCACGACTACCTGCAAGCAGTGTCCTAAGTACCCCAAATACGGTATTTCCGGCTCCTACGGTTACGGGAATCGACTGTCCTGGGGTTACTGTATACTTTTCAAACATACAGGGTTCCCCGGCTAACGCTCTTGACACTCTATTGCCATCTGCGCCCGCAGCACAGCCTACTAGGTAAACGCTAGTAACCCCAGCAGGTACTGTAAACGCGCTGTTAGAAGTAAATGTTTCGTACTTATAGCTAATGCTGTTCAATACATTTATCAGATTCATCGAGACCTGAAGTGCTTTCTCTACATTGGCATCCCCCACTGTCAGGCCGTAGAGAGTGCGGACAGCTTCAGAAACCTTAGTTTTTACTGCTTCTAAATCCTGCCATGTCGCCGTACCACCCGCTGTATTTTGCAGTATCTGTCCCACCGTGCCTCCAGTCGGGATATGCCGATTGCCCGGACTGGTTGGATGGCTGTAGTTGTTCGCCTCATCCTCCACCCCATCCAGTTTAACCTTATCTGTAGCGGACATGAGACCGTTTCGCGCCGAAGTCGCCACGGCCAGCAGTGCGTTTATGGCTTCGTTTACTGTAGGTTCATCGCTCTCCAGACCAAGGGCGTCCGCCACGGTGTCTGTGAGCAGGTTAGCCTTATTAAGAGCCGTTCCTTCTACGTCCCAGCCGATAGCGTTATATAAAAGGTCTATCGGCAACATCCCGTTGATTAAAGCGGTCCGGAACTCCGCAAAAGTCGTGGGTATCGTCGCCGGAGCCTTTAGGAGCCTACTAGTCCCTTCCCCCTTTATAATTCCGTCTTTCATTTATCTGTCACCTCCATGAGCGTCGCCGCAGCGTAAAAAAACAGCGGCCATGCGCTGTAGCAATGTATCTATATTTTTAAGGTTCTGCTCTAAGCTATTTATATCATTCCAATCCAGGCTATTCCAGTATCGAATTTGCGGGCTATCCGGCAGACGATAAAGGGCGTCGAGCAAGGCATCCACATTGTGCCGGATTCGGTCTATCTGCCCCTGGTATGGAAAGTCCTGCATAATCCAGTCGGTTTTGACTGTTATGTCAATGCTATACCCGTAGGTATTGAGCTGCCCGGCCAGATAGGCGCAGTTGCTCTCAATGCGATTTAGGTCCGTATAATTTAGAGCTCCCTTGCTTGCTTCCTGATTGTCCGGCCTGGCATCGGCATAGATGACGTCTGCCAAGGTACGATTTGTAATTGGTTGTATCAGCGGCATCACATCCCCTCCCATGCTTCTGTGTTGGCCTTTAAGTACCCACTATACCAAAATTCTTCTTGGGTTGTAATGGCATTTCGATTCTCGTTATAAGCATCATAAATCTTGACGGTATCTCCTACCTCCCGAGCCGGGTTGCCCCTCTCTGGAAGGCTGTAAGTAATTCGCTTCTGTAAAACGTCCAAAATCCATTCTGCCGTATCGGAACTAATTACAAGCGGATTGTTGACAGTCTGTACTTTGTCCACTTCCCCCGCCTCCTTGTTTGAGGCGGTGTAAATCGCCTCTATATCAGCGTATTCATCCCGAGAAGTAACCTCCACCTTGTTTATACGGTCCGCTACCGACACCTTGGCGGGCTCGGTAAGCTTGCTATTATCTAAGGTATCCGCTGTAGTACTTAGTGCGAGCTCTACAAATTCCAGTTCATCCTCTCGATTGAAAAAGCAGACCGCTCCAGCTGCCTGGGCAATTAGCCGAATAGCCTCTTTATGCGTGACATCAGGTGGGATGCACCTGCCTATGATTCTTGCTCCCACGGGGGCTGGAATATTAGTCATAATTGGCAGTTCGCTATCTACAATTACCGCCGCAACCGCCTCAGCAACTACCCAGGTCCCGGTAGTTCCAATTCGACAGATACCCTCCATGAAATAGAACCAGTCGTGGGCCAATAGCTTTGCCGTCATAGATTTATCTTCGGCACTGGAGGAGGTATAGTAAACTCTCCCCATGTTGACCTGTTCAATTGAATACTGGGTCTCACCGACACCTATTGCGATATCCAGTGCTTGACCCTCTTGCAGATACTTATAGATTCCCTGAGGGTTAATCATGTTGTAGCGCCGA
The DNA here is from genome assembly GCF_010669305.1 of Aminipila butyrica. NCBI lineage: Bacteria > Bacillati > Bacillota > Clostridia > Peptostreptococcales > Anaerovoracaceae > Aminipila > Aminipila butyrica. The sequence goes on along the minus strand of NZ_CP048649.1, from coordinate 907,066 downwards.
TCAAGGTTTTCTACAGTTATAGAAAGTTCATTAGTTGGGATATTCTCCATCCACGGAGAAATCTCATACAGAAGATTCAGCTCCGTTGTATTGGTGTCGTCAAACATCTGCACTATACCAAAGACCACTTCTGCGATTCGTACTCGGCGATATGGAATAGGGGTTTTTAAGAAGGTAAGCTTAACTTTTCTGTATCCATCTACCGGAGTATCAGAAATATACACAGTCTGGTTGTTTCCTGCTACAACGTCCTCACCCAGGAGCACGCCGTCGCCGTCGTAAGCTTCTACGGAAAAATCTGATGCGTACTGATATGCCTTATCATCGAACACTATGGTAAAACCGATGGAGGATTGGCCCGAAGTAAAATTAAATTCCAATACTTGTGGGTTAGTGAAAGTGCCATCAGCTTCTGACATTTCTCCGCTCCACCATCCAACCTGTCCGTTATCCCTTTCATCAGGTAGAATATACGAACCATCCAGGACGAAGTAATTATGTTCAAGTGATGCTAGCCTTTTGTCCATACCATCTACTCGATCATGGGTCTGCGCAAGCTCCGATATTGCCGCTTCACTCGTGACGGAAGCGGCTGCATTCTCCGCCGCATCAACGTCAACCAGCTCAAAGCTAACCTTGATATTTGACCATCTTTCGGGGCTGTATGGGTTTTGACTTAATGACTGCATGTAATCACCTCTCCACCAGGCTTACGGAAATATCTTTATATCGTATAACACCGTTGCGATAATCCAACGCCCCGGCCTTTCGGTCTCCTGCATAAAAGGTTCCCGTCTTTTTTGCATTATCCTGAGGGTCTATGTATTCTACCTGAAAAAACACACCCGAAACGGCTTGAAATAACCTACTTAGATCGTCATTAGATAGATACTGCCAGGTCGGCTCCAGTTTTCGTTTGGTGGCAACCCGCTCAATAAACATCTGCCCATTAGCGGCTCTTTCTGCCTTAGAAAGGTCTTGAATACCAACCTTCAGCTCGGAAGGAGTTGGCATATCTATTCCTTTTATTTTTAACATTTTCTCCCCTCCTTATATGGTCTGTAGAATCGGTTTATATCCAAGTAGTGTAGCTTCTTTGTTCAGCGATTTTAAAGAGGCCCTGGCCAATTCTCGGTCATTAAGGTTTATGATAATATCCCCGTCTCCTCTTTCAGGTTCGGCTCCGGAAAACTGCATCGCCCCCATCATGGCACTGCCCACAGCACTGGCTATCATGTTTGTAAGATCGTCAAGAGGAGAAACAACTTCCCGACCTCCAGGATTGTCTCCAATCATAGCCAATGTCGGGCCATTTGTAATGCCGCCTTTTGCAAGTTTAGGGATTGTTGGGGCTGTGATTTTATCTATATTAATTCCAAAGGTTCTGCCGCCAATATCCGGAACCCAATCTGGAATAGATATCTGGATCGAGTTCAGTTTATCAATGACGTAGTTTAGCCCGACGGTTACAGCTTGTATCATCCCATTAATGAGATCAATAACGATGTTCACCACGCCGTGTACAATACCGCCAATTCCTTCAAAGATTCCCTTGAATATGTTTACTATCCCTTCCCATGCCTTGGACCAGTCTCCTGTAAGGACACCCGTGATAAATTGGATAAGGCCTTTAAGCACCGTAATTACAGCGCCAATCACGTCAGCGGCAACGGCAAGAAAAGTACCTAGTACGCTTACTATTGTGCCAAATACTACAGCTATCGGCGGACCAAATCTCTCCACAAACTCTTTTACAAGCGGCAGAATAAATTCATTGATTATTTTTAGGGCACAGACAATAAATTCAGCCACCAAACTCGTAACATTACTGAGCAGCGGTTTGAGGTGTTTGCTCCAGAGCCAATCTACCGTTTCCATGAATGTATCGAATACCGGTTTCAAAGTGGTTTCCCATACAGTCCTGAGTAGTTCTCCTACTAGTGTAAACGCTGTTTTTATTCCTTCAAAGATTGGGTTTCCATATTCATTCCAGGTCGCTGCAATAACATTGACCGTATCAATCCAGATTTTAGTTACAAGACTTAACGCCGGAGCAACCGCCTCAGACCATATCATATCAAAGATTTTCTTTACTTCTTCAAATAGGACTGTAAAGAGACTTACAGCTTTATTTAAGAAGTCTGTAAGCACTGGCAATCCAACAGATATAAAGTTGGTTAAAGTGGGATATACCGCACGTTTCCAAATGTCCGAAAAGACCATATTAAAACTGTCAAAAAGTCCAGAAACAACAATGCCCATCGACTTAATTACGTTTTGTAAAAAAGGTGTAAAGTCTGACATGAACCAGTTCTTTAACGGAGCACCATGGGCTCCTATGTCGGCCCATACTCCTGCTAAAATAGATTGAAATTCTCCAATTTTGGGCTTTATCAACTCTATCGCTTCCTGAAATGGCGGCGCCAAATATGTATCAATATACGATTTGATTTCCCCTATTCGGTTCTTCATGGCAGAAATCGCACTTTCAAAGTCTGAGCTTACACTTGTGTCTTCCCCCACCTCAATATCAGTAACCGGTTCTGCGATGGCGGCCCCAGAGGAACTCTCTCCGCTTCCGGACGAATCGGATGGATCAGCAAGGGAGTTGATTTCATCAAATCCAGCAACAGAACCTTTTGCCTTTTTTCCTGCTGCCGCTGCCTTTTTTCCTGCGGTTTCTGCTGCATCTCCTACTCCAGCGATTGCGGCAGCCTGTTCTTCCGTTTTAGCTACTGGCCCTGCTACAGCTTTTCCGAAAATCGCTTGGGTGAAGTATTTGAGTTTAGAAGTCACCGCCTCTATCTTATTCGAAAGTGCTGTTAGTACCGGTAGCACGGCATTATATATAGGCAAAAAAGCCTGTCCGAGATTCAGCTGGATATTCTTCAGGCTCGCAATAAACATGGCTTGCCTGGTCTGTGTGGTATCAGCCAGGGTATCTCCGTAACGAGCATAGGTCTGCTCTAGTATCGCCGCAAGTCTTATCTGCTGTTGCACCTGGAAATCAAGCTGTGCCCAAGACTTACCGTTTGCAAACTTTTTAAAGGCATCTGTACTCTCAATCATAGAAACATTCGTGTAAACACCTAAGTCCTCAATCGCCTCGGTGGATCCCAGCATACCAGATCGGATTCTTTCAGCCGTGTCTTCATAGCTTCTACCTGTTTTACTTGATATGACAGCGGCAGCCTTCATCAGCTCCTGAGTGCTATCAGCTGTTTGCTTTGTGCTTCCCGAAAAACTGCTGAGGAGGTTGGAAAAGGTGGAGCCGTATTTGTAAGCATCGGCCTTCGCCATTCCAAAAGCTTTTGATTGGGTTTCCGCCCATTTATTAAAGGCGGCAGAGGAGCTGCCCATATTTCGGCCAATATTGTCAATAGCACTTTCAACGCCCATGGCCATAGCCGTAGAATCTTTAACAAGTTTACCAACTGCTAGGCCGCCCAAGACAGCTCCCGCAACTTTCAATGATCTACTGATATTGCTCTGAAAACTAGCTAGCCGCTTCTGGGTCTGATCTAGGCCCTTCTTAATGCCAGTTCCCGCGACTTTCAATGATCTACTGATATTGCTCTGAAAACTAGCTAGCCACTTCTGGGTCTGATCTAGGCCCTTCTTAATGCCAGAGAAGTCAGCTCCGCCTCTTACTATAAAATTACTTTTCGCCACCTGTTTTCACCTCCTTTCAGGCAATAGAAAAAGCACCCCTAGAAGAGTGCTTTTTAATAAATCTTATTTTAAAAGTTTTTCTTTTTCACGATTAAATTCGTCTTGTGTCAATATGCCTGCGTCAAGTAATTCCTTAAATTTTAACAATTCATCAGCAACAGATGTTTTTGGTTCACAAGGTTTATTTGATTCCGTTATAATTGATAGCATTGATAAAATTTCTTGCGCTTCGCTAAAATATTGTCTATATAGAGAAGAGTCTGCCATCAACTTCTTGTTAAAAATATCAATATAAGCAGCTGGGTCGTCATTGTTTCTCACGGTAATTTTAATTTTCAAACTGTTAACGGACGATTTCGTCTTCTTTTTGCCAACAACACTCCCAACTATAGCTCCGACGCCCCCATATACAAGACCTCCAATAGCTGCCATGCCCAAACCGCCTTTTGTAACGCTCTCACCATCTTCAAGCAATTCAAAATTAACAATATCATCAAATTTATATACTATAGGATCTAGCCATGACTTCGTAGGTCCGTTCCTTAATCCCATCCAGTATCGATTATTTTCATCAAATTCTGCGCATTGCCCAATTACTTTTGTTGCCGAAAACTCCGAAAGTCGGCTTTTATTTATTTCATTAAGATTCATCGCTTTTTCCGCTTGTTTTAAATTTTTTGTTTTTAGTGCCAGATGAGGTAGAAAAGGCCCGCACCTTTTCAGACAACTCCGACATAGGTAACCATCTGCAATATCTGCGCCTTGATCCGTATTCCCACACAAACTGCATTTTTCTACCAAGAAAATTCCCATAATAGTACACCACCTCACTAAAAATAACAACACCTTTTCCACTATTATACAACATACCGTCATATATTTTCTTGTTCAGAGTACTTTATAGCCAAATCTTCTATCTGATCACATATTCATATTCATCATTGCCTAGAAGGAAAATGACTTTTACTGGTTTTTGAGATTCCTCCACCTCTTGAGGGCACTCCGCCATAAAATGCACACCAAGGGAAGTAAGAGGTGCTATGCTAGTAGAATAACCAAATCCAGTACTAGAATCTTCTGGTACTGAAAAAGCTGTGTATTTATAGCCATTATCATAATCTATTTTTACCGACATGACTTCGTCACAATTAAGCTCTTGCTTCTGAATGTTTTTAACATCTGTATCTACATGAATATATACTTTTCCGGATTCTGCTGGATAATGCGTATAGAATGAATTCGTGTTATCTGGGAGAACATCATAGGAAAACTCTATTTTATTTATAGTCACCTCTGCCCTATCGTCTGAAATCACCTCTCCTATACTTACCGTCGGAATCTCTCTATTCTTTAATTCAGCGAGTATTTTTAATTCCAGGTCAATAGAAGAAAACAATTCTTCAGCTTTCTCACTGTTGGTCTCTAAAGCAAATTTACCATTAACAGGCATGTCCTCCAGGATTGTATATTCAGCTTTTTGTTTTTGATAGTCTTTTTCACTTTCAAATTCATAAATCTTCACAACTGAATTTTCCATATAAAATATGGCCCCTGCCTTTGCCCCCACTAACTGAAATAATGGCTCCTCTACTTCTCCATCAATCCCTTTTTCTTGAAAAACTGAGACCATCTCAGCTAACGTTCTGCTATCTGCCTGCTTTTTTTGCTTAGAACCTGCATCCTCTCCTTGAGCGCAAGATATAAGTGTAAATACCATAATTAAAACAGACACTAGACATAAAATTTTCTTCATAATACACACCTCCAAGTACTTTATATGGTAACATATTCCAGCATTAGAGTGCAATGTTTATTTTTCCTCAACTATTCCCCCGAAAACAGTATTAAGCGCTTTCACGCGTTCCAGCATCTGATCATCTGTCATTGGCTTTTTTTTCTCATCGGAAGCAAATATCTTCTTAATATTAATCTTCTTCTGCCATACCCACCGAGAGATCAGATATGCTTGAGCAATGCTTTCTTTCTGCTCTTCTGCTTTTCGTTTTGCATAGCCTTTCGCCACTATAGAAAGTTCAAAGGGCGTAATCTCCCAAAACTCCGTTACTGGGATTCCGATATGGGCGGCAAGCTCCAGCGCTCCGGCCACGCTGAACTCTTCCCCGCCGCCCTCTACTCGTTTTTTCCCGGTTCTTCCGCAACACCGAAAGCCTCCTCCATTGCCGTCTCCATAGCCTTCATAACTTCAGTCAGGGTTGAATAATCATCAATAAGATCCATCACCTTATCTGGTGTGAGGTTTTTATCCTCATGGGCAAGTCCAGCCCAAACCAAGGTTGCCGATTCTTCCATAGTCAAACTGTCCATATCAATTTTGGCGATGGGTGCTTTCAACTTTTTTTCTATTAGTGATATGGCTTTCATACCATATCTGAAATTTCGGACCTTGTCCAATTCAATCGGTGTATATCCCATTATCCGCTACCTCCTGTTCCCACCGTCAGGGTTGGCTTGCCACTGACTTTAATCGTTGCAGAAAAGGCCAGAGGATCCTCCAGATCTGCACTCGTAGAGAACCCTGTTACAACACCCTTAAATTCCCATTTCGTACCTGTTTCAGGAGGAAACTCAATCACGAAATCGTCTACCTCCCCGCTCTCAAACAGGTCGTACAATTCCTTTTGTCCCTTTCCCGTGGCCGGGATCAGGAAGCCTTCCAAAGATACCTCTCCTGCATCCTTAAATCCAGCAATAAAAGTTCGGTATCCTCCATCACTATCCAGCGTAGTTGTATCTATTGTGTCGGCTGACAGCTCCAGCCCCCCGATAGAGGACAGCCCCGCCACCGCCACAGGAGTGGTTTTGCCTATTTTCAGCTTGGTTCCTAGCGCTCTGCGTACATCATCACTCATTTTATATTTTCCTTTCTGCTAAAAATAGATTGTGAAATCAAGGATTCCACGATTTACTTTCAGCTCAAATTCATAGGTTTCACTTATGTTATTAATTTTTACGTCCTCGACATGAATCTCATCCTTCCCAATATCCTTGCCAGGCAGGGCGATTAGAAAGGCCTCCACCTGCTCAGCCAGAGCTTTCATATCGGCATATTTTGTCGCCATGATGCTAAACATGTACGATAACGCCTGTTTGCTGGTATAGCCCTCCAGCGTCTTTGTGCGTTGCGTTGTGACTCTGGTATAGACGATATAGGGACGTTTTGACGCCTCCGGAGCATTAGTTGGATAAATGTTTCCGGCCAGCTCCGGGATTGCTTTTTCCAGTTCATACCTTAGCTCTTTTTCCATTATTTCACCCGCTTTACTTTTCGCTTTAGCATCCACAGAAGGAGTTTTGCGCGCAGCGGAAGCTTCTGCTTTTCAAGTCCGTCAATAATTTCTTGTATTTTCTCAACAAACTCCTGTTGGAGCCTTTCCCTCTCATCCATTTATTTCAGTCCCGCCTTTCCGATCTCCTGATCAATCTTTGTTTTCATGGTGTCCACAACAATTCTTTCCATTTGTTTCGCATTACCAGCCATGCTATCGTGGATAAACCTATATCCGGGAATATATCTGCCATTTCGGGAAAAAAAACCATATTCCTGGGAAATAGGGTAGTAACCGGTGATTTCGCCCTCCGCATTCTTCTTTTGAAAGATGTCGTTCATGGTAGGATCAAATATGATGCGGTATACCTTCTTACCCTTAAAGCGTGACTTTTCACCGAAAAGCTTCATCCCCCGCTTCAGGTCACCGGTATCGACAGGGGCATTTGATCTAGCTCCCTTCAAAATAATATTCATACCTTTACGGGCCGATGAAGTGACATGCTTCTGAGGAACTTCACCAAGCTTTTTCAAACTCTTTTGCAGCTCCTTCATGCCCTCAATCTTAAACTTAACCTTCACCATCTGGTATCCTCCTGCAATAACACAAAAGTTCTTTATGGAGAGATTTAACGTCGATGGCTGAAAGAATCTCGTAAATTTCATTATCGTGCTGGATTCGCATATCACCCGTGATTCCTGTAATGTACCGAGAGTTGAATTTCACCTCCACTTTCGCTTCCGTGGCCACGGCCTTAAAAAACTCATTTCCAAGTAGTGGGTCCTTAGCTGCCCAGACGGTCTTAAAGGCTGTCCATTCGTCTACCTGCTCTCCGTAATCATCTTGACCATGCTCTCTTTTCAGAAATGTAATCTTATTTCTGTATTTTCCTGGATTCATGTTTCATCACCACCGTAACAATATTTCAATTGCAGCAAGATGTGGCGAAGCGAAAAGGCCATTTCTTCCGTTACCTCTCCAACCGGCAGCCGATTCTCATACCAGTGTGTCACCAGAATCTTGACAGCAAGCTTATATAGATTGTTATCATAGTCTTTCACTGCTCCGGCATTCTCCAGGTAAATGTCTGCGGCTGAAATAAGACCCTTGACCTGAGAATCATCATCAGATCCATCCACGCGCAGATAATCTTTTACTTCCTCAAGCATGGCTGTTTCAGCGCTCATTTGGGCCTCCTCTCTAAAGAAGAGGGCCGAAGCCCCCTTACACAGTTACCGTCACTTCTCCCTTAACAACAGCTTCTTCATCAATCGTCTTAATGTCCAGTCGCTCCCGAACCTTTGCACCAGTAAGGTCCTTACTCCATAAGTCACCCGCCTCCGTAGAGAACTCAATCGACAGGGTCTCCCGGTCAAAGATTGTAATTGCTTCTTTGAAATCGCCACAGTACAGCGGAATCTTTTTATCTGTTCCCTCAACAGTGGATTTCAGTACCTTGTTGGAGGCAACAATCACCGGGTACACGCCAAACAGCAGGCGCTGCGTTGCATTTACCGGGTTAGGCTGCAAGATGTACTTTTTATCCTGGTCCTTTAGCTTGTCAAGCCAGTTGAAACCGTCTTGGTTGGTCAGCACCTTAGCGCCCAGAGCGATGGCTGGATCGAGCATTGTGTTAAAGATGTCCTTAAGGTCATCAAAACCACTTACGGCATGCGTATTTGCTCCTCCAAAGCTTTCCTCCAGCTGTGCAAGGATTAAGAAATTCCTGGTGACCTTTGCCTTCTTGGCAATCCACTTTCTCAGGTACCCGATGATATTCTCCGCGGTATCCTGTAAGAGTTCTCTGGTGACTTTTAAGATGCCTCCCTTTTTCTTGACCTTGTAGTCAATCGTGATAAACTGCGGCGTATCAACATCCGGAAACTGGGCAGCTTCCTCTACGTTGTCAAAGGGTACCTGGTCCGCGTTGGCTTCAATTACCCGGCTGCCGCTTAACGTAGAAACGGGCTCTGTATTAACAAGCAACTCAAGAGCATCTTCTGTTCTTCTCAGCTCTTTAATCTGCGTGCGTAGGTCCTCCGGAACGGTTACGCCACCATCAGACACGCCTTGCCCGTTTGGATCTTTTTCAGTCATCAGATTTAAGATTTCAAGGTCCTTTTCGCTCGCGGGCCGCTTCAATATGCCGGCCTTAACTACATTAACAAAAGCCCCTAGGATGCCGTCCTTCTTATCAGTGACTTCTTTCGCCTTGCCGGTTGCAATGTCCTCCTCAGCTTCTTCCTGTTCTTCGTCGTAAAGATCCTTGGCAATGTCAAAAGCGGCTTGCATCCTTTCTAGCTCCGCCTTAGCTATCTTTGCCTCGTCTACCTTGTCATCCTCTAAAAGCTGTTTGGCTTCTGCTTTCTTTGCATTAATAGAATTAAGCATTTTTAATAATTTTTCATTCATTTTCTTATTTTCCTTTCTCTAAGTAAAATCAATTTCCAGTAAAAGTCGTTCTTTCTCGGCTGCATGATCTAGCTGTGCGGCCGGTTTTTCCGCCGGCTCATGCCTCTTGTCCTCGGGATCTTCTCTTGCGCCATCCGGTCGAAGGGTGAAAAATTCAGTTGGCGCATTTTTGAAGTTTTTCAGTAGAGCTGGGTCAAACTTAGCTGCAACTTGCTTCTCGCCAATCACCTCATCGCATAGCCCATAATCAAGACATTCTTGCGCCGTTAGCCACGATTCCTCATCCATAAGCGTTATCAAAGCATCTTGCTCTAAGACATCTCCTGCCTTGTTTAAATAGGCCTGCCGGATTGTCAAATTCACCTTGTCCAGCATCTCTGCTGCTTCGCGAAGCTCCCCGGAATTGCCCCAGGTGACACACCAAGCGTTGTGTATCATCATCATAGCGTTGTTTGGCATAATAATCTTGGTCCCTGCCATGGCGATGACCGATGCGATACTAGCAGCCAGCCCATCTACATAGACGTTTACAGCACATTTCTTCGCCTTCCGGCTTAGGATGTTGTAGATGGCATTGCCCTCAAACACATCACCACCCGGGGAATTGATATAGACGTTAAGGGTCTTGATTTCTCCTAGAGCATCCAGCTCGCGCTTAAAGCTTTGCGCAGAATGAGCGGCATAGCCTGCGCCCCATGATGCAATTTCTATGTACAGGTATAAATCTGCCTCATCTTGGACTTTCGCTTTAAACTCCCAATATTTTTTATTCTTCTCCGGCATCAGCTGCACCTCCCTCCTTGTCATATTGCTTTCCAACCATCTCAATTGGAATATAGTTTCCGTTCATAAAAAGCCCATCTCCCCCCTTCTCTCTTGGCTTGTCCAGGTATTCCCTGGCTTCATTCGGTGTATAGATTCCATTATTCACAGCTCTCGACAACATCTCTATTTGAGTTTGGCTGTCGGTGCGCAGGATAACTTTCTCATTGAATTTATAAAAGAGCCCTTCTTTGAGCTCTTCTTCTGTAAGTGTCTTATAGTTTATTTCTTCCTCATACTGTTTCAAAATGAAGAGCTCCGTGTCAACATAGAAGCTTAGCTGCTGCATCTCAGAGTTAGCATAGGAGGATTTCTCGTAATCATTAATCTGGTTTGGCTTGATACCAAGAGCCCCAGCAATTTGCAAGGCACTGAATTTCTTTAATTCAAAAAATTGACTGTCCGTAAGCTTGATATCGAGGGGAATCAGCTTCATCCCCAAAGGTACCGGAACAATCTTACCGGCGTTTGCAGCCCCGTTTGCAAAGCGTTCAAAGCCTGCAACTAACCGTTTCTGTGCGGTTTCATCCAGATCTCCCGTGTATTCTAGCGCCGCTTTTCCGGTTAGGCCTGTCCTATATAGGTTATTCATGAAATTCTGGCTTTCAAGACCACCTTCCAAGGTTGATTTTAAGATATCCTTTACCGGAATGCCTAGGATTCCATCAAAGCTGTATGAGGTCTTAAAGTGCATTACTTCACTGGGCCGAAATACATAATCTTGCCCAGCGTATTGATCCACATAGCTATACCAGATGGAGCCTTTAGCTCCGAATATCCCTGAATCGTCCACATAGACCCGGACGCTGTCAGATGGCATAATCCAGAAATCCATGATTTCAAAACTGCCGCCGTACTTCGCCCTTCTAAACTGCCTCCTAATCCAAACGTAGGCATTACCGTAATGATTACGGTTTTGCTCCACTGCCGCCCAGAAAATCGAAGGCGTCATGATGTCGTTTGGCCTGAGGTTGAGCAATCGATGAGCCTTGTTTGGCTTCGCCTTCTTAATGCCGTCTTCTGTGTTCTGGTATAATTTCAGCGGCATCTTGCCCAGGGTTTCAGACAGCATTTTCAGGCAAGTGAAATAGGTCACTTCACTCACAAGGTGCTTAGGGGTTTTGCTAATTCCCAGCCACTCCAGCAGCTCTCCACTCTGCATGTCTGCTGTCCTTCCCCCTACGTTCTGCATTATCTTATTGTAAATTCTTTTTAATACATTCAATCTCTCACCTCCTTACCACCCCATCATACTCAGGTAGTCCTCTGTCAGTTTGCTTAAATCAACGCTTTTATCAACCAGGTAGATTTGGCTGTAAGGGAATATCATGGCCACTACCAGGTCAATACGGTGCTTATTTTTATTTACTTTTGCAAGCAAGATATCGTCAGTCGTACGGCCATGGACCGTTGTGGCATTACTCATGTTCCAATCCAGCAGCTTATTCTTTTCGTAAAACACATTTCCAAGATACACATCATTTCGAAAACTTTTCAGCGGCGGACTTAGATTGCCATAAGTCTGTTTAATCAGCACCACCTCGTAGTCTTCTGCTAAGGACTGCATCATCTGCACCGCGTTGTAGGGATCCGATGCGATAACTTTAATTCGGCAGCCGTAAGTCTCCTCTATGGAACGAATATGCTGCTCAACCACGTTATAGTCGACAATATCTCCCTTGGTGATGGTACAGTAGCCCAGCTTCTCCATCTGTCTATAGTCAATTCGCTCTCTTCGGGCCGCTAATGAGTTCTCTGGAAGAAAGGCGTGAGCCTTTACGAAATACTTGCCGTTCTCCTGGTAAATAATATCTACCGCCGTCAGGTCAGTGGTTAACGATAAGTCAACGCCCACAGCAACCTCTTTACCCTTCAGGTCAATCTTCCCTACTTCGCACTTCTTCCATTTGTCAAAAATGATATAGGGATCCTCTTTGACATCATTTACAAAGACATTCATGTGCTTGGTTAAGAACTCGGTACGCTCCGAAGGCTTTTCGAGGGCAGCTTTGCGATTGTCCCGGATTTCTTGATAATTTTCCGGTATCCGCAGCGGGTTTGCTTGCTGCAAGCCGATATCATCCCACTCGTGCCCCTCTTCGGCATAATAAAGCAGTGCAAATAACCGGTCGTCTTCTAGGATGCCGTCATACACCTTGCGGATGTAATCCAGCTCCTCAATCATGATACTTTCTGTTTCTGCATAGGCTGTCGTGATTTTAAACCGGAGGGGATTTCTCACACTGAGCTGGCCGGTCTTCATCGCATCAATATTGCTTTTATCCCGAAAAGCTCCGATTTCATCAGCAATGAACGCACTGGGCTGAATGGAGTTATTGCGATTTGCTTCGGAGGTTCTCGCTTGATAAAAGCTACCTGTTAGCTCACAGGTGATTGGGCTGCTCAGTGTTTTCGATAGTTTAAAATATTTCTCAATTGCTGGGCTTGCTTGAATGATCTGCGTCATTGCCTGCTTAACCCGCCCTGCAAGTTCCCGGTCAAGGCATATGGAATAAAACTCCGAATAACCGTCTTCCGTGAGCATGAGGATGATGAGAATAATTGCGCAAATAAACGTTTTTGCATTTTTTCGTGGAATGAAAAGAACAACATCGCGGTATCGATATTTTCTGGGGTCGGCTTTAAACCTCCAGCCGAAAATATTGACAAGAAAAAAAGCCTGGAAATCTTCCAGACCATCTAATATAGATTTGCCAATTACGCCTAAGCCCGTTGCAAAGAAAAGCAATGACAAAATCCCTTGTATTTTATTCACTTCACCGCTATCCAAGTAAAACGGATAGCCTTCTTTTTCCTGCTGCTCTAGATTACTTAAAAACCATTCACACTGCTTTTTAACTTCTTTAGTGGTGATCTCCTCTCCGGATATAGCCCGCTGCGCATACTGCTTTGCTTTCGCCAACAAGTTTAACCACCCCGCAATACTTTAAGGAGTGGATCTTCTTTTTCCTCGGTCTTTTTCGGTATAGTCCGCAGCGCCGCAGCAATTGTCATAACATTTTCCTTCTCAATCTCCAGAAGCATCTTGCGCTTGGACTGCACCTGCTTATCAATGGCCAGCATGGCTCCATATATTTTACCCAAGTCACTAATGACAGCTCGAAGCTCGTCAAATTCTACATCACTACCGAGATCATCCAGCATCTTTTCCAGCTTCTGTGCTTGATCGTAAATCTTTTCCCTCTTCACTTCAAGGTCCAGACATTCGGCCTGCATCATGCAGTATCGGTTGATTACAGGCTCGTAGATAGCATCATTTTTCTCAATCGCTAAGAGCAGCTTATTGATTCGTGAAAATTCCTTGTGTGCTGTGGGATTCCTTTTTACTTCCGGACGTTCCTTTAATGCCGTGCCGGTAGCTAGCGCGTCTTCGCCTTTTTTTCGTTTATCCAGTTCCGCTTTCGTCCGATGGGATTTCCCTTCGGTTACGAGTACGGCATATGGTTTTGCCGGTGTTGGCATTAAGATCACCTCCTTCAAAGACTGATGTGGGAATTTTTTTCAAGCGAGGGAGGCACAGTGGCATCCGTAGAGAGGTCTAAAACTTTTCAGGTACCCCCTCCCCCTCCAAACTCAAGCTGCCACTGGTTCAGAAGGCTAAATAGCAGCTTCTGCGCTTTTATTTTATCTTTCAGGTATAACTTATGGATCATGCTGTGGTTGCCCTGACCTTCCTGTGCCAATGGTATCAGGTTGCGAGGGTCAAGCCGCCGCTCCCAGTCTTCACTGAGTTCCACGATATGATGAACCATGTCCGCATATACAATCTGCTTGTTGATGTAATACTCATAGAAATCGAGGCCTTTATAGTTGCGTATTACTTCTGCTCTTACATGCTTCCACTGTGGAGAGTTATAGAATGCTGCGGCCTCTTTATTACGGATATGTTTGTCATAGCGCCTATGCTTGGCTGCCTGCTCCTGCTTTCTTCTAGCCTGGCATTCATCGCAGTAGGGCGCAGAGTAGTCTATAAGCTTACCGCATGTACATGTTTTCTTAAGTGCCATCACCTCACCTCTCAATCGTTTCGTTTTGTGTAATAAAAAAGAGCCTTTAAAGGGGCTCTTCGTTCCTGAGCTTATAGTTCCAGAATAATGTTTCCTTTTGCCACATCCACCAAGCTCCGCAGGTCTTGCATCCCTCTTGTGCTAGCATTTTTAATGGTTAGTCTGCAATTTTTATCATGGACTGCCTTAGCCATAGACATTAAATCCCCCTGGCCGTGCTCACTTATGTCTATAACGATGTCAGCCCCTGCGTTGATAAGGCTTAATATGTCCCGAATACCCATGTAATCAAGTCTCCTTTCCCTTTTTTATTTCATCATATCCCCAAAGCTTCTAGGCTTCAACACTATACGCTCGACATTATCCGCCATAATGCACCATAATGAAATATCCACAAAAAACTCAGAAATTATAAAGATGTGATAAAAGGAGTAATATTACCAACTTTTCTTAATACCATACTTATCGTCAGATATAAGAAAAGAACCACCGCTGGGATGGTCCTTAAAATTCAGTCGTCATCTTCCTCTTCTAGTTCTTTAAGGCGTGCCAATATTTCTCCAATTTCTCCCCCCGAACGTCCTTCTTCCGCTAATGCTTTAGCAAGATCTTCTTGGTCATATCTCATTTTCAATCCTCCCCGTTTTTCCTTTTATAATACTCCCAAATATTACAAATATCAACACATTATACTGACAAACCTTTGTTGGGATTTTTTTAAGTATAATCCTCTTCTTTCGGAATATGATGTAAAATATTCCTGTGTCCGAGAAAGGGGAAAGAAGTATGCAACTAATCGTCAGTGTAAATTTCAGTGTAGATATTACGCTTATTGCATTTATGATTTTAGCGATTATTTTTAAAAAAACCGGTTTCAATCAAAATATAAATATAGGCATAAAAAAAGTTTTTTCAACTTTGAGGGTAAAATGTTCAAATTTCAATCTTTACTTGGTTTGTCATTCTGTCCTCTTTTTTTTCAAGCTCCGTCCGGACGAGTTTAAAAAGCGCTTTTTCCTCTGTTACGGCAATTAAAAAAGACAACCCCAACATTCCTACTGTAGTTGCCTTTTGCTGGAAATATTTGACTCCCAGCATTTCAGCTGTGGTTGCACTCCTAGTACAAGACCTGGGTGTTATCCTCAACGCTTTGCATTTAACGCTGGCTCATGCTCACGTATTGCGTCTGCCGGTCTATTCCCGGCTGCCAACCTCTAACAAGGATACTTTTCCTAAACAACTCTACGCTATTGTTTTGCATCCGCTCGGAAGGTTGTTATGTGCTGCGACTGCTTTACAACCTACAATCTATCCGTCTGGGGCAGGGTCCGGACTTGAACCGGAGACAACTGTGCGCTTCCAGTGCTCTACCAACTGAGCTACCCTGCCAGGGTGCCCGCCGAAGCGGGCTGAGGTACTTATGTGAATGAAAGGAGAAATCTTGGTAACTTTCACTGATATCATTAAAACACATAAAGTTGTCCTCTGTGTGCGGTCATTAATTTTCAGTAACAATTTTTATCTCAATATAATATTAAACAAATCAGAAGAAGTGCTTTAGCTTTTTAATTATGTATTATCCTGAATAGGTTAAGTAATTAAGCATGCCTTTTGAATAATAGTTACCAATTATGGAAGTAAGATTTAGAAGTTTATCAAATGCCTCTATATTTTTCGTATATTCTTTATACAAAAATGCAGATAACTGTTCAATTATTATTTCATTAAATCGATATAACAAAGCTTTCCACTCACTTTCCGCCCAAAATGGATTAATCTCTGATAGGAAAATAGCCATTTGATTTATATTTTCGTATAACTGATTCATATATTCATTTACTGTATCAGCATCATCATTTATTTGTGCATTTACCAATAATTTAAACGTGTTGATCCAATTAGTTATAAGCCCAATATATTGTTCTCCGATTTCCCCTCCAAAGACCGTGCTTAAGTTGTTACCAAATTTTACAATAACTGTTCTTATTTTTTCTTCTACTGAATTTTGATTACCAAAACCTGCAAAAACACTTACTAAATATGCCTGGATCCAAGTAGTTAAATCTCTCCAGAGCATTCTTGATTCGAATACCAAAGGCACTTGACTTGATGGGATACCAGAATCCTCTAACTGTTTAATAGATATCATTCTTACAACTCCTTTTTTTAATACAATATATTATCATTAAAGTTCCTTTGTTCCTTGCCCAACCCTAAATTACACCTCATGCGATAGCAGCCAGTAAAACTTCCGTCGCCGATCATAATACATATCTCTTTCACAGGGGAGCCCCATCCTCATCTTGAGATAATTAAAACTTGCTCTCTCCGTGGTCACTGCTTTCAAAATGTACTCATGCAGCTCCGAATCTGCCTTGATGGCCGTCTCTTCTATAATCTCACATTTCGTCCGCAGATCTGCCCGTCTGGCTGCCAGAATAGCTGTGCTGTCAGAAGTATTACTGCCGTGCGGGAGCCCGTCGGTAATAATGGCTCCAACGGTATTTGTGTTATGCTTAAGCTCCTCCTGCCATTCAGGATACTGAAGACAGAAATAATAAAGCTCTCTGAATCGGTGCTTGCTTATTCCATACTTGTTTTCATTTATCGGCCTTATATTTGTCATGTCAATCACCTCCCCCATATTCTCTCATTTTGACCCCAACAATCTGAGGTCTGCACCACTCCCGTTGAAACGCTCTCCACTCGGGGTCAACTTGTCCCCCTTTATCTCTGTAAAGCATAGCATATGGAACGAACCCCGCTCTGATCGTATCAATCAATCGGCTTTTAGCCTTTTCAAACGTGTCACCCCTATACCCAATCAAGACGTAACAACTTAAAACATGGCTTGCTGTTGTAAACCCGGCAGCCCTAAATATCTTTCCAGCCTCCACAAGCGGTTCATAGTCGTCCGGTGTGTCATAAGCACAATACAGGCGCCTCGTTTTGATTTCTTTCATCAGCTTCGCTTGCCAAGGCCTTAATAACTTTGCCTCAATTCCACCTGTAAAGATAGGTCTTTCAGGTTGCCTATGAAGCATATCCATTACCGTCATAAAGTGATGATCCGATGTACCTAAAATATTATCGTCTAGGATATTCCACCCGTCCTTGATCTCTAATTCCCTTAATCCGTTAGTGTCCCTCCAAGCAGAACAGAACCAACACTTGTTATTGCATCCCCTACTTGTAAATGTATATCCGGGTTTAAGGTATTGTCCGGGTACAAAGTCTCCGTTACGGTCTCCGAAAGCAGGGCCGCCCATTTCTATCGGTACCCCCAGCCGCGACCATGATTTATATAATTTTTCAGCCTTAGGGATGTCGTATGTAAATGTAACACTGATATGCACTTCTTTAATTCCCGGATTGCTTTTCTCTATCTCTCTTGGAAGCGGTCCTATGAAAGCCATGTCATCATCCGGCGTGGCTTTTGTCCGCCTCGGAAATACTCTCGCTACCAAAGCCTATCACCTCCCAGCTAACCCCTTGCAGTATGTAACCTGCTCAAACTTAAAATTATCTACTACCCGCTGCTTTGTTTTCTCGGCCTGGACCATAGCCTGGTACTTTCTTGAGAGGTTCCTCTGCCTCCTGTATGTACGCTCTGGATAGCCTCTTATGGTTATTGGTATACCTTGGCCGCTTCGGTAGTCCCTCACGGTATCGCCAACATAGTCCTTGGAGCCTTTTTCTTCTAGCTTGCTTAGCTGTCTCTCTATGTCCTGTATCTCACCTGTGAGCTGGTAAAGATTTTCTAAGTCCTGTTTTGTCATAACCTCTTCACTTCCCCTCTCTTTTTTTGCATGACGAATAAGCCTTATGGGCTAAAACGATATATCTATTTCAATCTGCTTGCTTAGATTCTTCACAAGCCATTTGCTGTATGTATTTTCTTTTCGGGCCTTCTTCCCTCGCTTCCATGTGACCAGTCTCGGTGCTTCAGCATCCTCGGAGATCATCACGTATTCCACATAAGGTTTTTCATCAAAAGGATTCTCGCCTTTATATACACTGTCTTGGTCTATGTAATAACCCTTGATGGGTTTCGGATTACTTAACAGCATGGAGGCTGATACCTTCTCAGATTTTGTAACCGGCTTTTGTATGTTCCTGGTTGTATTGTATCTTCTCTTGCTGAAAGCATCTGGGTCTCGAAATGTCTTTGAAGTCTCCTTGATAAGGTATGCTGCTAGCCTTCTGTAATCTCCAGACATATCTAGTACGGAGCACTTCACATGCCCTTGCTTCCAAATTTTCATAATTTCTTCAAGTTCGGCGGCGGAGCATACGATGTGATGATGAAGTCTCTTATGCTTATACTCTGTAGCAATAACCGCTTTAAATTCTTTCCCAAGCCTCTTCATGTATGCTCTGCATCTTTTTATAAATCTCTCCAGCGCCTTGTGTGCTTCCTCGTTGGAGGGTAAATGCTTGTATGTGAGAACTAGATGCAGGTCTCCGGGCTTGAAATTAAAATTTAAAATCATAGCCAGTTCTTTTTCGGCTAGCCGCTGATTAACCTCAGCTACTTTCTCGGCCGTAGGATTTTTTCTCTTTTTTCTCTTTTGGCCTTGGATAAAATCCCGAAGCATTTTTACTTTTACAAAAATTGTACTTCCGCACACCGTTGTCAATTTTTCTACAAGCATGGCTACCTCCATTTCCGAATTATTAATACTCTTAGCAAGTCTTAATGCTCATGCTGAGCGCTTGGGTCCCTATATAGGTTTATGTCTTATTTTTAATGCCGATAGCTATGCCTCTGGAGCTTGTCCAGAGGCTTTTTGTTTTCTTACATATAACAGTAGAATTTTGTTTATTCTTTATCTGGCAGAGCTGCTGCATCAATATTAGCTCTGCCTGTCCCAATGCTGTAGTTGCGGAATGGATCAGGTACTAGTCTCTTCTTGACAGTTTCTTCGTCAGGGTTACACGTCATACAACTATAGCGGCGTTCTGCTTCTATATTGGCAAATACGCTTCTAACCCATATCTCCCATCCGTATTCTTTTTTAAACTTGCATCCGCAATAATCGCATTGTATCCACCTGAATATTGGGAAAATCTTTTTTATGATTGGATATTTTGGTTTGTAAGGTTGTTTTCTCATCTTGTTCCCGTCCTCTTTTGTCGCTTATGTTTGCAGCAATGGTCCTTACAGGTCCGGCTTATGGCCTTGTGTAGCTCCTGGTTGTCCTTCTCTGTTTCTGGGGTGACTATCAGACCTATCTTGGAGGCTTTACAGGTATGTAGGTGCTTAATTTCCGGTAGGTCCTCGAATCCCTTTGATGGGCTCCTGAGCTGCTGGGTTGTTTTTATAAAATTTTTTTGACAGTCTCTCAAAATTGCTCCTCCTCTTCATCTGGCGATATATCATACTTAAAACAGCTCAGTGCAGTGCTTGTACATCTTCTTTTTAATAAAAGAAGCGATAGTACTTCTTCTATTATTTTTTATTCATCAGATAGTAGTCCAGTAGATGGCCTAATGCTATATGTAAAATAATCATTAATTCCTTGTGCTATAAAATCACTTAGACTAGTTGAGTATGATAAAATCCTGTTATGGATACTAATGCTGTTCTTATATTCTTTTGATGTAAAAGCAAGCATTTCTTGGACTAGCATGTTGGTAAAGGTATAAATATAATTTTCCAAAGTATTTTTCTCCCAATATGGATTTAGTCCTGCAAGAAATTCAATTCTTTGGCCATCATTCTGATATACTTGTTTTACAATTTCATCTGCTTTACTGGAATTGCCTTCCGCTAGTGCATCAATTAAACTAATCAGTAACTTAATGTATTCAGAAAATAATTCCAGATAAACTTCAGCTGCTTTATCACCAAAGAAAGTTCTTATCATATCTCCAAAGTTCTCTGCTCGAAGAAGAAGGGCATTCGTTGTCTCCTGCTGCAATTCAACGTCTGCATTTATTGTTTTTACTATCAAATATTGACGTAACCAGGTGATTATATCTCGCCATATAATTCTTGCTGTAAATACTGTATTGTCTATGCCTTGCTGTTCTTTACCTATTTGATAACTCTCCATCATTTTGCGCACCTCCAATTATTATTGTATTCAAATAGTTTTGATTGGTTATAGGTGCATGGGTATTAAAATATTTGTATATCATGTCATTTCTCCTCTTCACTTGGCCCGGCTTCTGCTGCTACCTCCTCTGCCTGGCCATGCTTTCTCATTATCCCGCAGTTTTTAAGTGTTCTCTTCATGCTATCTCTCCGCTATCTCCTCAATTCCTCCAACTTACTGTCCAAAAGGCGTTGGTTTGTTTCGCAAGGTTCCCAATTCCCCTCTACAGGACAATCGCAGCAGTCATCGCATACTCCGCACATACATGCTTCGGATTTATCCTCTTCAATTTCTCCGGTTTCAAGATTGATTTCTTGCTGGCCTTTTGGCTTTCCTTTTTCAAGAATCAGTCGGCTTTCTCTTGCTATGTACTCCATGGTTTGTACGACAGCTTTGTCTAGTGCTGCAACCGGCATGATGATACCTCTTACTAAAAAGCCTTGCTTAACTGCAAAGTAGGTTTGCCCCCCTCGGTCTCTCTTTCGTAAATCTCACGACCTACGGTTATATCTGCTAGCGGCGCCATGTACTTGGTGTCATAGAAGCCTATACCTTTTCTTGTCTGTAAGGGCTTTATCAGCTTGCTTCCTAGGTCAACCCCCACGCCTAAAAGTTCCACCTGTATCTCAGTCCTATCTGTATCGTCAAAATTAAAGAATCCCGGATTTTGCTGGTGGATGAATTTAATTTTTTCTTGCTTGTCTTCTGGAATCTCAAATACCGTATAGATGCTTTGCTCGTCCAGGTACGGCAAGCCGGTAATCGGATATGCCGCTCCACCGTTTCCTATCCACTGTCTGCATGAACTTCCAGAAGGGACATCTATAAGCTGTATGAACTTGGATTCTTTACACAGCTTTGCTATCGCCTTTATTTTCATGTTTTCACCTACTTTCTATAATTGCCAGCCCCCGGAGTATGTCCAAAGGCCACCTCATTTCTTGGATAAGTTTTTATTTAGTAACACTATTGATATTTTTTTCATATACTGTTGTAGACCAAAGGAGGTCATCTAATATGTGTGATCGTTTTTTATCTGGTACAACAAATCGTAGAATTGATTGTAATAACAACATCTTAGGTGCTACCGGTGATAGAAGACATTTGCGCCATTGGTGTTGTCATTCCAATCCTTGGTGCCCTTGGTGCCACTATTGCCACTGGTGTAATTTCTGTCATTGTGACAGAAATTGGTAAGAATTAAAGATTTATGCGCCCATTAAATATGGGCGCTTTTTTATTTCTGCTTCGGGAATTATTTAAATAGGAATTTTATCAGCCGTCTTGGCTCCGGTATCCCTGCGATAGCCGCTCTCAGCTGGTTGTCTTTTTGACGGCGTATGGCGCTTTCATCCTCTAACCTGTTTTTTAGATATTCTTGGTATCTGTAGTGGTCTACAAGGGCTTTTCGGAGGCCCTTAAGCTCCTGCTTTATGTAGTCGTTCTGTTCATCTAGGAGCCGGCGCAAGTTGGAGTTTTCCTCCTGGAGGTCCAGTAGCTCGGTGTCTATGGCCTCTATCTCTTTTCTTAAAGCCGCTTCGATGGGCTTGATTCGTCTGTTTCTGTTACTCATTAGTAATATCCCTCCATTTTCATGCGTATTTTTACGCTTCGCAGTATAGCCTCAACGGAATAACTATAAATGTCTTGCTCCTTGGCTCGTTCTTCCCGGGCTCGGCGCCGCCGCTGGGCTTGCAGTAGGCGTCGGGTAAAATCTTCTCTACTCACTGTTGGCATTTGCTATCCCTCCTATATCCCGTCATAAAGGGCCTGCATTACCTTTTTAAAGACTTGCCGGTGCTTGTCCGCTTGCTCTGGATCTTTTTCAGACAGGCTATGTATGGATGTCTTGATTTCTCCAACCATTTTCTGTAGGTCAGCAGTCTTAGTCTTAAAGATTACTACCTCTTCGCTAGCAGACATGGCCAGCATGTTTTCTGCTGCCGCTGCTCGTGTTTTCGCTTCTTCGGTTTCTTTTTCCAGCTGCTCTATGGTATCCGCTACTACCTTTTCCGCTTCCGCTTGAGCCGTGGCCGCCGCTTCATCTCGGGCTTTCTTCTCTGCTTCTTGGATAGCTTCTTTTCGACTAGCCTCTATACGGTCCTTTTCTTCTTTCAGCTTCTTTTCTTTAGCTTTGGATTTATCCAGGGATTCTTTTAGCTTATCAATTTCATTCTGGCGTTCTAGCATTTCGGCCTTTATATCGTCTGGTAGCTCGCCATTCTCAGCCTTCTTCTGCTTCTCCTGAAGATCCTGGAGCAGTTTAGCGGTAGCTTCCTTCTCTGCCATTGCTGTATCAAGATCACTTTGCAACCTATCGATATTTTCGAGTTGTTCGTCGGCAGTCTCTTTTTCCTGCTTTAGTCGCTTGATTTCATTTTCCAGTTCCCTTACTTTCATCGTGTCAACGTCATTTTTTTCGACGAAGTCTTCTATCTCGTTTTCCGGCACTTGTAAAAGTCTGAAAGCCTTGGAAATGCTGAAATCCGTACACGTGTACGTTTTTGAAATAGCCGACAAATACGGGCTATCTTCATTCCCGTATTCCGCCGAAATTTTCATAAATCTTTCGGCCTGCGACTTGGAATAATCCAAGTTTTCTTTGCACCAATTTTCCCAATTACCATGTCCGACCTTTTCCTTGGCCTCCTCGAGCTTTGCACCAATTTCTATAGCGCCATTTAATGCCACTTGGCATACATGGTTGTCAATCGTTTTGATTTCTGTGGCGATAATATCCAACGTGCGTTCCTGCACCACCTTGAAATCAGCCTCAATAATATTTTCCATCAAGCTACCTTCTTTCTTTTCTTTGGCTTGGCGTTCACCACCTCAGCCATCCACTTGTCAATAAACGCCTTCACGTCCTCCGGCATTGTTCCATTTCCCTTATTTCTGCCGCCACCCCGGCATTGAACCATCCTGTATTCGCCTTTTTCTTTTTTCATCTCCAAGGTAAAGTATGGTTCTTCCGGTTCGCTACTCTTTCGGACAAAGAAAATATTCGTCCTTCCTGCGGCTACCCCATCCACATAACCACCTACACAGTGGCCTATCAGTTTACCTTCTTCGATGATTTCTCCTGCCGTCTCAGCTATCCGTATGAGCAGGTTTCCATCTTGGAATCCAAGATATCTTAGTTTCTTTGCTTTTCTTTTAATTTGTTCCTGCTGTTCCGGATCGGCCTTTACCTTAACCTGCGCCGATGTTCTAGCGTGAGCTGCTTGTAAATCTTTAGGGAGAAGAATAGCTTTATCAGATAAATCTAGTTCCAACTCCTTGCATTCCTTGATATAGTCGTTATAGTCCTTTGCCACGGTGTAAAGTCGGTATCCGGCAGCTGTGTCTTCTTGTTTCTTGATATATCTATACAACTTTCTTGGCTCGATTAGTTTCTGGCAGCTTCTAAGGGTTTTAAGCACGTCCATATCATACTCGCACTTGTTTCCAATATGAACTGGAAGCCCACAATCCCGAGCAATTTTATACCTTTCCAAGCCTTCCAGGCTTATCTTCATTTCCCTAGCTTTTATGAGCTCCGGCTTGGTGAGCTGTAAGATTTCCGATAGATTCGTCTTTTTCCATCGAACGGCGGCACTACCATGTTCTCCCACTAGCTTCGATTCAATCAAATGATCCAGCCCAACTTTATGCAGTTTTTCTATTGATTCATACTTCGCGTTCAAATCCACCAATTTTAGAAAAGTTTTTGGATACCACTCTTTCGCCTGTTCAGCCAGCTGGCAGTATCGCAGGTCTGTCCCTTGAAAGACTTGTTTTAAATTGGCTCCGTACAAATAGAGCGGGGCATTCCCCCAGTCGCTTTGTCTATGTGGAACCCTGATATTTTTTTGCTCTATCCAGCGGCCACCCTCGAAATACCCGTAAGATGTCTGATAGCCTTGTTGTTCTTTTCGATTAAATTTGAATACACCATCAACGTCTTTAAACAGCCTAACCTTTCCTTCGCCATAGTCTGCATAAACAAAGTTGGTCGTCGCGTATACGGTTTTTCCTTTCTTTTGAAATATGAGAATTCTTACGCGGCCTGTGAGTTTGCCTCGGCCAATTCCAGCAGACCTATACGTCACTTTTGCATGGCACTTGGGGCACTCGCCCTGACGGTCGTGCTTAACATCTTCCGGCATCTCTACCGCTCCGCAGCAGGAGCACACCGCTGTCTTTTGGGGTTTATCGTAGAAAAGATAACGCTCTTTGAACACGTTCTTTAGGAGCCACTTTATAATCGGGTCCGTCTTCAGCGACGGCAGCTCACTATAAATCTTTGGAGCATTGCTTTCAAATAGTTCCTGGTGTTTTGTCTCCATACTCGCCACCTACATTCCCGCCAGAAGGGCCATCACGTCGATTATTTCATCCGGCTTCGTTTCGGCGTGCGCATCACGTGTGCCGCCGTCTTCATTTGCCTGGATTCCGTAATATCCCCTAATGATGTCAACCGCTTCATCTGGGGGCACTACGCCGCAGTTTCCTACAGCCTTTTTGCGTGCAACATTTTCTATGGCCTTCAGTGCTCCCTTTAAACTCTTGTCTTTCGATAGAAGTAAGTTGGCAACGCTATCGCTTGTGCAAAGGTCTGTCAAATACTCTTCAAGGGCTACGATGGCCGGGTTGTTCTGGTCCTGCATCATCTGTTCTGTGATGTGGGCTATTGCCCTGTTAGTTAATTCACTCATTGTCTTTTTCCTCTCTGTGTGATAGAATAAAGACGTTATATAACATAACGTCTACTTTGCAGAATCCACAGGGTTGCAGCCCTTATGTGGGTTCTTTTTCTTTTCCTGGCTATGTAGTATCGGTATAAACCAAAACAGATACTCTGCTCCGATGGCTAGATATCCCCGTTCCAGATAGGCCAGGGCCATCCCTACCGCTAAACATATGAAAGCTTTTGATAGTAAGATTAGGTCATGCTTCATGCTCATGCTCCTTTCTCCAGGCCCTCTTTCTTCATCTTAAGGGCCACGATTTCCCAGACAACATCTTCTGCTTTTCTCTGGTTTCCTTCGCGGAAGAGCCGGTCTTGCTTATCATCTAGGAATTTTATTTGTTCTTCTATCGCTGTAATCTTATCCTTTCGCTCCGCTGCCTCCTGGGGTCTATATCTGCACCAGTGGGCTATATGGGGCTTGTCCTGGTCGTAGTGTTCGCACTGCCGGCAGCAGTCCATACAGATCACATCTTTGTGCTTCGGGCAGTTGATACTTTCCTGGAAGCTGTCCGATTTACAGATTGGACAGGTGTTCATTTTTTCACCGTGATATGATCGCACTTTTCAAAGTCTGGCGGCCACGCTATGCAGCAGCGGTCACCGCATCCGGCATACCTTTCACATGTATAGCGGCAGAGGCCTAGCCCCTCCGGGCAGCTCCCAGTTCCTATACTGCACCGGTATTCCTCTTCCATCAGACACCCTCCCGCCCTAAGGGCTCCAGGTAGTTCTTGCCGAACTCGTGCATAAAACTCTTCCTGGCTTCCACGTCTGTACCGCCTTGCTCTCGGATTATATCCTCGAACATTTTTTGTCCGTACTCTTTTAGCTGCCGGACTAGGTCTAGGTCCTTATCCGTCCGGGGATTCGTTACCCTCTCATGGACTTCGTGGCTTAGGTCTACTTGTAGTCCGTATTGGATGGACTTCTGGCGGTTAGGGCCTCCGAAAATCTCATGGCGTTCTGCATACGGCGTGCCTTTAAAGGCGCATACTCTGTTGGGCTTGTCCTTATAGCCGTTATACAGTTTTTTCTTTTTCTTGTTCACTGGCTTTGGAAAAGCACAGCGGCTATAGTAGTCTGTCACTCTGTGCCCTCCTCCAACTCATTCAGCGTTCCGCCCACAGGGTTAGCAGATACTTTCCGCTTACCTTTCATCACTTCTTCCCTCCTACAATGACCCCAGCCTCATTTAAGAGCCTCAGGACTGCATCCTGATCTGGCACTCCTTGAGTATCCTTTATGTAATCAATCAGGTCCGAAATCTTTTCACCTACCTCCCGGCCATTATCATACTTTTTAAGAATGATTTCCCCAGCATTGTCCGTGAATATCTCCATTGGGTCTCCTTCTTTGATTCCCAATACTCTGCGAAGTTCCTTTGGCAGAACCACTCTGCCCAGTTCGTCTACTCTTCTTACAATTCCTGTTGCTCTCATACGTCTTACCTCTTTCCTACAAACAGCACAATAACAGTTCGCTCTTCACCGTCAATCTCCACATCCTTAAACCCCGGCACGCAAACCAGGTCCATTCCCGCCGGTGCCACATAACCTCTAGCGATAGCTACCGCCTTGACTGCCTGATTGACAGCTCCCGCGCCGATGGCTTGTACCTCTGCATGGAAGCCCTCCCGGATGACTGCTGCTATTGAGCCTGCTACTGCGTTAGGGCTTGACTTTGCTGATACCCTTAAAATTTCTGTGTTCATAATCTACTTCCTTTCTTTTTAAAAATAACTTTATAAAATATAATACGAAATATTTGAAACTTTTATAATTGACCTAAGCTATTCCTTTTCTCCATTTACACTCTACGACAAAAATGTTAATATTTCGGTGAAAGGATGGTGATTTCAAATGGGTGGTATCAAAGTAGATACTCGCGGCTTAAAAAAGTACATGAAAGATTTAGAAAAAGCCGCTAAGAAAATCTCCGGAGAAAAAAGCTTTGACGAAATTTTTACTCCTAGCTTCATGAAAAGGTATACAAACTTCAGTAATTTTGACGAACTCCTTGAAGCCGGAGACTTTGTCATAAACTCTCAAGAAGATTTTGAAAACATTCCTGACAATGAATTTGACGAACATATTCGGGCAACCACGCAGTTCAGTTCTTGGCAAAAGATGTTAGACAAAGCATCTGACCTATATGCCCAGAAAGCGTTTAGTAAACTTTAATCTGCGTCGCCGCAAGCGAATCAATTAATTTCTGAGCTTCTTCCAAAAGTTTCTTTAGTTGGTTCGCTTTTTCAATTGCCTCGTCCAGATCTTCAACCTTGATAGATACTGTTGTTTTCTTGTTTGCCATCCGTTTTCCTCCTTTCTATCTACTGCTTGTCCAAAATAGGACCGTTAATGGCTGAGCAGCCTTTCTGTCTAAGTGCTGCACCGAACATATCCAGCAGCAGCCATGGCATTATCAGTGAGCTTCACTCTCAGCTCTTTCTTTTCTTTTTCAGGGATGTTATCCCAGGAACGCTCTATCCGGTTTCCGTCGGCATCCTGAGTTACAAGTATGCCGACAACGGTCAGCGGTTTCTTTTTTGCCATATCTATCACCCCTATAAGTGTATTAATGTAGCTGAATGTCCTATGCTCTATCATTTGTTTTTCTGGCAATATTTTACTTTTTGTTGTATAATCTCCTTGAAAGGTGGTGATTGTATTTTTACTAAACCAATCTCAAGCGATGCCTCAAAACTATTGCGCGGCCTTTACAAAGAATATTTAAAAAGGCGAAAGAGCAAACTTTCTAAAGATGAAGCAATGTCCTTTTCTTCCGATGAAGCTAAAGAATTATTGTTTTCTGAATGGATACCGGACGATTTCGACAATGTACTCTATGAGCTCTACCAAGCCAAATTTTTAAGAATGGACATTATCGGAAACTTTCAGCTTCTAAATGATGCTATTGTATATATGGAAAACATCCCAAAGCAAAACGCATCAGATATTATCGATACTGTTACAAAATTCATCCCTTGAAGCATTGGTCGCTTTTGCTCCTGCCAGAGCAGCTGCGGCCATTTTTCTTTCTGAATAAACGTCCTCGATATTAGTCCGCGTGCAGGACACTTCAATACCGCCTTCTCTTCCTACCTGAAATTCAAATCCGATTTTCTGGACGTCTAAATAATTCCGATCTACGAAATTTCCATTAATAAGAACTGATATGCCTGTACCGCTGGGATTTATCTTCACAGTTACTTCTCTAACTTCATCTTTTCCTAACATCCTTTCTCACCTCCTTCTATATTTACTTTACTTATTGCACTCCTAACAGACCCAACAGATATGGTAGATGTCGTAAAATGGGTAATATCATTGATATGATAAGTGCGGTTATAGAAATCACAAGTGAAATCTTTTCTCTTCTAATTTCTGATTTGCTCACGCTTTCTTTCATCTTCTCTTCACCTCCGCTCTAATACTGCGTTTATGTGTCTCTACTTATTTGGCTTATTTTGTCGAAGCCTCCGACTTTATGTAACGCCCTCTCAGTGGTATAATTTACCTACAGGTGCTCAGGCGCTGAGTATTTCAGAAAGGAGGCGCTTTTATGGGTATTAATGAATTTATTGATCGCGGTTTAAAAAGAATCCAGAAAGACCTAGAGAAAAAAGAGGTAAAAAAAGAGGTAAAAGTTTCTGTCGAAGAAAAAGTCTCTGTTGAAGTAAACTTTGATGAAATTTTTAATTCAAACTTCATGAAAAAATACACATATTTCAGCAGTTTTGATGAACTTCTCAAATCTGGCAACTTTTTTGTCAATTCCCAGGAAGACTTTGAGAACATTCCTGATGACATATTTGACAAACATATTCAGGCAGTTACGCACTTTGGCTCTTGGCAGGAAATGCTAAACGAAGCTGCTAACCAATATACACAGAATATTTTCAACCAATCATAAGCTGTATTTCTGAAAGCGAATCAAACTGTTTCCGAACTTCTAGCAAGAGTTCGCTTAGCTGGTTCGCTTTTTTGATTACCCCATCTAACTATCCCACATTGATGTTGAGAGTTCTCTCTGTTTCCCATCTTCTCTTCACCTCCTCTCAACTGGCATTTCACATCTCAGCTTTTTCTCATTCCCATGTTTCGGGGTATAAAAAAACACTATGTTGATTCATAGTGTTTGGATTTGTAGTATTTTGTTGTATGTTGTATAATGTTTTTGAGCACTGGACGTATTGGAGGTATCAGTATGAGTAATAACCCTGTTTCAATTTCTAACCCACCACAAAGCGGGTCTAAAAACGGTAGTAAAACTAGCACATCTCGCGATGGAGCTACTAGCCTGAAAATTGTCTCTCCTCCTAAGCCCCCGAAAAAATAATTTATTTATTAATCATTTTATCCCAGTGCTCTTGTAATAATTCTTGATTGTAAAATAATACTCTAAGCCCAGTATTTATATTGTAATATTCATGCCATACACGAAATTTTTCTGGGTATTCTTTCATAAGTTTCTCTGTATCCTGTTTATATTCTAAAGCCAGCTCAAATTCAGCTGCATTCGACGATATTCTTTCCTCTATCATTCCTGACGTAATATAATTATTATGATTATACACAGAAACAACTTGCCAGGTATTATTTATATCTTGATATTCCATCATGCTATCCCATGTGCTAGGCTTACCTGTATGGACAAACGTGAACCCCAACTTAGTAAACATAAAATTTTTAGTTTTTAAAAATGATGGGATAATAACCTTATATTTTAATATACACCATATAACGGCTATTGGAAACGCAATTCCTATGAAACTTGCTATATTAAAAATGTCATTAAAATATGTAGTAATACTTTCTACAGTGCTTAAATTCTCTTTGTTAAAATAATTAATTACAACTACACTAAAAAACAAAACAATTAAACTATCTACTACTATTTCAAAAATGTACTCGTAAGCTGGTTGTTTGAAAACCTTTCCTTTAACAAAATATCCATGTAACTCTTTCACTAATAGCCCTGGAGCAATAAATATTAAAATATTATATAAACTATTTAATTCCATATTTTCACCTCATTCTGATTATACTACAAATCCAACACTTTGTGAGGTCTTACTTTTATGCCTCCCCTCGTTAATGCCGACACGTTCCGCAGAGGGTGTTCTCTTATATCTCCAAGCACTTTCTTTCCTCTTCAGCTCTTCTTCATTGTTTTATCTGCCCGTTTTGGGTAAATAGGTCATTGACTTCAACTTCGAGTGCGCCCGCTATTGGTAAAACATCCTCCGAAGTAATGGTTTTTCTTCCTCTGAGCATCGCGTTAAATTTTTTAGGATCGTATCCTGCTTTTAATGCTACCGCAGACTGCTTGAGGCATTTCTCTTCTATTATCCGGTAAACGTTTATTGCTACTATGGACATTTTGCTCCCTCCTTTAATTAACAAGTTTCTTGGTATATTTCACACTATATAACAAGTTTCTTGTTGTGTCAATACTTTTTACCAAGTTATTTGGTATTTTCATCTTGACATTTAAAGATATTTGGTATAATGTTCTACTCAGTGGAGGAGGCAATACTGAATGGGCATAGGAAATAAAATACGAGAAGCGCGATTGCGCAAAGGGTTAACACAGGAGCAGTTGGCTAAACTGGTGGGTGTTCGTCAAACCGCAATAGGAAACTACGAAAACAACACAAGCCATCCTAAGGTTGATATACTCTACCAATTGATGCAGGTTTTGGGGGTTGATGCTAACTACATATTTCAGGATAAAATGAATGAGATGAAAGTAAAGCTTTCGGCTCCATCGGATACTTTATCCGTAAATGAAAAAAGCCTGGTACGTACATATAGGCAATGTTCTCCTGTCGGAAAGCAAAAAATTTCTTCCTATTCCCAGAAGATCTTGGACGTAGAAAAAGAAGAGGATGAGGTTGATCGCCTAATGCCTATTGCTGCACATAACGATGATATGTCTCCAGAGCAGATCGAACTGATGAAACAGGATCTAGAGGATTTATAGTATAAGAATCATAAAAAAGACAAAGTAGTTTAATGGAGGTACATAATGGGGTTATTTGATTTTTTAAAAGTACAAGAATTCAAATCTATAATAAGCACGCTAGAAAACGAAAAAAGTAAGCTTACTCTTGAGAAAGAGCAATTAGAAGGTTTACTTACCCCCGAAATGCGCGATATTCAAAACATTCAGCTTAGAATTAATCGGTTAAAAGCTGAACAGGAAAGTGTCGAAAGCATCCTCACCTCTAAGCAACAAGAAGAAAAGAAGCTTTGTCAAAAGCTTTCAGACCTCGAATTTCAGTTAAAGCGAAAAGAGAAGGAAATCATCGCTGCTGATGATTTAATTGAGCTTGAAAATTTTGCTCTATATAAACCAAAATATAAGTTTGTTCATTCTGATGAATATAAAGAAAAGTTAGATATAAATCGCAACAAACAAAAATCAATGATAAGAAATGGAACGGCGGCTACGGGTTCCCAGACTTGGACAGTAAATAACAGTGCGGCACAAGGCCGTAAACTTGTTAATGATATGATAAAGCTTTGTCTCCGTTCATTCAATAATGAATGTGAAGCAGCAGTTTCAACCGTTAAATTTAATAACTTTGATCGTTGTCAGGCTCGGATTACAAAATCCGCAGAGTCCATCAGTA
Source organism: Aminipila butyrica (assembly GCF_010669305.1). Classification (NCBI taxonomy): domain Bacteria; kingdom Bacillati; phylum Bacillota; class Clostridia; order Peptostreptococcales; family Anaerovoracaceae; genus Aminipila; species Aminipila butyrica. The sequence goes on along the minus strand of NZ_CP048649.1, from coordinate 875,375 downwards.
AACTTGGAAAAATCATGAGCGTCTCAATCTCGCGACAATATGTTTTGCTAAAAATAGAGGAACTATCTATTGCGCTTGAGTACCAAATGAAAAAACAACAAGAAAAAGAAGAGATGAAGGAGATGCGGGCGCAGCAGAGAGAAGAGGCTCGCCTAGCCAAAGAAATAGAGGAAGCCCGAAAATTAAACGAAAAAGAAAAAAAGCATTACTTAAATGCTCTTGCTAAGATTGAACAGCAGCTATCTGAATGCTCATCTGAAGACGAGAAGGAATTGCTTGAAGAAAAGAAATCTGAAATTGTCTTGCACCTAAAGGATATTGAAGAACAAATCAAATCAATAGATTATAGGGAAGCAAATCAAAGAGCGGGATACGTCTATATCATTTCCAATATAGGTGCATTCGGTGAAAATATATTCAAAATCGGTATGACCCGTCGTTTGGACCCACAGGAAAGAGTTGATGAGTTAGGTGATGCATCCGTCCCATTTAACTTTGACATCCACGCAATGATCTTTTCTGATGATGCGCCAAAACTAGAAAACACACTGCATAGAGAATTTGAAAACAAAAAAATAAATATGATTAATACACGACGTGAATTCTTTAATGTAACTTTAGATGAGATTAAACGGGTAGTAAAGGAAAATCACGATAAAACAGTTGAATTTATAGAAGCGCCAGATGCTTATCAATATAGAGAATCTCTAAAATTGAAAGAAGTAATTTAAAAACAAAAAACAAACGCCCCGGCGGCAACCGGAGCGAATATCATATAGGCTGTAATATTACAACCCGTAATGCAAGTAGATTGTACCATTACAGCCCGGAAAAATCAAGTTTTTGATAGCCCCGGGTATTTTTATGCCCATTTTTAAGTAAAATTAGATAAGGATGTGATGGTATGAGAATAGGTGCTGCCTATATAAGGGTATCTACAGATGATCAGCTAGAGTATTCACCGGATGCTCAGCTTAGAGAAATAAAGAATTACGCAGCGAAGCATAACATTATTTTAAACGACAAGTACATATTTCTTGACGAAGGAATCACAGGCCGCAGCACAAAAAAGCGTGATGAGTTTAATAAAATGATTGGGCTGTCTAAGCAAACCCCTAAGCCTTTTGACGTTATCCTTCTATGGAAATTTTCACGTTTTGCAAGGAACCAGGAAGAGAGTATCGTATATAAGTCCATGCTTAGAAAACAGCTAGGTATTGACGTAGAAAGCGTGTCTGAGCCCCTGATCGACGGTCCCTTTGGTTCTCTTATAGAAAGAATCATAGAGTGGATGGACGAATACTACAGCATCAATCTAAGTGGTGAGGTTGTTCGAGGTATGACCGAGAAGGCGCTGCGTGGAGAAATACAGTCCACCCCTTCTTTTGGCTATGATAAAGCACCAGGTCAGCCCATGACCGTTAATGAGACTGAGGCTAAGTATGTACAATACATTTTTGAAAGGTATTTAGGCGGAACCGGCATCACGACCCTAGCAAGGATTTTGAATGATATGGGGGTGAAAACGAAACGCGGAAACCCTATAGAAAATAGGTTTATAAAAAGGCTGCTCTCAAACCAAGTATATATTGGCCGGGCAGTTTGGAACGGCATCAATAAACAATCCGACTTTAAGCCCATCATATCCGAAGATTTATTTAATCAGGTGCAGGAAAAATTGCATTCAGAACATAAAGCATTTAAGAAGAATGATAAGCCGAAGGATGTTAAGAAGCATTACTTGTCCGGACTTGTTAAGTGCGGAAATTGCGGCGCAACTATGTCTTACTCCAAAATACACGATGGGTTTCAGTGCATCGGCTACACTAAGGGAAAATGCGGCATATCTCATTTTATACAGGCTTCAAAGTTAGAACAGGCAATCATTGAGTATTTGTCCGATATAGACAATAAAAAAGAATATGAATTGAACGTGCGCCCCTTTGTAAATGATGATTTAGTTAATGAAAAAGAATTACTAATCAAAGAGCAGCAACGGTATAGACGCATGTTTGAGAATGCCAAGCTTGCCTTTTTAGAGGGCATTGACACATCCGAAGAGTATTCGGCTAACAAGACAAAATTGACCGCCCTGGTGGACGATTTGCAAGCCAAGATTGATGAAATAAAGGAACCGGCCGTAGATAATTCCCAGCTGGTGAAAAAGGTCAAGGGGCTTGTAAAGGTTCTAAATCTTACAGATAATTACAAAAAAGATTACTTTAACGCCAAGTACGATGCAATCCGTGGATGTGTGGAAAGGGTTGAATTTTCAAGGCCTGGAGAACTCTTGAAAATATTTTTTTATCTCTAATCATAGTCACTTGCGATATGGTCCACCGTATTGAGTAATAATATACTTCGCCATAGCAGGATTAGGATTTTTAATGTTTACTGGAAATTGCAATTTCTTATTATAAGTCCACATACCTAAACCTCCTTCTGCCAAGGCCATGGTTCATCAATCCATGACCAGGTATTTGTATCATTAGTTCCCGCTGGAGTCAGCGGCCCGAACTTCGCCTCATACTCCATCTTGGCGTTCTCATATAAGGCATTATATTTGTTAAAAAAGCCCAGTGCCGCCCGATCTTCAGGATGAGTGTCTAAGTAAAGATTGGTATCTACCAACACGAATGACAACATCTGTACCCGGAGCATCAATTCATCTCGATTCATTTACAGGCACCTCCTAAAAACGGTAAATCCAGTTCAGGGAATATGGTCCCCGCTGAAAATCCCTCTTCCATATCATAAGTGGTGGTCCACTGCTGCCAAGGCACATACGCCATCGCCAGCGGACAGCCGCTTACGCAGTCCATCGGTCTGGTGCCGCCTCCATTGCCTCCGGTGCCTCCATTATTCCAGTTGCCCCCATTGCTTCTGTCGCCTCCGTTGCATCCATTGTCCCAGTTGCCTCCGTTGCTGCAATCTGGCCGTTGTCCCGGCGCTGGCGTTGGTGCTGGTTGTGAAGGCCGTTGTCCCGGCGCTGGTGCCGGCTGTGAAGGCCGTTGTCCTGGTGCTGGGCTCACTTGTGGCGGCGTCTGCCCTCCTCCTGTCTCTGGAGCCGGCATAGGTGCTGCCTCGTTCATTTCATCGTCAGATTCCTTAGGTGCAGGGCATTCAACCATTCCGTTTTCGCCCATGAAGTCAAAGAACGAATCATCTAAGTATATCGGCATACCCACATAAGGCTCTGTACGGTTTTCATTTGTCTTACGGAAAACCGCGTCCTTTGCAGGCCCGCTCATGTTGTTTCTCAAAACAAAATCCCCTTTCATAGTAAATATATAAGATATACTATGACAGGGGATTCATAAAGGTCACAAATTCCTTCGTGGCCTTGCTAAACCAAAAGTTCTAGCAACCGCTCGCAGGCCATTTTCTGAGCATAACTGGAAACAGCTAATTCCAGCACCAACTCTGAAATCTCCTGCTTGTCCATGTTCTCATCTATTTTTTCAGCTACCTCATTATAGGACTGATCCAACTTGGTGCGATATTTTTTATAAAAGCCCTTTATGTCGGAATCCGTTAACTGACTATCCAGCAGCTCCTTGGTGGAATCAACAGATAAAACCTGTTTGAAGAGGCAGATAGCTGTCAAATACGCAATATGCTGCCGTTCATACCGCTTTCCCTTGGCTCGAGGCAGCAGCTCTTTCTTAATATAATTGTTAACCATAGCTGATGTAAGTGTCTCTCCACTTTCCAGCCCAATATGCTGCCGGACCATATAATTCAGCACCTGATCCATGTATAAATCAATATCTGGTATATCTTCCCACTCGTTGGGTCGCTGTTCCTGTAAGGCTTTTTTCAATTCCTTTAATTCATCCATCTGTATTCACTCCCAATCCCCCATAGCTTATGAGGTAACTATGCCATGAGCAGCTACCTTCATATATTTCAATGAACACTGCCCGATGGTAAAGCCCAATATAATCCATAGAATTTATTATACCATTCACAGCTCTTTGTCACAACTAAGAGTTTGCCTATAAAATAACAGAAGTTTTCTGTCATTTTGAAATTAAATTCTCGTATTTTAATATTAAATGGCCGGACAACACAGCAAAAAATCTGCTCAAGTACATCTCCAAATGACTGCAAGACAAAATTTAACGACAATCTTTGCAAATTATATTTCTGTTTTTATTTAAACAAAGAAATTTATATGCCCATTTCTTGTTAAAAAGTTTGACAAGATCGTCTTAATATTATATAATGAATAACGTGCTTAAGCGCATGCGCCATTAGCTCAGCTGGATAGAGTGGCACACTACGAATGTGAAGGTCGGGGGTTCGAATCCCTCATGGCGCACCAAAGCCCGTTGCAAACGCAACGGGCTTTTACTTTTCCTTGAAATTTAAACGTTTTTAAGAGTAATGGTAAGTTCTGTAATTTTTGATATTTTACATTTTCTTGTAGTAACTTTTGTATCATTTAATAACTTTTGTGGGAAAAATGGGGGAAATGAAAATTGCGAGAACCATTGAAAACACTTAATTCTATTATTTTAATAAAAATTATATAGGGGAAATTTTTATTAAGGTAAAAAATATGCACCTCAGCCAAGAGGTGCATATGTGGTTTATATGCTCTTAATTTCGTTTTTAAGAGATTTTTATATAGTTTTGGCATACTTGTTCCGTGGCAAATATTAAAATGCTTAAATCGTCGTTTTTTTACTTTTTTGACTTCCCCTAATAGAATAAACTTCAGTTTGCCCTCTCTTCTATTCATTAGGCCGTTATGACATTGATTTTTAAATCAGGATTTAGGTCATCTTTTACAGACCATGGATAAAGACCACTCCCGCAGCAATTACCTGACAACTTCCAATCCTCATTAAAATCGTCAAAATTTATCCAAATTCCATTCAGTTCTTCTTTTGCTTCCTCTTCTCTGTCCTTGTAACAACTATGCGAAAGGTCTATTTCACTAAGTTCTACGGCATATAGGTCTCTTAGGCTAAATTTTCGCTTTTCACCAGTTGATATTTCTGTAACTTCAAATATCATATAACGCTCCTTTTTTATAATTTTTTATTTATTGTTCTCTGATTGCCTGGGTTAAGCTTGCTCAACCAGTCCTGTTTATTCTTCATATCTTCTTCTAATGCAGTATCAAACATTTTTTTCAGCTCAGGGGTAGAGTTGATAATTCGCTCAGTATGGGCTATTTGCTTTTTTAACAAGGTGGCTTCTTTTTTGATTTTTGTGTGATTTGTTTCATTTTGTTGATAATTAAGTTGTTTCTTTAAAAGGGATTCATTCTCAAATTTTTGTAGGGCGAAAGCCCTTTCAATTACAATCTTTTCCGTAGCCTCTGCTTTTAGGTGTTCAATTTCTTTCAAAGTTACATTTTTTATACAACCAAACCCTTGTTTTGGCTCTATTTTAGCGATTTCATGCACTCCTAAGACAGTACTGCTAGAAATAGGGATTTGTCGTTCTAAATCGTGTTTTTCGCTTTTTAAAGCCTCTATTTTTTCTATTTCCCATTGAGCCTTTGTTGTATGCTCCCTGGTACTTCCTTTTTCCCCTCGTCCAAGATTGTAGGCTTTACCAATCTGCTCATGGAATCTATCCTGCAATTTAGTATAAGAGGTATTTCCACCTTTATTTTTCCAAAAGCTGTCCCTTGAAAGCTTGCGGTCTCCACTATCCCTAATGACTTTCCAAATAAGCTTACCGGAATCGTCCCTTGCTTGGATCGGTGAGCCGCTATCGCTCTTTAAAACTTTGCCGTCTTTATCTCTTTGTAAGACTTTTTCTTTCCAAGTATCAACCACAGGGACATAGTATAGCTGTAGATGTGGAGTTGTTTCATCATAATGAACTACAGCAGAAAGCACGTTAGTATCAGTTCCTTTAAAGCCAATTTCTTGTATAGCAAAAGTATATGCTAGGGTAAAAAACTTTTTAATCTTCTCTGGTGGCGGAAGACCCGACCTATACCCTAATTTTTCAAAAAAATCTTTATCAGAGGTAATAACCATGCCTTCAAAAGCTATAGCCTTTTTTTTAAGCTTGTCAACATTACTTACGTTTAGGTTACTACAAACGTCTTTCCATTCCGCATACATGCCGTTTTTCGTCTGCTTATATATTTCATTTAAGTGGGTGCGTTTTATATCAATATCGGGATTACGGTGTTGAATCTGTTCTCGCTCGACTTCTTTGCCGATTGCACTAAGCGAACCTTTATTGAAGCCTTGCACCCTTACCACTTGGCTACTCAAATCCGTCTTGCTCCTTTTCTTTTATGGCTTGTTGTGAGAGTTTTTTATAGAGCAACAAGAGCAGAAAACGCGACGTCACCGACGTGCGTTTTTTCTCTGTTGCTCTATCTCACTAGGGCAACTTCGTTGCCCCGTTCGCTCTACGAGGTTAGGGCTTCGCCCTTGTCAAAGGTCGCTCATCGCTCCCAATGCCTTACCCACAAGAGGGGGTTCCCCCTCTTGACTTCTCCCACTCGCCGTGTGGCAGGGAGCAAACCTGTCTAGGTCTGCTCCGCAGGATAAGTGTATTCCGTGTCTCTCCATCAAGGAGCAAGCCATTGTATTGCCTAACGGCAATCTCCATGGGCAAGCCTGCCCCCTTGATTTCGTTCCCGCTCCGCTTATTTCGGCACTCTATCAACTGTCCAGTCATCTTCATACATATTGCCATTAATAGTAAAGGTAAGCGGTATGGATTTGCAGAACTGCACGCCATTTACTCCACCGCCATAAGTATAGGCTGTAACGCTATGTTTAACTGGCTTTTGCTTTGTACCTTTCAGCGCAACATCAGTATAGATTTGAGCCTTTTTATACTGGGATAATGGGTTGGCAGCCGTTATAAATTTAGAGGTAGTGCCTGTGGTTGCACCTTTGGCCAATGCCACATTCTTTGGCTGTGTTGCCTTTGCTCCTTTCACTTTTACCGTCCCGCTGGTCCGAACCTCTGCTGCTGATGGGGGTACTGGCTTCTTGTTATTGGCTTTAGACAAGCTTTTTCCACATGCTCCGCTGTTACCGATCTGGCTGGTTGCTATGCTGTTATTTACATTGACTGAAAAGCCATATCCGGATTTAAAAGTGGTGTTATTTCCATTAGGCTTAGCTGCTGTCAAGGTTGCTGATGATGAAAGTTTGCTCTGGTAAGTGTACACGTGATTGCAAGTTCTTGTCTTTTTATTTTCTCCACTTCCAACGGTATAGGTATGTGACTTTGTCTCACTCCATTTGATTACATCGGTGCAGCTGCCCTTTGTGTCTGCTGGGGGTACTGCCTGCGGAGCTTCAGGAATATCCGGTAGAATCTCCCGGTAAGCTATAACCGTTGGTGTGAAATATAAATAGGCCTGTATGGTATCGCCGAGCCCTTCATCGTATGCTTTTTGCCACTTATCATAGATTGCTGGGGAATATTTTTTTACATTGTCTTTTCCGCCACCACTACCGAGTAATGTCCACAATTTGTCGCCAGTTAAATTTTCTGGCAAGCGCAATTGTTTCGCTAAGTTAAATACCTCGCCCGAATTTTCAAGCTTTGCTTTATAGCTTATGGTTACATTGTTTCCCGAAGCGGTAGCAGAAACAGGCGTTATTTGAGTTGATTTGTATTGGCCATAACTGCGCTGGTAGCTAGCTTCATCAAATATTAATTTAGATTTATTATAGTTATATGTGCCAGACTTGTCCTCAAAATTGAAATTGGAAGATTCTACGGTATAGTATCCTACAATCTCTACAGGAGCAGAAAAGCCTATGGTAGATGTGACATCAATTGAATCCCCTTGCTTAACCTGACCATCCCACGACCCATCAGGATTGGACCATACTTGCTGAACACCCATATCCAACCAATATTTCATAGGCCCGGTTTCGGCCGATACGGTGTCAAGGGGAATAACGGCGCAGCTCACCAGCAGCGCCAATGCTAAAACATAAGACAAATATTTTTTCATGGCGGTTCCCTCCGTTATTTCTTAAATGGGTTTGCGACAAGGGTTAGAATTTTAGTGTAGTTATCTAGTGAGCCGATATAGTCAATGGTGGTGATATCACCGTTTTTAGAGCCTTCAAAAAATCCAAAGCTAGTATAACCATCCCTGTCAGTCATGATGCCGTCAGAACCAACAATTTCGCCATCTCTAATAAAATAAATAGTTGAGTATAAATATCTTGCTTTAATTCCAACAACGCCGTTAATAGGATTTGTATATATCTCCATTTCATATTTCGCTAAATCATCATCAATCACACAGGTTGTCAGATTTTTTAAAGCAGCACTCCACTCTAAATTCATAATCATTGTGCCGATGGGCACCTCCTTAACGGATTCCTTTTCTTCATAGGCCTTACGCTCTTTAGCTTCCAAAAGCCGAATAATCATAGTGCAGGCTTCCGCTCTGGTTGCCGTATTCTTCGGCTTAAATTTGCCGTCAGAATAGCCTGTTATAATTCCGGCATAATATACGTCCACCACACTGTCTTTGTAGCTGTCGGAGATACTGCCGTAATCATAGATGGTGCCGGCAACAACTGTTCGTTGTTCGCAAGCAATGTTTTCTTTCAGCACTTGTTCTGCAGTACGAGCAATGACGGTGGCCATCAGCTCCCGGCTTATAGCTTGGTCGTATTGAGCCGGGGTAATTTCATTATTTTTCAATATGCCTAGCTCCACCGCCTTGTCCATGTAACCACTAGCCCAATGTGTGCCGGTTTTCTCTTGTTGGCTAACAGTTGTTGCTACCAGAACTTTTATGAATTCTGCGTTAGTGATTGTGTTACTTGGTTTGAATGTGCCATCTGAGTATCCGTTAATGCTGCCACGCTCCACAAGATTACTTACATACGGATACGCCCAATTGGTGTTTTTTACATCGCTGAAGCTTACGGCAGCATAACTAAACACAGTAGTTAGTAGCAAAGTAGCCATCACGGTAGCTAAAATTAAACCTTTAATTTTCTTCATTTCTTACCTCCGATTTTTCAATAATTGTCTTATGTATTATAAGATAATTATATCATAAAACTGTTGAAATTTCAATACTTATAGCATTTTCTACGAACCTCTATCCATGTTTTTTCCTTTCCCTCATTTTGCTTAGGTTGTAAGTATTTCATGTTGAAGCTGCATGTATACGGACATGCCATGAACAATAAATAATTTTGAAACTTCAGAATCACGAGCATTATTTAATTCATCAATTTCTTCGAAAAATCTCGTAAGCTGTTCCTGCAATTGGACATCGGAGATTTCCTTCATGAAATTTCTGATTTTCTGATTTATCTCTCTGTCGTATTGCTTTACTGCTTCACGTTCAAATAGTAAGTGTTGCTCATTATTAAATTCTTTACATCTCATAAAAATTTCATTTAAAATACCCATAACGCCTTGTCCTTTCTTGATTCAGCCTTGTATTTTCAAGTAAGAACGAGTATACTTCAAATACAAGGCTACCGCTTTGTGTAATAGTCGGGTCGTATCTTAATCGGGATTGGCCTGACTATTTTTATTTTTTGTAGCAGCCGTTTGGCATGTTGGTTGCTTAGTTAATAATAACTTAAGTCTTTTCTTTCTCTGACAATAAATATCTAGACTCTAGACTCTAGACTCTGTGTAACATTTGGGTAACATCTGGTAACACTTGGGTAACAATGTTACCCTGATGTCAATTTTAGCTTTTCTTTTATGCGTTTTTCTCTCATTAATCGTGCTTTATCAGTTTCACTCCCCGCCAATTCATTAAATTGCTCAATAATTATCTCCCCGGTCTCTAAAACGCTAATTAACCCTATTTTTCTTAAAAACTCTATTGCAATTTTGACAGTATCTACTGGTGTATTGGTGAGCTTTGATAGAGAACTTAAATCATATGGAATTATTAATTCTCCTACATACCTAATTAGGACCCCATCTTTTTTTAAGGCTTTAACACAAAGCTTTAAATAAAATAAACAGTAATCTTTTCCATTCTCCTGAGATTCAAGCCATAATATAGTTTCATCTTCAAAAAAATCTTCAGGAAGTTTTAACCAATAATACCTTTTGGCTTCTGACAATCGTCATCCCCTCCTTTCTCCCAATATTTATCAAGCATTTCCATGTTAATTAAAATCTTATTCGGACTTCCTTGACCTACCTTTTTCTTTATAATTAGCCCTACACTTTCCAACTGTTTCAGCATTTTAACTGCTGTTCCTCCTGAGCAATTTAAATCCGCCATTATCTGCTCAACGGTATAGATAACATATAGATTACCATCGCCATCAATAAAATCATCATTTTGTGCTGATAGGCTTGCTTTACTTAAAATTATTCCATACAACAATTTACTTCCGTAGCCGATTCCATTAAAAGCTTGATGGATCACTATCATTTTAGGAATCATATAAAAGTTATAACCCCTTAAAGCTCTAGGGTTTATGTATCCTAAATTAAGCTTTTCCATAATCATCACCTTCTTGTGACAGGTACTTTTCAAGTGTTTCCATGTTTATTAAAACTTTAGTCCCGGATTTTTTTATTGGAATCTTGGATTCATTGACCAGAGAGCGTATGTAATGGCGTGTCACAGAGGTGTTAGCATCTGCTGATTTTATTTCTTTCCAAGCTTGCTCTACTGTGCGTAGTCTAACCATATTCTTTTTACCTCCTTGAGCTGCGTTTCTGTTATTTGTTGGCTTCCTGAATCATACGAAATTTTGCTCAGACAATTGTTTTCGCCCCAAAAGGTGAAATATGCCTCTCCAGTGCCTCTGATACTATAACCATGCTTCTCGGCATCCGACTTTAACTTTGAAATGATAAAAGAAGCCTCCATGGGGTCTATGTCATCAGCAAGTACCCTTGAAATAATTGATGTTTTCAAATTATTCACCTTCTTTCAAAATTATTTCTTCAACTGAAACACCTAATGTTTCAGCTATCCTACCGATTGTTTGCGGTCTTGTGTTTCTTGTGCCACTCAGTGCAAAACGCATAGACGATTTTGATATGCCGGATTTTTTGCAAAAATCGTTGAAAAGTAGTTGATTGTTTGCTAAACAGATTTCAAACTTCTCTTTATTTATTTTCATAAGACCTCCTTTTGTACGCTTTTTGTACGTATATTGTACTACAACACAATATACACGTACTTTTTGTACTTGTCAATGCTATTTTATTGACTTTGTAGTACAATTTAAGTACTTTTGTTTTTTTTTTAATAATGTTATAATAAGCAAAAGTACTAGGAGGGTATATATGACCATTGGAAGTAAAATAAAATTTTACCGAAATAGATTAAGATTAACCCAAAAAGAGTTAGCCAAACAGACGGGCTTATCAGAAAATGCTATACAAAAATATGAACAAGGTGCTCGCATTCCTAAAATGTCCAATTTAAAAAAAATATCTAAAGCTTTAGACATATCAGTAGACACCTTAATTTTAGATGGATTATATAATACTGCTGCGTTTTCTTTTAGTTGTTCTACGGAAAAAAAGATTTTTATTGAATATCTAAGTTCTTTAGGTATTCAATTGGATGGAGTTTTTGCTAATAATTTAGATCCTAACGGTGAAAACGTAATCAAACTTGTTTATACTAATATAATGAGTAATTACTCATTATCAAAATCAGAATTAATAATAACTGAACAAGATTTTGAACGTATTGAAAATGAGATAGCAGAATTTACTAAACGGATAATTTCTTTACTTTCTCAAGAAATAGATAAGAAACATTTGATACGTCTTAAACCTTTAAAAAATGACGGGGAGAGTTCTAATGGCCAATAAAACCAACTGCATCAAAAACGGCATACCATATTATCGGATTCGCCGTACAGTGGGTAAAAAACTCAATAAAGATGGCATATGGGTTGATGACATCAAAGAGTTCTACGGCAAAAACAAAAGCGATGCAGAAGCCAAATATGAAGACTTCAAAACTAAACGGTCGGCAGGCTTATCATCAGAAAAGCAACACTTCGGGGTAATAGCAGACTTTTTTGTTTATAACGTATTCCTGAATGATGGCCGATTTACTTCTACCACCAAAGAGCGATATGAACAGGTATACAGAAAATATGTGAAGCAAAGTAGAATCGCCGGCATGAAACTTGATGAAGTCAAAACCTTAGAAATGCAGGAATTTTATAATACGGTGGATTGCTCTGATTCAACCTTGAAAGCTATTAATAACATTATGGGGCATTTGTACAAGTATTTAGAAAAAGAGGGCTACAGCCGGAATATAACCAGGAGCTTAGTTCTCCCCAAAAAAAAGCAAGCTAAAGGTGCGCCACATGCCGGACACGATATTGTGGTGTGGACTGATGAAGAGCTTAAGCGTATTATACAAAACTTGGCTGACAACCGATTCAGGCTGCTAGTATTACTAGCAATAAATACCGGGTGCAGGATAAGTGAATTATTAGCACTAAAGTATATGGATATAAGCGATAAAAAGGTCTATATCACAAAGCAACTAAGCAATGTGGCCGATATTACTGACAGCGGTGTTAAAACCCATAGATTAAGCATTGAAAAAACAAAAACCACTACCTCCGTACGGAATATACCGCTCAGCGACAACATCATTCAGGAGATAGAAAAGCACCACCAATGGCATCAAAAAGAAATGCTCCGCAATGGCTACCGGACCGAATTTATTTTTACAACACAAAGCGGTGGCTTTTATGATCGTCATAACATAGCCACTGCCTTAAAACGATATTACAAGCGTATTGGTATAGATAACAAAGGCTTCCACACTTACCGCCATACGTTCTGCACCAATCTATGCAAAAAAGGCGTACCACTCCAAACAGCTTACAAACTCTTGGGACATAGCAACATAAATGTGACAGCAAGATTTTATGTAAATATTGACGATGAGCAGAAGCGTGAAGCTATACAGAAAATAACAACAAATATTTTTTAATAAATTATTGCACTCTTTGCCAGATGTGGTTATACTATAATTGTACAATATATTGCACAATTATATATAGGAGGTGATTGGAATGTTAGCAGTAAACTATTCTACGATTCGCAATAACTTGAAAAATTATTGTGATTTGGTAACAGAAAACTGTGAGACTGTAATAGTTACACGAAAAGATGAAAAAAACGTGGTGATGATTAGTCTTGATAAATACAACAATATGCTTGAGAATCTATTTATCATGAGCGACAAGGTTAACTATGAAAGGCTCTTAGAAAGCAAAGAACAGTTTGATAAACACCAGGGCATCACTAAAACCACAGAAGAGTTAGAGGCACTGGCCAATGAATAAAATGTTTTCAAAAAATGCCTGGGAAGATTATGCCTTATGGCTTCAAGAAGACCGCAAAGTCTTACGGCGCATAAATGATATTCTCAAGGACATAGAACGAAATGGGCATGAAGGTATTGGAAGGCCTGAACCTTTAAAACATGCTTTATCTGGCTACTGGAGTCGCAGAATTACAGAGAAAGACCGTTTGGTCTATAAAATTGCCGATGATACGATTTATATTTTAGGCTGTAAAGGCCATTATGATGATTAAGTGTTTATCATGATATTTGAGCTGTATCTAAACGCCATGTGGGAAAAATAGGGGAAATCAGCATTTATTTTGTTCTATACTCCTTATATTTCAACGATTATCACATTTATTTATCAGATGTGAAGGTCGGGGGTTCGAATCCCTCATGGCGCACCATAAAGAATGCTTACCCTTTTGGGTAAGCATATTTTTTTGTATAGAAAAACACGCCATTCCTGACGTGTCTTGCAAAGTTTCTTTAATTATTCAATCTCATCTATCGCATCTGAAAATGCGTCATGGTACTGCTCAAATTTACCAGTGTCCACATCCGTTGATAGGTCACTTGCCACTGGCTTATTTGCCTTGATTTGATTATATAAATTGTCTATTTCGGGAGATAATTTCTCCCATATGGACTTAATCTGTGCATATTGCTCCCCCTCTAAGCTATTTATATATTTATCATACGCCGCTTTTTTTCCCATTGCTACATCGAACTGTGACAGGGTAAAGTCCATGTCAATCGTATCACCCGTGCTGCTGGTTCCATCATACGTATAATAGCTTATTTCACATAGCCCATTGTTCCAAATATCTTCTATCAGCCAGTTGTTTATCTCACTCAGCTTATCTTCTCCCCCACTGCCTATATCCTCAGATACACTTAGTAGTCCTCCGAAAATGGCATCGGTCAGTTCGTCGTTAGCATCAATTTTCCAACTGTTTTCATCTTTTGACAGCTTAATGTCTACAGTATTCGTAACAGTCTTATTATCCGTTCGATTCATTAAATTAGTGAATATCTCCATCGTTTTGTCACCCAACTGATCTTCGCTCAATCCCGAAAAGGCTAATCCAAAGAGTTGCGGGAAAAAATCTGCCATAATTTTGGACATGTCGGTATTGGTAATCTCAGTCTTTACAATAGCCGAATCCTCATCTACCTCCGATGAAACGATTTTGTACTCTAAATTTTCCAGCATCAGTTTTGCCATTGCCTCAGAATCCGCATCCATAGCCGCTTCACCTGCTTCGCTCCGGTTCATTAATTCCTCGTAATCAAGATACTTCGATGCTGTTTTCGTATCCATATTTTTTATGGCCCCAAGTGCATTTTTTACAGCTTGTTCCGGAGATTCTCCGCCGCACCCTACTAGACTAATTGCTATGATGGAAACTAAAAATACAGAAAATATTTTTTTCATATATACACACCTCCAAGTACTATATATGGTAACATATTCCACAATCTAACTCAAGAACCATTCTGCTTTATGCTTGCCTCAAACACTGCATTAGACTCCTTGATACGTTGCCGAATCTGCTTATCCACCAAGCCTTTTCCTTCTTGCCATTGTTCCGCCTCTTTGAATCATACAAATACTTTTCCCATGGCCCTGACTCTATTTATTTTAACATAATGTCACCTTTTCAACTTTGCTGAATAACATGATAACAATACTTACCTTATTTGAAAGGGGGTATTAATTATGTTTGATTTTTGTAATCGGGATAGATACTATTACTGTTGTCCTTACTATTGGAATTGGAATTGCGGGTGCAACTGTTGCTGTAGATGGTACTGGTAAATCCTCTCATATAGCCCCCATCTAATATGATGGGGGCAACTTAATTCTGCACCTTCATCAAACTTGCATAATGGCCCTTTGGCTATTTTTTTTGCCCATTAACCGCTTCTATCCTATTCGTGCTGAGTGTGCTGGACAAATAAATCCGCCATCTCTTCTTGACAAGCTCAGACTATTGTGATAGTCTAGTTGCAAATCAGACTACTTCAATAGTCCAAAGGAGAACAAAGGATATGAATATTAAACTTTTTGACTCAGAGCTCAAGGTGATGGAGGTTTTGTGGGAACAAGGCCAGATGCCTGCTCGCGACATCGTAGAGGTGTTGACGGAACGGGTCGGCTGGAACAAAAACACCACCTATACGGTGATCAAAAAATGTATTGAAAAAGGTGCCATTGACCGGGAGGAACCGGGGTTCTTATGCAAGGCTCTGGTCACTAAAGACGAAGTACAACAAAGTGAAACCGAACAGCTTATTGATAAAATGTTCGGCGGTTCCAGCGAGTTGTTTTTTTCGGCTTTTCTCAAAAACCAGGGTATTTCAGAAAAAGAAGCCAAACGGCTTGCCAAATTAATCGAGGAGGCCAAATAACATGTTACATTTCAGAATGGATATGCCGCTGTATCTCATGGCTCTGTATGGCAGCATTATGATTGTATTCCTATTATTATTTCGGGCCTGCTTGCAAAACCGCTTGCCAAAGTTAGTTTTTCCTCTGCTGTGGAGCCTGGTGCTGATTCGGCTGCTGGTACCCTTCTCTCTGTCCAGCCCACTCAGTGCACCGGTGCCGGACTGGCCGCTGCCGCTTTCAAACACCTCCACCGTCTACGTAAGTGATATCGCACAAGGGACAGCCCCAACCGATACAAGTACGATGGAATCCGCAGCTTACAGCATGACAAACAACACTGATTCCTCAAATCTAGGCTGGCAGCCTGTACTAATCACTTTATTCGGTTTAGGCGCTATCACGACAGCGGGAATCCTGCTGCGACAAAAACTGAAATATTCCCGAAGACTAAAAAATAGCCTGCTGGTGGAGCATAACCAAACAATCAACCGTATCCTTCGAGATAGGAATATGGGGCACATCCTGGTATTCACCAACGATGAAATAGCTTCTCCTCTCCTCTGCGGTATTTTCCATCCTCGCATCTATCTGCCTGCGGGAATGGACTTCCAACAAGTTCAGACGTTGCAGCATATTCTCGCTCACGAACTCATGCACATCAAACGCAAGGATAACTGGCTAAAAGCAGTCTTGCTGGTTGCTCTGTGCCTGCACTGGTATAACCCACTGGTATGGTTTATGTCAAAGTGTCTTTCTTCAGATTTGGAAACAGCCTGTGATGGGGCTGTGCTCCGTCAGCTCCATGGGGATGAACGGAAAAGCTATGCGGCAAGCCTTCTTGCCATGGCGATTACAGGGAATCGTTCTACCCTGCTTTACAGTGCTTTTGCCAAAACAGAAGTGGAACGCCGCATTAGAAATGTTTTAACCTACAAGAAGACCACTTCTTTTGTTTTAGCCATATCTGTGCTGTTTGTACTAACCGGCACCGTTGCTTTTGCAACAGGGGGACAAGCTCCCTTCTCGGCGGATCTGAGCAGCTATTGCAGCAGTACGGCCTCCCGTTGGGGAGTCAGGGCCGAGCTTACGAGAGATATCGCCTTAGGCCAGCATGCCGATCAGCGCGCTGACAATAAAATTTTTGATGTGTTGGAATCAGATACCTCCAAGGATCCGGACATCATTGCCAGTCAAGTTAAAGCCGCCCTGGCCAAAGAATTTAATGTAGAAAAAAGTGCCTTTCAGCTGACCGTCAATCTTTGCCTGATGGATGAGGAGATTTTACAGGAATATGCAAATCAGGGGATTACGAAGGGCGAAGATGGTTTTTATCTCTATAAGGGAGAAAGCGTGAGAACCTATACAGATAAAATGCTTGGTTCCGTGCAAACCCGAGAGAATGGTGCCGTAGACCTTTCTGTCCATCGGAATCGCTTAGGCCAAATCACCTCTGTAACAGCTTTAAAAGAAGGAGATCGTGAATTTGATCATCGGACCAAAGAAATAAAACGTAGCCAACAGGAAGTTTTTTACAACACATCGACCACCCAGGATAACGCCTCTTTGGCGGAGCAGATTACCGTCGTCCAGGCTGAAAAGGGCTCAGGCTTTGCAAATGAACAGTAAGCAGCTAAAACTTCTTGCCCTTACTTCCATGTTTTTTGACCACTTTATACGCATATTCCCCCTGTCCGACGCCCTTGTTCCTCTTGCAGGTTGGTTATCATCCGTTCATCAGGAAAACCTGAGTAATTGGATTATGTCATGGATTCCTCATTTGTTCATCTACTTCGGTCGAGTGGCAGCACCAATTTTTATGCTTTGTATTGTAGAAGGTTTCTTGCATACCCGAAACCTTAAACGCTACATCTCGCGTATTTTTTGCACTGCCATTATTGCGCAAATTCCTTATATCCTATTTCATCTGGCGGAAAACCGAATGTATAATATTGCTGGCGACTGGAATGATGTCCCTCTGAACATTCTGTTTACGTTAAGTTTAGGGCTTTTATCTCTTTGGAGTTATACCAAATGCGTGGAAAAAGGGCACTTAATAGGGGGACTAAGCTTCATTGTCTTGGCTGGTGCCCTGGCTCGGCTGCTTCAATTGGAGGGTAGCGAGGGCTACATCTTTATTATCTTTATGTTTTATATATTGAGAAATCAGCCAGTCTGGCAACGAACGCTGTTCTTTATGCCCATACTTGTTCTGGCCCGTTACAGGCTGATTGCCTATACCCTGACAGATTTTGCCCTGCTGCGAACCTGCCTGCTAAATGTGATTGGACCCTATCTAGGTATTTTGGCCATTTGCTTTTATTCCGGTGAACAAGGTCCGACTGGAAAAAGGTTTAAATGGTTTATGTACGCTTTTTATCCACTGCATTTGCTTATTTTAGCAGCAATCGGTTACGTAAAAGTTTTATTTTAAATACAGTTATCGCCCAATTTTAACATCGAGCGATATTACAATTGTTTAGTAGGTGATATTTTTGAAGATACGAGAAAACTATACTTGCCCCTTGGAGCTTACCCATGATATTACCAGGGGTAAATGGAAACCAATTATTTTATGGCAGCTTGGCAAAAGGCCCTCTACCTTGGCACAGCTTGAACGGGACATAAATGGCGTGACACAAAAAATGCTCTTAGAACATCTGAATGAGTTGCTGCACGTTGGAGCAATCGCTAAGCACACCTTTGAAGGGTATCCATTAAAGGCTGAATATCGTTTAACAGAGCGAGGAAACCGACTGCTGGAAGCCATTGCTATCATGCAGGAGG
Source organism: Aminipila butyrica (assembly GCF_010669305.1). NCBI lineage: Bacteria > Bacillati > Bacillota > Clostridia > Peptostreptococcales > Anaerovoracaceae > Aminipila > Aminipila butyrica. The sequence goes on along the minus strand of NZ_CP048649.1, from coordinate 856,911 downwards.
TTGGCATCGATCTCATGAAAGAAAATGGAATGGACGACATCTTGAGGGAAAAGGGGTTTATCGATTAACAGTACCCACAAAAAAGTGGGTAATTTACTTATGGCCTTCCTGTCCTTATAATTAGTACAGACGGAGGATCATGAAATGAGAGATGCAGAAAAAACAATTGGACATTTAATTGACAAACAAAAGGTCGCTTTTATAAGCTCCATTGACACTACAGGCTTTCCCAACACAAAAGCCATGCTGCCCCCAAGAAAGCGAGAAGGAATCCAGGTTCTTTATTTTACCACCAATACCTCCTCCCTGCGTGTGGCCCACTATAAAACAAACCCCCATGCTTGTATTTATTTTTGTGATAAACGATTTTTCAGAGGGGTTATGCTAAGGGGCACCATGGAGGTCCTAGCGGATCAGGCAAGCAAGGAAATGATTTGGCAAGAGGGGGATACCATGTATTATCCAAAAGGCGTAACCGATCCCGACTATTGTGTGCTAAAATTCACGGGGATGCAAGGGCGGTATTACAGTAACTTTAAGTCCGAGGATTTTGATATTTAAACGGCAGAAAACAATCAGGCTGAAACGTATAAAAGAAAAAGAGGTGCTGTTCTCCACGGAATAGCACCTCTTTTTCAATTGACATCAATCTTTTTCTCTCTATAAAGAACGGCTCCCGCCGCTGCCAAAGCCGTGACAGCTAAGGCCACAGCCGTGATGATTTCAGGGCCATCAATGCTGCCATGGAAGACTTGCCGGAATAGAATGTTCTTGTCCGAAAGGGCCATATTTACAGTAAGAGCGACAATCGCAGCCACCCCCGTGCCTACCGGAACAGCCTTTATCATCAGGTTAACCAAATTGGCAGAAAACCTGGCAAGGATAAAGGTGAAACAGGCCGCCGCTACCGAACCAACCACCGACAGCCCCGCAAGAATCCATACAAACTGTCCGAAGGTAATATTGTACAGCCACATTTGCCTTTGTTCAATAGCCATAATATGTGCATGCCAATATTTAATCGCCCCATCGGTCAAGAACAAAAAGTACCCGGAGAAAATCAGCACGGTCGAGAGAATAAAAGAACTGACAACTGTGGCAGCAAACTGACACCTCAGGATGCTGCGTCCCTTGTGAGACGAATATTGCAGCAGGTTTATTTTTTGCCAGCGATCCGTTGTAAGAAGGGGTGCAATAAGAATCAGAACCGCAAACACCGAAAAAACAGCAGCGATAGCCGCATATTGAGAAAAAGCTGGGCACAACTCATAGTGAATCAGGTTGGCATTGCGCATTATGGCCACCTGTTGCGTACTGCGACTCACAACGGGATAGGAATTGTATTGAGTGTAATTGTCAAGATTATCTTGATACTCAACATATCGGCTCTCCAGTGTCTCCAAGTTGCTCAATCGCATGTAAGGAGAGAGGTACCATTCGTCCAGGGTTATATCCTCATACCAATTTTCCAGTTTTTCCTCCATCTGTCCAACCTTTTTCCACAGTTTTTCCGCTTCTTCATAGGGGATATCCGAACTAGCCAGCTGCCTTAAGGCTATAAAATCCTCATAATTTTGAATATTGTTTTCAGAGAATATTGGTTCTTGGGCAATGATGCTGTTCATCTCCAGGATTGCTTTCCTTTTTTTCCCAGGAAGATCAAATTCGGCCAGTTCATCCGCTTCAAGGGTTTCACCATACAGGTCGAACATCTCAGCCTGATAGGCTCCATAAATGCCGTGGGTCGTCAGACTGTCGTATCCATCAATAAAATCGTACATAAGCGCAAACCAGACAAGTATGGCCAGAGCAGCTATGCCCGCCAGTATGCGCCAGTTCCATAGCTTTTTTAATTCACACATAAAGATTCTCATAGAAATTCCCTCTTCCTGAAGATTCTAACTGCCGCACCTGACGTAAGCCCTAGTACAGCAAAGGATATAACCAGCCCTATCGTCTCAAAATTAGCCCAGATAATACCTGCATTGCCGTCTGTAAACCATTGGCCACTGTTAAGCACTAGGTTGGTTGGCATAAGGTTTAATATGCTTAAAGAGATCGACCCCATGGAAAACAGCGGCTTCACCAGGAAAGGCAATACAACGGCCAACAGTGCACCAATGCAGGCCCCATAGCTGTTTGGTACGAATAAGCCAATGGTATACCCCATCAGGCAGAAGCAGCTGGCAAGAACAACCGCGGCGCTGATAACCACACCTAAATATTCTCCCACGGTAAAGCTATGCCACGTGACAAAAGGAATAGTATAGGAGTATGCAGCAAAATTAAAAGAGCTGGATACGTTATCCCCCCATACCTTGGAAAAATCAAACTTCGCAAAAAACACCACGAGAGTCGCCACCAAAATCATAGCGGTGGAACAGATTGCCGCCAGCAGCGAAGCACAAAACTTACACCTAAGAATGTGCCGTCCCACTTTTGACGAATAAACAACATATTCGGTTCCCTGCGTCTGCTCATACGTGATGGAAACAAGGGCTGCAAACAAGGCAAGCAGACTGCTCTCGGCTGTAATTGCCAAAAAAATGGTGTTAAACAGCAAGCGGTGAAGCGAATAAGTCCGCTCTCGAAAATAATCAGACAGGCTATCGCCGTTGACAGCTTTTTCGTCGATAATCGGCTGAAGCTTGGCATATTTCCCTCGGATGTGATCAGCGTTACTTCCGGTCACATGGTACTTGGCAATAAATCCTTCCGCGATATCGCCTGCGTCAAAGCCCTCAAAGATATTAACCGCTTGAGAGTCTGACTGAACAGGGTTGTCATCGTCATAGATTCCTATTAACGCCATATTGAAGATGAGGCAGAGCAGAACAACACTGAGGATTGCAGGCGTAAACAAGATTTTCTTAATCTCGTATCGAAATACACACTTCATTGCACAGCCTCATCTCTGTAGATGTAAAGGAATACGTCTTCCAGGTTAACAGGCACCTGATGAGCAACCTCCCTACAATCCCTGTCACAAGCAAAGCGGGTGACAGTCCTTCCCTCCTCCTGATGTTCAGTGAGCACAAGATACGGCGCTTTGACAGCGTCCATATGAACAGTCTCATAGACCTTACCTTGCAAGGCAGAGCAAATAGCAGCCGGTGTATCGTTGGCAAATAATTTATGGTCCTTGAGCATAATCACGCGGCTGGCAATGGTTTCAATGTCTGAAACAATGTGGGTGGACAGAATCACAATACGCTCTTTTGAGAGAGAGGAAATGAGGTTACGAAAGCGGACCCGCTCCTTGGGATCCAGTCCTGCGGTAGGCTCGTCCAAAATCAAAATTTGAGGATTATTGAGCATCGCCTGAGCAATTCCAACCCGTTGAATCATGCCCCCCGAAAATTTCCGCATTTTCTTGTCCCTTACATCCGATAAACCCATTATATGGAGAAGCTCCTCTGTCTTGCTCTTTGCCACAGTTGACTCGATGCCCTTCAAGGCAGATATGTACATCAGGAATTCCCGGGGAGAGTGATTTTTATAGTAGCCAAAATCCTGGGGCAGATAGCCCAGCAAGTCCCGATAGCTTGCATCCAGCTTGACAATCTCGTCGCCGTTCCAGAGGATTTCACCCTGGGTGGGAAATATAAGGGTGGCAAGCATCTTGATTAACGTGGTCTTGCCTGCGCCGTTGGGGGCCAGCAGGGCATATATGCCATTGGAAAACTCCAGGCTGAGACTTTCTAAAGCCGTAAACTTGCCATAATTTTTTGTCACATTATTAAGGGATAGCATAAGGTTCCACCTCCGTCAACATCTTCTGAATTTGATAAGCGAGAATAATTGCTCCAGCTGCTGCCACACTGAATGAAAGGGTCATCGGCAGAGTTAAAAGAATTTCCTCCCACGCCTCGCCGAACCGTATAAACAGCGTCAGATTAATAATTACCCACAGGACGGCATAAAGCCCATTTGCCCACTTGCACCGGATAAGACGAACAATCAGAAGCTGAGGCACCGCACATACGAAAAGCGCAAAAAGTCCCAAGGCAAGCAGCGGAAGAAACTCCTCTGAGCCGCGCATATTAATCAGGGCCAGAATCGCCGTGTAAACAGCCCCGGCAACAGAATAGCAAGTTGTCCGAAGGGCAGTAACCTGGCCTGGGGTATAGCGACAAGTCTGTTTCAGTTCATAAAGCCCATTTGCCCGCTCCGCCATTTCTGTAAACACAGCAATCAAAAGATACAAGAGGGGCGCGGCAGAAGCGGTTGCTGAAAAGCGGTAATTGTCAGGTACACTAATCAAAACAACAACGATGACCACCAGAGTCAAGGCTGCAAATATAAGGCCGTAGGCCGTATCCCAAAAGAGGAACTTCCAGCCCAGGGAACGAAAAATATCAACTGCCTGTTCCCCGGCGTTCTTCGGTTTCACTAAACCCTGGTCCAGAATATACTCAATACTTCTATCTTTATTCATCATAATCTGAAAACTCCTTCCTCAAAATATGAATCAGCCTGTAATACGTTGTTTTAGCTGTCCCTTCTGGAATTCCCAAGCCTTCCGCGATCTCCATAAAGGTATAGCCACCGAAAATATGCAGCCGAAAGATTCGCTGGGTATCGCCGGGAAACCTAGCGATGAAATCTTCTACCTTTCTGGCAAACTCGGCATCCTCGATCTGTTTTGTGAAGTCCGTTGCTACCGTCGGTTCAACTTCGTCCAGAGGCAAAACTTTTATCAGTTGTCCAGCGTGGGAGCGAAAGTAGTCTACAGTCTTATTGGTAGCGATTTTATAGAGCCACGTTCGGAATCCCGCTTTTTTCGGGTCATAGTGGGCAATCGTTCTGAGCATAGAGATAAAGCTGCTCTGGGTCAAATCAAGCGCTATTTCTTCGTCGAAAGTCTGCTTGCGAATAAAGCGAAAGATTTCTTCGTAATACAGCCTTACCAGACAGTCGGCAGCTTTGCGGTCACCCTTTTTCTGTATTCTGCGTATCAAGCATTGTTCGTCGTTCACCCCACAGCCTCCTTTCTTGCTTGTCTGTTTATATATTCGTTTGACATGGATTAATAGTTTCAATTTATTTAAAATTATTTCTTATCATACATCCCAAACAGAAGCTATCATCATCTTACTACTTTTAAATCAGTCCGCCTAGAGACATTATGGGTTTAGCTGAACCCAATAGAAAAACAGGGGACGAGTTCTTTTTGAAGAAGAACCCGTCCCCTGTTCATATTTTCAGCATACTGACCCGGAAAGCCACTATACCTTTTTAACGGTCACTTATTTAGCTGTATTTTCTGCAAACCGCATTAGGACTGCGGCCACCTGGGCCCGTGTGGCAAAAGCCTCTGGGCTGAGGGTCTCAGCGGTAGTACCGTTGATTAAGCCCTCGGCACCAGCCCACTGCATTGCAGGCTTCGCCCAGCTATCGATCTTAGCCGCATCGGTGAAGGCTGACAAATCGGCATTTCCGGTAACGTCATACTTCTTATAGCCCGCATAACGATACAGAATCGCTGCCATCTGTTCCCGGCTGACATTGCTATCCACGCCGAAGAACCCATCGCCATAGCCGTCTGCGATACCGTTGGCCGCAGCCCACGTCACGGCATCCGTATACCACTGACCCGCTTTCACATCCTGGAAGTTTCTGGTCCCATCCGTCACAGCAGGTTGCCCCTCCATCCGATAGAGCACCGTCGCCAGCATAGCTCGAGTCATCTCCACTTGCGGACTAAAGGAGCGGTCATTAGTCCCCTTAAATAAATTATTTTTCAGAGCATATTCTACCGCTGTATAGTACCAATCCCCCGTTTTCACATCCGAAAATGGATTCTGCCAGGTCTCTTCATAACCCACTACATAAGCCGAGAGATGATTGGTGGTGAAACGCACCATCCCGGTCGAAGAGTCGTATCGGCAAGAGAGCTTCTCCAGCTTTCCGCTGTCACTCAGATACCAAACAGCAACGCCTTCTGCACTTTCACCAGCTTTCAGCGTGTAAGGCAGTAAAATCGTAATAGTTTTACCGCCGAAGTTACTGATTGGTTTATCACCACTGAGAACAGAGATGTCATACACGGTATTTCCATTTACCAGTTTTTGCTGTTCAGCGGTCAGGGACGATTCCTTGACTGCTTCCATGCTGAATGTGATGGTGTCGCCCAACGCCTGAGAAGAAATAGAAGTCAGTGCATTATTTGGAATGGTTACACTGCCTACCTTCATCTCAATCTTCAGGTCTGCCGACGTATCTTCAGCAATAGAGGCCACAGACTTTCCCTGCAATATTACAACTGCTTTGGAAAGGGTACTGCCAAATGCCGGCTGAATAACGACTTCCAAAGAGCTATTTTTTGACACGGCTTCGATTGCTTGCTTTACCTCCTCGGTTGTAAGCTTTGCGCTGCCCTGCCCCTTTCCATCCATGGAAGCAGACGGTGTCAGCACATTGTCTTTCTGTCCTTGATTTACTGTTTCTTTCGTTGAATGGCTGCCGGAGCTTTTTCCGGAGCTGGTTCCACCAGTAATCTGAACGGGAATACTGTTATCTTTTGCATAGCTGTAAATTGGCGTATCTGCGGATGTCGTCCAAATGGTTGCCTTGTCGCTGGATCGCAGCAAATTCTTGCCAATGGTTGATACACTGGCTGGAATATGGACTGTTTTTAACAGGCTATTGGAAGCTAAAGCATTTTCGCCCAACACCTGAACACCGTTTGGTATAGTCAGGGTCTCCAAGCCTGTCGAGCTGATGGCATAGGTTCCAATCTCTTTTACAGTCCCTGGAATGACAAGGGTTTTCAAGGAAGCACAATCGGCCAGCGCACTCATGCCAATCCGTTCTAAGCCTTCTGGCAGAGTTAAGGATATCAGTCTGTCACTAATGGAAAATGCGCCCTTATCAAGCTCCCGCAGGCTTTTAGGAAGGCTTACTTCCTGTAACTGGCGGCAGAAGAAGAAGGCATAGGTTCCAATTTTTACGGTTCCCTCTTTCACTGAAGCCGAGATACGTCCCCGAGGGCAAAACAGCAGTTCCGTTCCATCGGCAGTATAGAGCAACCCATCATAAGAAGAAAAGTATGGATTGCCTTCTGCCACCGTAACTGTTTTCAGCTGATTGCAGCCCAGAACACTGGCATTTTGCTCAAACACATCACCTGGGTAAGCGCTGCCAAGCGTCTCTAAAGTAGATGGCAACTGGAGACTGGTCAGTGCTGTACAGCTCATAAAGGCTTCTTGACCAATCGTAGTCACTCCCTCCGGAATGATGACTTCCTGCAATCTTACGCAGGCTGTAAAACTGCCTTCACCAATAACCCGCAGGCTGGTTGGAAGCGTAAGAAGCTCCATTCCTTCACACTCATAGAAGGCTCTTCTGCCGATATTCTCCACGCCTTCTGGAAGGTGTACTTCACGCAAACGCCAGCATGTTTCAAAAGCAGATTCTGGAATGGTCTTCAGGCTTCCAGGAATTCGTACATGTTCAAGCTTCTCGCAAACAGCGAAAGCCTCTGCCCCCATCGTTTCCAAACCATCGGGCAGACTTACCACTGAAAGATCTGTGCAGCCATGGAATGCAGACACACCAATTTCTCTTAAACCCGAACCAAAGTTTACTTCGCTGAGATTCTTGCAGGATTCAAATGCACGATCCCCAATAATGGTCAGCGTATCTGGGAAAGAAACGCTGCGGATATTCCAGTTATTGCGGAAGGCCCCCGGCCCAATGCCGATAACAGTCCTTCCATTGACGGTGGACGGAATAACCAAATTGGTATCGTCCCCCACATAACCGGTGATGTACCCCTCTGCATTTAAATTGAAATCGCTGATGGATTCATCTTTTATTACAGTGACTGCACAGTCAACCGATGGCCCATCGGTTGAAAGCGCTCGAATAATTGCCGTACCAGGCTGCAAAGCAGTGACTGTTCCCTCCTGAGAAACGGTCGCCACGCGGCTGTTGGTCGTCTGATATACCACATCCCGATGGGTTGCAGTATCCGGCAGCACCGTAGCCGTCAGCTGACTGGTTTCACGCTGCTTCAAGCTTAAAGATGTTTCATTCAGCGTCAGACTATCAACTTCTATAAATTTACTAATCGGCTGAAAGGTCAACTTACAACTGTCTCCCAGAGCTGCCTGGAGCTGAGACACATAGTTTTGGGCGCTAGAGTTTTCATAGCCGTATACCGTCAGCACCGTCCCGGCAGAAAGGCTGTCCGCTTCCAGAACCGTTTCCGTGCCTAAGAAGCGAATCCACCCTGTCAGTTCATCAAAAGTGTTAGTCGTAATTCCCTTTACCGATGCTGGAATCGTCACGCCCTTTAATGGAGTCTGAGAAAATACCCCAGCGCCTAGCGTGTCCAGACCAGAACCCAGCTTTACAGTTTTCAGCTTACCACAGAAGAAGAATCCGTGGTCACCAATGGTCTGAACCGAATCTGGGATGACAATACTGCTCAGCTTGCTGTTAGCCCAAGCACTTTTGCCAATAGTCAAAAGCGTGTCAGGAAGCTCTACGTGATCTGCCTGGCTGCGGTAGAACGCGTAATCGTCAATCTTAATCGTCCCGCTTTGGACGGTTAACGTTCCAATTTTTCCTGCTGGACAATAAAGGAGGGTCTTGCCATCAGCACTGTATACGACCCCATCCATAGATGAATACACCGGATTGCCCACAGCGATGGAGATATCCATCAAAGCATCTGCTCCTGTATAGGTAATATTTGTCGTATCACAGAACACCGTCGGCACACTGGTTCCCAGCTTAACTAGCGTGGAAGGCAAGTTCAGCGTTTTCAGCCCACTACTGATGCGGAAAGCATTATCGCCGATTTCCGTCACACCTTCTGGAATATCTAACGCAGACAGGCGGAAGCAGTTGTAAAAGGCTCCTGCACCAATGGTTCTCAGATTACCGCTATCTCCAAAAGTAATGGAGCGCAGTCCTGTGCACACATTAAACGCATATGCACCGATGGTTTCCACGGAGGCGGGAATCACCATGCCGCTCAAAAGACTATCTCCATCAAAAGCGCGATCGCCAATACTGGTCACCCCTTCCGGCAGAGAAATAGAAGGCAGCTTTGTGCAATAAGCAAAGGCGGATTCGCCAATAGTTTTCAGCTGGCTGCCAGGAAGAAAAATCACTTCTGTCAGCGCACAGCCATGGAACGCTTCTCGGGAGATAGTTACAACGGTTGCCGGAATGGTCACTTTTTTCAATTCTGGACCTTCCTGCTCACCCTCATGCTCATGCTGGAAAGCACCCGGACCGATTTCTACAACCCCTTCCGGAATCACCAGCTCACTTTTGCTGCCATGGTAAGCCACCAAAACGCCATCCACGATATCAAAGTCTGGATCCACAGGTCCGCTTTCTATTCGCAGTTTAATCTGGCTGGCAAGAGCATAAGCCGCCGCAGCATTGCTCATGCGGTCTGTTACTATAGTTAAATCAGCAGTTCGATTTTCAAATACCTTATCTCCGAAAGTTTGCACACTGGAAGGAATGTACACTTCCTTCAGCAGATTTTCCGATTGAGAAGGCCCCATAAACGCGCCTGCACCCAGCTTAACTAAGGTAGGAGGCAGCGTAACCTCTTCTAATCGGTCCATGCGGGCAAAGGCCTGCGCTCCGATTTCCGTCACACCTTCTGGCACAACCAGACTGGTGACATCTTTGGCCCAGGAGAAAGCGGAGTCTGCAATATAAGTCAGGGTGGAAGGCAGGTGAATTTCGGTCAACCCTTCTTCATATCCCCAGAACGCATAACTTTCTATCCGCTGCACGCCCTCTGGAATTACCAGAATAGAGCCCTTGCACTCGGCAAAACCATAAGGCCCAATAGTTTTGACCGTTGATGGAATTCGATCCACGCCAGTCCAGTTCTCGCAGCCGAAGAAAGCAGAATTCCCTACAGTTTCAAGGCCTTCTGGCAGTTCACAGTCTACAAGCCCCTCACAATATTGGAAGGCATGCTCACCAATCTCCTTCAGCGTGGAGGGGAAGGTGACTTTAGTCAAATCAAAACACATAAAGAACGTGCTGTCCCCGACCTTAACTGTACCGGAGCGCAGATTGGCTTCCGTTCTTCCCCGTGGGCAGAAATAGGTTTCTGTACCAGCCTTATTATACAGCAGCCCATCATAAGCGCTATACTTAGTACTTCCGCTGGCTACAGTGATGGTCTTCATAGCTGTGCTGGCCGTAACTTTCCCGGCCTCTTCAAAGACATCTCCGATATAGCTGTCGCCAAACTGGTTCAGCGAAGCCGGTAGGTGCAATGTTGTCAGCGGGCACTTGAAGAAGGCGCCCTTGCGGATTGTCTCCAATCCTTCTGGCAGATTTAATGCTGTCAGTGCCACGCAGCCAGAAAAGGCATCTGTCCCCAACTCTTTTACCGTCGAGGGAAGGGTCACAGAAGACAACTGCAAGCAGCCAAGAAAAGCTTTTTCAGGAATCTGCTGTATTCCTTCCGGCAACATGATACTAGTCAGTCCGTTACACACAGCAAATGCGCCGCTTCCCAAAGATACAACCCCACTGCCAAAGGTCACAGACTTCAATGCACTGCAACCGTAAAAGGCTTCCTTGCCAATGGTCTTCAAGGAATCTGGGAGCTGTACGGTTTGTATACTGGTTTTGCCAGAAAAGACCCCATCAGCAATTCCTGTAACAGGAGCGCCGTCTACCTGGGAAGGAATGATTAGATTCGTCCAATCGTTTCCAAGGTATGCCGTAATTTCACCTTTTTCATTAACGACATAGTCGCTGCTGCTGGACTTGACTGAAACGTGGCACACGGCAGAGAGCAAGCCAGAAGTCGCGATAATATCGGCCTCTCCCGGTTGTATCCCCGTGATCTTTCCCTTGCTGTCCACCGTTGCCACAGATAAATCACTGCTTCTCCAAGCGATGGCAGGTCCCACAGCTCCTTCTGGCTGAAGGCTTGCTGTCAGGACAAGGGTTTCCTGCCGATCCAGTATGGCTGTAACCTGGCTAAGAAGTAAGCTTTCTGCATCGGCAAAGGTACTAGCCAAGCAGAAGGTCAGCTTGCAAGCGACATTTTTCTCGATTTTTTTAGCGGTTATGTATTGCTCTGCCGTTGAGCCGGGCGTGCCATAGACCTTAATACTTTCATAGTAAGGAATAAACTCATCTGCCAGTTCCGTCTCGCCGTTCAGCAGGCGAATATAAGATCCTCCATATTCAAAGTCAAAAGCATTTTTCCCGATACGAGTCACCGTAGCTGGAATGGTAACCCCGCTAATTCTGCTTTGAGAAAAGGCCGAGTTGCCTATGGTCTGAACCCCTTCCGACAACAGAAGGCTGCGCAGCTGAGAGTTATAAAATGCTGAATCGCCGATGGTTTCTACCGATCCGGGAACCGTCAGCGAAGTGAGAGCCGCACCATAAAACGCATACGACTGGATTTCCTTTACCGTTTCCGGTATGGAAAGCGTTGTCAGCTCATTCTTATTAAACGCATACTTACCGATGACTTCCACCCCATTGGCAAAAGAAATGCTGGTTTTTTTAGCTGGGGAATAGAGCAGCGTCTTTCCATTTCCAGTATATACCATGCCATCTTGGGAGGAATACACCGGGTTTCCCGCTGCGATATGTATGGCCCTTAATTTAGAAGGGGCACTGCTGGAGGTGTTTAAGGAAAACATCAGGCCAAACCAGTCGTTGCTGTTTCCCCAGGTAGAAAGCGATGCTGGCAGCGACATGCTCTCCAGGCTATGCATGTTCACAAATGCCTGGGGCCCGATTTCTGCCACTCCTTCTGGAATATCCAATGCTTGAATACCGGACGCCAGATAAAAAGCTTGCTGGCCAATCTGATTCAAATGACTTTCTGCAGAAAATTTCACCTCTGTGAGATCCGCACAGCTATAAAAGGCCTTATCCGCAATTTTCGTTACACTGCTAGGAATGGTAATAGCGGTTACCTTCTGGTTGGAGGCGAAAATCGGGCTGCTGCCGTTACCAATCACCTGCACCGTATTAGGAATGGTGATTTCCGTATCGCTTCCCGTATAGGCCACCAGAACCCCGCTTTCGATGTCAAACCCGGGTTGCACCGATGCGGAGGACACGGTAACCGTGCAAGAAGCTTTTTTCCCATTGGCAGAAGCCACTTGGATTGTAGCCTCACCGACAGCCACAGCAGTTACGACGCCAGACTGGTTCACAGTCGCCACGGCTTCATTCAGAGATGTCCAGTTCAGTTCTGCGTTGGCGGCACTCTCTGGAAGCACATCAGCAGTCAAGGTGGCCGTTGACCCAGCCGTCAGAGCAAGGGTCTGCTGATTCAGTGCAATACTCTCTACTTCTGTAGGCTGTCCAGCAGAAATCTGTGTCAACACCAGCTTGCAGCTGCTGCCCTTTGAATCCTGGAGTTCCTTCACGTAAGCTTCCGCCGTGGATCCGGCGATACCTTCCACGGTGATAGCATTATAGGAAGGAATAAACCCACTGCTTAGTTGAGTCTCCCCGCTGGAAACTCGGATTGTGGATGCGCCATAGTCTCCTAAGCAGTCAAAGGCCGAAGCACCGACTGATGCTAAAGATACCGGCAAAACAATCCGGGTATCCTTTGGGAAATAACATTCACTAAAAGCCGAAGCGCCAATCTGGGACAAGCCTTCTGCAAAATCAACTGTTTTAAGCTTACTGTTATTAAAAAACGCGCTGGTGCCTATTGTCTTAACCGAGGCAGGTACCAACAAAGATGTAAGCTGAGAACTATCGAAACCATGACTTTCAATGGTCTCCACACTATCTGAGATGATTACCGAAGCAGACGGGAACTTATAAAAGGCATAGCTGCCGATGGACTTTGTCTGATTATCCATCTCATATCCGCTTCCAACGCCGGATGCACAGTAGAGAAGGGTATCTCCCTCTGCATTATAAAGTGCCTGATTGCGGGCACTGTAGACAGGATTTTCTGCTGCCACGGTTACATTGGTCAAGGTCGAAGGCACACTATTTGTGCAAAAGGCCTCATAGGCCCCCTTAGAGCCCCCTAGCTGTGTCACCGTAGACGGAAGAGCAATGGATACAACATCCTTTGCCGCCAATGCCCCCTCTCCTCCAATGGTCTCCACCCCTTCCGGGATTACCAGTTCAGGAATACCTACATTGACAAACGCGCCGTCTCCAATGGTTTTTAACGTTTCTTCCTCAGAAAAATTAATCTGGTGAAGATCTCCCCATCCGCGAAAGGCGCTTTTTTCAATTTTGGTTACGCTGGCCGGAATAGTCACCTCCGTCACAATCACGCCATTGGGTTTTGCCAAAGTGCTTCCGCTTCCGATGGTTTTAACACCATCCGGAATCACCATGTGTGCATCAGTCCCCTTATACTCTGATAACACTCCATCGTCAGAGATAATAAAGTCACCGGCACTTTCAGATTCCGATACTTCTTGAATCGCTGCCGTGCCAGTGATATCTAGTTCTTCGTCGGCAGCATACACCAGAGGCGGGCTGCTCAACATGACGAAAACTGCCAGAATTCCTGACATGGTCGATTTCCAATTAAGCTTCATTCGTTTTCCTTCTTCCTTTCTGTTTATATTTTTTAAGTTAGCTTTAGCTAACCACTAACGGTCAAAATGCCTAGTTAGCGTCAGCTAACCAGGCATTTTCATTATAATTCTCTCTTTTATGCTTGTCAAGAAAGACTTTGAAAATTTTTTCACAATCTGTAATATAAAACTTTCTAGTTTTTATACACCACATCAAGTATTTATACAGTCTCTGATGCACTTGACTTGGCGATTCCTCCTATGGTATGGTTTATTCAAATACACAAGAATTTGAAGGTGGCGGCTATGAAAAAAACAAAAGGGAAGAAAAGATTGTGGATTACAGCCATTGCCGTCATTTTTATTTTAATTTTACTATTTTGGGGAAATACCGCCATACAAATCACCCCTATTACGATAGAAGATACACGCATACCCTCATCTTTTGACGGCTTCACTATTGTTCAAGTTTCCGATTTGCACAATGCCGAATTTGGCAATCGTCAAGAAAGATTGCTTCACGCAGTCAAAAGCATCTCACCAGATATGATTGCCATTACCGGAGATTTGATTGATTCAAACCACACGGATATTGCAAAGGCCATGGCGTTTATCAAGGGTTCTATAAAAATAGCTCCGGTTTATTATGTTACAGGCAATCATGAAGCACGGACTAATCAGTATGCGGAGCTGAAACAACAAATGATTGAAGCGGGTGTTATTATATTAAGTGACGAAAGCACCTCCATTAAAGGCCGTACAGATTCCATTCAATTAATAGGGCTAGATGATCCCTCGTTTACAGATAGCGGTGATTCTTATGAACGTGCTGTTCAGATGGATGCAAAACTAAAAGCTTTACTGACGGAGAACAATCAGTACACCGTTTTATTGTCACACCGGCCAGAATTGTTTGATATGTATGTAGAAAACAATATTAATCTCGTTTTAAGCGGTCATGCCCACGGCGGGCAGGTGCGCCTACCTTTTATCGGAGGAATTATCGCACCAAATCAAGGGTTTTTTCCACGGTATTCCCAAGGCCTATACAAAAAAGAACAAACCAACATGGTTGTCAGCCGTGGCTTAGGCAACAGCATTATGCCGCTGAGAATTAACAATCGTCCGGAATTGATCCACATTACGTTTAAAGTAGCAAAAGGTGCAAATAATATGGTAAACAAGTAAAAGCAGATACAGCTAACAACTTAAAGAAAGAAAGAAAGAAAGAAAGGAGCGCATGGATGTATTTCTATATAAATACATCTCGCGAAAAAACATATGGATTCTCTTAAAAAAGCAGGAATATTGACCGGCGCCGCCGTCGGCGGAGTCATCGGCGGTACCTTGTCGGTGGTAGGCAAAGTGACCCGCATAAAAATTATTGATACGCTGGGCTCCAGCATTGTGGATTCTACCATTTATACGGGAGCCATCGCCGGAGATCTTGCCAGCGGCACCACCGATTTGATTTCCGGCAAGCTGACCGGCAATGCCCAAAAGGTGGCAGACGGCGTGGAGGACTTGAAGGAAGGCGGCAGTAAGGTTGCTCAAAATGTGGTGGGAAATCTGAAACTGCTGGCTGACAATGGCGGTGAAATTCTCACCGGAGTGAAGGAACGAGATAGGGACAAAATCAAGCACGGTGCCAAAAACCTGGCTATGGCCACCGCCGTAGGTCTGATTACGGTAGGTGCTGTCAAAATCGACGAAGGCGAGGAAGAAAACTAACAGCGGCAATCAGCCGCTGTTTTTTTATTCCCGCATAACTTCACAAAAACTCCATTTTTTTCGTCTTGACTTCACCACTTCTCTTTATTATAATAGTTTGGTATCAAACAGTTCGATATCGTACATTTCAAAAGAAAGGGAAGACACATGAAAACACGCTCCATTGGCATGGAACTGCGCACCCTAAATAACATCATCATGCGCGTTATGAATAACCATACTCACAAAAAATACATTGACAGCATCACCGGAACCAATGGCTGGATTATTGGTTACATTGCCCACCACGGTCACCAGGACGTTTTTCAGAAGGATTTAGAGCAACATTTCTGCATCACCCGTTCCACTGCTTCCAGCGTCATCAATCTGATGGTACAAAGAGGATTGATTGAACGTCACAGCGTGCCTTACGATGCCCGGCTGAAAAAGCTGGTTTTGACTCCTAAAGCACTGCAATTTACCCGATTTATGGAAGAAGACGGCAAGAAAATGGAAGAGATCCTCACGAAAGAATTTTCACTAGAGGAGCTGGAAACGCTGCGCAGCTACATCCTGCGGATGAAAACCAATCTAAAAGAGTACGATTCTCAGCCTTAAGGGACTGCAATCTTTCTTTGGCCGAATATTTCAAGGTTCTTTCAGCCAGAATATGGGAGAGTGTCCTCAAGCAAATGACCATAAAAGTCAAACAAAAATACAGGAGGAAATTAATTTATGATAAAAAAACTACTAAGTTGTATTGGTCAATATAAAAAAGATTCACTTCTAGCTCCAGCTTACGTCGCACTGGAAGTAATCATGGAAGTAATCGTCCCGCTGCTTATGGCTAGCCTGATCGACTACGGCATCGACGGTGGAAGCATGTCTTACATCATTAAGATGGGAGTAGCCTTGCTGATCGCTGCTTTTATTTCTCTGATTTTCGGTGCTCTGGCAGGCCGCAGCGCAGCTGTTGCTTC
This sequence comes from Aminipila butyrica, assembly GCF_010669305.1. Taxonomy (NCBI): domain Bacteria; kingdom Bacillati; phylum Bacillota; class Clostridia; order Peptostreptococcales; family Anaerovoracaceae; genus Aminipila; species Aminipila butyrica. Next base: position 840,704 of record NZ_CP048649.1, on the reverse strand, counting down.
CTCTGGCTTTGCCCGAAACCTTCGCCAGCGGATGTATTACAACGTGCAGAACTTTTCCTTTTCCAATATCGACAAGTTCTCCACAGCCAGCATCATCACTCGGCTGACCACCGACGTGACCAACGTGCAAAACTCCTACCAGATGATTATTCGTATGGCAATCCGTGCCCCGATTATGCTGGTTTTTTCCTTGGGGGTATCTTTCCATATCGACGCCCAGCTTTCCTTGATATTTCTAGGTTCCATTCCAATCCTGGGTCTAGGCTTGTGGCTGATTATCTCCAATGTACATCCTATTTTTGTGCGGATATTTAAGACCTACGACAAACTCAACAATGTGGTACAAGAAAATCTCCACGGCATCCGCGTAGTAAAATCTTTTACCCGGGAAGACTTTGAAATTGAAAAGTTCGGTAACATCTCCCAGACAATCTACAAAGATTTTTCCAAGGCTGAAAAGCTGCTGGCCTTCAACATGCCCCTCATGCAGTTCTGCATGTATGCCTGTATGCTCCTGATTTCCTGGTTTGGCGCCCGGGCGATTGTCGCCTCCGGCGGCGACCCGATTCACGGCCTGAGCACCGGGGAATTGATGAGCTTAATCAGCTATGCCACCCAAATTCTTGTCAGCCTGATGATGCTGTCCATGGTTTTCGTGATGATTACCATGTCTAAGGCTTCTGCCGAGCGTATCGTCGAAATATTGGATGAAGAAAGCGACTTGAAGAATGTAGACAACCCCGTATTTGATGTTAAGAACGGGGATATCACCTTTGACAATGTGTCCTTTGCTTATTCCAAGCAATCTCACAAGCCCGTGCTAGATCAGATTAACCTGACCATCAAGTCTGGAGAAACCATTGGCATCCTGGGCGGCACCGGCTCTTCTAAAACCAGCTTGGTACAGCTTATTCCAAGGCTGTACGATGTAACTAAAGGCCAAATCACCGTAGGCGGTGTGGATGTCCGGGAATACGATATCGACAGTCTGAGGAATCAGGTAGCCGTGGTACTACAGAAAAATATTTTATTTTCGGGAACCATCAAGGAAAATTTACGCTGGGGCAATGAAGAGGCTACCGATGAGGAGCTGATACACGCTTGTCAGCTGGCACAGGCTCACGCCTTTGTGGATTCCTTCCCCGACAAATACGACACCTATATTGAGCAAGGGGGCTCTAATGTATCCGGCGGTCAAAAACAGCGGCTTTGCATCGCCCGAGCGCTGCTTAAAAAACCGAAAATCCTAATATTGGACGATTCCACCAGTGCCGTGGACACCAGAACAGACCTGCTCATTCGCAAGGCCTTTGCGGAAGAAATTCCGGATACCACTAAAATCATTATTGCCCAGCGAGTATCCTCTGTTCAGGATTCGGATAAAATTATTGTTTTGGACGATGGAAAGATTGATGCCATCGGCACCCATCAAGAGCTTTTAGAGACCTGTGAGGTCTACCGAGAAGTATACCAGTCTCAGATGAAAGGAGGCGAAGACCATGAGTAAAAAAGAAATGACAGCTGAGGCTCCAGCCAAGAGAATGGCTCGGCAGAAACCAGACCCTAAAACCATCAAACGGCTGTTATCTTACATGTCCGATTATAAGATACAGGTTTTCTTTGTCATTGTCTGTATCATCGCCAGCTCGGTGGCTGGCGCCCTGTCGTCCCTGTTTATCCAGCGGCTGATTGACGACTACATCTCTCCATTGCTGCTGGCAGCAGTGCCGGACTTTTCCGGCTTGTTGCGGATTATTTTCGTCATGGGCGGTATTTACCTGGTTGGTATTCTTTCCACGTTGTTCTACAGCCGAACTATGGCCGTCATTGCACAGGGTACCTTGAAAAAGATACGAAACACCATGTTCGCCCACATGCAGACCCTGCCTATCCGTTATTTTGACACCCATACACATGGGGATGTCATGAGTCATTACACCAACGACACCGATACCCTGCGGCAAATGATTGCCCAGTCTCTGCCGCAGATGCTATCCTCTGTGGTGACCATTACCGCAGTATTTTGCTCCATGCTCTACCTGAGTTTTTGGCTGACTTTACTGGTGCTGGTCTTCGTCTTTATCATTTTAAAGACCATCGGTACCATTGCAGGACGCAGCGGTACGTATTTCACAAAGCAGCAAGCCTCTCTAGGTCAGGTAAACGGCTATATTGAGGAAATGATTAACGGCCAGAAAGTGGTTAAAGTATTCTGCCACGAAGAAGAGGCAAAAAAAGCCTTTGACGCCTACAACGATGAATTATGCCAAAATGCTACCAGTGCCAACAAATATGCCAATATCCTCATGCCAATCATGAATAATATGGGCTACATTATGTACGTGGTCATTGCCATCGTCGGCGGAGCCCTCGGCCTCTCCGGTGTGACCAATCTGAGTTTAACTGGTGCGGGAGTACTGACTCTGGGAACCATCGCTTCCTTCTTGCAGCTGTCCCGAGGCTTCATCATGCCGATTGCCCAAGTGTCGCAGCAGCTGAATGCGGTGATCATGGCCCTGGCTGGCGCAACTCGAATCTTCCAGCTGATGGATGAAGAAAGCGAAGCCGACCACGGCCAAGTAACCCTGGTCAATGCCGCCTATCAGGACGGCCAGCTGGTAGAGGCCGACCACCTGACCCACATCTGGGCTTGGAAACAGCCTCACAGCGACGGTTCTGTTACCTATACGGAATTAAAAGGCGAAGTCCGCTTTTACGATGTGGACTTTGGCTACGATGAAGAGAAGCTTGTACTTCACAACGTCAGCCTCTACGCCAACCCCGGCCAAAAAATTGCTTTTGTAGGGGCCACCGGTGCCGGCAAGACGACGATTACCAATCTGATTAACCGCTTTTACGATATTGCAGACGGGAAAATCCGCTACGATGGTGTAAACATCAATAAGATTAAAAAAGCGGATCTGCGGAAGAGCCTGGGTATCGTGCTTCAGGAAGTCAACCTGTTTACGGGAACGGTGATGGAAAATATCCGCTACGGCAAACTAGATGCTACTGACGAAGAGTGCATCAACGCGGCCAAACTAGCCAACGCAGACAGCTTCATCCGTATGCTCCCAGAAGGCTACGATACCGTACTCTCTGGAGACGGCAGCGGCCTCTCTCAGGGCCAACGGCAGCTGCTCTCTATCGCCCGGGCTGCGGTAGCAGATCCGCCGGTTATGATTTTAGATGAGGCTACCTCTTCCATTGATACCAGAACGGAAGCCATCGTTCAGCGAGGCATGGATTCCCTCATGCATGGCCGGACGGTGTTCGTCATTGCCCACCGTCTATCCACTGTCCAGAACTCTAACGCCATCATGGTTCTGGATCAGGGCCGAATCATTGAGCGGGGCGATCACCACGACCTGATTGCTGCAAAGGGCACCTACTATCAGCTGTATACCGGGGCTTTCGAGCTGGAATAAGAAGGCTTTTCAAAACCTTGCCTTCTGGTATTAAATTTCTAGTGAACCGATAAATTGACAGTTTTCAAACCCTGTGGTAAAATGAGTGCTGCAACAAGCTTGCAGTTAAAGGAGAAAAGTGCCATGAACTTTCATGCGACAGACCAACTGAAAAGGAAACTCAACTCTGTACAATTCATACCGATGAAACATTGTGCAGAGTACCGCGGATAAATCGCGCTTACGGATTTCATCGGAAAACAAGGCAATGGACCAGAGGTATTGGATCTCGTGGCTATGGCTTGTTTTTCGTATATCTTAAGCGCTGTCAAGCCCCCAGATAATCGGAGGCTTCGATGCTGCGAAAGGCGATGGACAACGTTTTGTCCATCGCCTTTTACTTTTTTCTCCCGTATATATTTTTTTAAAAGCAGAAGGCGGATACTTTGCGTATCCAAGCTTTCTGCTTTTTTGTTATTCCGTCCATATCCCTTTCGGCGATATGGCTCACATCATAAAAAAGGCAGGCTTCTAATCACCTGCCTCTTGCATAAGAAAGGATTTATAAACATGAGCTTATTAGACATAACCGAATTATCCCATTCCTTTGGGGACCATCTGCTGTATAAAAACGCCAAGTTATCGCTCAACAAAGGAGAACATATGGGCATTGTAGGACAAAACGGCACCGGAAAAAGCACCCTCATTAAAATCTGTACGGAACAGCTAATGCCTGATTCCGGCAGGGTGTTCTGGCAAGCCAACCTCTCCGTAGGCTACCTAGACCAGTACGCTCAGATCAACGGTCAGCTGACAGGAAATGCCTTTCTGAAAACAGCCTTCTCAACCCTCTATCAGCTAGAGGCAGACATGCTCCAGCTGTATCAGCAGGCGGCACTTGGCGAAAGCCACTGCTTAGATTTAGCTGCTCAGTACCAAGAGACCTTAGATCGGGAAGACTTTTACTCCATTGATACCCGGCTGAATCAGGTAGCGGAAGGGCTGGGCTTGCTGGCGATAGGTCTGAACCGGCCCATCGGAGAACTCAGCGGAGGCCAACGCACCAAAATCATTTTAGCAAAGCTGCTGCTGGCAAAACCCGATGTTCTTCTCTTGGACGAACCCACTAATTTTCTAGACAAAGAGCATATTTCCTGGCTGGCAAACTATCTAGCCAATCTGGAAAACGCCTTTATGGTGGTCTCTCACGACCACTCTTTTTTAGAGCGCATCACCAACCGCATTTGTGATGTAGACGGCCACACGCTGACGAAATATTACGGCACCTATTCTGCCTTCTTAATAAAGAAATCCCTCTTGCAAGAAGATTATCTGCGCCAGTATACCGCGCAGCAACGAGAAATAAAAAAGACAGAAGAATTTATCCGCAAAAACATCGCAGGCCGCAAGTCTCGCATGGCCAGAGGGCGGCGGAAACAACTGGAGCGGCTAGAGAAAATAGAAGCCTTGGATCAAACAGAAATAAAACCAGTTTTTAGCTTTCAGGCTTGTCCTCTAACCAACGCTCAGCACCTATCGGTAGGGAACTTGTCCGTCGGCTATGCCTATCCCCTCCTCTCTTCTGTAAACCTGGAAGTAAAAGGAGGCCAGAAGGTAGTCATCACTGGCTTTAACGGCATTGGCAAGTCCACTCTGCTGAAAACCCTAGTGGGACTGCTGCCACCCCTGGGCGGCCAGTTTCATTTTTCCTCCCAGGTGTCTCTTGAATACTTTGAACAGGAAATGACTTGGCCAGAGAAAAATAAAAACCCTATGCAGCTGCTTTCCCACTGCTTTCCAGCCCTCTCCTCCAAAGAAGTTCACCAGCACCTGGCCCGCTGCGGGATTTCCAGCCGTCACGCCCTTCAAGCAATCGGCACCTTGAGCGGCGGAGAACAGGCAAAAGTAAAACTGTGCCTCCTGACCCTCAAACCCTACAATTTCTTAATCCTAGACGAACCCACCAATCACCTGGATAAGCAGGCTAAAGAGGCCCTAAAAGCCGCTCTAGCCGCTTTTCCCGGCACAGTACTCCTGGTCTGCCATGAAGAGGATTTTTACAGGGATTGGGCCCAATACGTCCTAGATATGGCACAAGGGGCTAACAAGTCTTATTAAAGAGGATCCAGCAGTAAAAAGGACAGTAAAGAAAAACAGGCTCCCCGGAGACCGGTTGTTTTAAAGGTAAACAGCCAATCTCTGGGGAGCCTGTCATGGGAAAAGCGTCTCTTTTCTCAATCCTTTTATTTAATTGCCAAATACTTTCTTGGCGATATCCGCTGATTGCTTGGCATCTTTGGCATAGTAATCTGCCTGGATTGCCTTAGCGTAGTCTGCCGTCAGCACAGCTCCGCCTACCAGCACCTTACAGTCCAACTTGGCCTGATGAATAGCGGCAATGGTCTCTTCCATACTTTTCAGCGTGGTGGTCATCAAAGCACTGAGGCCTACCAACCCTGCACCATGCTTTTGCACGGCTTCAACTACTGCCTCAATGGCTACGTCCCGTCCCAAGTCGATAATCTGATAACCGTAGTTTTGCAGAATAATCTTGACAATGTTTTTGCCAATGTCGTGGACATCGCCCTTGACGGTGGCCAAAACAATCTTGCCTCGATTTACAGTCTCCGCGTCCTTTAACGCCAACCGCCGATTTACCACCTCGAAGCCCATCTGGGCTGCCTGGGCTCCTTGAACCAGCTGAGGCAGGAAGATTTCTCCCTTTTCAAAGATTGCCCCCAGCTCATCCAACGCTGGAATCAACTTTTCGTTGATGATCGCCATTTCCTCCATGGTCTCCAAAAGCTGTTCGGTAGCTAACTTGGCCTCATTTTTAAGCCCTTTGCGCACCGCATAAAAAATATCGGCGCTGGATTTTTGATCACCGTCTTTCTGTGGGCTCTTTCCCCCAGGGCTGCCGGAATTGTCCTGACCACCAAAACGATCGATGTAGGCCTTGGAGCCCTCATCCTGTCCAGAGAGCACATTGTAGGCATAGATAGCTTCCTTCATGCCCTGATCTTTTGGATTCATGATTGGCAAATCCAGGCCGGCGTCCATGGCCGTGGTGAGAAAATGGCGGTTGATAATCTCCCGCTGAGGCAGACCAAAGGAAATATTAGATACCCCCAGGAGTACCTTAACCCCCAGCTCCTCCTTAATCATCCGAATGGCTTTCGGAGTCTCCAGGGCTTCCTTCTGCTGAACGGAAGCCGCCAAAGTCAGGCAGTCAATCATCAAATCTTCTCGAGGAATACCATAGGCCAGCCCTGTGTTGACAATGCGCCGGGCCACTTCCAACCGTTTCTCCGCGGTGGCTGGTATACCCTCTTCATCTAACGTCAAGCCCACGATTGCCGCTCCATACTTTTTCGCCAAAGGGAAGAGCTTGTCCATCAGCTCCTGCTCCCCATTGGTGGAGTTAATCATCGGCTTGCCGTTATACACGCGCAGGGCAGCCTCCAGGGCTTCTGGGTTTTGCGAATCCAGCAGCAAAGGTGCGTCCACCACCGACTGGAGCAGCTTCACTACCTTGGAAAGCATTATGGTTTCATCTACCCCCGGAAGCGCGGCGTTTACATCGAGAATTTCCGCCCCATGTTCCACCTGCTCTACGCCGCAGGCCAGAATGGTATCCATGTCATCATTCAAATACGCCTGCTTGATAAACTTTCGGCCCATAGGGTTGATGCTCTCGCCCACCATCGCTACGTGATCTACGTGAACAACAGCAGTAGGGGAACAGGCCCGCAGTATGGGTTTATAGGCTTCTTTTCTTTTGGCAGCAGTAGTCTCTTGCCCTTTAAATGCCGCTCCCAGTGCCTTGATGTAATCTGGAGAGGTTCCACAACAGCCTCCCAGCATCGAGATACCGATTTCCTTGTACGGCAGCAACTCTTCGGTAAACTGTACCGGGCCGATGTCGTAGGCATCTGTATTCAAGTTGGGCAATCCCGCATTTGGCTTGACAAATACTGGCAGCGTCGTACAGCTGCACAGTTCCTTAGCCATGGGAAAGATTTCTACCGGCCCTAAGGAACAGTTAATCCCTACCGCATCCACACCCAGCCCTTCCAGGGTCATGGCCATGGCCTCCACGGTACAGCCCGCAAAGGTGCGGTGATTGCTCTCAAAAGTCATGGATACCATGATCGGCAGCTTGGTATTCTCCTTAGCCGCCAGCACACCAGCCTTTACCTCATATAAATCCGTCATGGTCTCGAAGACGATAACATCGGCTCCAGCCTTTTCTCCGGCTACCACCATCTCTTGGAAGAGCTCATAGGCCCCTTCAAAGGACAGGGTTCCCGCTGGTTCCAGCAATTCTCCCAGAGGACCTACGTCCAGTCCTACCAGCGCATCACTTCCGACACAAGCAGCCTTAGCAGCCTGAACGGCGGCGGTAATGACCTCTTCCACCGTATAGCCGGCTCCCTCCAGCTTATGGGCGTTAGCACCAAAGGTGTTGGCGTAGACGATATCCGCACCGCTTTCCACATACATGCGGTGGACAGCGGTAATCCGATCCGGGTGGGTAATGGACAAAAGTTCTGGTCTCTCCCCTAACTCCAGGCCGCCGCTTTGGAGCATCGTACCCATGGCTCCATCCAGCAGTACATATTCATTTCTGTTAAAAATATTTTTCAATTTATTGCCCTCTCTTTTTAGAAAATTGCTTGTTATGATGTGCTTTATGTTCTTTTCCCGCAATAGCCTCCGGCCGCCCGGAGGGCACAGGTATCTTTCAACGAACAGATTTGACAGGCTCTTGCCCCACTGTCGCCAGACCCAATTCCGCTTTCAAAAGGCTTGTCTTCCGCTTCTGTGCCTTCTCCTATTTCCTGCTGCTTCTGACTTTGACGACTGCCCGCCGGAAAAATACCGATGAGGGCAGTTACTGACTTGCGGGGCAGCAGCAAGTGCTCTCGGCTGTGAGTCAACCCAATCTTTTTGCCCATCTCCAGCAGCTGGGAAAAAAGCCGCTGAGATTCCAAAGGGAAGTCCCCGTAGCCCGGACTAAAACGGAAAGTCAAGTCCATTCCCTGCTGGGCGTATTCTGCCTGTAGTTGATCATTAATTTGGTCGCATATGTCTTCTACCAAAGAAGAGGCGCAGGCATCCAAAGCCACCGCCTTGGCCATATCGGTTACCTGAGCCCGACGAATCAGGTTGTCCACTTGAACGCCCAAGGTAACGGCTAAAAGCAGGCAGTGGGTGCACCCTTGCAAATGGTCCGTGATAGCCTGCCCCGCCAAACTGTTCTGCGGGTTGCTTAAATAGAAGCCGCCCTCTTGCTGCCGTTCCAAGGGAAAAACCCGGTGCACCTGCCGGGGGACCGCCGCCGACAGCACCATCTCACAACAGGTATCAATTAGCTGCAAGCTGGCCGGGTCTGGTGTGTGGTTCCCAAAACCCATACAGGAATAAATAAAATCTCTGCTGATCTCAGCAGGTAATGTGATGTCCATATACGTTCTCTTTTCTATTGCTGTAAAGAAATTCTCTAATTTATTATACCACAAATCATTGATTTTCTTTGAAATATAGTATACCATATCAAATATGTATGTAAATACCAAAAAAACATTGTTTTTTTGTGCGTAAACCAAATTATTCTAAAAAAGCCTCTGGGAGGCCCTTTTAGCTCCCATGTAACGGCCTTTTACTTATAGCTCTCAAATGTAGGAACTAGCAAGCTATTACCCCTATTTCGATAGATAAAAAAGGAGGATATTTCATGCCTTTAATTATACCAAATCAACTGCCGGCATCAGATGCCCTGCAAAAAGAAAATATTTTTACGATGCACAAAGGACGGGCCGTCGCCCAGGACATCCGGCCTTTAAAAATACTTATCGTCAATTTGATGCCCACTAAGATTGCCACTGAGACCCAGCTCGCCCGTGTACTGGCAAATTCACCCCTTCAGGTGGAGCTGACTTTGGTGTGCATGGATTCTCACGAATCTAAAAATACTGCTCAAGAACACATGACGTCCTTCTACAAGACCTTGGAAGAGATAAAAGACCAGCGCTTTGACGGCATGATTATCACCGGGGCTCCTGTGGAAACGCTGCCCTTTGAAGAGGTGGACTACTGGAAAGAACTCTGCGAAATCTTTGAATTCTCTAAGACCAATGTGTACAGCAGTATTCATATCTGCTGGGGTGCCCAAGCAGCCCTCTATTACCACTTTGGTATCCAGAAGTATCTGACGGGGAAAAAGGTCTTCGGAGTCTTTGAGCATCAGGTGAAGAGGCCTTTCACCCCTTTAGTCCGAGGCTTTGACGAACTGTTTTACGCTCCGCATTCCCGGCACACCATGGTGAAAAAGGAGGATGTATTGCAGCACCCCCAGATTCGGATTCTTGCGGAGTCCGAGGAGGCCGGTCTGCATATTCTGGCCACAGACAACGGCCGTCAGATCTTTATTCTCGGTCATCAGGAATATGACAAGGATACCCTGGCTGCCGAATATTTCCGGGATGTGAAGAAGGGTCTGGACATCAATGTTCCTTGCAACTACTTCCAGGACGACGATCCAGAGAAAGAAATTCTTTTTCGCTGGCGGAGCCATGCCAGCCTGCTGTTTTCTAACTGGCTGAACTATTACGTCTATCAGGAAACGCCTTACGATTTGGCCACCATGGTGGATCAGTAGGGAATGGCTTTCAAGCAGCAAATGTCGTTTGCTTGAAAACAGGCTAACGCAAAAGAGCGGCTCCCTCTCATCCTTACGGATGAACGGGAATACCGCTCTTTTTTGATTTAACATACTTTAATCTGCTGCTCTAGGTTCCTTGTGCTACTTGCACTCTTTAATCAGGCCAGATTTATAAGCCCGAACTAAATGCTTCAAATCTTCCACCTGAAGCTGCAAGTCCTCTCCAATATCGGAGGTCTGCACTGTCAAGCGCACAGGCATATTCTCCACGATACGGATATTCGGTGTGTGGAATTCCTGGCTGCCGTCCTCCTTCATCGGGGTATACCTCTCGTGCTCCGCCAAGGCCATAAACCGGGAATTCGATATAAAGGTATAGCCAGCAATACCGGTCTGCTTCTGATACGCCTTAGAGATACCACCATCGATAATAAACAGCTTTCCGCCGCCTTTAATCGGGCTCTCCCCATCTTTAATCTTCACTGGCACGTGGCCGTTCAAGATGTGGGAAGTCTGTGGATCCAGGCCGAACTCTGCCAGGATTTTTTCGCAGACAGCCCGGTCGTTGATCAGCTTGTAATACGGCACCGTATATTCCTTGTGGGATTTCTTGTCGGCGATAAAGGACCGTTCAAAGGTCGTCATCTGATCCTTGCCAAACAGCGGGGATTTGCTTCCCAGCCACAAATACCACATGATGTCCCCGGCAATGCCGGTTTCATCCGAAGCCAACGGATTAAAATAAGCATTTCGAACCTCGCTGTCCAGGTAGTCCATAAAGGCCTTGCCCTTGTGGGTCGCACCGTTAATCGTCACATCTTCAAATTCGCCATCCTCCGTCATAGGAATACAGCCGTGGTACAGCAGGTTGCCGTTGACGCACTTATACATGGCTCCGTGGCTGTAGAGAAAGCGAATGTGCTGCTGAAGCTTTTCACTTTCCAGGAAAGAGGCTTCCAAGGTGTTCATCAGCAAGTTTTCCTCTGCGGTCAGCTGATAAGGGTTAGCCGAATCGATGGTCGGGAAGTTGGTATCCCTCAACGCCCATTCCGTGCCTTTTATCTGAATGGTACCTTTTGCAAAGTCAATCTGCTCCAGCAAAAGCCGATGGTTCATCTGGTATTCGGGGTGGGACTTAATGCGCTGGCCTTCTACTTTGTGCTGGATAATAGCGATAGCCTTGTGCATTTTAGCCGCCAGCTGTTCGTCTACCGGGTCAAAGGTGTTCCGATCCAGCATATGAGGCGTAAAGTAGGTACAAGGGTCATCCCCGTAGACCTTGGCGGCAAATACAGCCAGCGGCCGCAGATTAATCCCATAGCCAATCTCCAGCATATCAAAATTGTTGTAACTGATATTCATACGAATAACGTTGGTGATGCAGGCCCAGTTTCCCGTAGCGGCCCCCATCCACACGATGTCGTGATTTCCCCACTGGAAATCCACATCATGAAAGTTCATCAGGTATTCCATGATGTAATCTGGGTGGGCACCTCGGTCAAAGATATCGCCGATGATGTGCAGCCGATCTACCGCCAGTCGGCTGATGGTGTCCGCCAGCTCTGTAATAAACTGCTCCGCCACCTGGCATTCCACGATGGAATTGATGATTTCATTGTAATAATGGGACCGGTTGGCCTCGTCATCAGCGTGAAGAAGTTCATCTAGTATGTAGGCACTGTCCTTGGGCAGCCGCTTTCTCACTTTGGATCGAGTGTATTTTGTGGAAACGGATTTGCACACCTCGATAAGCCGATAAATGGTCACCCGGCACCATTCATCAAAGTCATTTTCCTCTTTTCGCCGCCGGTCCAGCTCTGCATCCGCATTGTAAATGAGGGAAGCCAGCTTATCCCGCTCCTTTTCCGGCAACCGCTTCTCAAAGATTTCATCAATCTTGGAGCGAATAACTCCCGACGCACTCTTGACCATGTGAATAAAGGCCTCATGCTCTCCGTGAAGATCGCTTAAAAAGTATTCTGTGCCCTTCGGCAAACTCAAAATAGCCCGCAGATTAATAATCTCCGCAGAGGCTTTTTCAATATTTGGATATTCTTTCGATAACAGCTTTAAATATTTCTCTTCAAACATGTCTCGTTTCCCTTCATTAAAACATAACTATCTAAATAATACTAAAGCCGCCCCCTAAAAGCAACAGAAAGCTTAAAAATTCTCCCTTGAAGCCCTGTATATTTTCCCCCTCTCTGCCTCATGAAAAAATCACGGGATATCCCGTGATTTTTAATCGAACTGTATTAACTGCTAAAAGTTCATATTCTTTGGAAAATACAGCTTGAAATTCACGTATTGGCCGGTATCTTCCATAAAAATGTAAGCAGAATAACTGGTTTCCTTCTTCTCCGAATACAGGTTGACCGCTTTGATTCGTCCTTTTTCCAGAAAGGCCTTCACCATAGGCTTGGTCAGTGGCTTCCGCTTGCTGACAAAGAACTTATCATCTTTCCAGATGGTAAAACCACATTCTTTTCCAGCCTGACAATAATAGTTCTTTCGTCCCTCATAAATAGATTGACCGCAGCGAGGACAAACCCCGATAATCTCCCGGCCTCGCTCGTCATAGGTGCAGCCTTCCGTATAGCTTTTTACCATCTCCTGGACAAAAGCTTCGATACTCTCTATGAATTCTTCTCCTGGGGTATCGCCCTTATAAATCTGCTCCAGCTTCTGCTCCCATTCTGCTGTGAGCACGGCGCTCTTAACTTTTTCTGGCACCAGATCTACCACTTCATAGGCTTTCTCTGTCGGCAGCAAGTTCTTTCCCTTCCGCTGGATAAACCCGGTCTTGATAATGCGTTCGATAATGCCTGCCCGGGTAGCCGGGGTGCCTAGTCCCGCTCCAGCTACCCCTTTTTTCAGCTCTTCATCCTCCAGAGTCTTCATGGCGTTTTCCATGGCAGAGAGCAAGGTGTCCTCGGTGTAAGGTTTAGGGGGCTGAGTGGTCTTCTCCTTGCTGGTAACAGGAACCTGCTCAATGGTCTGCCCTTCCGTCAAGGCCGGGATCAGCTCTTCCTCCTTCTCCTCTGCTTTTTTCTTCTTCGTCTTTTTCCCCTTGCTCTTCCCGCTCTCCTCTTCTGCCTTTCCGCTGTTTTTCAACAGTTCAGACAGATTGCTGTTAATCTCCTTAAAGCCGTTTTCCGTAATCTGTCTTCCGGTAGCTTTGAACTCTTCGCCTTCCAGGTTTAACAGCAGCTCGGTCTTGATGTATTCATGAGGCAAATAGGCCGCAGCCAGCAGCCGGTAAGCGATGAGCAGCAGCACATTAAACTCGTTTGCCGGCAGCCGTTCAGAGGCCTTCCATGCTTCGATAGTAGGGATAATCGCATGGTGATCTGTGACTTTTTTGTCGTTGATAAGCCGTTCCAGGCTGGCTTGTCCGGGGTCGTACTGCTGGACGGTTTTGCTGTCCATATAGGTGGCCTGCAACAAGCTTTTCAGTATATGTAGGGTACTGTCGGTCATATCCGCCGTCAGATATCGGCTGTCGGTTCTAGGGTACGTCACCAGTTTTTTTTCGTACAGGTTCTGGGTGGCATCCAAAGTTTGCTGAGCGGATAGGCCCAGCATTTTATTGGCTTCCCGCTGGAGCGTGGTCAAGTCGTAGAGGGCAGGGGGATTTTCCCGCACTGGGGATTGGGTCATAGAAGCCACCTGGGCATCCTTCCCGTTGCACTTTTCTACGATTCGCTGGCTGTCCTCTTTGCTTTCTACTCGCTTGGTAGCGTTAAACTTAAGGCCATCGTGCTCACATTCTGCCGTAAGGATGTAAAAAGGCCGGGAATCAAAGTTATCAATAGTCCGCTGCCTCTCCACAATTAAGTTCACTGTAGGGGTCTGTACCCGGCCGATGTTAATCTGCGCATTAGCCATGCAGGCAAATAGCCTGGAGAAGTTGATGCCCACCAGCCAGTCCGCTTGCAGCCGACAGAGAGCCGCCTGATACAGGCGGTCATATTCTCGCCCATCCTTTAACTTGGCGAACCCATCTCGGATGGCTTTGGTCTCCATGGAGCTGATCCACAGCCGCTTAAAGTGCTTGGTACAAGCGACCTGATTGTAGACTAGACGGAAAATCAGTTCCCCTTCCCGCCCAGCATCGGTGGCACAGACAATTTCGTCTACATCGTCACTCTCCATCAGGGTTTTCACCACGTTAAATTGGGCCTGCACACCGGCAGACACCTGATATTTCCATTCCTGAGGCAAGATGGGCAAATCGAGGATGTGCCATTTTTGATATTTTTTATCATATTCCTCTGGCATAACAGTCTCGATTAAATGGCCCACGCACCAGGACACCACATATTCATTTCCTTTGAAAAATCCGTTTCCCCGCTTGTCTGCGCCCATAACTTTGGCGATTTCCGCAGCCACGCTGGGTTTTTCTGCTATTACTAATTTCATGTTTTCTAGTATAACACAACTTGCTAAAAATGCCAACGCCGCCAGTGAGAAATCCCCCCGAGGAAGAGGCAACGCTGCAAGCCGCTGCGGAGTTCGACGCGGGAAATAGAAAAGACCCCTAATTGGGTCCTTTTCTATCTATTTGCACTAGCTAAAATTTAGAGACTTGCAATTCTAATTGTAGGGGATTAAACGGCTCTAGATTCCTGCCAGGGTACTTTACACAGGATAAGCCATCGCTTCTTCATCGATTAAATCCCAATCCATTCCATAGATACGGCTTGCACGCTTCTGGAAAAACTCCTCGGCATTCTTCGGGAATAGGGCCTGAGTCATCAAGTCTTCTGCCTGCTCCAAATACCGGGCACATTCTTTCTTCACATTGTCCAGCTCCGGTTCCATTAAATCTGCCGGTCTACAAGTAATCTGTTCTTCATCTCCGATAATCTTATACTTGATTTCCTGGCTGATTGGCACGGTGGTCTTGCCGTACAGCCCTTTGACAATCATCTTCACTTCGTTCGGCACCATCTTGTAGCGCTCACCCGTCAGTACGTTGAGTACCGCCTGGGTACCGATGATTTGACTGGTTGGCGTTACCAGCGGCGGGAAGCCCAAATCTGCCCGAACCTTCGGCACTTCCTTCAAAACCTCTTCAAAACGATCCTCTGCATTAGACTGCTTCAACTGAGAAAGCAAGTTGGACAGCATACCGCCAGGAACCTGATAAACCAACGTATTTACATCAACGCCCATCAGCTTGGTATCAATAAGGCCTTCTGCAATATACTTCTCTCGCACTGGCTTAAAGTGTTCTGCAATCTTGTTCAGACATCGCAGGTCCAACCCCGTGTCGTAAGGCGTCCCCTTAAAAGCTACTACCATGGCTTCGGTAGCAGGCTGAGAGGTGCCTTCTGCAAAAGGGGAAATGGCGGTGTCGATAATATCCACACCGGCTTCTACGGCCTTCATATAGGTCATGCTGCCCAGCCCGCTGGTGGCATGAGTATGCAGCTCCAGCGGCACCGAGATAACTTTTTTTATGTCGGAAATCAGCTCATACGCATTGTAAGGGTCCAGCAATCCAGCCATATCTTTGATACAGATCGACTTAGCCCCCATCTGTTCTAGCTCCTTCGCCAACTGGATAAATACCTGATTGTCGTGAGCCGGACTCTTGGTATAGGAGATGGCGCCCTGCGCGTGACCGCCAAATTTATTACAGGCTTCAATGGCTCGCTGTAAATTTCGAGTGTCATTCAGGGCATCAAATACCCGAATGATGTCAATGCCATTATTGATCGCCCGATTCACAAATTCATCTACTAAATCGTCGGCATAGTGCCGATAGCCCAACAGATTCTGTCCCCGAAGCAGCATCTGTAATTTTGTGTTCTTCACTTGCTTTCTGATTTTCCGCAGCCGCATCCACGGGTCTTCATCTAAGAATCGGAGGCAGGCATCATAGGTGGCTCCTCCCCACATTTCGATGGCGTGGTAGCCCACAGAATCCATCACCTCCAAAATCGGCAGCATTTCCTCTGTCCTCATTCTGGTGGCCATCAGCGATTGCTGTCCATCCCGGAGTACGGTTTCTGTTATCCTGACCTTTGTCATATAATTTCCTCCCAATATTTGTTCCCGCTATTCCCCTGGAGGCATAGCATTCCCTCTGTTTCTGTCTTTTTGTTTGTTTTCATTTTCATTTTTCTTTCTTATTCTTGTGTATGTTGATGCTGGCGTATCCAGCTTTAATCGAAATCTCTATGACTAAATTGTAATAATATTTTAAAAACTAATATTTTTATTTTCTAACTATTTATCTTATACTATAATGAACGCTCAAAAAAGTCAACAGGACTATCCAGTTTATTTTCACCGGATAGTCCTGTTTTTTTACATTTTTTGCAGCTTTATACTACTGCCTTCGCCATTTCAGTGAATCAATTTATACAAAATTTCCCTATTTCATCTGGTATGTATCAGATAACTTAAACTTTCGAACCTCGGCTTCCAAAGTTTGTGCCTGGGCTGCCAATTCCTCACTAGAAGCGGAGTTTTCTTCCGCCGTAGCCGCATTTGTTTGTACCACAGCAGAGACCTGTGCCAAACCGTCGTTAATCTGTTCAATTGATGTGGCCTGCTCGCTGATGGCCGCTTCAATTTCACGAATCGACTGTACTGCCAGTTCAGCCTTCTCAGAAGCTTCCAGCAAACGCTTTAAGGTGTCACCAGCGATTCGCTCTCCCTGTGACACGGTCACCACAGACTTTTCGATTAGCTCCGCGGTTTGCTTGGCGGCTTCTGCCGAACGGGCAGCAAGGGTACGCACTTCGTCCGCCACAACGGCAAACCCTTTTCCCGCACTGCCTGCCCGTGCTGCTTCTACTGCCGCATTCAAAGCTAGAATATTGGTCTGAAAGGCAATATCCTCCACCAGCTTAGTAATTTTGGAAATCTCCTGGGAATCGTCGCTAATCTGCCGCATGGAAGAATTAAGACTCTGCATATGTTCATTGCTGTCCATGATGTTCCGCCCTGCCTCTTCAACATATACGACAGATTTTTGAACATTTTCTGTATTTTGCTCGGCTTGCTGGGATATGCTGATAATCGATGCCGTGAGCTCTTCAACGGTTGCGGCTTGTTCTGTCGCTCCGGAGGACAAGGCCTGTGCTCCTGATGAAATCTGACTGGCCCCAGTATTCACCTGATCGGCTGAAACCGCAATCTGTGAGAAGGTTTCGCTCTGAGATGAAATAATATTCTCAAGGGATCTCTTTATCGGCAAGAAATCATTTTTGTAATTTGTATCTACAGACAAATCTAAGTTTCCTTTAGAAATCTCTCCCAGCTTTTCTGAAATATCAAAGATATAAAGCCTCAAAGTTTCAATTACCGTTCGAACACTGCCGGCTACAGAGCCAAGTTCGTCCTTTGATTCGTATGTAATCTGAGCATTCAGATTGCCATCTGCCAGCAGACCGGAAGCAACCTCAATTTCTTTTAATGGTTTTATAATGGCTCGTATGATATAGAGACATAGGACGATGCCTAGAATCAAAGATATGATAAAAAGTGCAATAGAAATGACAAGTACCGACTGGGCCACCTTTTGCGTCCCATTGTAATAGTCGGTAGCAAAACCATCAGCCAAATCGATAAGTTCCTTTGAAGAGTCCACCAAAGTTAAAGAGGCCGGATAATATTCATTTAATAAGAGGGCCTTTGCCCCTGCCATATCATTGTTGTTCACAGAATCAGTGAATTTTCCTCTTATTAATTCAATCTGTTCCCATTCCTCTTTTATTTCTTCAACCTTTTTTACCCCATCATCCGACTGTAAGAGTGGTTCGATTTTGGCAATGGACCCTTCAAAGTCGGTTACCCGGCCATCCAAGTCATCCAGCCATACCTGACGATTAGCCTCCTCGTCAATTAGAACATATGACATGTCTTTTTGTATTCCCTGCAATTGTCTTCGCATATTATTTACCGTATTGGTCACCGTATAAGGGCTCGTAAAGAACTTTTCAAAAGATGCGGTTATGTTCTCCAGTCCTGCAAAGACAGAAATCACGACGGTAATAACGAAAAGAATTAAAATAGCTGAAAAAGATATAGCCAGCTTTTTGGATATAGATAAATTTTTCATACACGTCTCCCTCAAACATCAACTTTAATTTTTTACTACTATATACTGAATCTGGTATTTTGTCAATAAATAGCAATTTTTGTATACAACACGGGATTTCCTACATAATAAAAGCACCTGCCAAGGCATAAAATGTACTTGGGGGTGCTTTTTATATGGATGAGATAATTGTAAATGGATATGTTTATCCAAGTGTAGAGCCTATGGTCCTGAACTCCTGGCTGTCAGACCTGTCACTGATTGCCACATTCAGCTATGGCATGACACCAGAAGGCAATCTGATTCCGCTAGACGACCAGGCGCTCATCGAAGCCGCCGATCAAGCAGGAGTAGGGGCCATGATGGTGATGACGCCAATGGATCAACAGGGAAAGTTTTCGGAACAGTTGGTCAGCACGGTTTTAGAGAATCCAGAGGCGGTAAACCGTCTGCTTCAGGAAATTCTCAATGAGATGAAAACGAAAAACCTTTTTGGCGTGGATTTTGACTTTGAATATGTACCAGTACAAAACAGAGATCAGTATACAGCCCTAGTGTCCAAAGCCACGCAAATGTATAATCCAGAAGGATTTTTGGTGACGGTAGCCCTGGCACCAAAAACCTCAGCGGACCAGCCGGGTTTACTGTATCAAGGCCATGACTACGCCGGGATGGGCCAGGCGGCAAATTTTGTCCTGCTGATGACCTATGAGTGGGGGTATACATACGGGCCGCCGATGGCAGTAGCTCCTATCAATAAGGTGCGGGAGGTTATCGAGTACGGTGTCAGCGAGATTCCGCCGGAGAAAATTTTAATGGGTATACCAAACTATGGTTACGACTGGCGTCTGCCTTTCGTCGCTCAAGTATCTGTAGCCGAAAAAATTACCAACAAAGAAGCGGTCCGCCGGGCGCAAGCCCACGGTGTAGAGATTCAATTTGATCAGATTGCTCAAAGCCCGCATTATAACTATTGGCAAGAGCGAGCAATTCCCATGGAAGACGGGACCGAGGAGATGGCCTACGATCAGCATGAAGTTTGGTTCGAAGACAGCAGAAGCTATCAAGCCAAGATGGATTTAGTAAAGGAGTACGGGCTGGCAGGTATCAGCATCTGGAATATTATGAGCTATGATCCGAACTTGGTAAACGAAATTAATCGAAACTTCTCGGTTCTCAAAGTCTTTTAAGCACGTTAAGTTCCGAGTCTTCTTGATAACATTTCAGCAAAGCCCCCCGGCATTGCCGGAGGGCTTTTTCGTACAATTGGATATGTCCGTTTCAATGATCTCTGCCGCCATTTCCCCAGCACAACGAATCATTCATGATATAATGGCGGTGCTGTCCCTTTGATTTGGACTTATATTCAATGGCCTTCGTGGGACATCCTCCGATACAAGCCATACAGTGTGTGCAATGGCCTTTCCATACAGGTTTACCGCTCTTTAGTTCAACGTTGTTTAAAGGACATCGCTGTGCACATTTTTTGCAGGAAATGCAGTCATCTGATACGGTAAACCCTTTATCCTGCACAAAGAACCTGTAAAACAAGGGATTAACAGGGCCGCTTTCCAACTTGCCGGCAAAAGAAACGGACAGCGGATTAAACGGTTCAGCCGACTGTATTTGCCCTGCAAGGGCGGCCACGCAGGGTTTGGATTTTTCCACAATCCGCAGACATTCTGCTTCACTGGGCGTTGGGAACATCGCTAAATAATTTTCAGGCATGAGCACTGGGGAAAGCCCGCAAAACTGTAATCCTTTTTTTACACAAAGCTTTTCTGCATAAACGGCGGCGTTTCCGCAACTGTCTCCGCAAGTCAATATAAAATAAGTGTTTCGATTCCCCTGGAAGTCTGCCGCCAAAATCCACTGCTCTACCACCTTGGGCATTCGCCAAGAATATGTTGGAGCTACAAATACCAACGGTTTCTCTGACTGAAAGGAACCCCTCTTCCCGTTCTTTAAATATGAATTAATTGAGACGACCTCATCTTTTATTATCTCCGCTAGCTGGATTGCTACAAACTGGCTGTTTCCAGTACCGCTAAAATATAAAACCATCGAATCCTCCTCTTCCAAAAAATAAACAGACCCCATATGATACAAATTGTATCATATGGGGTCTTGGTGTCAACCGTCCTTCTGGGTTCTTCACCAGATATTCTTCTGATAAGTTCCCGCATCTTTTATCTCCAAGGGAATCAGCGGTTTTGCTGCTGTTTCAAAGCTGTAAGATCGTCCATCGGTCTTCATGATAATCGTACCGGACTTAAACGTACCGTAGACGGTAGCCCCGACGCTGAACATGCGCTTTAAAGCCGATGCATGAGGATGCGTATAGCCCACCCCTTTTCCAGCAGAAATAACAATATATTGGGGACGAATCTTTTCCAGCAGCAGCGAACTGTTCGCGTTGTAGGAACCGTGATGCCCGCCCTTAAAGACATCTACCTTTCCCACCTGCTGGGCGAGAAATTCCTCCTCTTCAGACTGGCTGTCACCTGTAAATAACGTAGACACCCCTTGATAAGTCAACAGCGCCGCAATGCTGTTGTTGTTCTCCAGAGCCTGACCCCCTGGTGGTTTGATAATCCGCAGCTCCGCGCCTTCAGGCAATTCGATAATCTCGTCCTCTACTACGCCGACCTGACAGTCTGGTTCCTGCTCCAGGGCTGCCTTATAGGCCTTCCATTCCGGTGTATTGACAGAAGAGCCGCTTTCAATGATTCGGTCCGCCTGATAGTCTTCCAATATACGGGGGATACCGCCCACGTGGTCCTGATGCCCGTGGGTAGCGATTAACAAGTCGATGCTGCCGTCTACGTATGGGCGGATATAATCCGAAACAATACCTCCGCTAGAGGTCGTCCCTGCATCGATGAGCACTTCGTAGGTACCATCATCGATGAGGATGGCATCCCCGTGACCCACGTCAATAAAGTGAATGCTGATTGTTTGATGCTTTGAATCGACAGGCGTAATCAAGACAGTCTTCGTCTCTTGATTCCATTGAACCTCTGCACCAAAGGCCTCTGCTACAGCTCGAATGGGCAGATAAACTCGTCCATTTTCCAGCACGGATTTGGTGTCCATAAAGAGATCCATATCTCCTTTACGGATGTAGCTCTCGCCGACGGGCACGCTTACCTGTATGCCATCCTTTTCCAGCCGAGCCGTAGCATTGGCGGACTCCCAGCTGACTTGGCAGCCCAGAGCCTCCATAGCTGCCCGCAGCGGCACTAAAGTCCGCTGTCGTTCATCTACATAGGGATAGCCTGTTTCGGCCGTGAAAGCGACGAAATTGCCGTCAACATCCACTTGAATGGAATGGCTGTCAGCCTCACGGGCTGTCTCAACCGATAACACGTCAGCTCCTGTCACCCGTTCTGCTGCGTTTACAGGCACAGCCCAAGCAATACTTAGGGCCATTACAATAGCAATGCACATTGTCCTAAAGGATTTCATTCACATTCTCCCCCACAAAAAATCTCTGAGACCGGCTGTGCCAATCTCAGAGGCCCTTTCTTTACTGTTCCAGCAGACCGCTTAAATCTGTGTTCATGCCTACGGAAAACCGATTCAGATAATACAGATTTCCCTTTAAATCTCCTGCTCCGTAGACCGTACCAAAGCCAAAGAGAATCCCGTTTTGCTTCAAAAGCTCCACACCCCAGTCATCGTAAACCCCGTAAGGATAGGCAAAAGCAATGACCTCATTGCCGATATTTGCCTCAATCAGCTCCACACTCTTGACGATATCCTCCTCCACCCGGAGTTCGTACTGGGCCTGACACTCGATGATTCCTCGCTGGATGCCGTTAATCTGAAACTTCTTATACTGACCTTTCAAGTCTTGATTATGTAAGTTGTAGGAATGGCTCTGGATGTCCACCAGACCGCTTCCATACATTTTTGCCATCTGCTCCCAACTCAGCTTCTTAATCTCCGCTTTCTTTGGACTCTCCACGCTGGCCACGATGGCAAAGACCGTCGCTTTCATGCCTGTCTTCTCCAAAATAGGGTACGCAATGTTATAGACCGATTCATACCCATCGTCAAAAGTAATCATGATGGGATTTTTCGGCATCGTTTTTTTACCCGCCAGAATAGCCTTTAAATCCTGAGGCAGCAAGGGGGTATACTTATTGTTCGCCAGATAGTTCATATCTTCCTGAAACTTTTCCTCGGTAATGGTGGCACCCATAGCCCCTTTCACCGGTTCCTTCACAAAATGGTGGTACATGAGTATGGGTATATATAAATGGCTGGGCTCTTTTGTTTCTCCCTCCTGATCAGCTGCATAACTGACAAACACACCGGACACGGCAAAGACAATACAACAACAAAGTGCGATTACTGCTCTGAATTTTATCATGGTTCAATACTTCCTATCCTTTAAATCTATAGCCCACTCCCCAGACAGTCTCGATATATTGAAGATTGTCCATATCCTTCTCAATCTTTTCTCGGAGTCGCCGGATGTGTACGGTGACTGTCGATACGTCACCAATGGCATCCATACCCCAAATTCTATCAAAAATATGCTCTTTTGAAAAGACCCGATTGGCATTCTCTGCTAAAAATAGTAACAAATCGTATTCCTTGGCCGGCATAATTTTCTCCTCACCGCCCAGGAATACCCGTCGGCTGTCTTTGTCAATCTCCAATTCCCGAATCTTCAGCAGCCGGTTTCCGCCATTCTTGCCTCCATCTTTGCCCGTCAGCCGTTCATAACGACCAATGTGACTCTTGACCCGGGCCATGAGCTCATTGGGACTAAAAGGCTTGGTCATATAATCGTCTGCGCCCAAGCCTAGACCTCGAACCTTATCAATATCTTCTTTCTTGGCGGAGAGAAGAATGACTGGTGTATCGCTTTGTTCTCGAAAACGGGCACAGAGTTCAAACCCATCCATTCCAGGAATCATAATATCTAGAATAATCAGTGCATAGTCCCCCGTCAAAGCCATTTCCAGCCCGCGGATTCCGTCGGCAGCCAGGTCACATTCATATCCGTTTATTTCCAAATAATCCCGTTCCAGTTCCGCAATGCTCTTATCATCTTCGATGACTAAAATCTTCATGATACTCCTCCATTCTCCAGCTAATAACTGCGCAGGGGCAGATAAATGTACACCTCGGTACCTACACCTTGCTCGCTTTTAATCCAAATCTTTCCGTGATGGCTTTCAATAATCTGTTTGGAAATGCCCAAGCCCAGTCCATTTCCCTTGATATTGCTTCTGGCAGCATCGCCCCGGAAAAATCCGTCAAATACCTTATTCTGATCCTTCTCCTGAATACCCGTTCCCGTGTCACTGATGCAAATCAGCGCCCCTCTCCGCTCTTGAACCATGCCCACAGAAATGGTGCCAGCTTCCCGGTTATACTTGATGGCATTTGAGACTAAATTATCGAATACTCGCTTCAACTTCCCTCGGTCCCCTACAATAGTCAGCTGCTCTTCCAGAATGTTAATTTCCATAGTCAAGCCCTGTTCTTGCACCTCTTCTTGATAGCCTTGAGTCAATTCCCCCAGCAGCTGAGTCATGTTGATAAATTCAAAGGCATACTGCATCCGCCCCAACTCCAGCTCGGAATATTCCGCCATGTTATCCACCAGCTTTTGGAGAACGATAGCCTTGCTGTAGATGGTGTCCAAGTATTTATCTAGCTTTTCAGGAGAATTGGCTACTCCGTCTTTGATGCCCTCCAAGTAGCCTTTTATGGTGGTGATGGGGGTCCGCATATCGTGAGACAAATTGGCCATGAGCATACTCCGCTCTTCCTTGCTGCGCAGTTCCTTTTCTGCATTAGCTTTCAACGTCTTGCGAATTTCATCAAAAGCGTTGCACAGGTCATTGAGCTCCTGCTCTCCACAAGCCATGACCTCGAAATCTAAGTTGCCGTCTTTAATCTTTTCTGCCGCCTTTTGCAAATGCTTTAATGCCCGCAGCATATTGCCAAACAGCCTGGCACTAGCCACGGTGCTGGTCAAGAGCACTGCACCGATGGCTGTCACCACCCACAGAATTACATAACCAAAAAAGTAGTGGCCGCCGCTCTGATTCTCGGCCTTCAAGCGGCTGAGACCAATCCAAATCCGCTCAAACCCATAGGGTTCACAGACGGAATAAACAAATAACAACAGCAAGGCGGTCAGAACCACCAGTGCTGTTGAAATAATTGCCACCCATATAGTTGTTTTGATAAAACGGCCTCTTAAGGATTTCATCTATCTTACACTTCTTTTCTTTCAAATAAGTAATATCCAATACAGCCAAAGACTAGTCCATAGCCTAAAAGCAAGCCAATCTTAGAAAGCATGGAAAACACCGGCAGAGTCACGCCCAGCCACAAGTTATGCCATTCCAAATAACCTGTAAAGAGCAGACCGCTGCTCTGAGGCACCACGATACCCAAGATATATAAGCCGATATATATTATAACGCATAAGACGATAGAAAGCGATGGGCTATTTAAAAATTGATTTATCATAGCGGTAAATAAAATCAGCACAATCAGCGGGAATATATCTAGAAAATAAGCGAAAAAGCTTTCCAGAAGCCCTGCTGCGGAAGCCATATTACTGCCCCCCACCAGTTTTATAATGGTGGTCAGTACAAAGAGCACAAATAGATACACCACCGACATGATGGTCACTGCTGAAAGTTTAGATACATACAGCTTAAACCGACTCACCGGCCTCATAAAGGAGGCCCGAATCGTTCCGTCCTGCACCTCCTGTGCAAACAGATCGCAAGCCGCCATGAAAATAATCAGCGGTATATAAATCTGAATGAAAAAAGACAGCATATTCATAGGCATGTTGGACAGCATCAAAGATGCTGAAATAGCGCCTGCAGAGGCCTTGCCTATAAGGTAATTGATACCGCCGCACAAAAGACAGATCAATATTTCTATAATCAACAATATTAAAAATTTCTTTCTCTTAGAAATTTTCATCAATTCATTTTTTAAACTTGCCGTAAAGGTTCTCACCAAACATTCCTCCTGTATTTCCCGTTTCCCTTTTTTGCCCAGCCTGCCAAAAAGGCTGCTGCCCGCCGGAAGGGGCATCCTCCACAATTCCCATGGCTGGATTAAATCAGCACGGAACCGCGTTTATCCTTTACCTTGGATAAGAAATAATCCTCCAAAGTAGGATTAAAACGCAACGCTTCCCCCATGGGTTCAAAAGACAACATTTCGCCGTCGTGAACGATAGCCACCTTATTGCAGGTCTTTTCAATCTCTGGAGCTAAATGACTAGCAATTAAAAAGGAAGTTCCTTTTTCCGCCGCCATTCTCTTGATGATTTCCCGTACCTCCACCGTACCCTCAATATCCAAGCCGTTGGTGGGTTCATCTAAAATCACTAATTCCGGATCAGACAGAATGGCTAAGGCCAATCCCAGCCGCTGCTTCATCCCCAGGGAGAACTTCCCACATTTCTCCTTCTGATACTGGCTGATGCGGACTACCTCCAGCACATGCTGAATCCGGGCGGCATCTACCCCCGGATAATATCTGGCCATCATCCGCAGATTGTCCAATGCGGACATCTGCTCGAAAATAGCCGGCCGTTCAATTAATCCCCCTACCTTTTTCAACGTGGTCTCCACGTCTCTCTCTACATCGTGACCAAACACCGTAACACTGTGCTCACTGCCGTGAGTCAAGCCCATGATGGTTTTCATAATGGTGGTCTTGCCAGAACCATTTGGTCCCAACAGGCCTACCACATCGCCCTTTTCAATGGAAAAGCTGATATTCCGTACGCCTCTTCCATTTTTATATAGCTTGGTCAGTCCCTCCACTTCAAGTATTTTTTCCATGTATCCGTTCCCTTCTCTCCTGCGGCACCAGCGCAAGGCAGGCCTTTACTTGGGCCTGCCTGCCTGAACCAATTTAATCATTCCATTTCCACTAGTTTGACTAAGCCCCAGCCATTTACTAGTTCATCTTTGTCTTGCCGGTCGGATCAAAAGGTTCAACCTGTGCATTACCGTAATCTGTAATTTCTGCCGAGAAGGTCAGCGTGATGGTGTGGGTTTTGCCTTTGCTGTCCACTCCGGTCATGGAAACCTTCATTATATTCTCCGTCAGTTTTCCGCTCTTATCCAGGGTAAAATCGCAAGAGGCGCTATCAATATACGGGTCGTCTCCCAACATTCTCATCATATCCCGCTCATTTAAACTGTTCTCATCCACCGCTTTGTAATACGCGTCATAGGTCTTATACAATTCATAAGATCCATCGATCTTCACGTAGACAATGCCGCCCCCTTTGGCATCCAGGATTTTGGAATACTTGTCATAAAAATCCGTATCAATCTTTTCAATCTTGCTGTCCCACTGATCGTATGCCGCCTGAGTCATTTCTTCGCCAGTTTGCTCTTTGTAATAAGCTGCTAAAGACTTCTGATAATCTTCAAAGGTAATCTGATAAGGATCCTCTGTCATACTTTGATTGTTGACAGTTGTGAACATCAGAGAAATACCTGCGTTAATCACCTCTGGAATCTGATTTCCAGATACATCTACAGAATAGTGGCGTTCATCGCCTTCTTTCGATTCCAACACAAAGTTATTTTTCAGATTTCCCACCATGGCATCTGCAAAGAGTTCTGCAAATCGGATACTCTTCTTCACCGTTGGATCGCTGGTATCTACCCGAAAGTTTCCTTCTTCCTCCGTTACTCGGTAGCTGTTGCTTTCCGGAAGATAGTAGTAGCTTACGCCATCCCGAACCGTCGTGGTGTTTTCAAATTTTGAATCGCTCTCTCCCGCTTCTTCACTGCTGGTGCTCCAGAAATAATCTTTCCCGTCTATCTTAAAGTCACCTTTCATAGAAGCATAGGTCTCCCCATCTACTGCTATGTCCATCTTCATGTTTCCGGCAAAGTTATCCTCATAGAATGCCAAGTCTTTTACAGCATCTTTGTAATTAGTATATCCTCTGGCGTCGTCATAATTGGCATAGACGGCACTGGTGAGTACAAACATGCCCACCAACAGGCAGATAGCTGTCACCGCATGTTTCCGCCCTTTAAACTTCAATCTCTTCATCTCAATACCTCCTGTTTTGTTTTCTATTCTCTAAACTTTGTTCAGGCGAGAACCTTTTCGACAGCTCTGCACCCGCACCCCTTTTGATATTCTTATTCTAACCGACAGTTTTTAATATTATATAGCTTATTTCTTAACTGTTTATTAACAATTAAGCAGGTTGTCAAAATAAATTTTTTTGACAACCTGCACTATATGATTTCTGCTGTTTTTCAATTCTGCTTTTTCAATAAGCTGCTTTCCATTATTGTTCCGGTATGTAGTATAATAAAATAAATCAGAATGTAGGAGGAGGAATGAATATGGAAGCAAGAAAATTATTAGAAGCACTGTTGGTGGCTGAAAAGCTGAAAGATACAACCCGCCATTGCTATACATCCAAGGGCAGACAGGAGAGCGTGGCAGAACATAGCTGGATGATGACATTGATGGCATTCTTTATGAAGGATGAATTTCCTGAAGCCGATATGGATAAGGTCATTCGAATGTGCATTATTCACGATTTGGGCGAATGTTTTACGGGAGATATTCCTACCTTTGAAAAGAACCAAGGCCATGAGCAGACCGAAGAAAAGCTGCTCTATAGCTGGATTCACTCCTTGCCGAAGAAATATGAAACAGAAATGAGCGAGCTTTATGAGGAAATGGCAGTGCGAAAAACCGTTGAGGCTCAAATTTATAAAGCCATCGATAGTCTTGAAGCCTTGATCCAGCACAACCTGTCCCACTTATCTACTTGGATTCCAAAAGAATTTGAACTCAATTTAACTTACGCAGATGATAAGGTTGAGTTCTCCGATTATCTGAAATCTTTAAGACAGGCTGTTCGTGAAGATACGATTAAAAAGATTGCAGACGCAAAGTGAAGCACAACTATAACCTTTCATATTCGCCGGGAATGGGCTGCTTCATCAGACTCTTTAGATGCTCCGGCAAAGGATAGCTTTTAATATGTTTAAATTCCTTTAATTCGACTTTGCCTGTGTAATCAGCTGTAAAGGAAATTTCATCTAGGCCAACCGTATCATGGGGCCCAACAAAAGGTGTACTAATGAAGGTGATGGAGCCGATTGATTGCTCTGAACTTATTTCCTTTACCCAAACATAATAATAGGCTACGGTTGGACTTATGGTGAAATACTCCCCATAAAAGTCCTCCGAAGCCTCTTGAATATAATTCAAATACGTATTTATTAATACGATTTTACTATCCGCTTGTAGACTTGACGTTTCCTTGCTGACTACCCATGTACTGGAACATGCTTGTTTACCGTAGCCATACAAACCACATAAGAATAAAAATATCAGAATGACAATTAACTGCCTTTTCATAGCATCTCCTTAAGACTTGCAACTGCTTTGCTGGTAATCATGAACTTCTCCCTATCTAATGTATACGCTGGGGGATGAAGATATTTCTCACTACCGATTATTCAAGCTGTTCTTTCTTAAGCTTAGCTGAATTTGGACTATTTGTATCTGACTTCTCAGTCTATAAGCCTTTGTTTCTGCGCTCAACGCTCCTTGCTGCACCGAAGAACTTCCTGATACACTTCCTGGTAATTTTTCTGATGTTCCAGGCAAATCTGGCGCAAATCTTCGTATTCTGGATAAACGTACTGGGCAGAACCGTGGTCGCATACCTTAACCGATACTGGCCCGTAGGGGGTCTCCACCTGACGCATCTCCCGTTTCAGGATGGTTCGCTCCATCTTTACCCGGCGGATGCCTACTGTCGTGGTATGGAAAAAAATCAGATGCT
This sequence comes from Aminipila butyrica, assembly GCF_010669305.1. Lineage (NCBI taxonomy): Bacteria > Bacillati > Bacillota > Clostridia > Peptostreptococcales > Anaerovoracaceae > Aminipila > Aminipila butyrica. Next base: position 811,740 of record NZ_CP048649.1, on the reverse strand, counting down.
CCAGCTCTGCCCGTTTTTCTTCACCACAGAGAACTTGGAGGGTGTAGGCCGGTCTGTTTTTCTTCATATAGATGGGTGTATACCACGCATCAGCGGCTCCAGCTTCCATCAGCCGTTCCAAGGTAAAGCCTAAAGCTTCACCGCTGCAATCATCCAGATTGCTTTCCAACTTCCACATCTGATCGGACTCGGTTTTATCCAAGCCTGCCTCTCCTTGCTCTTGAACATCCACCTCTTCAATGAGCATGGCTCGAAGAATGTTGGCCTGCTTAAAATCTTTTTTTCCCGCCCCCATACCAATCTTTTGGATGCGATAATGTGTGGGTAAAGACTTCCCACTATCCAGGGCCGCAGCAATGGCCGCTCCCGTAGGGGTAACCATTTCGCCTTGATTGTCGGTCAACTGTAACTTGAGCCCGTGTTCAGCCAAAATTCGCGCGGTGGCCGGAGCCGGTACCGGCATCAAGCCGTGCTCACAGCGGACGAAGCCCTGTCCCTCCCTCAGCGGTGACACAATCACCTGGTCGATAGCCAGATTGTCGATACAGATGGCAGTACCAAGGATATCAACAATGGAATCGATCGCACCTACTTCGTGAAAGTGGACCTCCTGTATCGGCAGTCCGTGGACGGCGGCTTCTGCCTCTGCCACAATGTGAAATATTTTTGTAGATAACTGCTTTACCTGTTCAGTAGCCTTCATGCCGTCGATGAGGGCTTCAATGTCGCTTAGGTGGCGGTGAACGTGGTGCTGGCTGCCTTGGCCTTGAACAGAATTATGTGGGTGAGCGTGGCTATGCTCCTTACCCTTGTGGCCATGTCCACTCAAAGACATTCCATGGCTCTGACCCTGGGGCTGATTTCCAACTTCCTCCAGGTGAACGCTGAAATCGTAAGCATCAATACCGGATTTCTGAGTGCGGCCAAAGTGCAGGTGGTACCCCCCCACCGACAAGCTGTCCAGGGTTTGCTGCAGATGGTCCCGGTCTGCTCCCAAGTCCAACAGCGCACCAATAGTCATATCTCCACTGATGCCGGAATAGCATTCCAAGTATAACGTTTTCTTCATCTATACTATCTCCAAATTTTCTTCATCTTTTTATTATCTTATTATCGTTGTGGCTTAAACCGCAAGCACCTAATGCCCGCCAGCCTCCGAACTATCTGGTATCAATTCTACGTAAATTTGCTCAAAGTGCTGACGCAGTTCCCGCTTAATCTCACCGTGGGCCTGTTGCAGCTGGCTGATGCGAATCTGATCCTCATCTGCCTTCAAGTAAACCTCTACCCAAGCCTTTCGCCCAGTCTGTATGACATCCAGAAAGCTGATAGTATAAGGGTAATTCTCCAAATGTCGGTTGATAATCTGACGAATTTCCTCCACAATAGGCTCTTCAGGCGCAAAAAGGATCAAATCTCGAATGCCGCCAATCATCATTTTGACCGGCTCCACAATGAAAAACAGCGCCATGGCGATAGCCACCAGTGGGTCCACATAGGGGATAAATCCCGCCAGCGGCGTCCCTCTCATGGGCCCTTGGGCTAGAAAGGCCAGTCCTACCCCCAAACTGCTGATGATGTCCATGCGCCACATGTACAAATCCGCCTTGATGGACGGGGAAGAAAAGGACTTGTTATAGTGCCGCAGCAACGTGTAGATCGCAATGCAGCCCGCCGACAGTCCAATTTCAAAAGCGGCAATCAGGCCTCCGTCCACCCGGTTGCCGCCTCTGAGAATCACTTGCACGCTGTACATCACCAGCTGGGCGATAATCACCAGCAGGATGCAGCACTTGATAATCACGAAGAGGGACTCCACCTGAGAGTACCCATAAGGCCGCTTTTCGGTCACTGGTTTATACAGCAAGGGGATTAGCAGCAGAAAAGGGCCAATCATGATTAGGTCTGCAAAGTCGAACAAGCAGTCCATCAAAATGGAGTTGGAGCGTGTCACATAAGCCATCACTCCTTCTGCCAACATGAACAAAATACTTCCTACCATGGATATGGTTAAAATTCTCTTTTCAAAATGAAGTTTGCTATTCACTGTTTCACTTCCAATTTACGCATTTTTTCGTTGAAGTCTTGGCCAATTCAGCTCAAAAATCACCGTTTTCATTTGTTACCCGATTCGGATAGCACCGCCTCGCCGAAGCCTTTGACTATTTCTTCTTCTTCTTTGCCTGACGATCAGCAATCCGAACCTGAGCCGCATCGTGCTCCCGAATTTCGTCTTCGGTCACAGGTTCATAAGGCGGCACGTTCTGAGGCTTGCCATTTCGGCCCATGGCCACCATGGTGAAATAAGCGGATAACGCCTTCTGCGGTCCGCTGGCGGATTCTAGGTCCTCCACCTCTACATTTACAAAAACTTCCATAGAAGTCCGGCCCACATAGACCACAGTAGCCGTACAGGTTACCAACGCTCCTACGAAAATCGGCAAATGAAATTCCAACTCGTCTACTCTGGCCGTAACGCAGTTGCTCTTTGAATATCGGATAGCCACCGCACCGGCTGTGGTATCCATAAATTTCATAATTTCGCCTCCGTGGACGTTTCCTGCTACGTTTGCCTGATGGGGAAGCATCACTTGACTCATGGTAAGCTGTCTGTTGTTCATATTCCAAATCCTCCTTATTGCATATCTTATACCTTACACGCCATTTGGGGCAAAATATTCATTTACTTGTATAAATCTGCCAACACGGCTCACTGCCGCTTGCGCAGGCTAATAACTATTATAAGTATAAACTACCTGGCCAATTACGTCAAAATATAATTTGCCTATAAATAAGCCCTTGCGAAGCGGCCTTAGCTTGCATATGCTCACATTATAAAAACACCCGAAGGAATCCCTCCGGGTGCATACATACGTGTCTGTTTTTAGTTATTTCTGATTCACGGGTAACTTACCTTATAGCGGGCTGTACGTTCCGGTAGCAATAACGCCTACAGAGATAACGGCCAGAGCGACTAAAGCTACTGCGATAAACAGGTTGACTGGTCTGTCGAACGTCTTTTCTCCCAATTCCTTCTTGCCTTTGATGTATACGATGATACCAGGAGCATACAGAAGGGAAGTTACCAACACGCTCATGAGTCCGCTGGCGTACAGCAGCCATGCGCCGTAGATCGTACCTAATAAAGAGAATACTCTGGCAGACAGCAGCTGGGAGCCTGTGTGACTTTGCAATCCATCCTTCTTCAAAACGACCTTTAAGTAGTACATTGCGCTCAGCAGGTATGGAACCATGATCATGCTGGCGGACAGGTTGTAGAATACCTGATAAGTAGAATCATTGAAGAAAATTACGATTAGGAACAGCTGGATGATACCGTTGGTCATGAACAGAGAGAAGGAAGGTGCTCCGTGCTTATTTTCTTTCTCAAAAGCTTTGGAGAATACGCCCAGCTTTGCTGCCATGAACGGTGTCTCTGCTGCGATGATGGTCCAGCCCAAAAGCGCTCCAGCCAAGGAGAAGATAACGCCCAGGTTTACTAAAGCACCGCCCCAAGGGCCAACTACAGATTCAAAGATTCCTGCCATCGGCGGATTGCCCAAAGCAGCCAGTTCTTCTCTGGTCATGATACCCATGCTGAGGATAGAGGTTAACAGATAGATGGCTAAAATGCCTAAGAAGCCTATCATGGAAGCTTTACCTACGTCAGAAGATTTCTTTGCTCTGGCGGAAACGACCACAGCTCCCTCTACGCCGATAAATCCCCATACAGTAGCTCCAGTCGTGGATTTTACCTGATCCATGAAGGAGACACTGCCATCACCCCAAAAGTTATTCATGAAGATTGCTGGATCAAAAGCCCGGATTACGATGATTGTCAAAACAAATACGAAGATTGGGATTAACTTCGCAATGGTGGTTACTACGTTGATAGCCGTAGCTTCCTTTAATCCTCTCAATACTAAGTAATTGAGGAACCATATTACAATCGATGCACCGATAATAGATGGTAAATTATTGCCTACCCCAAATACAGGGAGAAAATAGCCGATAGCGGCAAATAAAAGCGTGGTATAAGCAACATTACAAAGCAATGCACTTATCCAATAACCCCAGGCAGAGTTGAAGCCTACAAAATCTCCAAAACCAGCCTTTGCATAACTATAAATACCGTTTGTTAACTCTGGCTTCAGTTTGTTTAGTCCGAAGAAGCACATCATCAGACCATACATACCGATACCTGCAATTACCCAGGCTACTAATACAGCCGCAGTATTTGCTCCGCCTGCTGCCATATCTCCAGCCATGCTGAAAACGCCGCCGCCGATGGTTGAACCGATAATTACACCAGTCAGTCTGACTAGACCCAGCTCTTTTCCACCTGCTGCACCATTGTCATTACCCATTTCTAACCTCCTTAACATTGTCCTAAAAAGTTCCTATAAAATTGGAATTGAAAAATGCTTTTGTAAAAACGCTGCACCCATTGGAACAAGGCCTTTACATGTAATATAACGCTGCATCAACATCCGCGGTATGTCTCTGCGGCAAATTATATTCGTTTGAATAGAGGTAAAGTTCAATAAACCATTTAGCGCGCTTACACTGCACTTCATTAAAGTTTTAAGGGTGTAAGGGGTTTACCTCTGCTTGTTAAGGTTGATATTTTTGGTATCTAAAATAACTATATGTTTTATATGGGATGTTTATTCGACTTTTTGTATATTGTATACAAAATATGGACAGAAAGGATTTGAAATCAAATTTTCTAGAATGTACGACAAATTTGATGATCTAATAAAAGGACAAAAAATCCCACCCCTTTATAAGAGGCGGGTATTGTTAATGTTCAACTCAAATGACAGTCCTAAAAACTGTGCGGCATTCCGGCACATGCTCATTCTGGTCAGAAAGATTTCAAAATATTCCATGACAGCACTGATTTCTGTGTCGATGCTCAGCTCCAGTACAATGGACTTTTGCTCCGGATTGACGGTAAGGTAGCTGTGATGAACCGCATAATTGACCCGGTCATGAATATCCTCGGATAGTTTTTCTTCGTTTCGATTCTTGTATCTCACCCGGCTTCTGCGCACATCCGATTTATCGGCTAGAATGAGTGCTGCGGAAATGGGACTGAAGGCTACGCCGGTCCCTTCGTCGTGATTGCCCACTGCTCCGATGATATCCGCCAGTTCTTCTGCATCAAAGTGCATTCTATCCAATATACGAAAGGCCATGACAGCACCACTCTGGGCGTGGTCGTGACGGTTAATGCAATTTCCAATATCGTGTATATATCCGGCAATCTTAGCCAACTCAATGGTCCGCGAATCGTATCCCAAAGCTGTCAATATCTCTGCCGCTCGTTCTGCCACCTTCCCCGCATGGGCAAACCCGTGTTCCGTAAAGCCGATAGCCCCCAACAGGTCATTGCCTTTCTTGATATAGGTAGAAATCTCTTGATTGTGTTTAATCTCTTCAAATGTAATCTGTCTCTTGCTCATATTTTCCTCTTCTTTCTCCTTGCTGCCCCCACATCCAGCAGCAAACTAATTTCAGCATCTATATTTCTTTATGATTCTATCACAGAAATATGTGCATTGCATTAAGGGAACGTTACATTATTATTAAATATCGTTAAACTTTTTTGTTTTCTATTTTTTCTATAAATTAGTGGCAACCCCTCTTCCTTGCTGATCCCTCCCCCGCCTGTACCTGACTGTCTACATAGATTTTTCCAAGAATTACAGACAGGTTTCATTGCACACAACTCATAAAAATGATATACTTTAAAGCAAGAAAATTAGCAAGGGAATATACCAAACATGATCAGCAAGCACGCCATCCTTCGAAATTTGCAGGAGATTTCCTGTATAAATAATCAAATACTCCGGCAGTTGTCCTTCATTGCTGCTGCCATATGGGCGTGTTTAACGGCTCTCAGCATAAACTCAGGGGATTTTTTACTGTTTTGCTTTTATGGACTGAGTACGTTGGTTTCCGCTGTATTCTATTGTCTATCTAAGTGGTTCATTCCCAAGCGGCTGAATCTGGTTCTGCCTCTGATTTACACGTATCTGTGTTACTGCCTGGCAGCTGCCGCTTATTTGGGCATTTTCATCCCGCCCCGAGCGGTCAGCGTTACCTTTATTTGCTTGATTCTTATCGCTCCAATGGTCATCCTAGATCTGCGCTGGCGGGTCAACACCATTATGGTGGCCATGTCTGTCATGTTCTGCGCTCTGTCCGTTTTCTATCAGCCTCCAGCCTTTGCTCACGTTGATTTGGTCAACTGCACGGCCTTCTGCATCATCGGTCTTTTTATCGGCCAGTTCATGACATCTATCCGCATCAACAACATCGAAATGAACCGAAAATTGACAAAACAGCGGGATACGGATATTCTCACCACCCTATCGAACCGCCGGAAGCTGTCAGATACCTTAAAAACCAGCGAAGACAGCTACGGGCTATTTTCGTTGAACGCAGTGATTATGATTGATATTGATCACTTCAAGAAATACAATGACGATTACGGGCACCAAAAAGGAGATGCCGTGCTCAAAGAACTGGGCAAAAGTTTCTCTTCCTTCTTTAAGCCCTACGGGTTGGATATATTCCGCTACGGAGGCGAAGAATTTATCGCTCTAGGCCAGGATTACGGATACGAAGAGCTTCGAGCCATCTGTGGGGAACTGCTGGAGACCATACAGAGCTTGCAGATTCCTTTCGCAGAATCACCTCTAGGCATTATCACCGTCAGCATAGGCTTTGCCGAAGCAAAAGCCTGTCAGGCCTCCAATTATAAAGCCTTAATCGATATGGCCGATCAAGCTTTATATAAAGCCAAAGAGCAAGGCCGCAACCGAGTGGAAGGTTACTTAGGTTTAAATCAATGACCTTTATAAATACAACAAAAGACCCTAAAAGGTAAAATCCATTTTTTGAGCGAGCATGCTCTTTTATATGGTGTCCCTTATAGGGTCTGTTTTTTATTGTCGCCAAAACTTGTTTTGCGTTCTTATTATTCAACCATTTCCTTCAGGTTTTCTGCCGGAATCAGTGTGCAGCCGGTGGCCGCTTGAATATCTTCCAGAGAAAAATCCGGGTGCAGCTCTGTCAACAGCAGTCCTTCTGGCGTTACTTCCATAACACCCATCTCTGTGATAATCATATCCACCACCTTCAAGGCTGTGAAAGGCAGGGTACACTTTTCCAGAATCTTATGGTTTCCCTTTTGGGTGTGCTGCATGGCTACGATAACCTTCTTCGCACCGACTACCAAATCCATCGCTCCGCCCATGCCTGGTACCATTTTACCCGGTACAATCCAATTGGACAGATTTCCTTCCTTGTCCACCTGCAAAGCTCCTAAAATGGTGGCATCTACGTGACCACCACGGATAATGCCAAAGGAGGTAGCCGCATCAAAGAACTGCCCTCCTGTATTGATGGTCACATGCTGAGCCCCTGCATTGATAATATCTACATTTTCGCTGCCTGCCTCCGGTGCAGCGCCCATGCCCATAATGCCATTTTCTGACTGGAGCACGATTTCCACGCCCTCTGGCAGATGGTTAGCCACTAGAGTAGGTACGCCGATTCCTAGATTTACGACATCGCCGTCCTTCAATTCCCGGGCTACCCGCTTAGCAATTCTTACCTTTATATCTCCCATGATTTTTCTCCTCCTACAATCGAATCTACAAAAATGCCTGAAGTGACTACATGGTTGGGATCAATTTCACCTACTTCAACGATTTCACAGGCACCTACGATGACATGACCGGCTGCCGTAGCCATCATTGGATTAAATGTTCTGGTAGTTCCGTTGTAAATGGTGTTACCAAAGGTATCCGTTACCGAGCCTCTAATTAAGGCAAAATCAGCCGTCAGTGGTTCTTCCAGCAGATAGTCTCTGCCTTTGAGGTTGATGACTTCTTTCCCTTCAGCCACCAGAGTACCTACTCCTGTAGGAGTCAAAAATCCGCCCAGACCGGCTCCGCCTGCCCGAATCTTCTCTGCCAAGGTTCCCTGGGGAATTAAAATACATTCCAGCTTATCTGCTTCTACATCGGTGTTCATACGCATGGCAACTTCTGGGTTTAATCCCACGTGAGAAGCAATCAGCGTCTTAATCTGACCGTTAGATAACAACTTTCCAACGCCTCTGCCAGGTACCCCTGCATCGTTACAAATGATAGTCAGGTCCTTAACACCTTTTTCCACCAACGCATCTACTAAAATTTCTGGTGTGCCGCAGGCCATAAATCCGCCTACCATGATGACAGCGCCGTCCTGAATGTCCTGGACCGCTTCTGCAGCTGTTTTAATCTTGTTCTTCATAAACCTACCTTTTCCTTTGATGAAAAAATATACATTATCTTGTACATCTTATCATAGTGTCTGTCTTACCGTCAATCCGTTCTACCCCTCTATGGAACATTTTTATCCTCTTGCGTGCTCCCAGCAATATAGAAAGTATCTTTTTTCAGCAAAATTTTACCTTTTCTTTTACTTAGATTTTACGTATGATGAAAACAAGCTATTTGAAAATACTCGGTGCTGAACAGGCAAAGGAAGTTTTGAGAATGATTAAATTAGAAAAGTTTTTAGATTTAAAGAAATTCCAGCAGATTCAAGATTTGTTTTCAGATGCTACAGGCTTAGCAGCCATCGCTGTGGACGCTCAGGGCAACTACATTTCCCAAGGCAGCAACTTTACTGATTTTTGTATCAAGTATACCAGAGGCTCTGAAGAGGGGCTCAGGCGTTGTGTCAAATGTGATAATGAGTGCACAGGAGCTTACTACTGCCACGCTGGTCTCATGGATTTCTCCACCGATTTAATTATCCATGGCGAAAAGGTGGGGGCTATCATCGGCGGTCAAGTGCTCCCGGCACCACCTGATGAAGAAAAGTTTCGGAAAATTGCTCAAGAGCTTGACATACCTGAAGAGACCTACCTTGCGGCTCTGCGCAAGGTCCCTATACGGGATGAAAAAACAATTCGAGCCGGAGCACAGATGTTGGGTGAGTTCATGAATCAATTAGTCAACTTAAGCTACTTTGAGGCCATGAACAAAGAAAAAATGCGGGTCTTTGATGAGCAGATGCACTACGTAGTAGAGTCGATTGACTCCATCAACAATAAAATTAAAGAACTTCAAAAGGTAGCAGCTATGGAAAAGATTTTAGCTCTGAACGCTTCTGTAGAAGCCGCTCGGGCCGGACAAGCTGGTGTCGGCTTCGCCGTCGTAGCCCAGGAGATTGAATCCATATCCACCAATGCTGCCAGGATATATTCGGAGATTCAAGATTACTCTACCATAGTAAGAAAAGCTATCCAGGCCATGAGTAAAATTGAACTGTAAAACCGAACCCATTCATCCTCTATCATATATAAATATTTTTTGATATTTTATATAATTACTCCTTTCACCACCCCTTGACTACTCTTTCACCTAGTCAAGGGGGCTTTCTTTTTTGCATTCATTAGGTATTGAAAAAGAAAAAACGCATAGAATAAGTTATTGACATATGTCGTTAATGTGATATGATGATTTACAAAGAATAAATGTCATATGACATAAACTCACGAAGGAGGTCCTCATGCCCAGACCACGAAAGTTTAGAAAGGTCTGTTGTATGCCTCGAATCCAGTGTTTTGGGCCCCTTTGGTCCAGTCCCTCTGGAGCGGCTCCAACAAATTACCTCTGCGGCCAAGGCAATCCAAGCTGCCACGGTATCCAAATGTCCGTAGACGAATACGAGGCCATCCGTCTCATGGATCTGGAAGGATGCACCCAGGAAGAGTGTGCCCGTCAAATGGGCATCGCCAGAACCACCGTCCAAGGCATCTACAACGATGCCCGTCAAAAGCTAGCCGATGCCCTCGTACACGGCAAGCTGCTGACCATCACTGGAGGCGACTACATTCTATGCGAAAACTTTGAATCAGGCTGCGGACGGGGCTGCACCAAAAAATGCCACCGATCAGGAACCCCCCATATAGAGGATTAAAGGAGAAGAAAAATGAGCGATTGTACAAATAACTGCGGAAGTTGCAGTGCGGACTGCAAAGACCGGACTGCCCCTGAGAGCTTTCTGGAAGAATCCAATTCCTTAAGCCAAGTGAAAAAAGTCATCGGTATCGTCAGCGGCAAAGGCGGCGTAGGCAAATCCATGGTCACCTCCCTTTTAGCCGTGCTTATGAACAGGCGAAACTATGTGACAGCTATCTTGGATGCGGATATTACCGGTCCATCCATTCCCAAGGCCTTTGGCCTCCAGGAAAAAGCACTGGGTACAGAGGCGGGTATCTTGACCGTGGATACAGATTCCGGCATCCGCACCATGTCTATCAACTCTTTGTTGGAAGAAGACAGCGATCCCGTGGTCTGGCGCGGACCGATTATCGCGGGGACAGTCAAGCAGTTTTGGTCTGACGTAATCTGGGGGGATGACGTAGATTTTATGTTTATCGACATGCCGCCGGGAACCGGCGATGTACCCCTAACCGTCTTTCAATCGCTGCCAGTAGATGGTATTGTCATTGTCACGTCCCCTCAGGAACTGGTATCGATGATTGTAGGCAAAGCGGTAAAGATGGCACAGCTGATGAATATTCCTATTTTGGGGATTGTGGAAAATATGTCTTATTTCGTCTGTCCAGACTGCGGCCAATCTCATGCTATCTTTGGAGAAAGCCGTATTCAGCAGGTAGCGGAGGAGTATGGCATCGATCAGGTTGCTCGACTGCCGATTCAACCCCAGTTGGCATCTGCTGTAGACCGCGGAGCTATCGAATCCGTGGAAGGGCCATGGCTGGATGAATTGGCAGATTTATTGGAAGGCCTACTGAATGCCAAGGTGGCTGTTCCTTATGAAGATGGGCAAATTTTTCAGCATTTCGGCCACGCAAAGCAATTTCAGCTATTTGACATCCAGCGAGGTGAAATAAAGAGCTCAGAACTGATTACAGCCGACTGTGGAGGCCATGGCGCGCTAGCAGAGTTCCTAGCCCATCAGGGGGTCCGGACAGTGCTCTGCGGAGGCATCGGTGATGGTGCCATTCAAGCCCTGGCAGGCTCCGGCATTACTGTAGCGGCAGGCGTTGCTGGCCCCAGCCAAGAGCAGGTTGAGCTGTATCTAAAAGGGGCCTTAACCGTCAGCAATCAGCCTACCTGTGATCGTCACAACCAGAAGGAACACCAGTCGGCTCAGGGTGAGCACCAGTGCGGACACGAACACGCTACAGGAGGCTCTTGCGGCGGACAGGGTTCTTGTGGAGGCAGCTGCCACTAAGGCAGAACTAAATCCCTTCCTCTGGCCCACTCCTCTATTGAATAAATTTAATTTTGCATATCACAAAAGCCTGATTGGCATAATCCAATCAGGCTTTTCTTCATTTTATTGACTATCTCCTCGATGTGCTCTTTACCCCATTTTAGGTCCTATCCCAATGTTCAGTCTTCCCCTAGTTATGATACTGGCACTCTTTACAATTGCCGTTGCAATGATCGTTCAGTACCTTCTTCAAGGCACAAGAACTGCTGCTATGGCAGCGAATCACATGAGAATTACATCGCTCCGCCTCTTGGACGGCGCTGTGCACCAGCTTGTGGGACACCGTGTTGGTAAAGAGGATGATTAAGTCCGGCGATCCAATTTTTTTCTTGAAATCAGTGGTCATCTTGGCAAATACCTTCGCTTTATACCCAAACTCCTTACAGATGCCCTTGTATTGGGTTACCATCCGCTCATTTCCGCCTACTATCACAACGCTCATATCAACACTCCTTTTCTCTTATCCGCCTATCCGGCTAGATTCTTTCCGTAATTTTTGCACTCTTCCAGCCCCTCTTGGTCTGGCGTCTCATTTAAAATTAAATATCCTTGAGGAAGTAAAGCTCCAAGCTGAAGCACGTCCTGTTCCCAATCTCTCATCCATTCGCCGTCTCCCCAGCCATAAGAGCCGAAGAGCCCCAGAGTCTTGCCGGACAGCTTACCCTTGCAGGCTTCATACACCGGTTCAAACTCTGCTTCTTCCAAAACCTCAGCTCCCATGGACGGACAACCGAAAATCACCACATCAAAGTCTTCCACCGATTTCGCGGAGAACTGACCTACCTGGAAAAGCTCAGCCTCTGCGCCAGCTTCTTTGGCTCCCTGAAAAACAGCCTCTGCCATCTGCTCTGTATTTCCTGTTCCGCTCCAATAAACTACTGCCATCTTCTTCATATCTTTGCGACCTATTCCTTTCTCTCACGGGTTTTTGCGTTTAACAAGCGACTGTCAGCCGATAGATGCCTGCACCTTCACTGCACCGTTTCCGATACACCGCCCGACACTTATCGAACTTAGCGAACATCCGCACAGCGGCTTCTTCTTCCTGATAAACTTTCCAATAACCACAACATCTACAATTTTTCCCTTGGTTTTCCATAAAACCTTTGACATCCTGTACGGGATAACTGAGAAACAAGCCAATCTCATGGGGGAAACAGCCTTTTTGGGTGCTGTCATTAACCCTAGCCCGAAGCCAGCCGACCATCTCGTTTAGCTCCCCGGCCCGATAACCCTGCTTATGCAGCAGCTCCCGAGCCACAGGACATGATAAATCTCGAGCCAGACGTGTCCGTCGATATACATACAATAGAAAGCTCTTTTCTCTCTCCTGCAAGATTTCGATATCGATGCCCTTTTCTTTCAGCTTTTCCTGCAATCGGTCTATTTCCTTTTTCGCCTGTGTGGAATTGGTAAACCGGTAATTGACAATTTCTCCGGTCTTCAAGTTGGCCAGCGTAGGCGCACAATTTTCAATAATCAGTTTTTCCAGCATCTGCTTACCTCTTTTTTAGTTAGCTTAAGCTAACCGTATGGTTAAAGTTTAGGGTGGCCGGCAAGCCACCCTATCCTTTTTTAAACTGCCTTACGGCATTATACTTCTATTTTTTTACAGTTTCACTGCCGCAGCAACTGCAACCGCTTTCATGGGATGTATCGTCACACCCGCTGCATCCGCTGCATTTACCAGCTTTCACATTGCGGAATACATACCTTCCTGCGAAGACCAGCAATACTACGAAAACTGCACTAATTATGATTGTTGACAGCATACCTCTGCACCTCTTTCCTTAGGCATAGGTCTTACCAACATGAAAATCATAATTCCCAGCAGTACGATAGCCACTACAGTTCCTGCGCCAAAAGACGCTACCCCTGTCAGGACTCCACCCAGCTGATTAATAATCAGGGCTACCACATAGGCCAGAACAGTCTGATATCCAATGGCAAACCATGTCCATTTTGCATTATTCATTTCTCTTCTGATAGCACCGATGGCCGCGAAGCACGGAGCACACAACAGGTTAAACACTAAGAATGATAACGCTGCCACACTGTGCGGGAACATCATGGCGATGTTGGAGAGAAGGCCAGCATCGTCCTCTGCCACGTCTCCTCCAAGACCCAGGAGCACACCCAGAGTACCTACTACGTTTTCCTTGGCTACCAAGCCAGTCAAAGTAGCTACTGTAGCCTGCCAATTTCCGAAACCTAACGGAGCGAAAATCGGAGCTACCATAGAACCGATAACTGCCAAGAGGCTGTTTCCCTGTTCTACCATACCGAAACCACCATTGGTAAACCCAAAGTTAGATAAGAACCAAATGGCTGCACAAGCTAGGAAGATAATAGTACCGGCCTTGATGATGAAGGACCGGCCTCGCTCCCACATGTGAATCCAAACGCCCTTTGCCGCCGGCATGTGATACTGAGGAAGTTCCATAACGAAAGGAGCCGTGTCTCCTGCAAACATTTTAGTCTTCTTTAAAGCAATGCCGGAGAAAATTACCGCTGCAATTCCCATGAAGTACATAGCTGGAGCCAGCCAAGGAATATCAGGGAACATGGCGCCTCCAATCAGCGCAATCACTGGCAGCTTCGCACCACATGGAATAAACGTCGTCGTCATAATCGTCATGCGACGATCCTTTTCATTTTCAATGGTTTTAGTAGCCATAATACCCGGAACTCCACAACCGGAACCTACCAAAAGGGGAATAAAGCTCTTCCCAGACAAACCGAACTTTCTGAATATCCGGTCCATGATGAAGGCTACCCGCGCCATATAGCCGCAGTCCTCCAGGATAGATAAGAAGAAAAACAGGATCAGCATCTGCGGTACGAAGCCCAATACAGCGCCTACGCCGCCGATGATACCGTCTACTACTAGGCTCTGAAGCCATGCTGCTGTACCAGCGTTTTCCATAAAGGTCCCTACGCCGCCCTGTATGTATTCTCCGAAGAGTACGTCGTTAGTCCAGTCGGTAGCGATAGCACCAACCCAAGAGATAGACACATAATATACGATAAACATAATAGCTACAAAGATAGGCAGAGCCAACAGCCGGTTAGTAACAACCCGGTCTATTTTATCAGAGGTGCTTAGTCCCCGCTGCTTTTTCTTCAGGACTTTCCCTACGATTTTGCCAATAAACTCATACCGTGCATTGGCGATAATGCTCTCACTGTCGTCATCCAGCTGGTTCTCCAGCTTTGTGATAATGTCTTCCACCTGGAGCTGCAAATTCTCCGGCAGTTTCATTTCCTTAAGGATCTCTTCGTCGCGTTCAAAGAGCTTTCCAGCGTACCATCTCAGATGCTCCGCCTTTACTCGAGATTGAACAACTCCTCCGATGGCACCAATCGTTTCTTCCACCTGTTTGGAGAATTGGTAAGGACGTTCCTGGTTAGCCCCAGCTAACTTTATGGCACATTGTACTAACTCGTTCGTCCCTTCACCCTTTAAGGCCGAAACCTCTCTTACTGGGCATCCTAGCTCCTGAGACAGCTTTTCCAGATTGATCTGATCGCCGTTCTTTCGCACCAAATCCGCCATATTAACGCCTAAAACCACTGGAATGCCTAATTCCAGCAACTGTGTAGTTAAGTATAAGTTTCTTTCCAGGTTTGTTCCATCTACCAAGTTGATAATTACATCTGGCGATTCTTGTACCAAATAATTTCTGGTAATGACTTCTTCTAAAGTATAAGGGGATAAGGAATAAACGCCCGGTAAATCGGCAATGATTACATCCTTATTCCCTCTGAACTTCCCTTCTTTCTTTTCTACAGTTACGCCCGGCCAGTTACCCACATACTGACTAGACCCGGTCAAATTGTTAAAAATCGTGGTCTTACCGCAGTTCGGGTTACCTGCCAAGGCAATGGTCATTTTCTTCATGTTCTTTCCTCCAGTTTCAACTATACTTTAAGCGTTTATGCGATAATAATATTTTCGGCCTCGCTTTTTCTAATTGAAAGCTCATATCCTCGGACCGTTATTTCGATTGGGTCACCCAATGGTGCTACTTTACGGACAAAAATTTCTGCCCCTTTTGTAATACCCATATCCATAATTCTTTTTTTCAGCGCGCCTTCTCCTTGTAGCTTTGCTACGGTCACGGTTTCGCCGCACTTAATTTCCTTTAAATTTCTCATGTTCCCTCCGTTTTGCCTGAAAGCAGAAAAGCCGCTTCCATGTTTCTAGTGAATGAATATTCTCGATGCCATGGCCTTGCTGATGGCTACTCTAGCTTCTTTCACATTGACGATGACATTGCCTCCCAGCTCGGAGATAACCATGACGGACGTCCCTTCTACAAACCCTAAGTTTTCGAGGAACCGCTTGGTGTTGTCCCTTCCTTTAATGGTGGATACAGTAACCTGTGTCCCAGGTGTCGTCATTGTTAATGGCATGCTATTCCCTCCTTCCATGGTCTTTCGGCCTTTTGTAATCTTTATTAAAAAGTAAGCTTTCGCTAACCTTAGATCTTTTAAAAAAGTTAGCTCGAACTAACTTCTTATCTTTCTTGAGTTTACCATGGCTAACTTGCCTTGTCAATATATTTTCGCCATTTTTATTCGTAAAATAAGAGACAAATTATTCGTTTTATAGACAAATTGCCTCTTTAATTTCCTTGCTAAAAGATGCTATAATAAAAGAATCTTATAATAAATCTGAAAAGTCGACACGAAAAAGTTCTTTCAGAAACGAGGATTTTATGCACATATATATTGCCAGACAACCAATCTTTAATCAGATGAAGGATGTCATCGCTTATGAGCTTTTATACCGAGATCCGAAAACTCTGACAGCCAATATCAGCGACGCAGATGCCGCCACCAATTCTGTCCTCATGGGCAGCATCCTGGTGGCCTCTTTTGAGCAATTGGTAGAGGGGAAGCTGGCCTTTATTAACTTCACCAAAAACTTAATAAATGACGGTACACCGCTGCTCTTTTCTCCCAAATACATGATTGTGGAAATTCTAGAGGACATCGTCCCAGATGAAGCTTTCATCCAACGACTGCGGGAGCTAAAGGAAAAAGGCTACACTTTAGCCCTGGATGATTTTATTGCTGATTACCCTTATAAAGAAATTATCGATTTAGTTGACATCATCAAAGTTGATTTCCTGTTAACCACCAGGGAGGAACAGCAGCAGATTATCAAAAGATATAAGCGGCCAGGACTTAAATTTTTAGCAGAAAAGGTGGAGACCTCTTCGGCCTTTAACCGAGCAAAAGCCTTAAATTATGACTACTTTCAAGGCTATTACTTTGCTAAGCCCTCTGTCTTCAAATATAAAGACATGAGCACGATTAGTACCAACCTCTTCACTATTATTAAAATGTTGGATGCTAAAAATCCTGATTACAGAGCTCTGACCGTTCTTTTTGAACAAGACATCGCCTTGACCTATAAATTATTTAAATACGCAAATTCACCCATGTATGGCAGTATGGAACAGATCAGCACCATCAACCGGGCCTTGGTCCGCTTAGGTTTTGGAAACATCCGCAACTGTATGTATATGATTCTGCTCCGCTACATCTCCAGTAGCCAGAACAGTGACTTAGTATCTGTGTCACTCCAGCGAGCCAAGATGATGGAACTTTTGTCAACCAGTGTAGGCTTGGCCAACCGTTCATCAGAATGTTTCCTAGTAGGCCTTTTCTCTATGCTGGATGTGCTCACGGACAAACCCATCGTCAAAGCCTTGGATGAACTACCGTTGTCTCAGGAATCCAAAGAAGCAATCCTTCATCAAAAAAACGCCCTAGGTCTTCCTCTTAAACTGATTCTAGCCTACGAAAAGGGTAACTGGCACGAAGTAGAAAATACTCGTCAAACACTGAGACTGCACTCTCTAAATATGGTTTCCATCTATATGAAAGCCCTGGACTGGGCTTCCGAAATCCTACTATCCACCAAATAACGAAAAATGGTCAAACTCATTAAAATCACTTGCATAAGCAGGCCAAACTCTTGGCCTGCTTTTCTCCTCTTCAAGCCTGCTGCAAGTAGCTGGCTGGACCACTTTCATACAAATTGTTTCCGATACTATCCAGCACCACTACTGCTGGGAAGTCTACGACTTCTAATTGACGCACTGCCTCCGCACCAAGGTCCTCAAAGGCAATGACCTTAGCTGCGGCAATGCTTTTAGCAATCAACGCTCCGGCCCCGCCAATAGCTGCAAAATAGACGGCCCCATTTCGGACTACCGCTGCCGCCACTTCTGCTGACCGCTGTCCCTTGCCAATCATAGCTGCCTGCCCCAGGTCCAGAAACCGAGGCGCAAAGGAATCCATCCGATAGCTGGTCGTAGGTCCTGCGGCTCCAATAACCTGCCCTGGCTTTTCCGGTGTAGGCCCCACATAATAGATGATGGAACCCGGCAAAGAAAAGGGCAGGGTCTCTCCCCTGTCCAGCATTTCTGTCAGACGCTTGTGAGCTGCATCTCTGGCCGTATAAATGGTTCCTGTTATCAACACACTGTCTCCAGCTCTAAGCAGGCTCAGCTTTTCCTTGTCAAAAGGATACACTAGCCGTCTCACGCTTTCTTCCCGCTCATTCATATCTCTACCTCCTATAACACTCGCTCTTCATGTCTGGAAACATGGCAGTTAATATTGACCGCTACTGGCATTCCTGCTATATGGGTAGGGAATGTCTTAATTTTCACTGCCAGCGCAGTGGTAACCCCTCCCAGGCCCTGAGGGCCGATGCCCAGCTCATTAATCCGCCGCAGCAACTCCTCCTCCATTTCCCTGTAATAAGGGTCTGGATGGCTTCGATCAAAAGGAATCAAAAGTGCCTGTTTTGCCATCAGAGCCGCCCTGTCAAAGGTTCCGCCGATGCCCACGCCTACCACAATAGGCGGACAGGGGTTAGCCCCTGCATCCTTTACCACTTGCACCACGAAGTCCTTGACCCCCTTCTCCCCGGCAGCAGGCGGAAACATTTTAATCTGACTCATATTTTCCGAGCCAAATCCTTTAGGTGCAAAAGTCACTTTTACCCGATCTCCCGGCACAATCTCATAATGAATATGGGCTGGCGTATTGTCACCGGTATTTCCCCGACGAACCGGATCTTTGACCACAGATTTACGCAAATAGCCTTCTGTATAGCCTTCTCGTACTCCTTGATGAACGGCCTCCTCCAAGCTGCCTCCTATAAAATGAACCTCTTGTCCTACCTCTAGGAACACACAAGCCATACCGGTATCCTGGCATAAGGGGAACACCCCTTCTTGGGCGATATCCATATTTTCTTGAATATTTTTTAAAATTTCCCGGGCTACTGGCCACTGCTCCTTCTGGCTATATTCCTGGATTCGTTGGCACACATCTCCACTCAACCGGTGGTTGGTGGAAACGGCCATCTCCCGAACAGCTTTTGTAATCTGGCAAACATCAATTTCTCTCATGGTCTGACTCCTTTTTGTCTGGCATACTTTGTCCTTCTCCTTAATATAATAAACCAAACAGAGAGGATTTACTATGCGAATGACGAAAAAAATCATCTTATTTATACTGGCAGCGGAGGTATTTGTCTTCCTTATTCTGCCTGCTGGCCTGTTGGGTGTACACGGCTTGTTTCATCAGCTGCCCGACCTTCCTTCGGTACCGAAGATAACCGGAGACCGGCTCCAGACTCCGGAAACCATACGAGTCTATCGTCATACCTACGGGGTCACAGAAGTGGTGCCTTTTGAGGATTATGTAAAAGGGGTAGTGGCCGGAGAAATGCCTGCCACATTTGAACCGGAAGCATTGAAAGCTCAGGCAGTGGCCGCCCGAACCTATTCCCTGTCTAAAATCGTCCGTTCAGGCGACGGTGGCAATCCACCTGCCCATCCGGATGCGCCCCTTTGCGATGACACCCACTGTCAGGTATATCGCAGCGTCTACGACCTGGCCGCTCTAAAAGGGGATCAGTGGATGGCGGAAAGCTGGCAAAAAATCTGCGATGCGGTCGATGCTACCCAGGGACAACTGATGTATTACAATGGTCAACTGGCGGAGCAAGCCTTATTTCACTCCTCTAGCGGCGGCCATACCGAAAACTCAGAAGATGTCTTCGCTTCCGCTGTGCCCTACCTGAGAAGTGTAGACAGTCCCTATGAAGAAGGCGCCACCCATCAACAGGAAACAAAGTATTTTTCCAGTGAGGATTTGGCTTATCTCATGAACCTGAAATACCCGGACCGCAAATTGTCTCTGCCGCTGACCTCTTTATCGATTGTCTCTAAAAGCTCCGGCGGACGGGTGGAAGATATACAGATTAACAGTTCCACCTATAAGGGCCGGGAAGTTCGAGATGCCCTGGGCCTATCCTCAGCCGACTTTCAAGCGTCTATCAGTGGAGACACGATTACGATTGTCAGCAACGGCTTTGGCCACGGAGTGGGTATGAGTCAGTACGGAGCCAACGGCATGGCTGAACGGGGTTCCAATTACAAAGAGATTCTGTCTCATTACTACACTGGTGTTAAGATCTACTGATTGACCTCACTTCTGACAAGTCAGCTTTCGGGTCTGACAACCTGCTTCTTTCTATATTGGCGTAACACATCACAAAAAGGACAAAGGCCCTTTTATTAGCCTTTGTCCTTTTCTATTTTTTCATATCTTCTATTAACTTTTTAATTTTATACAAAGCTTAGATTGTCTTGCTTGCTTTTCTGTTCACTCTTCCACCCGAATAATGGTGGCTCCCAACGCCCGGAACTTCTCTACAAACTTCTCATAGCCTCGTTCGATATGGTAAATCTCAGAAATCTCCGTCGTTCCTTCTGCCGTCAATCCAGCCAGCACTAAGGCCGCTCCCGCTCGTAAGTCGGTGGAAATCACCTGTGCCCCCTGAAGAACCTTCTCTCCTTGGATAACAGCACTTCGGCCTTCAATTTTAATGTTGGCACCCATACGGTTTAATTCCCCTACATTCATATAGCGGTTTTCAAACACGGTTTCGATAACAATGCTGGAACCTTTTGCCGTGGCCAGCAAAGACATAAATTGAGACTGCATATCTGTAGGAAAGCCTGGATAAGGCAAGGTTTTAATATCCGTAGATATCAGCGGCCCTACATCTCCCCGCACAATCATTCCTTCATCTGTAATCTCTACCGCGGCGCCACATTCCTTTAATTTGGCAATCACCGGCTTCACGTGATCCGGAACCACATTTCTCAGCAGCACACACCCTCTGGTGATGGCTGCCGCCACCATGAAGGTCCCCGTTTCAATCCGGTCTGGAATAACAGAGTGCTTCGCTCCGTGAAGGGCAGCTACCCCCTCAATCTTAATGGTATCCGTACCAGCTCCCTTGATTCTGGCTCCCATGCGATTCAGGAAATTAGCCAAATCTACAATCTCTGGTTCTTCTGCTACATTTTCTAAAATGGTGGTTCCTTCCGCCAGCACAGCGGCCATCATAATGTTTTCTGTCGCTCCTACGCTGGGAAAGTCCAGATAGACATTATTCCCTACCAGTCGCTCTGCCACCGCTTCTACATAGCCGTGGCCTTCTTTAATCGTCGCTCCCAGTGCCTGGAAGCCTTTCAAGTGCAAATCAATAGGCCGAGCTCCGATAGCACAGCCGCCTGGCAGCGCAATTCGAGCCCTTCCCGTCCTAGCTAAAAGAGGCCCCATGACTAAGATGGATGCCCTCATCTTTTTTACCAGCTCATAAGGTGCCTCACAGGTGGTTACCTCTCTGGCTTCTATGGTAAGCATGTTGTCTTTGTACTCTTCTTTTACCTCTGCGCCCAGGCTTCTGAGCAGCCTGCACATCACGTCTACGTCCCGAAGTGCCGGAACTTCTGTCAGCTCACAGGATTCGCCTGTTAAAACAGTCGCCGCCATAATAGGAAGAACGGCATTCTTCGAGCCGCTTATCGTCACTTCTCCTCTAAGGGGCCCACTTTTCTGAATTAAATATTTAGCCAACTTTCCCTCCAAAACAGTCTATATTATGTATCCTTCTCGTCATTATTTTCTGCTGTAATTCAATAGTCTTTTTTCAGTGGTGCGCCTCTATTTTTTATGCAAAAAGTTTCCTTCAGCGCACTTTAAATATTATACCATCATTATTTTATTTTACAAGAAAAATAATTTCATCTCAGAAAGTTATCCGCAAACAAGTTTTTCCAATTTATGCTAAAACCACAAAAGAGTTATAAAAAATTGGGATTTTACAAAAAAAACAGACCTTTTGGGTCTGTATGTCACCCTTTGCAAACAATAAAGAAAGAAGCTGTCTTCGATGCTAAAGGGGGACAAAACATACTATTTTAATAGCTTCTTTCTTTACAAGTTTATTATGCACCGGTGCGTCAGAAAATAAACATCTTATTGGTTTCTTTCTAAGCGCTTTTCAAAAAATTCACGATTGGTACTATAGTTCAGCGCTATATCTTTGGTGATGGCACCAGCCCTGTACAAATTCATCAGGCTGTTGTCCATAGAAATCATGCCCTCCTCCTGACCGGCAGCGATGACCGAATCAATCTGATGATTTTTTCGCTCCCGTATCATATTGCGAATAGCATTGTTTAGGAACATGATTTCAAAAGCCGGCAGCGTACTCTCGTCCACTGCTGGAAGAAGCTGTTGAGATACCACCGCTTGGAGTACCATGGCCAGCTGAATTCGAATCTGACTCTGCTGATTTTCCGGAAAAGCATCGATGATTCGATCCACCGTGTTGGCTGCTCCAGTGGTGTGCAAGGTGGAGATAACTAGGTGCCCGGTCTCTGCGGCTGTCATAGCTGTACGAATGGTCTCATAATCCCGCAGTTCCCCCAGCAGAATTACGTCAGGGGCCTGACGTAGTGCCGCTCGAAGAGCAGATACATACCCTACCGTATCCGTGGTAATCTCTCGCTGAGTGACGATACTTTTCTGATGTCGGTGAAGGTACTCAATCGGGTCCTCCAGCGTAATCACATGAACATCTCGTGTTTTATTAATTCGATCAATGATACAGGCCAGCGTGGTGCTCTTGCCACTTCCGGCTGACCCTGTAACCAGGACCAAACCTTTTTTCATGTTGGCAATATCGATAACGGTCTCTGGTATATGCAGCTCCCGGAAATCCGGTAAATCAAAGTTTACCACCCGGATTACTGCCGCCAGAGAGCCTCGTTGCTTAAAGACACTGGTTCTAAAGCGGGAGAGGCCCTTCACGGAAAAGGAAAAGTCATCATCTCCCAACTGGTTAATCTTATCCATAGACCGATTCCCAGCTAGTTCATAAATTTCCTCTATGATGCTGGCCAATTCCTCTGGCAGCAGCTTTTTCTCCTCATAGGGAGAAATTTTTCCGTTAATTTTTAAAGTGAAACCTACCCCAGGAATTAAAAAAATATCCGACGCATTCTGTTCCACCGCTATATTTAATACTTTTAATGCCTTCATTTCCTTTTCTCCGTCCATTGTATTTATTCAAAGATATCGCCGCCATCCCATACCGGCATGCTGTCATCTATCTGGTAATCCACTTTATTCTGGATATTCCAGGACCTTACAATAAAGTTTTCTCCGCCGGTACCGATCTCCTCAAAACTTTTCAGCTGCAACTGAATGGACAGAAACTGCTCCGTATCCGTATCTAGTGCATAATTGATGCAATCGGTTTCTTGGTCAAAGGCTTCCGGAAAGGACTCCTTCACCAACTCCTGAAACTGTGCGGAACTGCCCGCCTGCTGTGCCAGCTCCTCCAGCTTCCTGTCTACCTGCCGCTTAAGCTTCTCCCCTTCCCCATCGACCTTATAATAAGCCTGAACACTCTGCTCGTTCTTTTCCGCCAACCGATAGTCTGCTTTAGCGCTGGCTAAAGATAAGGTAGCGAACACCACTAGGCACAACACGGTGAAAATCAGCACCAGAGAACTAACTCCAATCTGAATTCTCTGTTTGTTGTCTTTTTTACTCTCCATGTCGCACCTCACCTGATAAATATCGGCTTACAGAAAGTGTACATACTTCTTGTTTCTCATCTGCTCCCTCATAGATCGTAATCTCTGCCTCCAACAGCTGATCCGTTGTCTGTTCCTGAACCCCTACCATAAACCGTCCCGCCGTTGCTGTACTGATTTCTTCCGCTGCCTGAGCTATAGCCGAGCTGCTGGGATCTTCCATACCCTTGATGGTCTCCGCCATGGACTGTGCCGTCAGCAGGGCCTGATTTAAGGCCCGCCCATCCCGGCTCATGTTGTCAGCCTTAACAAAGGCATTGAGGCACAATGCCGCACAAAGGGCAAAAAAGGCTGCTACACAAATAAATTCCATGAGGAATAGCTGCGCCGAAGATTGCTTCCTACTCATAAGCCTCCTCCTGACTCCGCAGGGACAGCAGCAAGTACTCACCGCCGACCTCCTGGGTCTCAATCCGCAGCAGCTGTTCGCCGACCATCTCCAGATTCAGGTCCTTCAGTTTCATGATATCCATGCCATCCGCCAGTGATAGTCCACTGTCTTCACTGGAAAATAACTCTTTCAACTGCCCATCTTGGCAATATATTAAGGTGCTGTAATCTCCCGAATCGTACTGCTCCACGAGCTTTAAAACTGGTGTTCCTTCTATATTTTCCACAGAAATCATTCCCGCTTTGTCACTCTGCTTCACCTTGTTCGATATATAAGATAACGCCGTCGTCCCGCCGAAGTTCTCATCCATTCGGTCTTGAATATTCTGGTACACCTGCGCTCCAAACAAAATAGTAAAGACCGCACTGATAACCAACGAAAATAGAAGTACCATGGTAAACAGAAACTGGATAGACTGACCACTATTATAAAATCCTCTACTCTTCATCAACTTCTCCTATACCCGGGAAACGGTAATATCCGGCATGATGTTGGAAGCAAAGCCTTCATAAAATACCGCATACTTGTCCGTATCAACCTGAACCCCATAGTTCTCCACCAAGTAATCTACTGACGCCGGATACCGACCCTCTATGGCGTAACACTGAACGGAAGCTCGTTGGATAGCTTGCTGCAAAGCAGCAGCACCCTCCTGATCTGTTCGCTGGGAAATCCCATTGATGGCGTACACAAAACTACCAACAACCCCTATAAAAACTGCTATGGATATTATGTAATTCTTCAAATTTTTCACCACCTTACATCAGCCTATGGATGCCATAATTCCAACCAGTGGCATCATGACAGATAGCAGAATCAATCCGACAACAGAGGCCAAAATCACCACCATGGTAGGCTCAAAACGAAGAATCATGTTGTCGATGGAAGTATCCACTTCTTCTTCATACTTTTTAGCCAGCTTGTCAAAGATCGCGTCTGCCTTTCCGGAGCGAACGCCTACCTTAATCATCTGCATATCCAAACCGCTGAAAATATCCGCCTTTTTCAAGGAATCGTAGAGGGATTCCCCCCGCTCGATCTGCTCCTTGCAAATCAGCAGTTTGTCTTGAAGCTTTTTCTGAGATACCAACGCTAGGGCTAGCCCCATACCGGATTCAATTTCCAATCCGCTCTTTAAAGAAATGGCCAGCACCGCAGATAATCTACGCTTGGCCAGGGTTCCAGCAATGCCGCTTTTCTCCTTCATAACTTGTAAAACATGCTCTGCCCACAACTGACCTTTTCCCTTTCGAGAGGAAACCATAACTCCAGCGGCCAGCAACAGTAGTAATAGAATCACCACGATTACAGCTCCACTAAAAATGGTTCCAATCTGTACCGCACTTTTGGTAATAGGCGACAACTGGGCCCCCAGCTGCCTATAGACCTCCTCAAACACAGGCATGACCTTAGTGAGCAGCACGAACAGTACCACCATCAGCATAGTCACCATAATCAAGGGATACGTCAGGGCATTTTTAATGGTTTGAGCTAGTGAACTCTCTTTTTCATAATAATTAGATAGAGATTCCATGATAATCTCCAGATTCCCGGTCTGTTGTCCTACCCTAGTCATCTGAATTAGATAATCTGGAAATTGCCCTGCTTTAGCCATTGTATCTGCCAAAGGTATACCGACCTCTACGTCTTCCGACATGCTGGTAAACAAAGCCTTATCCCCTTGCCGTTCTGCATCCTCTGCCAACACAAGCAGGGCGGTATCGATAGAGAGGCCTGCTCCCAGCAAGAAGGCAATCTGCATACAAAATGATGATAATTCTTTTGCTTTCATACTTATTCCTCGCGCAATTATATCCACAAAAGGGCAAATATTTCTATCTGCCCTTTGTGTGTTTAATAACCTATCAAGCTGTCAAACAGCTTGTTGACAAACTTATGTAAGTGAGTTACAAATCTGTTAATCTGTAACTGATTGGTGCTAATAAATATACTTCGCCGAATAGTTGCTGGCCGTGCCGATATACTTCATGATGGATTCGCTCTTCTTCCCCGAAGAAGCAAAAGTCGGGTCCATCATCTGCCATTGCTTGCCATCGAAATAAATCATGCCGTCTACCCAGCCCGTCTCTGCCGTATATACATTAATCCATGCGTGATACACTTTTCCAGAATAACCGACCACCAGCTTGCACGGTATCTTCTGAGAGCGAAGCATAGCCGCCATGACAGATGCATAATCAAAGCAGATACCCTTTTTAGCTACCAGTACCGCATCAACGTTCGGCAAATATCCAGACTGTACGTTGACGGCTTTGGTGGTATCATAGGTAATATTCTTCACTGCATAGTCATAAATGAGCTCTACCTTTTTTAGGTCATCAGTAGTACTGCTGGTCACCTGAGCCCCTATTTTTACCGTATTACTGTTAGCTGTAAAGTTTACATACTGGTTTGGGTACAGAAACGGCAAATACTGATTGGCCAGCTTAACAGAAATATCTTTGCTAAATGCCTGGGAATACTTGGTTCCAGCGACATTTTCAAAGACCTTGATGGAATAAGTGCCGTTACCGTCAGTCAGCGGAAAGACCTCATAGGCGGCTCTAGCGTTCAAGTTGTAGGTATATGTCGTACCAGAACTCTTGGTAATCTGAATCTTGATTTTCTGGTTCTTTCCGCTGTACTTAATCATCACGTATCCTTGACTGCTGTTGGAAGCATCCAGCACCACACTTCCGCCCGTATAGGACACCGTTCCTGGCGCCGCAGGAGTCAATACTGTTATTGGGGAATTAGCCAGAGGCACAGCCGCATCTTCAATAGTCACTTCTGCAATCTGCGCATTTTCCAAGCCACTCGGATTATAAGCAGCGCCGCATCCTGTTATCACCATCAATCCACTAACAAGACCCACTAACACAAGCTTTGTTTTTTTCATAAAAATCGCCTCCTTTATTCGCAAAATTTTAACATTTATATAAAAATTTCATATAGTAGTATATAGGGCTTATACCCTATAAATACTTGTATTAAACTATTTTAGGAGCGTTGATAATATGCTTATAAACAAACATTTAGCTGATAACTCTGAAACTCAGATTCTCAGTTCCGCTCTCCAGGAGAAGCTCGAGGCCTCTCAGCAGGTAAAAGCTTGCAACTCCCCTTGTTTCTCTCCAACGGGATATCCTGGTCAGTCGTGCTATCCGCGTCCTCCAGGGCCTCCGTGCCCTCCAGGACCTCCAACCCCTCCAGGTATTGGCCCAACCGGACCTACTGGTCCGAGAGGTCCACAGGGCCCACAAGGTCCTCAGGGTCCGCAAGGTCCTCAGGGAACGCAGGGCCCTCAGGGTGATGCCGGTCCTGCCGGTATCCAAGGTCCTGCCGGCCCTGCCGGTGCCCAAGGTCCTGCTGGAGCTATAGGCCCTACCGGTCCTCAAGGAAATGCCGGTCCTGCCGGTATCCAAGGCCCTGCCGGCCCTGCTGGTGCCCAAGGCCCTGCTGGAGGTCTCGGACCTACTGGTCCTGCCGGTGCCCAAGGCCCTGCTGGTCCTGCTGGCGTTCAAGGTCCTGCCGGTGTTCAAGGTCCTGCTGGTGATATCGGTCCTACTGGTCCTCAGGGAACCGCCGGTCCTGCTGGCACTCAGGGTCCTGCCGGTCCTGCCGGTGCTCAAGGTCCTGCTGGTGATATCGGTCCTACCGGTCCTGCCGGTCCTGCCGGTCCTGCCGGTCCTGCCGGTGCCCAAGGTCCTGCTGGCGCTATAGGTCCTGCTGGTCCTCAGGGTGATGCTGGTCCTGCTGGTGCTCAGGGTCCTGCCGGTCCTGCCGGCGCTCAGGGTCCTGCTGGTGATATCGGTCCTGCTGGCCCTGCCGGTGCTCAAGGTCCTGCCGGTCCTGCCGGTCCTCAGGGTCCTGCTGGTGATATCGGTCCTGCTGGCCCTGTTGGCCCTGCTGGTCCTGCTGGTGCCCAAGGCCCTGCTGGTCCTGCTGGTGATATCGGTCCTGCTGGCCCTCAGGGTGATGCTGGTCCTGCTGGCGCTCAAGGTCCTGCCGGTCCTGCCGGTGCTCAGGGTCCTGCCGGTGAAATAGGCCCTACTGGTCCTCAAGGCGAAGCCGGCCCTGCTGGCCCTACTGGTCCTACTGGTGCTCTCGGCCCTACCGGTCCTACTGGTGAACCGGGCGCAGGCGCCATTATCCCATTTGCCTCTGGTCTTCCGATTACCATGACCTCCATTTTAGGCGGTCTGGCTGGTTTACCTGCTTTTGTAGGATTTGGCAATTCCGCACCAGGCTTAACCGTACTGGGATCAACCATTGATATTACCAATGCAGCAGGAACACTGTCTAACTTTGCTTTTTCAGTGCCGCGTGACGGTATTATCACCGACTTGAGTGCTTTCTTCAGTACAACGCTGGCATTGACTCTGACTGGCACCACCGTTACTGTAAATGCACAGCTTTATAGCTCTGTTACACCGGACAATGTATTCTCACCTATTCCAGGTGCTCTGGTTAATTTAGCTCCACCGCTCACCGGAATTGTCACCATTGGTGATATCAGTTCTGGAACAACGACGGGGTTAGCTATTCCAGTGACTGCAGGAACACGTCTCATGTTAGTGTTCTCTATTACTGCAGAGGGAATAACGTTGCTGAACACTGTAACCGGTTACGCAAGTGCTGGTATTGGCATCTCATAAGAATAAAACGACCCAGTAAAACCTTTTACTATTGAGTTTTGTAACCGCCGGAAGATTCCGGCGGTTATTTTTTAGAAATGTTTCGGATCTAAAGGCTGCAGTTTATAATGCATGGTTACCACTTTGCTTACTTTATTTTTCTTATAGGCTGCTTGAATTCTTTTTCCTACCATATATCCATTTTCATAAGAAATGTCCGGAAGCATCACAACAAATTGCGAATGGCTATACCTAGAAAACAAATCACCTTTACGCAGAGTTTTGCCAATAGAAACTTTCAAGGATTCCATCGCTTCAGCCAAATATTTTTTTGATGGAATTTCGTCCTCTTTATCTGTTAGGGTGCACAGCATGATGAAAATGGACTCTCCTGTACGGTTGACACGTCTAGCAATAAACCGATAGATATCTTTAAATATCTGATATTCACAAAAATAACAGCATTCAGCCTGTCCACCTTCATTCAGATCTTCTTTGATAATTATCAAATCCGTTTCTACACTTTTCAACGTTTTCATAATCTCTCGATATAAACTTCTCAATTCACCTGACGGGTTTACACCCATCTCATCATAAAGCCGGTTTGTTATGGTTTCATAAGATAAAAGTGCTTCTTTGTGTCTTCCCATCTTTGTCAGACAATGAATATAGATTCTGTAAATATCTTCATCATAAGCATCGATACCTATTGCCTTTTCGCATACAGGCAGCATAAGTTCATAAGTTTCCTTTTTCTCTAAGAGCCGATATAAAGATATGATACTGTCTGTAAATAATCGATGGTAATATGTAGTAGAATGTGCTGCCCACTGGTCATACACTGCATGAGGCAAGAATTTGCCTTGATAGATAGAAATGGCCTGAAGATAGCAATCGATGGCGGTTTGCTCATCAATGCCTCCTTGTCTGGCCCGTTTATAGGACGCTAAAAATTCGTCCGTGTCTATGGTGTAATTGAGGCGCTCATTCCAGCTGTAACTGCCGCCGGACTGAACAATGTAAGTCTCTTTTGGGAGGCCGCTATCCGAAAGTAAACACCGCAACCGGTATGCCAGATTTTTTACTACTTTGGCTGGATCTCCGCTGCGCTCATCTGCGCATAAAAGCTCCGGCAATTCTTGACTGCCCAGCTTTCTGCTGTGGTTGGCCAGCAGGTATCCCAACAGAGACCATACCTTATGAATTTTCCCTTCATCTTCCAGTATGATTTCACCGTCGTATTCTAGCGCGAACCGACCTAGCATATAAATTTTAATTATTGGATTTTTCTCTTCTGTCGACATATAGTTTCCCTCTCCAGAATCTTGTAAATCACTCCCATTATATACTAATAATTACGTAATTTCAACGAGTTATTACATTTGATTATTTTTTAACTTCCTATTTCAATACGTTATAAATTATAATATAATCGTTCTATATCATGCTTGTTTTTAATATAAGCTAACTGAAAACAAATATTTTTTAATTGTGAAAGGAAAAGGTATACCGCTTGCTTTTATCGGCATACATGTGATATTTATGAAAAGAGTATCTACTTGGTTAATTATAATTGGCATAATCATATGCCTGATTCCCTTTGGCGGCAGACTGTATATGAGCTATCAACAGGATAAAATGTATCAACAATACATTGCTGCTTTAGAAATTGAAAATTCAGCACTTAATGAAACGTTTGAAGATACTGTGACAAGTGGTTCTTCCGTAATAATCCCCTCTTCAGTAGAAAGCAAACCCGTATCTCCTCGAAAGATTGAAAATGTTATTGGTCGAATTTCGATTCCTTCCATTTCATCAGATCAGCTTCTACTTGAAGGCTCCAGTTCTAAACAATTAAAATATGGTGCGGGTCATGTTACTGGCACGGCTCTCCCTGGTGACGTTGGCAATTGTAGTATAGCGGGCCATCGCAACTATACGTTTGGTTCATACTTTAATCGTCTTGATGAGGTACAAGTAAATGACCTTATTACTATTCAATATAATAACGCCACTTTTACCTATATAGTTACAGAAAGTTTTATAGTAGAACCTGACGATGTGTCAATTCTAGCCAGCACGCCTAATCTTTCAACGCTTACACTTATTACTTGTCACCCAAAAGGATCTAATGAACAAAGACTAATCATCAAAGGAATATTACAATAAATTTAACCTAAAATAAACACCTATTTAAGAGAGCTACAATCCAGTGGGTTAACCCTCAGACTGTAGCTCTCTTATTATGCATTAATAATTGATATTTAGAATACTATTGTTTTTCTTCTTTTCTTCTAATCATTGCACCTAATGCTAATATTACTGCTCCTACTCCAAAGTAACCTGCCATGCCAAATCCGCCAGTTTTAGGCAGCACTGCCAAAGGTACTTTTTCATCGAAAATTATTTGTTCATTATTTCCCGGTGCTTCCGCTAAAGGCACTGCCTCCTCTTCGATAATAACAGGATTATCGGCAAGAGGTACAGGCTCATCAGGAATATTTGTGCTAGGCGTAGGGTTACTTGGATTATTTTTTCCGCCATTTCCTCCGCCTCCGCCGCCACTAGGCTTCGAGCTAACCGTCTTCGTATAAACAATCGTCATTTCATTTTCGCCTGCATTATAGCTTACCGACATATTTTCATCGGAAGTCTGGCGAGTGAACCCGGATTTCGCAATTTCCTTTGCAGTAAATATTTTATCCGACTTGTTCCAGCTACCAAACTGTTCATTACCAAATTTAGCTATTGCCGTTTCAACCTCATCCGTTGTCTTATCGTTGTAGGAGTCATGGGTTTTATAAACATGGTTTACTTTCATCTCCACATTCTCACTTGCGTCATAATTATACACATAATTAATTACGATTAAGTTCGGATTTTCAGCATCTGCTAATTTTAAATAATCAATGGTGCAGTTTTCTGGATTGGCATCTTTAAACTGGTAGGTCAAGGCATTTTCACCCTCACCAAATACGTTTTTCTTGTCAGCAATAAATTTATTGCCTACCCAGGCCTGTTCTGTTTTGCCTGTAAATACCTCTTCATAAGTTCCGGCAAGAACACCAGGTAAAACTACAGCACTTTCTGCTGATTCTGGATTAATAATGGTGTCAGGCACTAACTCACTTACGTCGTGCTTATAATAATTGTGAACAACTTTTACCACTGTTCCCACGCGAGAATCAATTCTTTGGGTATAGTAGAAATTAATCGTATTCTCATTGCCCTCTTGCAAGGTTATGGTATATCCGTCTGAAAAATCAGAGGTAGCCTGTGCTTTATCTAATTCAACTGTTGGGATTTTTGAATCATCCGGCTTTAAATTCGGCACACCAGTAATAGTCTTCGTTGCATAACTATTTCCGCTTGAAGAGATTACTTCATCCAACACATATTCTTTATCTGCGTTGTCATTCCAATCTACAGTTCTATAGTAGTGATTTATTTTCCAGGATGAAGCCACGCTGTTGTCAGTAACCTTTGTATAATAGTAATCTACAGTAACTGCTGCATTTGACACAGTCAATGCCACATCATGTTCTGCATCCTGATTATGAGTATCTGTTCCCGACACCTGAACGTTCTGGAACGTATATCCCGCTTCATTTGCTACTACTTTTACATCTTCACCTACATAAGGCTGAGGCATTGTCACCTGATTTTCCTCTGTCGTTACAGTACTTTCCCCAACTTTATTAATGGTCTTATGACTGTAATGATGGTTGACCACCACGGAGGTCTTCGGCAGTTCCGTCGTGTGAATATATTTATATTCTACTGAATTTCCGTCCTCTGCCTCTGCTAAAGTAATATCTGCTCCTGGATTTGCCGCATCAGCGGTATAAGTGACACCATTGTATATCGGCACCATATCAACCGTATATTTTTC
The DNA here is from genome assembly GCF_010669305.1 of Aminipila butyrica. NCBI lineage: Bacteria > Bacillati > Bacillota > Clostridia > Peptostreptococcales > Anaerovoracaceae > Aminipila > Aminipila butyrica. The sequence goes on along the minus strand of NZ_CP048649.1, from coordinate 779,517 downwards.
GCCTACATACATTTTTTCAGGAGTCGCTTTTCCTCCGTCCACCGTAAAGGCTTCCACTTCAGCAACCGTTGCCGTTCCTTCATCGTAATATCCAGCAACTCCTTTGACAACACTCATGGCCTTTTCCACATATTTGTGAATAACCTTTAAAGTTGTAGCCTTTAAATCACTATGCTCCCGTTCATATACAATTGTAATCGTTTCATTGGTTCCTTTTCTGAGAGTGATGGTTTCAAGGTTTTCACTCTTTAGTGTATAAGTCTCTCCGTCCCATTCCTCTTGCAGGGTAACATCAAAGACATCTCCCGCCTTCCCTGCATATTTATCGGTCTTCTCGTCGATGATACCTGGATAAGCTATAATGTCCTTGGTCACAATCTTACCATCTTCTACGGTAGTAAGTTTTGTGATATACGTATGGTGAACTTCTATATCAGCAGCCTCTCTCGTATCTTCCGTAATGTCATAGTATAAATTAATTTCATTGCTGCTTTGATTTAAAGTAATCTTACCATCTTTAGTAGATTCTTTCTCATTAAAGGTATACGCCTTCCCTTCATACTCGCCATCTTTATCTGCGGTATAAACAAAACCAACGTATAACTTTTCATCTGCATCGCCAACTTTTATTTGATTAATATCTTGGGATACACTGCCATCTTCTCTTACAACAGTCTCTACCTTGCTTGTGACCTCTCCTGTTTCTTCATCAACCGTTTCGTTATAAACCTTATCGTAGGTTCGATAAATGTGATTTACGGTTACGGATGTTGCTTCAGGTGCTACAGTGCAATGATAAGACAAATTAATTTCTAAAGTTCCAGAAGGTAATTCATATGCTTTAAGCTTACCAGCGTTTTCGCTGTCAGCATGGTAAACAGTCCCGTCATAACTTAGAATTTCTTCTGGGGTAAAGTGCTCACCTACATAATACTCGGTGTATTCCGTTTTTTCCGTAACCGGAGTTTCAGGTACCACGGTCAGCAATTTTCCATCTACAATCTTCTTTTCGGTCAAATAGTAATTGTGGGAAACAATTACTTTCGTTTCTTTTAGCGTAGATTTATCTGCATGCTTGATAAAGGTAATATTTATTACATTTGTATCTTCGCCAAGCTTTAACTCTACTTGATTTTTATCCGCATCGTACGTTCCATTATCAGTTTTTTCAAAAGAATAACCAGCTGTCACACCATTTACGGTTGACGTGGCAAAGGTGGAATGAGCTTTTACCTCCGTATTTTTTTCATATTCCTGAGGTTCAGAAACGGTAAAAACTTCCTCATATCTTCCGGTATCTGTATTAATGGCATAATTCCCAGTTTTATAAATTCTATTTACCACAACGGAAGTCTTCGCTCTTAAGTCTTGCTGTCCATCATAATACAGCTTTATTACTTTTCCAGCTTTAGGAATAGAACTTATAGTTTGTGAATCCGATTTCTGATTCAGCTGATATTTTACACCATCAAGTTCTGAAATCAATTGGGCTTCAAATTGATCTCCCACATATAAATTTTCTTTTTTCACTGTACTTTTCAGCACATAATCTGTACCTTCTATTTTGCTGCCATCAGCACGGATAATATCTGTTTTATAATAATGTTCCACCGTCACATCCGCTAAGTCTGGCATATACTTTAGCTTAAGAACATTTCCACTCTGAGAGGCAATAAGCTGTAATACGCTATCCCCTTCTACAAAATGATAATTGTCATTTACATACTTCTGAGCATACCCCTCCGGCGCATTAACCTGTGACCAAAGTCTTGCGATTCCTCCATCATCTACTTTAGTTGGTTCTGCGGGATAATCTTTTGTTTCTTTATCCCACTTATAGTATTCAATGGTATACGCAACTTCTGGAGCTTTTCCACTTACACTTGGTATCGTAAAATCTACAGTTTTTGCGTCAGGATCACTTCCATATTGGAACGTTAAGGTTGTTGCTCCATTTGTCGGGTACTCTTGTTGGTCTGCAAAGCCTTGTGCACTTGTATCCAGCTTTACTTTATAAGAATACGTGTATTCTTTTACACTTCCCTCAATAGTTGCATTTTCTTTTACTAAATTAAGGGTAAGCTTATTTCCTGAAAAAGTTGCATTTTCATCAAGTGCATTGCTCCCATCAAATAAAATAAATGCTCCCATCGGATCTTCAATTTTCAACCTAGACGTTTCAATGGTTGTTTCAATTTTTTCATTTATCTTTGAAAAAGCCTCAAAAAGAGCTGCCGCATTGTTGGCTTGGTAGTTTCCCGTTACTTGTACGTCCTTCGTCAGCCAGTTTGGCACGGTTTTTCCATTTACTTTTTCATCACTTACATTATAGGAAATAGTATATACGCTTGAATTATAACTTTTGATGGTACTGCATACAGATGGAACGTTTTCGTAGTCTTCTTGATCAACCTTTGTTCCACCTTCTCCAAGGAGAAAATCCGTGGCCCCTTCGTTGGAATCAACTACTGAAGAGGTTGGGACCCCATCTGTCAGCATAATCACGCTCTTATTTTCTATCTCACCTAAACTTCCGCCAGTTTGCTGGCCTGCATTTAATAAATTTCTAGCCAGCATCATTCCTGCTTCAATGTTAGTGCCGCCATCATCTTTGTAGCTTCTGGTTACACTATGGGTATGATTTTCATATCTTTTGTCAGATTTATGATGCCAATCATAAGCGAGTGCACATTTATTATAATCGCAATACCACCAGTCACCTTCCCAGTTCCATTTAATATAATTTTCTGCTCTTGTATAGTTTACTGAATACTTATTTGACACATCATTGATGGCATTTTTCGCAGCATTGGAAACTGTTCCATTCCCACCGTTAGCATTTATCCAACTGCTTACCGTTTTCCCTGAAGTGCCAAACTCCACTACAGATACCATCCGCTTTGCATCCCCTGCGTCTTTCACATAATTTGTCAGGAAATCATTTGCCGCATTCTTAGCGGATTGAAGTCGGGTAATAGAACCATCCTTATTCGTAATCATACTATTGGATACATCCATTACTAAAACTACGGCTGCATCCTTTTCCTTCGTTTCGGTTTGGACCTCGCCCTTTGTTTTTACCTGCAACGTAATTTGAAATTCATTATCGCCAGACAATTTGGCAATAGTTTTACTCACCGCAACAGCCGCTGAGTCAAAACTATTAACTTTCTGTCCACTCTTGTCGTAAAACAATTCACTGCCTTGTTTTACAACATTTGCAGTATTTGAAACGGCTGATGCAAATACAGACATCGGAATGGAATAAGAAAAAGCTACAACTAGCGCCAATACTACGGCCAACATCTTGTTGCATCTTTTATTGGGTATCCTTCTCATATTAGACCTCCTTTTAAAATTAATTAACCTATTTTATCGTCCAGTCCAAGGACTTCGGTCTGATAACCTTCTTCACATGCGCTGTCAATAATCTTAATCAACTCCAATGCACTTCTAAAGTTCAGTTCCTGCTTCTTTTCAACCCATTGGACAGTTCCTTGCCAACTGGCGTTTTGCCTGAATTTTATTTGCAAAATGAAAGTAGCCTTCTGACCTCTTTCACTACCAGTATCAAATTTTCTCATAGCTCTCTTTGCCTCCCTAATTTCTGCACTGCTGCTATTGGCATTTTTCTCTTTTTTTCTATAGCTCTCTTTCTCTGTGCGGAAATGACGCATTTCATTTGCTGCCGCCGGACAGTTCAGTTGGTCCATAACCTTTTCCAGCAGGAAAAGCAATTCGTGAACGTCTGCAAACCTCATCCCATCCCACTTCCTGTAGCCGAAAAACACCCGGCCTTCTAGAGCTCCTTTATATCTGCTATCAATGCAGACCCGGTATCTAGGTAAAAAGGTTAAGAGCTTTTCTGATTCGCCCATATCGTTTCCTTTCGCCTGTGGACATTCTTTTATTTTATCCTCTTTATTCCACTTTTCCATTATGTCAGACCCTGGTCACAAACCGGTCACATTTGGAAAAATTTTAAAAATTTATACAAGGAAAAAGAAGCCTTTATTATAGTACCCTGTCTTTTAGATACATTCCAGCAAATTTGTTCGCAAAATACCCGGCAATTTTGTCCATTTACAAGGGTTTCCGACCTTTTTCCGTCTTTTTTCGTCTTTTCATCCACAAACATGCAAAAACCGGCTAACAAAAAAACAGCCCCTTATCTTTTCAGATAAGAGACTGTTCTCGTTGTTTTCTTATATTGTTCTCAAATGCTATTATTTAATAATAGTACAGACCGCATCTGGACCACAGCCTGCTGCATTCCCTTCATCCGTATCCAAGTGGACTTCCCGCTCATGCTTATCACCTGCGCGAACCAACACGTTATCAAATACCAGGCCTCGTTCACCGCCAATCTTAATGCTGACTACGTCCTTATCCTTTACACCAGCTTCCTTGGCTTGGGCATCAGACAGGTGAACGTGTCTCAAGGCTACCATAACCCCATGGTCTAAATCCACTTCACCCTTAGGGCCAATCAGTTTGCACCCTGGCGTTCCTTCCAGCTTACCGGATTCCCGTACTGGAGCCTTAATGCCGATGGTTCTGGCATCAGTCATAGCAAGTTCTACCTGAGTTTCTGGTCTAGCAGGTCCCAATACCCGAATGCCTTTTAATGTACCCTTAGGCCCCACGATATCCACTTTTTCCTCGCAAGCAAACTGACCAGGCTGCACCAAGTCCTTAGTAGGGGTCAGCTTGTGGTCGGCTCCAAAGAGGGCAGCGATATGCTCATCACTTAAGTGCAGGTGTTTGTTTGACAATCCAATTTTTACTTCATAGCTCATTTTTCTCTTCTCCTTATTATGTATGAATCAATCACGCCTAAGCCATTCCCAGGCATAACCTTTAACGATGCTGCTCAGCTGTTGAGGCTAGTATTGCTTCTAGGACTCCAGATAGCTGATATATGGCAGGTTCCGGTATTTCTGGTCAAAGTCTAGTCCATAGCCGATAATAAACTTGTCCTCCACAGTAAATCCCACATAATCAGCCTCCAGCTCAGTACTCCTGCCCGAGGGCTTATCCAACAGGGAACATATCTTAATAGATTTTGGCTTTCTCCCCTCCAAATTCTGCCGGAGGTACTTCAAGGTGATGCCAGAGTCCACGATATCTTCCACGATGATAACGTTTCGGCCTTCAATGGAAGTATCCAAATCCTTTAAGATTCGTACTACACCGGAGGTCTTGGTGGACGCTCCATAGCTAGAACAGGCCATAAAGTCTATGGCACAATCCAATTTAATGTTCTTGACGATATCGGCCATCCACAGCACTGCACCCTTTAAGATGCCCACCACGAGGACTTCCTCGCCGGCAAAGTCTTCGGTAATCTGCGCACCGAGTTCCTGCGCCCGCTGCTGAATCTCCTCCTGAGTGATCATTACCGTGCCGATTTTGTCCTGATACTTATTTTCCATTGTCTGACTCCTTATTTTCATCCGCGTCCACTTCATAAGCCTCTGCGTCTATAATATCTTTTCCTTTATAGCTTTTAGATAAGTCCTCTGCCTTCTCGCCTAACCAATATTTGTCCAATTCATCTTTCAGATGCAGGAGAATCCAAATCCACAACACCAAATCATCCATCCAAGCGATAGGAAAAAGTACCGCCGGAATCAGATCAAGGGGCGAAATTAAATAGGCAATACCTAAAATAATCAACAGTTTTTTCCGTCGAGGCACCGTTTTATCCGCCATCATGGAACGAATGGCCTTGATTCGTTTAAAGATCACATTGAAACCAATAAATTGATACATTTGCTCTCCTTCGCCTCTAGCCTCACTCAGCTACATTGGCAGAAGAGGCCAGCAGATGCTCCAGCTCTTCCAGCAGGACCTCATGGCCCGTTCGCTTCAGCGCAGAAACTGGAATCACCTTATCTTCTGCGGATAATCCTAAAGTCTTTCTGATAACGCTGATACATTTTTGCTTTTCATTCGTCGAAACCTTGTCCGCCTTGGTAGCCACCACAATGCCGTCCAACCCAAAGTGGCGCAGATAATTGTACATCTGCACATCCTGCGCGGAAGGTTCATGGCGGATATCCACCAGCTGGACCACCTTTAATAAGGTGGTCCGTCCCTCTAGGTAGGTTTCAATCATCTGTCCCCAACCTTCGGACTGAGACCGAGAAATCTTGGCGTAACCGTATCCCGGCAGGTCTACAATACGAAAGTCATCGTTGACCCGGTAGAAGTTGATGGTTCGGGTCTTACCGGGATTCCCACTGGTCCTAGCCAGGTTTCGACGGTTGGTCAGCAGGTTCAGCAAGGAAGATTTACCCACATTGGAACGCCCTGCAAATGCAATCTCCGGTATATCCGTCTCTGGATATTGGCTGGGCTTTACCGCCACTGTCTCAATATCCGCCTTCTTTATAATCATATCACTTTTCCTTTTTATTTTCAATGTTCTTTAGCATCATTTCCGTCTCTGGCTGCCCTATTTCACCAAGGCATGCTCCAAAGCTTCATCTATGGTCTTGATTAGAACAAACTCTAATTTCTTTCGAATGTTAGCTGGAATATCCTCAATATCCCTCTCGTTGTCCACTGGCAGCAATATTTTAGTGATACCAGCCCGGTGAGCTGCCATAACCTTTTCCCGAATACCGCCCACAGGCAGAACCTTTCCGCGCAAGGTAATCTCACCAGTCATGGCAATATCCTTCCGCACTGGTGTATTGGTAAGGGTGGAAATAATGGCCGTACACATGGTCACGCCAGCAGATGGGCCGTCCTTCGGGGTGGCCCCTTCCGGAATGTGTATGTGTAAATCCTGAGTCTTGTAAAAATCCTCTGCAATACCCAGCTTCTTGGCCACGGTACGGATATAGCTGATTCCGGCCTTAGCCGACTCCTGCATAACCTCACCTAGTTGGCCAGTCAGCACCAGCTTTCCTGTTCCCGGTACACAAGTAGTTTCAATAAACAGCGTATCGCCGCCTACTCTGGTCCAGGCCAGCCCCGTCGTTACACCCACTTCATTTTCTCCTTGGATGATATCGTAGCGGAACCGCTTCTTACCCAAATAGCTTTCCAGATTCTTTGGCGTAATGCGATAGCTCTTCTCCTTATTAGAGACAATCTTTCTGGCCACTTTTCGGCACAGGTTAGCAATTTCTCGCTCCAGATTCCGCACCCCGGATTCTCTGGTGTAATAGTTGATTAAATCCCGGACCGTAGCTTCAGAAACACTGATATCCGTGGTTTTTAAACCATGTTCTTTTATTTTTTTAGGAACTAGGTACTTCTCCGCAATGTTGACCTTTTCCTCCTCGGTGTAGCCAGATACGTGTATTACTTCCATTCGGTCTAAAAGCGGCCGCGGGATGGTGTCGATGGTATTGGCCGTGGTAATAAACATCACCTTGGACAAGTCAAAAGGCACCTCCAGATAGTGATCCATAAATTCCTTATTCTGTTCTGGGTCCAACACCTCCAGCAGAGCAGAGGCCGGATCTCCTTTAAAGTCCGTACCAATCTTATCCACCTCGTCGAAGAGGAATACCGGATTATTGGTACCCGCTTCCTTAATGCTGGAAATCACCCGGCCCGGGATAGCACCAATATACGTCCGCCGGTGTCCTCGGATTTCTGCTTCGTCCCGGACTCCGCCCAGAGACATACGCACAAAATCTCGATTGATAGCTCTGGCTACCGACCGGGCAATCGAAGTCTTACCCACTCCCGGAGGGCCTACCAAGCAGAGTATAGGTCCCTTGATGCTGTTAGACAGCTGAATGACTGCTAAATATTCCAGCACCCGCTCCTTGACCTTTTCCAGTCCGTAATGATCGGTATTTAAAATTTTCTCTGCCTTTTTCAAGTCTATATTGGATTTAGCCGCCTTGTTCCAAGGCAGAGCTAAAATAGTCTCCACATAGGTGCGAATAACACTGCTTTCCGCCGAAGAAGGCTGGAGTTTGCTGAAACGCTTAATCTCCTTGCTGACCTTTTCCGCCGTTTTGGCCGGAAGCTTAAGCTTTTTCAGCTGTTTGTTCCAGTCATCTACCTCGTCTTCCACTTCCTCGCCCTGTCCCAGCTCATCTTGAATCACCCGCAGCTGTTCCCGCAAGTAATATTCCTTCTGATGCTTGTTAATAGCAGTCTTCAATTTGGAATTGATATCCTGCTCAATATGGAGGATTTCAATCTCCCGAATGAGGATTTGATTCACTTTTTCCAACCGCTCGTACACATCATAACATTCCAGAACTTCCTGCTTCTCCTGTAAACGAATAGACAAGTGTGAGGTGATTAAATCCGCCATACGCCCCGGCTGGTTGATGGACGAAATACTAGGCAGTACGTCCTTCGCAATCTTCGTGTGCAGGGACAAGTACTCCTCAAAGCTGGCCAAGGTAGCCCGCATAAGGGCCGTCGTCCGGCTGCTAGGTTCTTCACTTTCCGGTTCTGGGGCTGCCACCACTCGACACTTAAAATACGGTACTTCCAGAACTACTTCCCGAATTTCTCCTCGGCTGACTCCTTCTACCAAAACTCGAATGGAATCCCCAGGCAGCTTAAGCATCTGTTTAATCTTGGCGATAGTACCCACCTGATAGAAATCACCAATGGTTGGTAAGTCTGTATTTTCATCCTTTTGAGTGGCCAGGAAGATTCGCTGATTCATAATCATCGCTTTTTCTAAAGCCTGAATAGACTTTTCCCGTCCAATATCGAAATGCAGCACCATGGTCGGGAAAACGCATATGCCTCGAAGCGGAATCATCGGCAGCACTCGGCTGCCATCTTCTGCCACATCCTGTGGGTCTTCTTCGTCGTCTTCTTCCTCTTCCTGATTTTGGCCCTCGTCACCGAAATCGCCGATTTCCTCATAATCGCCGAATCCAGAAAGCAGCCGGTCTGATTCATCCAGTGCTTTCTCCAGTTCATCCTTTAATTTATCCAAAATTTCTTTCTTTTTTTGATCTGTCATATCTTTTCCTCCTGCAAACAAAATAAGATAAGCGACTCTGTCCGTATACATCCTTATTTCGGTCTGGCACAGGCAATCCTTTTTGAACCAAAATAAGGCGACATAATTGCCGCCTTGTCTTTTTCTTAAGATGCAGATTCTCGATTTTCCTCTTCGCTGGAATCTACAAGCACCAATGTTGGCATTATGTCATTGTCGATTGTACCCTTTGTGATGATGCACTTGCGCACATCGCTTCTTGACGGAATTTCATACATAATGTCTGTCATAATGCGTTCTAGTATACTTCTCAGGCCTCTGGCCCCGGTCTTTCGTTCAATTGCCTTTTCCGCTACCCGCTCAATTGCCTCCTGCTCAATCTCCAGTTCCACATCATCCATAGAGAACAGCTTTTTATACTGCTTCAACAAAGCATTTTTCGGCTCTGTAATGATGCGTACTAAGGCTTCCTTAGAAAGTTCTTCCAAGGTAACAATCACTGGCAATCGGCCTATAAACTCCGGGATCAGCCCATATTTCATCAAATCCTCCGGCTGAATCTTTTTCAAAAGTTCTTTAGTCTCTACCTGAGTATGGGTAATTTCCGAATTAAATCCGATAATCTTCTCCCCGATACGCCGCTGAATCACTTTGTCTAGTCCGTCAAAAGCGCCTCCGCAGATAAACAGCACATTCGTTGTATCGAATTGAATGAAGTCCTGATGCGGATGCTTCCTTCCGCCCTGTGGCGGTACGCTGGCGATAGTGCCTTCGAGAATCTTTAAAAGAGCCTGCTGTACACCTTCTCCGCTGACGTCTCTGGTAATGGACGGATTATCTGACTTTCTGGCAATCTTATCTATTTCATCCACATAGATGATGCCCTTTTGGGCCTTCTCAATGTCATAATCAGCTGCCTGAATAAGCTTTAGCAAGATGTTCTCCACGTCCTCACCCACATAGCCAGCTTCTGTTAAAGCGGTAGCATCTGCGATGGCAAAAGGTACGTTTAAAATCTTCGCTAATGTCTGAGCCAGCAAGGTTTTTCCCGACCCAGTGGAGCCAATCATGATGATGTTACTCTTCTGAATCTCCACCCCATCGTCAATTCGTCTCTTGGTGGCATTAATTCTCTTATAATGATTATATACTGCAACAGCCAATGCCTTCTTCGCATCGTCTTGTTCAATCACATAATCCGATAAAATCCGTGTGATGTCCATAGGCTTCAGCAGTTTAAAGCCTTCTTCCATCTTCTTGTCTTTTTCCATGGATGCAAACTCTTCCATTATAATATCTTGACAAAGCTCTACGCACTCATCACAGATATAAACTCCCGGGCCTGCTACCAATCGCCTCACCTGATCCTGAGGTTTTCCACAAAAAGAGCACTTCAGCTGTTTGCTTTCGTCATACCTGCTCATATATCCCCCTTAGTTATGGTCTAAACTCAATTACTTTATCAATCAAGCCGTACTCCGCGGCCTCTGCTGCACTCAGGAAATTGTCTCTATCTGTGTCGTGGTCAATTTTAGTCAAATCCTGTCCTGTGTTGTTGCTCAAGATTTTGTTCAGCTTTTCTCTGGTCTTCAATATCCAATCCGCGTGAATCTTTATATCGGAAGCCTGACCGTTGACTCCGCCTAACGGCTGGTGAATCATCACCTCTGCATTTGGCAGAGCAAACCGCTTGCCCTTAGTTCCCGAGGATAATAAAAAGGCGCCCATACTGGCAGCCATACCGATACAGATTGTAGATACATCCGGCTTGATATACTGCATCGTGTCATAAATAGCCATTCCCGCCGTAACAGAGCCCCCTGGGCTGTTGATATAAATGGAAATATCTTTTGTGGCATCTTCAGCCTCCAAGAACAGCAACTGGGCCACAATCAGGCTGGCCATATGTTCATCGATGGCTTCCCCTATAAATATAATCCGGTCCTTTAATAATCTGGAATAGATGTCATAGGAACGCTCACCTTTTCCGGTGTTCTCGATGACATAAGGTATCATTGGCATTCGCTATACCCCCTTCTTCTCTGTCATTTCACTTCGGTTCCCACTTCTTTGCAGGTATCCGGTGAAAATTTCTATGTGTTTGTCATTATTTCACATACCTTAGATATTATGTGCAGTTGATTCCTATTTTAACCAACTGCACATAAATATTTTTACCTATTATTTAATTACAGCATTGTCATAAACAAAGTCTACAGCTTTTCTCATCTTCAAGTCTTTCTCCAGCGCTGCAAAATTATCTGATCCCAACATGGTCTTAATCTTTTCCACTTCCATCTTATACTGCTCCGCCATAGCAGCCAGTTCCTTATCGAGCTCTTCCGGCGCAACTTCCAGCTTCTCCGCATCAGCGATGGCTGAAATCAGCATTCTGGTCTTCGTCTTCTTCGTCGCATCGGCTCTCAGCTCTTCTCTGAAATCCTTTGCTTCCTTGCCCAGATACTGCATATATGTCTGTAAATCCATGCCCTGATATCTCAGCTGCTGATCAAACTCCTGCACCATGCCATCAATCTCATCCTCAATCATTACCTGAGGGATCTCAACGTCATTCGCTTCATAAATCTTTTCCAAAACAGCATTCTTCATTTCGTTTACAGCTCTATCCTGCGCAGCCTTTTCCAGATTTTCTTTCTTATCTTTCTTCAGCTCTTCCAGCGTATCAAACTCACTGACATCCTTAGCAAAGTCGTCATTCAGTTCCGGCATCTCTTCTTCCTTCACTTCATGAACCTTGCACTTGAAGACTGCTTCCTTGCCTGCTAAATCTGGTGCATGATATTCTTCCGGGAAGGTTACCAACACATCTTTTTCATCGCCAGCACTGCAACCGATGAGCTGCTCTTCAAATCCCGGAATGAAACTGTTAGAACCCAGCTTTAACGGCTGTCTTTCAGCAGTTCCTCCTTCAAACTGGTCTTCTCCCACAAAACCGGAGTAGTCGATCAGTACGGTGTCCCCTTCCTTAGCAGCTCTCTCTGCCAGTACCATTCTGGCATTTCTTTTCTGTAAGGCTTCAATCTCTTTATCCACATCTTCATCAGTAACAGCATTGTCTACCTTCTGAATTTCTACGCCTTTATAATCTTTTACTTCAAATTCTGGATAAGCAGTCACCGTAATAGCCACCGTGAGGGGCTCTCCCTTTTTAATATCGCTGAAGTCTGCATTTGGCCGGTCAATCACATTGATGTTCAACTCGGTAAGGGCCTGAAAATAATTCTGTGAAAACATCTCGTTAATAGCATCCTCGTAGAAAACATCCTCTCCGTAATGCCGCTCAATCAAGGTTCTCGGTGCCTTACCCTTTCTGAATCCGTCGATGGCAAATCGGCCTTTGTTAGCCTGATAAGCTGCGATTACAGCCTTGTCAAACTCCTCAGCTGTGAACTCCATGGTAAACTTTACATCATTCTTTTCCCTTGAAATAAATGTTGATTTCATTCTATATTTTCCTCCTACATATCAAACCCGCAAACTTCATACGAGACAAGCTACATTATATATACCTCTTTTTTCAGCGGGTAATCAGTTCATTCTTTTTCTTTTAATTCAGTGCAGTAGAATCTCTGCACACAATGCACATTATTATACCCCTTGACTGGCTAAAAGTAAAGATTTATCACAAAAATACCTGATAAAAAACTTAAAAATACCACGTAATAGGGCAAAAAAACACTTGAAAACTAAAAAATGGCTCATTTGTAAAGCCATTTTCTTCGTTTATACCTATTTTCTATAAAAATTAAATTTCTTCTTCCGTTTTTGCTCAACGCTGGAAACCTAAAAGGGACAACCCCCTAGCGTACTTGCTTCTAGTCTCAGGCTGCAAGCTGTACTTTTCTGCAATGGTTGCAGTCACAGCCTCCAAGGCTTCCTGCTCTCCCGAAAACAGTTCAATCTCAATTTCCCGGATAGGTGCATTGCCCTTAGCTGTAATAATTTCTCCTTTGTCCAGAGAAACCTCCATGATGCCTTCACCACTATCAATGCGAAAACGGCTGCGAACAAAATTGGTTTCCATAATCTCATGGAGCTTTTTAAATCCAATCAAAGCGATTACTTCCTGGCCAATCTCGCTTTCTTTAAAAATCTGCGGGTCCGGCACACTAAAATATGCTTCATCATTGACAGGAACATTAATTTCCCCTCGAATGTGAAGCCCGCCTTCATTCTTTCCCCCCCACTTAAGTGTAGCAACAATCCGGCTGCCTTCCATGCGTACTCTCAGTGCAATGTCGTTTTTTGAAAGGACAAAGTCCTCTGTATCAAAATATACAGCCCTCATCCCCACGTTTTCTCTCGTATCAGGTTCTTCAATACTTGAAAGATACTCATCATCCCAAATGTTAGCGGCTGTCTCTTCATCCCCAATGCCGTATTTCATTTCAATTTCCATCTTTGTACCTTTACCTTCTTCTGTTTGTCACTTATCTGCTGTATGCCTGTCCTGTGTGCTGTTTAAAGCTTATACAAACTACATAGAGGTTATGATACCACTTTTTTCATGAAAAATCAAGTGCTTTGGTATTGACAAGGCAGGAGCAAAGTAAGAAACGCGGCCCTCAAAAAACAAAACAGCCCATGACAACACTCATGAGCTATGGTAATACTTGGTGTCCGCTAGGCGAACAATTTGATCTAAAACCTTCTGCGTATCAGGCGGCACTCCGAGTTCTCCCGGGTAGACCTTTTTGTTGCCTGGGTTATAGCCAAATCCCTTCATTTCTTTATTCTGGCTGTTGTAAAAAAAAATCTGAACGCTGTCACCGCTATCCTCCTTCAAATTACCCATGCCCAGTGAAAACAACACCTGCATGTGAAATTGGCGGTTAATCTGTTCAATGCGGTCCTTTGATGTAATACTGAACTCTCCTTGCGCTGTACGCACTACCACTCTCTCCACTTTTTGATTAGCCTTTAAGTGATAGAAAGAATTAATCAATAAATTGCACATTAAAAGATAGCATAGGAGAAAACACAAGATAAAAGATACAATTTTAGGACATCTAATTCGCTCCAGCATAAAACATCTCCTTCCCCCATAGTCATTCTACCTCCCTTTGATTTCTTCAAAGAGCATTTTATAACGAACATGACTATCTATCCACGTATCGATGAGAAGCATTTTCAAGCCCAGCGGATAGAGAACAAAGCTCAAAAGGATCACACTTCTGGTACAATACGCAATAACCACCAAAACCACGATGACAGCGACATAGATACCACTAAAAATATTGTCCATATAGTCAATGCGATACTCTTCCTCTGTTGGCTCCTCCCTTTTGTTGCACCTAACAATCAGTTCATCCGTTACATACATACCAAAAGCGGCCGCTTGTATGAGCGGGTACAAGGAATAGACATATTCCAAGTCCTCCAGGTTTAAAATCGCAATAAGCGGGCAAGTCATCATATAAAACACCGATAGAATCAAAGAAACATATAACAGGAGGTTCACCTTCTTTCGATAACGATAAATCTGGTGCATATTAAGGCGCGTTTATTATCTCTTTTTTAACTTTTATTTAATCTTTATTTAACCTTATCATATAGGTCGACAAAAATATTTCAACTATTTCCTCCTGAAATGCCGTTTTAGCCTCACAAAATGTGAATTCCGCACATTTTGTGTCTTAAAAGCAACATTTAGCGCAGGAGTGATTGCTTTTTTCCGCAGGAAATTTATGATGATATCACAAGCACAAAAGAAAAAGGGGTAATGACATAAAAAAAGTAAAAAAGGTAAAAGATTTATGAAGAGTATTTCAGAAGCTTACATTGCAAGGTTACAGGAAAGTAACACAATCGATGAGTTGGGAATCATGAAGATTAGATATGCCTTAGCTGTCTTGCGGAACGAATTAGTAAAGACGCTACTGTTGACCGGAATCTTCGCCTTATCCGGCCAACTAGGGCCTTTCCTGTTGGTTATGTTCTTAATCTTGCCCATCCGGCTCAGCACCGGCGGCATTCATTTTAAGGACAATATATCCTGCTTTGTATTCAGCCTAGGATACTTTTTAGCGGCTATATGCCTCCTGCCTTTGCTGGCACTGCCAATACAAGTCTACTGGATTCTGTTGGGATGTGGTATCTTGGTAAGCGGTTTGTGCCCTCTGGCCCCTTCCGAAAGGCGGCCTATAAAAAGCAGAAAAAAGTATCTGCAAAACAAATACTTTTCCTTGGTTTATTTATTTTTTTTCGCCGTGCTATTGCTGGTGGTCATAAGGGATGAGGTGCTTGTGGCCATGAATGTTTGGGCTTTAATCTTACATTCAGTCGAAATGCTGTTTCTAAAATGGTACAAAAGAAAGGAAGGACATCATTATGTTTAAGAAATTTCAAGCCATCTTATTGAGCACAACCGCATTATTTTTAATCGGAGTAGCCACATCGGCCATTTCTGTAGCTTCATTGGGTTATCATGGAGAACCAGAGTGCCCGGAAGCCTTATTAAAATAAGACCTCCACAATGAATTGATCTCCTTCTTGGAAAATGCGCAACTTTCCATGGTGTTTCAAAACAATAGTTTTTATGTTGCGCAGCCCGTAGCCTCGTCTCTCACCGGACTTTGTGCTACAATTACTCTTCGAGGAAATACCTGCCGTAAAGCTCTTCTCTAAATGGCAGGTATTTCTTGTTTCTATTCGCCGCTTTCCTTCCCACTCGTCCATAACCAGGGTGACCACCCGCTCAGTCTCCTCCAGTCCTTCTAGGTACTCAAAGGCATTATCCAACAGGTTGCCTAATATCTGCACCATCTCGTAAGGTTCGCAAGGAAAATCCGGAAAGCTGCCTCCAGGTACATAATAAAACTGGATATTGCGCTTCTCTGCCTCCTTCGCCTTGGAATAAAGCAGAGCATTAACTACACCGTTGCCAGTACTGATGGACACTGTACTCTTTTTCTTATCCAACTCTTTACTTCTTAACTCCCCTATATACCGCTCAATTTCACTGGCGGCCTGCTGATCCCCATATTGGCAAAGGCCTTGAATGGCCTGCAAATGCTTGTTAAAATCATGTTTTTCGCTGTAAAGACTGTCCAGTAAGTTTTCCGTTGTTTCCATATACTGCTCATGCAGAAGAATATTTTCCCGTTGCTTTCGATTTTCAATCAATTTCTTTAACAAAAACACACTTAAGGAAAACCATATAGCCGTGTATACTGAAATGATTGGTGATTGATTCAAAATAGTATGACTATCGCTTTTCCATAGATATAAACTAATCGCACAAAAGCTAAATAAAGTTACCGATATAAAATAAATTTCTTCCTGATATCTTTTATAAAAAGTATAAACTCTTATTTGCAAAGACCGATTTCCACCTGCAAGGCCACAAATTATCAATCCAATGGCCAATTGAATACATCTGTTTGCAAAGTCTAACGATTCGATACCTTGTATCTTGTAAAAAATCACCGCTAGTACATATTCTATGGACAACATAATGGCTGAGGCAAAAATAACCTCAAATAGCACGCGAAAAATATGCTGTTTCGCAATCAGCCTAAAGACAATTACCTCTACTACAAAATTTAGGATAGTCGTAATAGAAAGTTCCAATAAATCTAAACAGCTTACAATTAAGGCGATGGAAACAATAGCTGCTGCCAGTCTCACTTTATGTCTTAAATATTGCTGGCTAAATAAGTTCATTATAAATACAGTCATGAGTACCTCTGCCAAAGTACCAATTAAATCTTCTGTAAAACTCATCCTACTCCACTACACTTTCTTACTGATGAACAATAGCTTAATCTGTTCCTCTACTAAACTAAAATATTTGCTGCTAACTCGGACGCTCTCTCCGGTGCGCAGTACTATAGACCAAGTCCGGTAATTAATCTTCTCTAATTTTTGAACCTTCTGCGTATTGACAGCACAAGATTTGCTGCATTGCAGAAAGTAAGGCTCATCCACCTCCTCGATAAGATCTTTCAACGACAGGGTATGGCTTTCAAAGGGTTCTTCCTGCATCTCCGTATAAAGCCGACAGGTTCGGTACACCACTTCTGCATATTTAATGTCCCGAATAGGAATCAGCACCTCACTGTTCATCATCGGGTATAAAAGCATCCGCACCCGGGTTCGCCCTTGCTTTTCCACCTCCAGTGTCTGAATCAGGGATACAATTTTATTATAAAATTCGTTCATATTGAAAGGTTTTAATATATAATCGTAGCAGTGAAACTGCCGAAATGCTTCCAATTGATTCTTCTCATAGCCTGTAATGAACAAAATAAGTGTCAACAGATATTCCGGCCGCTTTCGCAGCCTTGCCGCCAGTTCCAATCCACTAATCCCGGGGAGTTCAATATCCAGAATAAAAATATCGAAATACTCATCCCTAGCCTGTACCAGAGCTTCTTCCGCCGACGACGCATAACGGACTTGAATCCCCTGAATCTTACTTAAAGTGTTTTTATATTGTAATAGATCCTCAACTGCGTCTTCTACAACCATTACTTTTATCATTAATTATCCTCATATATATCAATTATGTTTATATTTAAAATTAATTTTTTATGATATCACACCAGCTGCATCGCCGTGTGATTCTCTAAATGCCTCTCTGCGGCAACGCTGTATATACAATCAACGCATTTATTATATCATATAAGCGTCATCGTATCTCTGCGTAATGACCCATCCCTTGCGTCAATACTGAATACAATCTATAAAGTTTATTATACCATAATCTTCCTTACCATAAAACCCTAATAACTGACAGAAAGCATGAAAAAAACAGAAACGTCAATGGTCTCAACGATTTCGTTTCTGTTTTTCTCCCCCAAATTTTTCTTTTCCTACTACTTTGGTATATTTTCTTTCTTCCTAACCGATTTGTTGCGGTCTATGCCTATTCAATACCGATAAGGCTGATTTATATCCGGCCCTCGCCGCATTGATAGCTCTGCAATTCTGGTTACCGCCACGTAAATGTTGGAAATCCGATACCACGTAGCAAAATCCACCACCCCATTCTGCGGCAAATTGAAAATTTGCTGAAATGTCGTCACTGCCGCCGCAGTCTCCGGTCCGTAGACGCCGTCCACCCGAACCTTCTGAATAGCTGGATAATTATTTGCGATAGCGTTCAGCTGGGTCTGAATGGTCCGTACTGCCGGACCCGTAGAACCCAGAGCCAAGGCTTCCCCTGGAAATGACAGCGGAACCCCTTCTACCTGGGTTGCCTCTTGCAAATAGACGTCAAACCCATAATAATTGCGTAAAATGCTCAGATGATCATAGCCCTGGTCACCCAGTTCCTTAGATCCCCACTGTGCCATACCCTTTTCACAAACTGTCCGCACCCCATCACAGAACTGGGTAAACAACGGCTGACGAATACCTGGTCGGGTGATATACATATTGAAAATATTATCTACCACATCGGAAATCTCCTGAAAGATGTTCCGACCATAGAAGAATGCCTGGTCATATGCGGTGGAATTGGTAATCGTAAATTCATAGCCCTTTCCTCTATACCATTCTGTGTACACGCGATTCAGCACAAAGGAGAGAATGGCCAACACATTAGCGGTGATGGTTTCCCGAGGCCAAGTAGAATAGATCTCCGAGCTGGCTACATTTTTTATGTAATCTTTAAAAGGTACCCACACGTTTTGCGCTGACGAGTCTGCTGGTACCCCCAGATGAACCACGATGAATTCTGGGATAACTGGCTCAGGCAGCACAATAAATCCCCCTGCGTCAGGCAGCGGCTTCACTTCATCTTCTGGAATCTTTGGCGGAAAAATCCCCCACAGCGTATGCTCATCAATAAGAATCGTCTGCTGGGCTTCATCCGGCTGCTGGCTCTGTTTCAGCTGCACATTCTGGAAAGACTTGGTCTCCGGCAAAATCTGCACCCCTTCAATCTCAACAGGTTCAAACCCCTCTGCACTGACTGCCAAGTCATATTCACTGTAAGGCTTGCCGCTTTCCGGAGTCAAAGAATATTCCAGGGGCGGCGCAGCCAGCTCCAGAGTCTCCGTCTGCCCCGAGGAATTGGTGTATAACTCTTCCACCACAGTGGAATCCGCCCTCCGGATGACTTCCACCTTTACGTTATCGATGGGCCTGACCTGATTTTCTTCCCGGACGTTGATTTGCAGCTGCCCTTGATCAATCAGCTGGCTTTTAAACCGATTAAAATGTCTCATATTTTACACCCCCTTTCAATATAATATGTATATGCTTTAGAAAGGAAGGTAATGTCTATGATCTACCAGCCATTCCTACCCCTTGATCAGCTGACACGTTTTACCTCTGACCAGTACAGCGATTCAGACATGCTGGAAGTCATCGTGAAATACTCTGGGGATATCATGGCCGTAGGCGCTGAGCTGGACGCCTTTGTGGAAATCTTAGATGTGAACTATGCCATTCTAACCATTTCCCTGGCTAATCTGGCCAAGCTTTATCAATATAATGAAGTAGAATACGTGGAGCTGCCAAAAAATCTCACCTATTTTTTACGAGAAAGTTTGAACAGTGCTTGCATTTCTCAAGTTCAGCGGCCTACTTCTTTCAACCTCACCGGAGCCGGCGTAGCCATCGGTATCATTGATTCCGGTATTGACTACACCCACTCCGATTTTCAAAACCAAGACGGAAGCACTCGCATCCTTTTTCTTTGGGATCAAACCATCGACGGCAATCCACCTATGGATTTCCGCAATGGTTCAGAATATACCAAAGCACAAATTGACGAAGCCCTAGCCAGCGATACGCCCTATGAATTTGTACCCAGCCGGGATACAGAAGGCCATGGGACCGCTGTAGCCGGCGTCGCTGCGGGCAACGGCCGGGGATCCGATTCTGTAGAAAAAGGCGTAGCCCCCAATGCCTCGCTCATTGTGGTGAAATTAGGCCATACCGGTCATGCTGCCTTTACTCGAACCACGGAAATCATGCGAGCTATCAAATACATTTACGCTAAAGCTCAGGAAGTTAACATGCCGGTATCCATCAACATCAGCTACGGTACCAATAACGGCTCTCATGACGGCAGTTCTCTTTTCGAAGGCTATATTGACAACATGACCGAACGGTGGCGCTCGTGCATCTGTGTAGCTGCTGGCAATGAAGCCTCTGCTGGGCACCACTATAGCAATCTGCTGACCCAAGGTGCCACGGACCGGGTAGAATTTTCTATTTCCGATAATATTTCCAGTCTTTATATGACTATCTGGAAAAATTTTGTGGACACCATGACCTTTTCAGTGATCTCTCCCAGCGGCCGCTCTACTGGAGAAATTTCTCCATTCCAGCGGGTTACCCGCTTTACTATGGATGGGGTGTTGGTGTCGGTGCTCTACGGCCAGCCTACCCACTACAATACCGCCCAGGAAATCTACATCCTCTTCCGCGGCGTATCTGGCCCCATGCCACCCGGCCTGTGGGCATTGTCAGTCCGCGGCCTGGATATTACATACGGGTTATTTGACATCTGGCTGCCACCTTTGGAAGAAGTGGGCCAAGAGACAGATTTCCTGCGTCCTACCGTTACCAATACGATTACCATACCTGCCACTGCTCACCAAGTAATTTCCGTGGGAGGTTACAATTCCACGCTTAACAGTATGGCGGATTTCTCCGGTCAAGGAACCCTGCGAAACATTGATTTTATCAAACCAGACTTGGTTGCTCCTGCGGTAAACATTCTCACCACCAAGGCTGGAGGGGGATATGACCGTTTTACGGGCACCAGCGTAGCTGCTCCCTTTGTCACTGGTTCTGCTGCCTTGATGATGGAATGGGGGCTTTTGCAAGGCAACGATCCCCTTTTATACGGTCAGCGGATTAAAGCTTTTCTCTGGAAAGGAGCAGAACGGCTGCCCAACCTGGCTTATCCGAATCCCGTATGGGGTTACGGCTCCTTAAGCTTATGTGATACCATGGATCTATTAGTAGAATATAACCAATCCGGATTTGCCCTGACATAACCCCTGGGCTTATTCACCAATGAAGACCTTAAACAATACCTATTGCCAACGGCCTACCATGTTGGGCTGCAGCTTAACCACTTTAAATGATTGGAAAGGAAGGTGCATTTTTGGATCCCCAACTCCTATATGGGCCGGATATCGTGGACTTCACCATCCGCATCGGTTCCTTTTACGAAAGCTACATTTTAAACCATCCAGGGTTACTGGCTCATCACACGGTAGCTAACACGTATCAAATCTGCTACACCACAATCAGCAGCTTCCAGGAAATACGGGAGCATGTCGGTGCCGATATTGTCAATACCATGCCTAATGTAGTAGGCCTTACCGATCGGTACAGCTTAGAAGTTTCTGGTATTACAGAAGTGCAACAACAGCCCTATTTGAGCCTCAAGGGCCGGGGAGTTCTCATGGGTTTCTTGGATACGGGTATAGACTATACCAAGGATGTTTTTCGCTATGAAGACGGCACCAGTAAAATCTGCTGCATATATGATCAAACTCAACCCGGACCTCTACCTCCAGGCTTCCCTATCGGCACGGAGTACACTCAAGAGCAGATTAACGCCGCCCTAGCCTCTTCTACCCCTTACGATATCGTGCCACAGCGGGACGTGGCCGGTCACGGTACTTTTTTGGCTTCTGTGGCCGCAGGCCGGGCCGTAGACGATTTCATCGGCGC
Organism: Aminipila butyrica; assembly: GCF_010669305.1. Classification (NCBI taxonomy): domain Bacteria; kingdom Bacillati; phylum Bacillota; class Clostridia; order Peptostreptococcales; family Anaerovoracaceae; genus Aminipila; species Aminipila butyrica. The sequence continues at coordinate 757,913 of NZ_CP048649.1, read as the reverse complement.
TGCCCCTGAGGCTGAAATCATCATGGTCAAGTTAAAAAAAGCTTATCCCTTTTATTTGCAGCGATACTGTGTCCCGGCAGACCAGGAGAATGCTTTCAGTTCCACGAATTTAATGCTGGGGATACAATATATTGTACAAAAAGCCAGAGAATTAAATCGGCCTGTAGCTATTTGTATTGGTTTGGGCTCCAACTATGACAGTCACGATGGTTATAGTATCTTTGAGGAATATTTATTTAATGTTTCTAACGTTCCAGGAATATGCTCCTGCGTAGCCGCAGGCAATGAAAGTCAGTCTCGGCATCATTTTTCTTACAAAATGATGCCGCAAAACCCACCAGTAAACATCGATATCCGGGTGGGAGAAAATGCTGGAGATTTGTTTATCTCCTTGACCAATCGGGTCAGCGACTTAATCTCTGTAGCCCTTCGCTCCCCTACAGGAGAGGTGATTAATCGGATTCCATCCAAATCCGGTTTCACCTTTGAGACCTCCTTGGTGTTAGAAAAAGCCAGCGTTTCCATCTCCTATTACTTTCCTATCGAAGGCAGCGGTGACCAGTTGACCATCGTGCGGATACTGAGTGCCACCCCAGGGGTCTGGACTCTGACTGTTTACGGAGATATTATCATTGATGGGCAGATCAATGCTTGGCTGCCTCTGACGGGATTCGTATCCCCTTCCGTAGAATTTCTGTCCTATGACCCCTATACGACCATCACCTATCCAGCCACGGCTTCAGGCTCCATTCGATGTGGTGCTTATAACAGCCTGCGGGACAGCCTGTACCCTCGGTCTTCCTGGGGGCCTACCCGCTTGGCTGCCAACGTACCCGACTTGGTAGCCCCTGGCTACCAAGTCGGGGGCTATTATCCCATCGGCTACGGCACCATGGATGGAACCAGTGTAGCTGCTGCCATTACAGCGGGGGCTTGCGCTCTTATGCTACAATGGGGTGTTGTGGAGGGGAACGATCTCGGACTCAGCACGCCAATTATTCGAGCTTACCTAATACGTGGTTGCAGCCGCAGCGATGCCATCCAATATCCAAATTCGCAGTGGGGCTATGGCATCCTCAATCTGATTCGAGCCTTTATCAATATGCGGGAAATATAAAGGCTAAGGCAACCGCTGTCCCGTTATGCTAATCAGGAGGTACATCCCTTTGGATGAAAACATCTTATATTCAGAAAATGTGGTAGATTTCGTCATTCGCAAAGGTTCTTCATATGAACCCTTGATTTTGAATCATCCTGGGCTCCTTGCCCATTATCAGGTAGGCATATATATTGTCTGCTATACCACAATAGACGTCTACACACAACTGATTCCTTATCTGGGTGCTGATTTCATCAACTGCACACCTAAGGTATTGGGCACTCTGGATCGAGAGAGCTTAGAAGCCTCCGGTATCATCCAAGTTCAGCAGCAGCCTTACCTAAACTTGAAAGGAAAAGATGTCTTAATAGGCTTCGTAGACACTGGTATTGATTATACCCTGCCGGTCTTCCGCTATGAAGATGGAACCAGTAAGATTAGATATATTTACGATCAAAGCATTCCCGGGGCGCCGCCTGAAGGCTTTCCTCTGGGCACCGAATACACTAATGCTCAGATTAATGCAGCCCTGGCTTCCGATGACCCCCAAGCGCTGGTCCCCCACATGGATTTGGATGGGCATGGCACCTTTCTAGCCTCCGTAGCTGCCGGAAATCCGATTGATTCCTTTATTGGCGCTGCTCCGGATGCAGAAATTATCATGGTTAAACTGAAAAAAGCTTATCCCTATTATCTAGAGCGCTTTTTCGTGCCAGAAAATCAACAGAACGCCTTTGAATCTTCCTTCCTGATGATTGGCGTCCAATACATTCTTGAAAAAGCAAGGGCCCTTAACCGCCCCGTGGTTCTCTGCGTGGGGCTAGGGTCTAATTATGATAGCCACGACGGGTTTGGCATTATTGAAGAATATTTATTTAACATCGCCAATATTCCTGGTGTCTGCCTCTGCATAGCCGTAGGCAACGAAAGCCAAGCCCGTCATCATCATGCAGAGCAGCTTTATCTGGCAGAACTGCCCCACACTATTGATGTAAAGATAGGAGAGAATGCCGGCAATGTTTTCATCAACATTACCAATAGCGTTAGTGACCGAATCTCCATATCGGTCCGTTCTCCTACGGGAGAGTTAGTCAGTCGTGTTCCTGCTAAATCCATGTCGACCTTCACCACCCAGTTAGTTCTGGAACGATCCGAAGTAAGCATTACCTATTACTTCCCTCTCGGCGGCAGTGGAGATCAGGCAACCATTCTGCGCATACGAGATGCCACCCCTGGTATCTGGAGTATCACCCTTTACGGAGATATTTTGCTGGGCGGGCGGATTGACGCCTGGCTACCGCTGACAGGATTTGTTTCGCCAGAAGTGGAGTTCCTTTCCGCCAATCCCTACAATACCATTACCTCGCCAGCCAATTCTGCGGGAGGTATCCGCTGTGGGGCTTATAATAGCCTGCGCAACAGCCTGTATCCAGAATCCTCCTGGGGCCCTACCCGGTCAGCATTTGATATCCCCGACCTCGTAGCCCCTGGCTATCAAATTGGCGGCTACTATCCAAGCGGTTACGGCACCATGAGCGGCACCAGTGTAGCCACGGCTATCACCGCTGGAGCCTGTGCTCTGATGATGCAGTGGGGCCTAATTGGAGGCAATAACCTAGGGTTTGATACATCTGTGCTCCGGGCCTATTTAATTCGAGGCTGCGGGCGTACAGACGCCATGCAGTATCCCAGCCCCCAATGGGGCTTCGGCACCCTAAATCTGATGCAAACCTTCTTCTACATGCGGGAACTATAGTTATAAGCACGAACCTATGTCAAAATCAGAAAAGGCAGGACAGTCTGCTACCAAATAAGTTGTAAATACCTGCTAATTCATTAGCTAGAAACATAAAATTTGCTGCAAAAATACCGTTTCCAAAGCTGTTCAGCTTGACTGCTTCGGGAACGGTCTTTTTTATTCTCCTGACAAATCTGCTGTCTCATAAGGTCTCTCCAAGCTCTACGAGAACAGTACCTCTTCAATGCTGTATAAACCAGCGGCCTTCTCCCCACCGGCCCGGCTTACTTCCAGCTTTTCGTAAAGAAATTCAGCAGCTTTCAACGCTCCCAGTGCAAAAACCTTTTTGGATAAGGCGGTGTGCTTAATCTCCAGCATCTCATCTTCTCCTGCAAAAATCACCGTATGTTCTCCAGCAATGCTTCCTCCTCGCACAGCGTGTATGCCAATTTCTTTACCCCGTTTTTTTTCTCCCTGGCGCCCAGCTGTTAGGCGGTACGCTCCATCGGGATTGAGTATCTGAGCCAAGAAATTGGCTGTGCCGCTGGGAGCATCCACCTTATTGCGGTGATGTTTTTCAATGATTTCCATGTCAAAACTATCTTGAAGCACTGGCGTAATTTGCTCCAAGGCCCTCTTCATGACAGCAATGCCTAAAGAGAAGTTAGCAGCTTGAACAACCGGCACCAGCTGCGCCAATTCTCGAATCTGCTGCTCCTGCTTTTGACTGAATCCAGTAGTGGCCATCACCAATCCGCAGGCCGCCTCTCGGACAAATTCTTCAATCCGGTTTAAATTCACCGGATGGCTGAAGTCCACCACCACATCCACCCGTTCTCGAATATCTCTCAGACGCAGCCCCTGCAAGGGCTCTATGACCCCCACGCATCGGGTGCCCTGCCGACGAACCGCGGCATCCTCCAGAACCTTTCCCATGGCTCCCGCCCCTACAATAGCTATGTTCATATACCTGCCTCCTGCTTCTCTATACTCCAGACCCGGACTTGGAAGACCGGACTCCCAATAAAGTATTGTTTGGCAGGGCAGAATATAACCAAAAAAATATAAATGCGAAGGAGAACCGGAGAATTTTCCTTCGCATCTGATGAATCAATTTATATGCGGCCATAAAACCGTTTGTAGTAAAAGTTAATCGCTCCCGTCAGCAAAATATCATATAAGAAGAATAGAAACTCACCTAGAAGGAGGAGCACAATAGCCGGACCCTCTTTCAGTGTAATAACACTAAAGAACAGGTCATAGAAGAATCGGTAGACCACTACCATGATGACTGTAAAAATCACAAATTTCAGACTCAGCTGCAAGATGGGATTCTTGATTTTCTCCACGTAAAACTTGATAAGACCATAGATACCGAAGAAAAAGATATATGGGAAAGCCGCCAGCTTGTTAGGCAACAGCACCAATGCCAGAATAGAACAGGCTCCATACAGGGCCCAGCCCCCCTTTCCCTTTGTCTCAATCATCATGATGGGAACAAACACGGAACTGAGGGTGTAGAGGGTGATTTCAAATCCAGGCACAAAAGACGCCCCATAGATGCAAATCAAGGACAGTGCCAACAGCAAGCCTCCCAGGGCTGCTCTCCGACCGCTGCTCCGCTTTCTATCCGTTTCCATTTTCATCTTCTCCATATTTCACCTATACCTTAAATACAGTCACACAGGCAGTCTGCACAGATATATGCCTGACAGAGTTTACACATCATATCGTCGTTAGCATACCCTCTGCCATAGGACTGATTCTGATACATTCTGCCGGAATTCATGATGTTATTGAGAGCACTCTGATATTCAAAGTTGCCAGGGGCCATGCTGGCTGCTGTACGTACTTTGGTAACCGCATCATCGTACCAGCCCTTTTTATAAGAAATCATGCCGGATAGGAAAAACCATTCCGCATCTCGGTTCCGCACCTGCGCCAACTTCTGTTCTGCATAACCCAGATTCCCCGAGTCAATAATATGGCGGATATCGTTGTATTCCGGTGACGTCTGATTTTGATAACTGCTCTGGGCAGTACTGCTATAGGAATTGCTATAGCTGCCACTCCCATTTTTCATCAACGTATCGTAAGCCTCGTTAACCTCTTGCAGTTTTTCCTGGGCTAAATCCGCCAAGGGATTATTCTGATACTTATCCGGATGGTATTTTTTCACCAACTCCCGGTAAGCAGCCTTGATTTCCTCCTCGCTGGCATTCTGCCGAACACCCAATACTTCATATGGATTGCTCATCTATTTCTTCTCCTCTTCTTTCGTCTATCTAAATTTCTTATGATTTCTATTTCTTCAATTTTATAGTTTTCCCTAAAAGTCTGTTTTTATCTAAAGACCGAATCCGCTATTGCTCCTCATGGACTGAAGGGGAATCTGGCTCTGATGGTTTTTCACCGGCTAACACTTGCTCTGTGCGCCTGCGCAGCCCCAGATAAGCAATGTTCTCCAATATCCCTCTGTTTTTCTTTATATCCAGCAAATCCAGTCCATTGCTGAGCTCTGCCAGGTAATGTATCAAATTGAACTCTACTTCATCCCGAATCCGCTCTCTAAAACTAGAGATAGATTCCTTATCCGAATCATAATCAAAGCGGTATAAGAGTGGGTTGTAGGTTTTCTTGGCAATATTTTCATCGATGTCCTCATAAGCGTCCATCAAGTAGATCCATTTGCCCAGATGATACCCTATGTGTCCCAGCAATTTCTGGCGCTTTTCCAAATTAGCCACATCCACTGTGCCTCCCGTCTCCAAAGCTCCCTGTTGAAAAATAGCCTTCATAATCTGAGCAAAGGGTTCCTCTACTCGGTCAAGCTCTGGGCAGTTGGCTTTTTCCAGCTGAGCCAGCGCCTGGAGGTTGGTTTCTGTTAATTGGCACAAGCCCTCTTTCTCTTTTCGTATCCGACGGATAGTAGGTTCCAGACCCAAAGCAGCGGCCCGAGCTTTGTAGCTGTTATCATCCAGATAGTCGTCCATAAGCTTATAATAAGCTAGAATCAGCATCACATCTCCCCCATAGCGGATAGCGTGATTTTCTTCTGTTACTGGTTTCTTCTGAACCGGATGAACCAGACAATGCTCTCGTTTGAGACTTTCCGATTCTGGCTCCAAGGCTGCTAGCAGCAACGCCAGAAAAGCAAAATCATAGCTCAGCACCAGTCTAGGCAGCTGACCATATCGACGGCCTACGCTTTTGCATATGCCGCAATAGTAGGAGCGGTAAATCTCGTATTCCCGTATCTTCAATTCACCTTTGTGGGGAACTACATAGCCCAGCATAAAAACGCTCCTTTTCCTCATCTATTTCCCAAACATGGGCACTATATATACTACCATAATACCACACCTTTGTGATGCTTTTATGTTGCATTCTTATTACAATTATACTCCAGCCCATCATTTGACAGAAGAAGTAAAACGGTATATCATAGTTGGAGTTTTATGTAACTTTTAAGCTAATATTTGAAGCCTTGAGGCTTCCTATAGACAGGAGACAACCATGACCACCCCATTCAACGATCAGGAAATGCTGACTACCCTGATTCGACACCACCGTACCCTTCATCAGATCCCCGAGATTGGTGACCAGCTCTTTGAGACCCAGGAATACATTATGAGCATCATCGGCCACATGGACTGCGAGTTCACCACGGTGGTCAATACCGGAATTTGTGCATTCTTTGACAAAGGAAGAGAAGAGACGGTTGCCTACCGGAGCGACATGGACGGCCTCACCATGCCCGAGGTTAACACCCATCGTTTTGTTTCCCAACACCCCGGTAAAATGCACGGCTGCGGACACGATGCCCATATGTCTATGTTGTTAGGCTTTGCCGAATATGTACACCGCACACCAGATCTGCCCTACAATGTGCTGCTAATTTTTCAGCCTGCCGAAGAAACTACCGGCGGAGCCAGGCCTATCACGCAATCAGGTATCTTTGAAAAATATCAGGTAATTCGCACCTTTGGCCTTCACCTGTGGCCGAATCTACCAAAAGGCCAGATAGCTACCAAAGGCGGCCCAATGATGCCTAAATCCTCCGAAATTAGTATCGAAATAAAGGGTAAAAGCACCCATGCCGCCACTGCTCACAAGGGAATTGATGCCCTTTACCTTGCCACCCAGTACATCGCTGACATCTACCGGATGCAAGCAGAGGAGATTCCTGCCGATCAGCGGACCTTGTTAAAAATCTGCCGATTAAACAGTGGGACTGCCCGCAATGTGATCGCCGGACGCGCCTCTTTGTTGGGTACCATGCGGGCTTTCAAGCTAGAAACATTCGACTTTATGGAAATGCGTTTAAAGGCTATCGCCGGGGAATACGAAGAGCGGTATGGTTGTAAAATCAGCGTTCATTGCTCTGACGGATACCTCCCGGTGGTGAATGACAAGGAGCTGTACCAATTGATTAAGCCTCAGCTGAACGACCTCAGCTATTATCAGGAGCTGCCGGAAGCAGTAATGATTTCTGAGGATTTCTCTTACTATGGTACCAAAGCCCCCTCCGTCTTTGCCCTGTTGGGAACCGGAGCTAAAATCCCGCTGCACAGCAATAATTTTGACTTCGATGAAGAAATTCTACTATCAGGCTATAACTATTTTAAACTGCTGTCTCATATCAGTTAAAAGCGCCCCCTTGGATGCCAAAAGGCTTGTCCTCCCATGGAGCATCCCAGCAGTTGCACGTTGCTTTCGGGAGCACTCACGGAGACCTTCTACCCGCATCCAGGAGCATGTTTTGAGCCACTTGCCCATTGACCCGGCTCTTCTCAGATGATATGATGGCCGTAGGGAAACACTTCCAATGCCACATGGAACTAAATTAAATTCATACAAGGAGTATCACAACCATGAACACAGCTCAGCGAAGAGAATCCATCCTTTCTCATTTAAAGTCTCATTCCACCCCTGTCAGCGCTGCCCGGCTAGCAGGTTTGTTGGGCGTCAGCCGCCAGATTATCGTCAGCGATGTGGCCCTGCTTCGAGCGGGAGGAGCCGATATTTCTGCCACGCCTAGGGGCTATGTGCTGACGGGAGATGGGGAGCCTGTCAGCGGTCATCCTTTTGAAGGAATTTTGGCTTGCAAGCATACCGACGAGCAGCTCCAGGAAGAGCTGTACACCATCGTGGATTTTGGGGGAGAAGTATTGGATGTAACCATTGAGCATGCTCTTTATGGCCAGCTTTCCGGTCCTCTTCAGTTGACTTCCCGCTACGAGGTAGACTTGTTTCTGGAGAAATCTCAACTCCAAGGCGACTTGCCCCTGAGCAGCTTGACGGAAGGAGTTCATCTCCATCGAGTAGGATGCCGGGATGAAGCCACCTTTTTACGGATCAAGAAGGCTCTAGAGGAAAAGCATCTGTTGCTTCACTAAATTTCCCGGCGCACGCCGGGTTTTTCCTTTTATGCAAAAATAACGTCAACTACTTTTGAGCAGTTGACGTCATCTAAAGATTGTTATTGTTTTCTTACCCTTTAGGGTTTCTCTTTTCTTGGCTCATTAGTTCAACTCTTCTACCCGCTCCTGCTGGGTAACAGCAGAACCCAGATTCAGAGACATTTTCTCCAATTCCAGCACCATGTTATTGATCTCTGCCACCCGTTGAACAGACATTTCGTCGTCTACGGCCAGTTGAGTGTGGTAGAGAATCGTTTCCAGATTGTCGTGAATGTCGGCAATCCTTTTTTTGATGTTCATGATACTCTCTTGGCTAACCGCCTCCTGAAGTGCCTGTTCCATGTTGACAATTTGATTATTCTCCAGGATGAACTCTGATACCCCATCCACGGCCACTGCATCGTATCCCAGCTCCTTTTTGATAGAAGCGGCAAAATCGTGCTTGGCCTCTGTCTCCCCATGAACCAAAAATATCTGCTTTGGCTTTTCTCGAAAGCCAGCCAGCCAGGACATAAGCCCGTTTCGGTCTGCGTGACCGGAGAACCCTTCCAGATTGTGAATCTCTGCATTAACGTGAACAGCTTCCCCGAACAACGTCACTTCTTTGACTCCATCTACCAGCATCCGCCCCAGGGTCCCTTCTGCCTGATAGCCCACAAAGACAATGCTGGATTTTGGATTCCACAAGTTATGCTTTAAATGATGCCGGATTCGTCCTGCTTCACACATGCCGCTGGCAGAAATAATGACTTTCGGTTGTTTATCCAGATTGAGAAACATCGATTCCTCTGTACTCCTGGTAAACTTTAAATTTTTAAAGTCTAACGGGTTGTCGCCGTTAAGGATATACGCCTTGGTCTCCTCATCAAAGACCTGGGCATTTCGCCGAAAAACCTCTGTAGCCGTGGTAGCCATGGGACTATCCACGTAAACCATCAGATCTTCCAACTGCTTCTTATACTGAGAATTATCTTGATAAACTCGGTTAAACTGATAAATCAGCTCCTGAGTCCGGCCCACCGCAAAAGAAGGAATCACTACCGTACCTCCCCGCTGAATGGTCTTTAGTACCACCTGAATCAGCTGGTCGATGCTGGCTGAATTCTGTGGATGAAGCCGATTTCCATAGGTGCTTTCCATGATTACATAATCAGCCTTTTTAATAATAGTCGGATTTCTCAAGATTGGTCGGCCTGCGACCCCTAAGTCTCCGGAATAAACCAGCTTCGATACGCTGTTATTCTCCTCTACCCACAACTCCACGATAGCCGAGCCTAAAATATGACCGGCATCATTAAAAACGATCTTCATCTCTTCATTTAATTCCACCAGTTGGTCATAGAGCACTGGCTTTAAATATTTAAGGGCATCTAAAGCGTCGTTATACGTATATAAAGGTTCCACCAGGGGCTTGCCGGCCCGCTCAGCTTTACGGTTTTTCCATTCCGCTTCCTTCTCGTGAATATACCCGCTGTCCTTGAGCATAACATCTACCAGGTCTGCTGTAGCATCTGTACAGTAGATGTCTCCCTTAAACCCCCTCTTCACCAACAGGGGAATCCGTCCACAGTGGTCAACGTGGGCGTGGCTCAAAATCAAGTAATCGATTTCTGCCGGATTAAAAGGGAAGGGTTCAAAATTCATGGCTTCCATGGCCTTGCCCCCCTGAAACTGTCCGCAATCCAATAGGATTTTATGTTTCTCTGTGGTAATGAGATGGCAGGACCCTGTTACGCCAGATGCTGCTCCGCAAAATTGAATCTTCATTTTCTGGAACCTCCTAGTATCGCTTATTATCAGAATGTATTGACGATTCAATTATACCCTTTTTTCCAGATAGCGGTCAATACTGTCTGCCGCATTTTTACCAGCACCCATGGCCAAAATCACCGTAGCGGCTCCGGTGACAGCATCACCCCCGGCAAAAACCCCTGGACAGCTAGTGGCTCCTGTCTCTTCTTCTGCGCCAATGCCTCCTCTGCTGTTGGCCGACAGGTTCTCCGTAGTCTCTAAAATCAGCTTATTCAGTCTCGTACCGATAGCCATAATCACCGCATCCACCTCTAGGACAAAGTTGGAATCCTTTTTTTCTACCGGTCTGCGCCTGCCAGAGGCATCCGGTTCCCCTAACTCCATTTCCACACATTCCAGTCCGCAGACGTAACCCTTTTCTGTGCCTCGGATAGCCACCGGGTTGGTCAACAGTTGAAAATGAATGCCTTCCTCGATAGCATGGTGGATTTCCTCCTGACGGGCAGGGATTTCTTCCATGGAACGACGATAGACGATATGGACCTCCTCCGCGCCCATACGCTTCGCACAGCGGGCTGCATCCATGGCCACATTGCCTCCGCCGATAACAGCCACCTTTCTGGATATCTGAATCGGTGTGTCGTACTCCGGCTTGTAGGCTTTCATCAGGTTAATTCGGGTCAGATACTCGTTGGCCGAATAAACACCCAGCAAATTCTCACCAGGAATGTTCATAAACTGTGGCAGCCCAGCACCCGTCCCCACAAACACCGCCTCAAATCCATCTTCAAAGAGCTCATCCACCGTCATAGACATGCCCACAACCGCGTTGTTGATAAAGCAAACGCCCCGGTCCTTCAACGCAGAAACCTCAGAAGACACAATATCCTTTGGCAGGCGAAATTCCGGTATACCGTAAGCTAACACACCTCCTTCCTTGTGGAGACTCTCATAGACTGTCACCCCATAACCTTTGGCAATCAAGTCTCCGGCACAGGCCAGCCCCGCCGGTCCGGAACCGACCACTGCTACCTTGCGGCCATTGCTGTCTGCTTGGGCCGCAGCCTCCCCGCTTCCATGCTCCCGATGCCAGTCTGCGGCGAACCGCTCCAACCGGCCGATAGCCACCGGCTCCCCCTTGAGACCCTGAACGCACCGGCCCTCACACTGATTTTCCTGGGGGCAGACCCGGCCACAGATGGCTGGCAGGGAGCTGGTGGTGCTGATTACTTGATAGGCCTCTTCAAATTCCCCTGCCGCAATCCTGGCGATAAATTCCGGGATGCGTACCCGTACCGGACATCCGCCCGTACACGGCTTTTTCCGGCATTGCAGGCAGCGCATGGCTTCATTTATAGCCATATCCGCCGTATAACCGGTGGAGACCTCTTTAAAATTCTTATTGCGGACCATTGGGTCCTGCTCCGGCATGGGATTCTTTTCTTTTACCAGGTTAATCATGGCAGCGGACACCTCCTGTCAAACGGCAAACATGAACCATATCTTCTTGCTCCTGCTCCTTATAAAATGAATTCCGCTGAATCAGCTCATCCCAGTTGACCAGCTGGCCGTCAAATTCCGGCCCATCCACGCAGGCAAATTTATTTTCTCCGCCGATGACGACTCGGCAGCCACCGCACATACCGGTCCCGTCCACCATATAAGCCGTCAAAGATACCACGGTCTTGATGCCGTACTTGGCGGTGAGCTGACAGACAAATTTCATCATCACAGGGGGGCCTACAGCCACCACTTCATCATACTTCTCCCCAGATTCAATAAGAGCTTTCAGCTTGTCGGTGGTAAACCCTTTTTCCCCATAAGAACCGTCGTCGGTGGTGATATATAGGTTGCTGGTTCCTGCCCGGAATTCCTCTTCCAGGATGACCACATCCTTGGTCTGAAATCCGGCAATCATATCTACCTGGATTCCCGTATCGTACATCCCCTTGGCAATAGGGTAAGCCAGAGCGTTGCCGGTGCCGCCGCCTACTACGGCTACCCGTTTCAGTCCTTCCATCTCTGTAGGCCGTCCCAAAGGACCTACCACATCTAGAAGAGCATCTCCCACTTCAAACTGATCTAATAGTAAAGTAGTCTTGCCCACCGCCTGATAGATAATATCAATAGTCCCTTTCTCTGAATCATGCCCAGCCATGGTCAGGGGAATCCGCTCTCCGTATTCATCCGTACGCAGAATAATAAACTGGCCTGGTCTGGCCTTCCTTGCCACCAGCGGTGCTTTGATTACCAGCCAAGTAATCGTCGAATTTAAACGGCGTTTGCTTATAATCTCATACATATCAGTAGCTCCCTCCTTCTTGCGGCTCCAAACTTTTCTGCTGGCGTATCAAGTCCTTATATCGCTGGTCGGCGATATCCTCTGCTTCGTCGAACAGGCTGCTAGCCCGTTCTGGGAACTTTAAAGCCAGAGAATTGTAGCGGACTTCACCCATGAGGAAGTCTTTGTAGCTTTCTGTAGGAACCGGGCTATCCACGGACAGTGGGTTTTTCCTGGCAGCTACTAGGGCCGGATTATATCGAAGCAGGTTCCAATACCCAGAGCGAACAGCCTTTTTCATCTCCAGCATGGCATTGTTCATACCTGCCTTGACTCCGTGGTTAATGCAAGGGGCGTAGGCAATAATCAGCGACGGTCCATCATAGTTTTCCGCCTCCCGAATGGCTTTCAAGGTCTGGTCCGGGTTAGCTCCCATGGCCACCTGAGCTACATATACGTACCCATAGGACATCGCCATCTGAGCTAAGTTCTTCTTGCGAATGGCCTTTCCGTTGGCAGCGAATTGAGCGATAGCGCCTACTGGTGTAGCTTTAGATGCTTGCCCGCCGGTATTGGAATACACCTCCGTATCGAAGACAAAGATGTTTACGTTTTCCCCAGAAGCGATTACGTGATCCAGGCCGCCGTAGCCTATATCATAAGCCCAGCCGTCTCCACCAAACATCCAGATAGATGGCTTTGGCAGCATGTCGCTGTTATCAAGGACGTATTTAGCCTCTGTCCGGTCTGGCTGACTCTGACACAGTTTTAGCAGGACGTCTCCAGCTTCCTGGGCCGTCTTTGCCTCCTCCATTCCTTGAATCCAGTGCCAAGCCGCCTCTTTAAACTCTGGCTCCTCTGCCAGACGAGTTACAGCAGATTTCATGGCCTGACGACGGGCTTTCATGGAGATAGCAATGCCCAGGCCAAACTCTGCGTTATCTTCAAATAAGGAGTTGCCCCAGGCCGGTCCTCTGCCTTGACGGTTAACCGTATATGGTGTACTAGGAGCGCTGCACCCCCAGATGGAAGAACAACCGGTTGCATTAGCAATAAACATCCGCTCTCCATATAGTTGGGTAATCAGCTTCGCATAAGGGGATTCTCCGCAGCCCGGACAGGCTCCTGAGAACTCCAAAAGAGGTTTCTTAAATTGGGTTCCTTTGACCGTATCCTCTTTAAAGAGATTTGTCTTTTCCTCTGCCTGTTTAGACACACAATCAAATACCTGCTGAGCTTCTCCCATGCCTTCCTCTGCTGGAATCATTTCCAGGGCCTTTATACGAGCCGGACAGACGCTAGCACAGGAGCCGCAGCCAGTGCAGTCCTGGGCAGATATAGCTATCGAAAACAGCTTCTCTTCCCCGCCTTTCAGCTTGATATGTTTAGCTCCGGCTATTTCTGCCTCTTCCTCTGTCAGAACAAAGGGACGGATGACACCGTGTGGGCAGGAGTAAGAGCACCAATTGCACTGCATGCAGTTTTCCGGCAGCCAATTTGGAATCTCTACCGCAATCCCCCGCTTTTCAAAAGCGGCAGTCCCCGCTGGAATAAAACCAGAGGCCGTCTCTACAAAGGCAGACACCGGCAGGGAGTCTCCTTTCATGGCGTTGGTAGGAATCAGGATGTCCCGTATGTAGGCAGTATGAGCGGAATCACGACCCTGTACCTGGATTTCATCCTCTTTATCCACGGCCTGTAGCCAAGATTCTGGGATTTCTACCCGATGAATGTTTTTCACGCCCGCGTCCACAGCCTGAAGATTCATATTGACAATTTTATCTCCCTTTGCCCCATAAGTCTTCTTGATGGCTTCTTTCATATACGTTACTGCATCTTCAATAGGGATAATGTTTGCCAGTTTGAAGAAGGCCGCCTGAAGAACGGTATTAATTCGTCTAGCTCCCAAGCCAATACCCATAGCCAACTCCACGGCATCACAGGTATAGAACTGGACCTTGTTCTTTGCCATATACCGTTTAGCCCCTCCAGGAAGATGTTCTTCCAGCTCTTGATCACTCCAGGCACAGTTTAGCAGGAAGAAGCCTCCCGGTTTGACGTCCTGAACGATGTCGTATTTTTTCATGTAAGATGGATTGTGGCAGGCCACAAAATCTGCTTGTTTTACGTAATAGGTGGATTTAATCTGATGGTCTCCGAACCGCAAATGGCTGATAGTCAGTCCCCCGGATTTCTTGGAGTCATACTGGAAGTAGGCCTGTACCTTCTTATCTGTGTAATCACCGATAATCTTGATGCTGTTCTTATTGGCACCTACGGTACCGTCAGCTCCCAGTCCCCAAAACTTGCAGGATACGGTGCCTTCTGCCGTCGTATCGGGATTGCCGGAAACGGGTAAAGATAAATGGGTCACATCATCTTCTATAGAAATGGTGAACTGTTTTTTCGGCTCAGCGGACCACAAGTTTTCGTATACGGCAATCAGGTCTCCCGGCTGGGTGTCTTTGGATCCCAACCCATACCGACCGCCTACCAGCAAGGCTTTTTCAAAGACTGTATCCCGCAGACCTGCCGCCACATCTAAGTAAAGAGGCTCGCCAATGGCTCCCGGCTCCTTTGTTCGGTCCAGCACAGCTATGCTCTTGACGGTCTCCGGCAGCACTTGGCGCAGATGTGAAGGCGAAAACGGGCGATACAAGCGTACTTTTACCAAGCCCACCTTTTTGCCTCGGCGATTCAGGTAATCCACCACCTCTTCAATGGCGTCGCAGACGGATCCCATAGCTACGATAACCTCCGTTGCATCCGGTGCCCCATAGTAATTGAACGGCTTGTAATCGGTAGCTAGTGTTTCATTGATCTGATTCATATAAGCTTCCACAATGCCCACCGTATCTTCATACCGCTTATTGCTGGCTTCCCGGTGCTGGAAAAAGGTTTCCGGCTGCTCAGCGGAGCCTTGGCTGTGGGGATGTAATGGATGATTGGCTCTGCGCCGGAATTCAGCTACAGCCTGCCAGTCCACCATAGAACTCAGCTGGTCGTAATCCCACACCTCAATCTTCTGCTGTTCATGACTGGTTCGAAACCCATCAAAAAAGTGCAGCATAGGGACTTTGCCGGCGATGGCCGACAGGTGCGCTACTGCAGCTAAGTCCATGACTTCCTGAGGATTGGCCGCTGCCAACATGGCAAAGCCAGTAGAACGGCAACTCATTACGTCGGAATGGTCGCCAAAAATGGATAATGCATGGGACGCCAGCGCTCTGGCTGCCACGTGAAGCACCGCAGGCGTCTCCTCACCTGCCAACTTATACATATTGGGAATCATCAGCAACAACCCCTGAGAGGCCGTAAACGTACTGGTATAGGCCCCTGCCATAAGGGAACCGTGGACAGCTCCTGCCGCCCCGGCTTCTGACTGCATCTCCAGGACCTTGACCTCTTCGCCAAAGATATTTTTGCGGCCTCCTGCAGCCCATTCGTCTATATTTTCTGCCATAACCGACGAAGGCGTAATCGGATAAATGGCCGCAACTTCTGAAAAGGCGTAAGCCACATGAGCTGCTGCCGTGTTTCCGTCCATGGTTTTTAACATTCTCATATCATCACATCCTTTCCCTTATATACCCATGGCCCGCCGCTGCAAGTAGGTCTCTTCCGGCACCTCCAGCTCTACCAACGCCGTTCTAGAGCATAGATAGGAGCAGATCTTGCAATTCTCGCATAGCTGGCTATCTACCACCGCCCGCTTGTTTTCCATGGTGATAGCTCCGTTTGGACAATTAGCTGCGCAGTCGCCACAGCCAATACAGCCGCTTCCACAGACCTGAAGCTTTTCCTCCCAGTCCCATGTAGAAGCACAGGCCACCTGCTTACTGCCTCCGTAAGGAACTTCTACTATTAATTTGCTTGGACAGACTGCCACACAATCTAAGCAACCCACACACTTCTCCGGGTCCACCTGTGCTGTTCCATCCACCACCGCGATGGCATCATATCGGCAGACCTCCACACATTCCCCTAATCCGATGCAGCCTACCTGACACAATCCCATCGCCCGACTTCTAATCTTTTCTGCATTAGTGCAGGTCTCTACGCCCAAAGCCTTGAACTTTGCCTGAGCCTTCTTCCCACCCCGGCAGCGCACAAAAGCCACTGTCTCTTTCAGCTTTCGTAAGTCGTGAAGCTCATCTACGATAATCTTCTTGCGGCACTTAACCGTACAAGCCACACAACCCACACACTTGTCATAGTCGATAACTGCACAATTATTAACCATAGAAATAGCATCCTGAGGACAGACCTCCTGACAATCGCCGCAGCCGATGCAACCGCTGCCGCAGAGCTTTCTGGTGGTTTCCTCATCGTTTTCCGAAGCACAAGGAATGAAGTTGGTGGCTTCCCTGGGAACCAGAAGGATAACTTGCTGAGGACACAAATCTATACAAGCGCCACAGCCATTGCATTTTTCTCGATCAATTTTCACCTGGCCATCTTCCACACTCATCGCATCAAAAGTACATCGCTCTACACAGGAGCCCAAGCCAATACAGCCATAACTGCATTCGCTGTTTAGAAAGCCCTTTTCTCTAGCCTGTTGACAGCTGTCTTCACCGGACAACCGCTTTTTTCCAGCCGCATCACCGCTACAGCGAATGTAAGCTATCCGTTCCACCACAGGCATAGACTCTGTCCCCACAATGCCGGCAATAGCGTCCACCGCTTCTTGAGAACAAGCTGGGCAAAGTGCCACGGCAGCCCCCTGTGCGATGGATTCCGCACATTCCTGACAGCTTTTCAGTCCGCAGCCCCCATGTCCACCACAATTACTCCCCGGCAAAAGAGCCAGGATTGCGCTAATCCACTTCTGGACCGATTGGTTGGCTGACCCAGAAATACGATTCATTTCCCGAATGTTATCCATGTCCTTTCCTCCTACAATAGATTCCCTGTGCAACTCTCCTACATTTATATTTTTATTTTGAATACTGTATACATAATAATGTGCACAATATCGCTGATTTTTTACACCTCTAGGATACCATAGCTTTACCAAAAATCAACTGAACTTTTTTCGTCAAAAGATTTTCCTTTTAATGGTTATAATGAAAAATACACAAGTTTTAACCTGTGTATTTGCAAAAAAAATAGGGAGTACACTCCCTGTTTTCTTTAATTTGCTATTAAATTGACTGCTATTGGAACTGATTTGCTGTATACAAAAATACAGGTTTTCATCAAGCTTTTAATATCCTCTAAGCCTCCAAACTTATTTCATCGGAGCCTTGTTTAGATAATCTTTTAATTCCCCTACTGGGATAGCCGGACTATACAAATAGCCCTGATACTTAAAGCAACCCAAACGTTCCAGCTCCTGCTGCTTCTCTCGGTCCTCCACATACTCCGCCAACACAGATATTTCTAAGGCCTTAGCTAAATAGACAATAGAGGCCACAATATCCCTGCTCCGGCTGTTAGTATCAATTTGCTGCACTAGACTTCCGTCCAGCTTCACCAAGTCAAAAAGATTATTTTGTAAATACTTCACCGAGGTAGAGCCCATGGAGAAGTCATCTATGGCTAGAAGATAACCCAATCTGTGAATCTCTGCTAAGATATTTTGCAGACTTTCATTGATTCGAATCGTATCTTGTTCAGTAATTTCAATGCAAATGCGGTTTTTTTGAATGCCATGTTCTTTGGTAAATTGTCGCAGGAAAAGAATAAAAGACTGCTTCTGTACGGTCTGGGCGGAAATGTTGATGCTGACCGTACAAGATGGCACCCGCTGAAGCAGCAGGTCTTTTAGGTCTCGAGCTACCGTCTGAAAAATGCATTGTTCCAGCTCCTCCAGCAGCTGATTTTCCTCTGCCAGCTTAATGGCAAGAGGTGGGTAGATCATGCCAAACAACGGATGCTTCCACCGAAGCAGTGCTTCCACGCCAATGCATACCCCTTTATGATCATGCTGGGGCTGGTAATACATACAGATATCATCCTTGCGGATAGTGGATTTTAAGCTAGATGATAGATACCGAGCCAGAGTCCCCCTCGCGTCAGCTAATTCAGTCAACGTCACCGGCAGATTATCGTCCTGACTTTTCTTTAGCAAGCTAGTCAATATCTCTAAATTTCTACGGCTATCGGCCAGCATCGCTTTGTCGTAGGCACGAACAAAAGGACGATAGATCAGCGTGCCTAAAAAAATGCTCAGCAACTGAATCACACTGCCTTTTAGAGAACCAGTGGCCAAGTAGCCGCCTAACAAGATGGGGGTTGTCCATTCCACCTGGACGGAAGCCACAGGCAGCCAGCCGCTGCTCATGGCGGCATAGGCTAGAAGAAAAGAAACCAGCGGAGTCGCGAGAAAAGGCACCAGCATCAGTGGATTGAAGACTACTGGAAGCCCGAACAGCATTAATTCATTCATATTAAAAATCATCGGAAAAGCTGCAATTTTAGCCAGATTCTTATTTCTTTTTCGATTGGCAAACAAGAAGATGGCTAACAACAGGCAGATACTGGAACCACAACCACCCATAAAGACGAACACATCGAAAAAAGTCTTGGAATAGATTTCGGTAGGCACCTGGCCCAACAGAACCTGCTGAATATTTTCTTGAATGGCAGGCTTAAACAAAGCCGTACTGACTGTTTCCAGGGCATCGCTGCCATGAATACCGAAAAACCACAATAAAGTAGTCATAAAAACAAAGAGAAAAGCACTGGCAAAAGATCTGCCCATGTGAAAGAAGAGCCTGTTAACCCCACTAGTTATGAGGATGTGAAAGCTATCCACCTGAACCAGATGGACTAGCAGCAGATGAAAAAAAGCAAAACAAGTCACTACAGCCAATAGCGGAAAAATGGAGGTGATGGTGTCGTTGAAGGTTATATCCGCCCCTTCCGCCACAAACCGAAGCCTAGCATGTATTTTTTTCTTAAAGAATATGTATAGATAAGTGCCCCCCACTGCTGTGAAGATAGCTGTGAACATACCGTTAACCCCAAGGCAATCCAGCAACAGTCCCGGCTGATCTAACCCAGCTCCGCTCATGAGAACAAAGCACACCAAGCAGGTCAACATAACCCCTGCAGCAGTATCTTTCATATCCTTCATGCGGCTTAAACAGCAGCTAATGGACAGAACCATGTACAGGGAAAGTAGACCAAAGGTAGCCTGATAAATGCTGTCAAAAAACTCAAGTAAAGCACCAGAGCCAGCATTCCGTATAAACCGTTGATAGGAATCCATGGGCAGCGAGGTCAGTAAGAGGGAAAAAGAACCAGCAAGCAATACCGGAATCAGCAGAATCAGGCCGCTGCGGATACCTTGAAAAACCTCTGCTTCTCCTATCTTTAGGCAAATTTTTCTACAAATATCCTTCATATTCAAATACCTCTTCCATAATTATAGCGAATAATCACGAAAAAAGGAACCAAATTCTTACTGAATTGGGTTCCTTTTCGGTTATTTCTCGAAATCCGCCTTCATGGCTGCAAGCTTTTCCGAATCTGTAAAGATTTTTAATGCCTGTAAAATCAAAATTTTAGCTCCAATATGGATACCTTTATGCGCTCGAGGGCTCTTAACCATATCTGCAAAAGCTCGGGTATGAATGGCTACCTCCGGATCAGCAATCTGCAAAATCGGATGGAAGGTCGGACAAACCATGCTCACATTTCCTGCATCGGAAGAACCAAAGATTTTTTCCGTGTCTCCAATCTCTAATCCCAGCTCCTCATAAGTCTCTGCCAGTACAGCATCCCCCGTGGCATTCGCTTTCAGATTATCATAAGCCTCAGCCGTGGCTTCTTTATCAAAGGTTGTCTGCGTAGCAATAGCTGCTCCCTTCGCACAATCATCAATCTTCTGTGCTAATTCATTGAGATAAGCCCGATTCATAGAACGGATGTAGATTTCCAGGGAGGAAGTCTCCGGTACAATGTTAGGCGCCAGGCCTCCGTCCCGAACTACGGCGTGCATCCGCACATCGGGCTTTACATGCTGCCGCAGCATATCCACAGCGTGTAGCATGAGCTGAACGCCATTGAGGGCGTTCTTACCATCCCATGGTGCCGCTGAGGCATGAGCTGGCTTCCCGTGGAAGGTATACATATACGAGTCTAGTGCTTGCAGCTTAGGTGCCAGTAAGTTTTCGCCATATAAATGCACCATCATAGCCATGTCGTAGCCATCAAAGACGCCCCCCTTGACCATGGTGCACTTGGCCCCGTCGGTCTCTTCAATGGGTGTCCCAATGATGTGAATGTCTGCATCCAGCTGGTCTTGAAGATCTTTTAAGCTCAGTCCGGTCAATAGGCTGATAGCAGCACTGGTACAATGTCCGCAAGCGTGTCCAATCCCTGGTAAAGCATCATATTCGGTTAAGATAGCGATTTTGCGGCTGTGACCGCTCTTTCCGTAGACAGCTTTAAAAGCTGTTTCGTATCCGGCAAAGGGGTATTCTACCTGATAGCCCTGTTCCCTCAGTAAATCTACCAGCTTTTGGGAAGATTGAAACTCCTGCCCGGAAATCTCCGGATTGTCAGCCAGAAAATCATTTAATTCTCTGCACAAACTTTCATAGTTTTCTACATTTACATAAGCTTGTTTCTTCAAACTCTCATATAAACTCATATTGCACCGCTTCCTTTCTTTTTTGTCCCGTGAGGTTTTTGCAGACAGAACATTGCAGGCCCAGAGCTTTCTGCCCTGGACCTGCACTCTGCCTATTCATTTATTTTGTATTGATCTCCATTCTAGGCTTGCTGTGCCTTAGAACGGTCCGTAGCCTGCCATATTGGCCAGAACTACTACTACTATAGAAATCACATATTCAGCCAGGACGAAGGGCCAGATTTTCTTAGCCCACTGTCCCCAAGACAGACCGGCTACAGCCAGAGCGGCCATAAAATACCCGGAAGTCGGCAAAATCGTGTTTCCGATACCGTCTGCCAATGTAAAGATCAAGCAAGCAGTCTGTCTGGTTACGCCTAGCAGGTCTGCCAGCGGCACCATGATTGGCATAGTCAACATCGCCTGGCCGCTGCCGGAAGGTACCAGCAGATGGATTAAAGCCTGAACGACGAACATACCGGCCGCGCACACAGCGGAGGAGGTCTGTTCCAAAATGGTTGCAGCACCGTTTAGGATGGTGTCAATGATGTTTCCGTTGGTAAGAACAACTACAATACCTCTAGCAAAACCACAGATTAGCGCTCCGGACAGAATGCCCTGCGCACCTTCCATGAATTTATCAATATATTCGTGAGAAGACATCTTACCAATGATGGCAAAGATGATAGATACGATAATAAATACACCAGAATACTCGCCCATATAGAAGCCATACTTCAAAACGCCCACGACCAGACAGGCAATGGCACCTACGAAAGCCAATAGAATCAACTTGTGACGAGTGGTAAAGTGCGGTTTGTCAATGATGGCCACGCCCTCATATCTCCGGTCACCCCAGATGCCCTTGGACGGGTCTTTGGCAACCTGATTAGCGTGGTGATAAACAAAACCGACACAAGCCATGTAAAACACAACGAAAAGGGCTAGTCTTAAATGCAGACCAGAGAATAACGGCAGCTCCGCAATCCCTTGAGCCAAACCGATGGTAAAGGGATTCATAACTGCTGACGTAAACCCAATGGACATACCCATAAGCACGATAGCGCAGCCTGTAAAGGCGTCAAAGCCTAATGCCAGCGCAAACGGAATAATAATCGGTATATACATCAGACTTTCTTCAGCCATACCGATAAAGGCACCACCTAAGGCGAACAGGAGCATCAGAATAGCAATAAAGGCCAGTCTTTGTTTCGCCAGCTTTTCTGCCGTGGTGGACAACAGTCCGTTTAGAGCACCTGTGGCGTTCATCACGTTAATCATACCACCGATAATGATAACGTAGAAGACGATAGGTGCCGCTTCTACCAAGCCTTCATGAATCGCTGTAAATAAGTGAAAGGCATCAACCGGAGTCCGGTCTATAATGTGATAAGTACCCTCTATAACCACATTTCTGCCATCTACCTCGTGCCGCTCATATTGGCCAGCCGGAAGGATATACGATAAAATGGCCATGGCGATAAGTACGCCAAATAATAAAACAAATGTATTAATTCCTTTTTTCTTTTCTTTTTTAGAGTCTAAATTCTCTGCGGATTGTTGGTTTCCCATAATGTTGTTCCTTTCTTCTATGTGGAATATATCTATGTCAGACTGGAGCCTGTACATTGGGATGCTCCTGTCTTGGCCTTCTTTTCCTCGCTAACGGGAATGTCACTGTTTTTTACCTCCCATCCTGCAAATTGATAGCGAAAATCAGAAGTTTGCATATTCTAAGTGCTTAATCTTCTGCTCTATTGTATGAGATGAACCGACCGGACTTGCCGTTTTTTAGTTGAGCATGCTCTACAGCAATCTGACCATTTACAATAACATAATCGATACCCTCCGGTGCTAGATCCAGTTGGGAAAAGTCTGCCTTGTCCAAGATGGTATCTGGATCAAATATCGTTAAATCCGCATCACAGCCTAAGAAAATCTGGCCTTTTCCGTGAAGGTCCAGCCGCTTGGCTGGCTCCAAAGTAATCTTCCGTAAGGCATCTAGAAGCGATAGGACCTTTTCTTGCCGAACGTATTTCCCCAGAAGGCGTGGGAAGGTCCCTGCCGCCCGAGGATGACCTTTTCCGTGACTGATGATGCCATCGCTGGCAATCATCCCCGTGGGATTGGCAATAGCCTCAGCGATTTCTTCTTCATTCATGACAAAGGCTACGACCAGCATCTGGGGCTGCTCCTTGCGAACCTTTTCAAAGATTTCTTTATCACAATATTGATTTTGGTATTCTCCGTCTGTAATCAATACACAGTCATAGGACTTGCCCCAAGTCTCAAAGCAGCCCTCGTCAAAGACCGCCGAGCCAATCTCTGTGGAGAAAGCACAATAAGGGTAGGTATCAAAATTTAGCTTAGGGTTTCGTTCTATCTCTCGGTTTATCAACGCCAAGGCTTCCGTCATCTGTCCGGTAGCGGAGCAACTGCTCAAATGAGAAATCTGAAACTTCATCTGAGAACGTTCTGCAATGTCCACCATCTCTTGTATCGCAGCAATAGCCTCGGTGGCATCAGAGCGATAATGAGCGGAGACAAACAGGTTCTTGTCCTCAAAGTGACTCAACAGGTGCATGATTTCTTCTTCGTCCATACCTGGATCATATTCAATGCCAAAAGAGAAACCATAGGCCCCTTCTGCCAGTTGCGCCTTCATCTGTTCTAACAGTTTTTCCTGCTGCTCCCCAGTTGCCTTTGCATATGTATTCACACCTAACTTTTTCCGATAGGCGTTATATCCTGCCAGCATCAAGTAATTTACTGGAGCGCCTCCTAGCCGCTGGATGGTATCTTTAAAGAGGGCCAGATCTTGATACTGCACGCCGCAGTTTCCTCCCAGACAAGTGGTAACCCCCATCTTGACCATCATCTCTGCAATCACAAATTGATCCCCTTCTTCCTGAAAGTTCTCTTCATGCATGTGAATATCCAGAAAACCCGGTGAGACGATACGATTCTCCGCAGAAATTTCCTGCTGGGCAGGCTCTGTAATAGAACCAATCTGCACAACTTTTCCATCCCGGATGCCCAAGTCTGCCTGTACAAACTTGTTTTCTCTATAGTCGGGATATTTCCCTCCCCGAATTAATAAATCCAACATTTTACTACCAACCTTTACCGCCCACTAGTTGTCTGTGGCTGCACTTTTATATTTTTGCCTCAAACTTAATCAAGTCCATATTGTGGACTTGATTTTGTAATATGGACCATAGTGAAATTTTTTATAAGTATAGCACTATTCTTTGTTTGGGTCAACAAATTTCCGAAAATTTAGATAGGTATTTTTATTTGCCATCACTTATTTTTATAACCACCATAGTTTCCATTCTTGAATAAAAAAAATACCGCTCGGATGCAGCTGCTCCTTGCAGTATTTCAAGCGCACTATACCAGAATGCCTTTCAGCTCCTGTGCTCCCTTAAAAATTTCCTTTACGTAGTCTTCCTTATCCCGATAAAACTTGGCCGACTTAATAGCTCCTAAGGCGATGCAGCCCGCCAGACTGCCATCCTGTTTGAACACTGGAACGCCCAGACCGACCGTTCCATCCAAGTATTCATCCTCGCTCTGACCGTAACCCCTTTCCCGAATCCGTCGGTACTCCTCGCGTAGTTCCTGGTGATCCATGATAGCACCGTGAGAAACCTGTTTCAGCTCCAGGTGAGGAACAATTTGATCAAGCTCCGATTCCGTATGAGAAAAGGTCATAAGTACTTTGCCATAGCAACCGCTGTTGATGGGATAAGTTGCTCCGGCTATGTAACGGATTCGAGAATCCTGCATCTGAGACTCGTAGAGACTAACCACTTCCGTCCCCTCCAGAATGGCATAGCCCACCTGTTCACCGGTAGCGGTAGCAATAGCTTCAATAACCCGACGAATTTCCAGGTAAATATCCATATTGTTCGCATACACCATGCCAATCTGGTAAACCTTGTATCCGATGGAATATTTCCCATCGTAGGTACGTCCTACATAGCGTTCCTCTTCTAGGGTATTGAGAATCCGGTGTACCGTAGGCTTAGTAAACCCCAATTTAGCACTGAGTTCCTTGGCTGAATAGCTATATGGTTTTTCCGTCAGGGTATTCAGCACCATCAGCGTTTTTTCTATGGCTCCCGCTTTTCGGGCGGTGTCCTCTTCGTTTTTATCCATGTCTTATTCCTTTTCTTCTGCATGGCAGAGGGAATTTTACTGTTTCTTAGCGACCGTTACAAGCCATGATTTGTTCCCGGATGTGAGCCCCTAGGTGTTTCGACTCCTCCTTGGTTAAATCAGCCGTTTCCACAGGGGGCAGGATGGTAATTTTCACCTTAGTCGGACGAATCCAAATTCCCTTGTTGGCCTCCATGGCCCGGTAAGACCCGTCGATGGCTACTGGCACGACAGCCGCTCCAGTTCGCAGGGCAATTTTATAAGCCCCCTCCTTGAACTCTCCAGCCTCATCCTTCCTGCTTCTGGTTCCTTCCGGAAAAATAATCACAGACTTACCTTCTTTAATAAGTGCTTCTGCTTCTGCAAAAACCTTTAAAGATTGTCGAGCGTTTGTCCTATCCAGAAATAGACAGTCGAATAGCCGCATCCAGCTGGATAGAAACGGAATCTTAGCCAGACTGTCCTTGGCAACCAGCGGATGGGTCTGATCCAAGCTGGTGAGCATCAGCGGAATGTCAAAATTGCCTTGATGATTGCTCGTAAACAGCACTGCCCGGTCCCGAGGAATGTTCTCCAGCCCGCTAACCTCTGCGGACACACCTGCCACCATCAACAACCGCTTGGCCCAGTTTTGCACGATTCGGTCAACACCAGAAATGTACTCCAACCCTGCGGCCTTACGCTTTTCATAATATTTCTGCCAAGGATAGAGCCCTAGCAAGTAGAACCAGAAATATATAAACCATATAATCGTTCTCATATACCGCTCCTAACCCAGCGCTTCCACGATTTTAGCCGGCAACAGCCTGCACTGATTCTCGTTGATGGAAGCAAT
This sequence comes from Aminipila butyrica, assembly GCF_010669305.1. Taxonomy (NCBI): domain Bacteria; kingdom Bacillati; phylum Bacillota; class Clostridia; order Peptostreptococcales; family Anaerovoracaceae; genus Aminipila; species Aminipila butyrica. The sequence continues at coordinate 732,037 of NZ_CP048649.1, read as the reverse complement.
AGATACGCGTAGCCCCTTTGCCAAAGGTACTGCAAAAATCCCTTCTTTTTGCAGATTTTTACAGACAGCATCTGGATCCTTACAAGGAATAGAGGCAAAAAATCCGGCATCAAAAGGCACCATCTTTAGACCAGCCTTAGCTGCTTCCTCTTCAAAAGCCTTGCCTCGTTTCACAAGCAGCTCTCGATAAAAGTCCCGTTCCTCATCGACCTTTGACAGTAATGCTGGATCTTCATAAATTTTAGCTAAAACCACCATCGCCGCTCTGTTACAGTTAGACCAGGATGCCCGGGAAGAAAATTGGCAGACTCGCAGAAACTCCTCAGCAATTGATTTCACCGGGGTCATGCAGATCATCGCTCCACACCGCATACCGTATAAGGTAAAGGTCTTCGATGTGCTGTAGGAAATGATAGGCAGGATATTGGCTGGCAAGTTCTCCAGCTTAGGCAAAAACGCCCGATACTCATTCGAATCTCCAGCAAAGTCAATATAGGCTACGTCCACCAACAGGGCAATCTTCTTGTCCCCTTTCGCTTCTGCCTGGAGAACAGATAGTACATCGTCCCAATCCTCCAGTGTTAAGGAATAGCCGGTAGGATTGTGGGCTGGTGTGTTAATAATCAAAACCAGACTCTCCTGCTTGTCCAACAGGCTGCGGACTTGCTTCTGTAAAGAGCCAATGTTGAAATGGCCTTGATCATCGAAGAGTTCGAAAGTGACCGACCCCCTGCCTAGTTCTCCAGCAATGGAGCTGTAGTTAGCCCAGTACCAGTCTGATGTCAGAATCTGGTCACCTACTTGAGAATAATTAGAAATTGTATTGCGGATAGCACCAGTCCCGCCCGGTGTAGCCACCGCTTCTGTAAAACACTTAGGTTCATATTTACCAAAAGCAGCTTTTTTAATGCTGTCTTTGAATTCTGCTGTTCCGCCGATAGGCGCATAGGCTGCGTAATCTGCTGGAGCTAAATTTTTCAGCACGTCTACCACGGAAGAAAGCACTACGAGCTCTCCCTGATCGTCCAGCAGGGCTCCGATGGTGGCATTAATCACTGATTCTTTTCCTTTTTCGGCAATCATCTCGTTGGCCAACCGACTGATTCCAAAAATTTTATCTTCTAACGGAATACTTCTTCCGTTTTTCTGCGCCATTATAAATTCACTCATAGAGCCACCTCACTTATATAAAATCACAAAATATTATACTACAAAGTATGAAAAACTGCAAGTCGGCAATACTACAATAAAGGAGGTGTAAATTATGCGACATCATATAAAAGAGAAAAAGCCAATGGATAAAGCAGCTATCGCCCTGGTCCTCTGTTTCAGCGTGGTTGCCCTTGCTTCAGTTTTTACAGTAAAATCTAGTTTAGACAAAATCAATCTGTCTGGAGACAGTCTGTCCGTACCGGAAAACAGCAATTCAGCAGAGCGAAGTGTAACAAAACGCGTACCCACGGTAGACAGCAAAGATCATCCGCAAAGTGAAGGACAGTCTCAAGGAGAAACGCCTGCCCCCAGTGCTTCTGAGTGGACCGCTCCTGTAGATGGTCCTGTCACCTTACAGTATTCCACAGAAATGCCCGTTTATTCAAAGACCCTGAACCAGTACATGGTCCACTCCGGCGTGGATATACAGGGAACCTTAGATGGTCGAGTGCAGGCTGCGGCGGCTGGCACGGTGGTAGATACCTACCGAGATGACCGACTGGGGTGGTCCGTGAAAATTAATCACGGAAATGGTTTCATCACTACCTATTCGAACTTATCCGATAAAATCTTGGTGGAATCTGGCGATGTAGTCAAACAAGGCGACATCATCGGAGGCATCGGCGACACCAGCCTGTTCGAATCAGCTGACGGCTCTCATTTACATTTTGAAATGGAAAAGGACGGCAGCCAAGTAAATCCCGCTGACTATATAAGCTTTTAAATGAGTACAAAAAGTAAAAAGTGATAAACCGCCCGGCGTTATCACTTTTTTCTTGTTAAAAAATAAACTTGTATATGACTACACGACAAACTTTACATAGTTGATGCATTTGTTCTGTCGGCTGAACTTATCCTCATATTCTGTAGTCACCTGTCTGGCTGAAAATGCTGAATTATGCAGGTCCCTGGTATATTCCACAATCTCATAGCCTTGTGCCTTAATCTCATCAATAGAAAACTCAAATAGCTCATTATTGTCCGTTTTGAATTCAACCGTGCCACTATCTTTAATGACGGTCTGATAGCCTGTCAAAAATCGCTCGTGAGTCAGCCGCCGCTTTACGTGCCGGTCCTTTGGCCAAGGATCGCTGAAATTCAAATAAATACCGTCCAGCTCGTTCTCTGCGAAATAGTCGTTAACGTCCTGAATGTAGCCCCGAACAAATTTCAAGTTGGGCAATTGAGTCTCTGCTGCTTTTTCTAAAGCCCGCAGTAACACAGTATCATGGCCTTCTACTGCAATAAAGTTTCTCTCTGGATGGCGAACTGCCTGTTTGATTACAAACTGACCCTTTCCACAACCCAACTCCATATACAGTGGCTGCTCGTTACCAAACAGGCTCTTCCAAGAGCCCTTCTTTTCCTTTGCCTCTGCCACCACATAGGCGGAACAGACAGCTAACCGTTCTTCCAGATTCTTTACTTTTCGTTGTCTCATCTTCTTTATCCTCTTCTGGAATTCAGCTCGAATCCCTATCTTAATAATAGCAATCTGTTTTGCTTCCCCACAAAACAGAAGCGTAGGAGACTGTTACTCGATTACAATGACGATAGTGCTTCCATGCTCATACCAATCATATATAAACTTAGCGTGAGAAGTATAATTCCGCACGCATTTATGAGATAAAGGCACGGTGCCAATGCTGCTGGAAAACTCGTGAATGCCAGGGTCCAGCCTTCCCCCATCCGCTGTATAAGTATAAGCACTGGATACGCCGTGAGTATAGGCTCCTGCCGTAAAACGCACTGCGTAAGGCGCATAACCTTCGATTTGATCTGTGCCGTCTTTTAAGTAATAGAATTTAGGCTTCTTCTCAATGGCGAAATAGTAGCCTAGTGGGGTAAGTTGATGGTACCGGCCTTCTTTTCCAGTCGTGGCCTTACTGTAAGAAGTAATATTCCAGCTTTCTCCTTCTTTTTCAAAGGTAGCGATATTCTGGTTTTTTCGGTCTACGATAATGACCTTTTTCAGAGAGATCAGCCCGTCCTCCTGTGGAATATACCGATTAGGCACAGAAAACTCCGCATCAGTGCCAACCAGTCCCACCAAAGTGAAATCCTGATCCTCTTCTAATACTTGAACTAGCGTGCCATCAGCCAAATAAATGAACTCTTCCGGCTGACGAATATCTGGGTAAGCCGGGGCTGATGCCCCTCGGCTGCCTCCTTGAGGATCCACATCACGACCCTTATACTGGGGGGCTTGACCGTTTCGATTCTTATAATTATCAATATACGTCATGCGGTAGCTGCCCATAGCCTTTTCCACGGTGTCAATCCGCTGGCGCATAAGGTTAAACTGAAAGTACCGCTTTTCTCCGTTTACAATATAAGTGTACGGCCTTTCCACCAGATATTTATCATATTTCAAGTTAAATCCATAAGAGAGTGCCTTACTCTCCTCTTGCCCTGCCTCCTCTGATGAAACGAGAGCAGCTTCTTCTGTTTCCTGGTCAGAAGTGACCACAGCGTCTCCGGTAGCAGGTGTCCCGCTTTCCTTATCCAGCCGCGCCTTTTCCACATCCGGCCCTAGAATGAGCAGAAAGACAAAAACCACTGCCAGACACAGAGCTGTCAATAAAAGATTAAAATGTTTCACCTAATCAATCCCTTATACAAATCACAAACGAAAATCGGTTTTCGCTGTGATTCCTTCCATACGATTTGCTCTGTGCAACTTCCTTATCTCTTAGGAAGCCACATACTTGCATGAGGGGCAGCTCCATAAACCTCTAGATCCTTGAAGTGCCCTATTACAATATACGCGATTGGAAAATAATTAATGCCAGGAATAAAACCAGAGCCAGAAGTGCCGCCCCATCCCGAGCTGCTAGTTTCATCGCATGAAGACGAGTCCGCTGGTCCCCGCCCCTATAGCAACGAGACTCCATAGCCATGGCTAAATCCTGCGCGATGCGAAAGGCACTGATAAACAACGGTACCAGCAAAGGAACCAGGCTTTTAGCTCGTTTCAGCAGGTTACCGCTTTCAAAATCTGCGCCTCTGGCCATCTGAGCTTTCATAATCTTATCTGTCTCTTCCAGCAAAGTGGGAATAAACCGCAGCGCAATGGTCATCATCATGGCCAACTCGTGAGCAGGAACTCCGATTCGCTTGAAAGGACTCAGCATGTATTCAATGCCGTCTGTCAAACTGATAGGCTTCGTGGTCAAGGTCAGCAGAGAGGAACCAAAGATAAGCAGTACCAGTCTCAGACCCATGAAGCAGGCATTGTACAGCCCTTCTTTTGTCAGTCGCAGAAAGCCCAGTTGAAACAAAGTCTCCCCGTCGGTCATAAACATATTGATTAAAAAGGTAAAGGTAATAATCAGAAAGACTGGCTTCAGTCCTTTGGATATAAAGCCAAAGGGCACTCTGGAAATGCCGATGACGGCAGCCAGCGCTAGAGCAGACAGTCCAAAGCCGATAAAATCACTGACTACAAATAATGCCACAATGTAAAGAAAGGTGCCGCTGATTTTTATCCGGGGATCCAGTTTGTGAATGAGGGAATTGCCCGGATAGTATTGTCCTAATGTAATGTCTCTAATCATAACCGCCTCATTAATTCCTCTACTGCTTCTTCCATATTCAGCACTTCCGGGTCAATTGGAAAACCTCGCTCTTGCAGCTGGTATAAAATTTCTGCTGCTGGGGGCACGCTGAGTCCCATGTCCGTCAGCTCTGCTCTTCTGGCAAACACCTCTCGAGGTGTTCCGCTCATAGCCAGCCGCCCTTTGTCCATGACCAGCACCCGGTCTGCCAAATTAGCAATGTCTCTCATGTTGTGAGACACCAGTATCAGAATGCCTCCCTGCTCCCGATAAATCCGCTGAATAACGGCCAGCAACTCCCGATGGGAGCTAGGATCCAGTCCTGCTGTAGGCTCGTCTAAAATGAGCACCTCTGGCTTCATAGCAATGACCCCTGCTATGGCTACCCGCCGTTTCTGCCCGCCGGATAAGTCAAAAGGGGATCTCTCCCCAATTTCTTCATAATCCAGTCCTACCAGACTTATAGCTTCCTTTGCCCGAGCTTCTGCTTCCTCCCTGCTAAGACCCAGATTCAGCGGACCAAAAGCCACGTCCAGTTTGACGGTCTCCTCAAAAAGCTGATATTCCGGATACTGAAAAACCAAACCAATTCGTCGACGAATGTCCTTCATGGAGACTCCCGGGCCCGTGATATCCACATCTCCTACGAGGATCTGCCCCGACTTAGGCTTCAATAATCCATTCAAATGCTGTATCAAAGTAGATTTGCCCGAGCCGGTATGACCGATAATGCCGACAATCTCTCCATCCCCAATTTCAAAGCTCACGTCATCCAAAGCAACAGATTCAAAGGGAAGCCCTTCACTGTACACATGTTTCAAATTTCTTATTTGTATTGACATAAATATTCTACCATTTCCTCCGAACGGATGATGTGACTGGGTACAGGTATACCCCTCTTTCGAAGCCGATCTGCCATATCTACCGCTGTCGGCACATCCAGTCCCAGTTCCCGAATCGTCTCAATTTCTGAAAATATTTCTACAGGTGTTCCATCTAAAATTCGCTGCCCCTTGTCCATGATCAATACCCGATCTGCATTTGCGGCCTCCTCCATAAAATGGGTGATGAGCAAGACGGTGATGCCCTCCTGATGCAGCTTGCGGATAATATCCATCACTTCCCTTCGTCCCTTGGGATCCAGCATGGCGGTGGGTTCATCAAAGATGATGCAATCGGGTCTCATGGCTACCACACCGGCAATGGCAATTCGTTGTTTTTGACCACCCGACAGCAGGTGCGGCGCCTTTTTCCGATGCTGGTACATATTCACCGCTTTTAAGGCTTCATCTACCCGTTGACGGATTTCTTCTGGGGGAACCCCCAGATTCTCTGGACCAAAAGCAACGTCATCCTCCACGATGGAGGACACCAACTGGTTATCCGGGTTTTGGAAGATCATGCCTACGGTTTGGCGGACATCCCACAGGTGGTCATCTGCCTTGGTATCCCACCCCTTAACATATACAGCTCCCCCTGTCGGCAACAGCAAGGCGTTGATATTTTTAGCCAAGGTAGATTTGCCAGAACCATTTTTACCGATGACAGCCAGAAAGCTGCCCTTTTCGATCTCCAGATCCAGGCCTTTTACGGCTTCCACCAGCCGCTGATCGCTTTCTCTCATATAAGAAAAAGTTAAGTTGTCTATTTTAATAATTTTTTCCATCTATCTATTCCATCAGGCCTTGCCTGTTTTATTCTATATTATGCCTGCAAGTCAGTCTGCAAGCCGCGTATCGTCTATTAGCTTTTCACGATTTTCCTTGATTTTTAGTGTAAAAAAAGCCTCTGCGAGGCGTTCTTAGCTCGCATCTGCTCGTATTTAAGCGGTAGCTTTTTTTGAAACGTCGTCATATCGCAAGCGATATTTCCTCTGTTATAAAATCTGTCAACAGTGCTAAAGCACTGGACCACTTTTGTTACGCGATGAAAATTTACCAATCGGCTTCGCCTCTTGGAATTTTCTAGTGTAAAATCTGTCGACAGTGCTGAAGCACTGGACAGATTGTTAAAAAAGAGTGCGCAAGTAACCTGCGCACTCTCAGTTCATTCTTATACAAGCTCTAAGAATACTACTTCTGCGCAGTCTCCCTGTCTTGGTCCTAATTTCAAGATTCTGGTGTAACCACCATTTCTCTCTGCATACTTTGGTGCTATTTCTTCAAACAGCTTTGTTACCACGTTTTCGTCGTATACATATGCAAGCACCTGTCTTCTAGCGTGAAGATCTCCACGCTTAGCAAGTGTAATCAATTTTTCTGCTTCTCTTCTAGCCTCTTTTGCTCTGCAATCGGTCGTAGAAATCCGTCCTTCTCTGAAAAGATCCGTAACGATGTTTCTAAGCATTGCTTTTCTGTGAGCAGTAGGTCTGCCGAGTTTTCTGTATCCTGGCATAACTCTTCTCCTTTCCTGGCTTGTCTTTTTTGCCTACTGTTGATCATGCAACTTGCTTTGATACGCTACACTCAATGAATGTTACAGTACTAACAAGTCACTTTCTCCACACTAGGCAAAAAATCCTTCGCCACCGATCATTGCTTATTCGTCACTAGGTCTTAAACCAAGACCCAATTCTTCAAGTTTGTGTTTTACTTCGTCCAGGGACTTCTTACCCAGGTTTCGCACCTTCATCATATCCTCTTCGGATTTGTGAGTAAGCTCTTCCACTGTGTTGATAGCAGCCCGCTTCAAGCAGTTGAAGGAACGCACAGACAGCTCCAGCTCTTCGATGGTCATCTCCAGAGCCTTTTCTTTCTGGTCTTCTTCCTTCTCCACCATGATTTCCATAGAATCAGTAGCATCCGTCAGCTCGATAAACAGGTTCAAATGCTCCTGCATAATCTTCGCTCCAATGGATACCCCTTCTTCTGGGGTGATGGACCCATCTGTCCAAATCTCCAGGACCAGCTTGTCGTAGTCCGTCACCTGACCCACACGAGTATTCTCAACGGTAAAGTTTACCTTTTTTACCGGCGTGTAGATGGAATCCACAGGAATCACCGCAATCGGGGTACTCTCTGTCTTATTCTGCTCAGCAGGGACGTAGCCTCTGCCCCGAGCCAGGTTAATCTCCATAACCAGCGTGGCGTTTTCTTCCAGTGTGGCTATATGCAAATCGGGATTGAATATCTCCATGTCCATGTCGCCGATAATATCTGCGGCAGTCACTTCCTTGGGTCCGACAGCATTGATGATTACCCGCTTGGTGTTGTCACCACTCAGGCGAACCGCCAACTTCTTCAGATTTAAGATAATCTCTGTAACATCTTCCTTTACTCCTGGAATCGTTGAAAATTCGTGAAGAATTCCATCGATTTTAACGGATGTTACAGCTGCACCAGGCAGGGAGCTTAGAAGAATTCTTCTTAAGCTGTTTCCCAGCGTGGTTCCATATCCTCTTTCAAGGGGTTCTACTACAAATTTACCATAATTCGCATCTTCTTCTGAGAATATACACTCTATTGTTGGTTTTTCGATTTCTATCACTAAAAAACCCTCCCTTTTCTTCCAAAATATACCAAACTAATGAGATATTATTTGGAATATAATTCGACGATAAGATGCTCTGCGACCGGTGTATCGATCTCTTCTCTTCTAGGGATAGATACAACCTTTCCTTCCAGCTTTTCAACGTCTACGCTGATCCATGAAGGCACGCTGATAGACATCTCTTTCACTTCCTTGAATTTAGGGGAACTCTGGCTCTTTTCCTTAACCTTGATTACATCTCCGGCCTTTACTTCTAGGGAAGGAATGTCTACCTTCTTACCATTCAGGGTAAAATGTCCGTGTGTTACCAGCTGTCTTGCTTCCTTTCTGGATGATGCAAAGCCCATTCTGAACACAACGTTGTCCAGTCTAGTCTCCAGCATAATCAGGAAGTTTTCACCAGTGATACCTTTCTTCTTAGCAGCCTTTTCAAACAAGTTTCTGAACTGTGTTTCCAGCAGTCCGTAGAATCTCTTTGCTTTCTGCTTTTCTCTCAACTGAAGCCCGTACTCAGTCACTTTCTTTCTGGACTGCCCGTGCTGTCCAGGAGCGTAATTTCTCTTTTCAATAGCGCATTTTGAGCTATAGCATCTTTCGCCCTTTAAAAACAGCTTCTGGCCTTCTCTTCTGCATAATCTGCAATTAGCACCTGTATATCTTGCCATATTAAATTACTCCTCCCTTCAATTAGACTCTTCTTCTCTTCGGCGGTCTGCAACCATTATGAGGGATTGGTGTAATATCCTTAATCATATTGATTTCGAGACCTGCAGCCTGCAATGCTCGGATAGCAGCTTCACGTCCGGAGCCTGGGCCCTTTACGTATACTTCTACTGTCTTTAAGCCGTGTTCCATAGCAGCCTTTGCTGCCTCTTCTGCTGCCATCTGTGCAGCAAAAGGCGTGGACTTTCTGGAGCCTTTAAAACCCAGAGAACCTGCGCTGGACCATGATAATGCGTTGCCGCTTAAATCTGTAAGAGTAACAAGAGTGTTGTTAAAGGTGGATTGGATATGTGCCTGGCCTTTTTCAATGTTCTTGCGTTCTCTTCTCTTTTTTCTAACTGTCTTCTTTACAGTCTTAGCCATGATTTCCTACCTCCTTACTTCTTCTTCTTTCTTCCTACAGTCTTCTTCGGACCTTTACGAGTTCTGGCATTTGTCTTGGTCTTCTGTCCTCTAACAGGAAGTCCTCTTCTATGTCTGATACCTCTGTAGCAGCCAATTTCCATCAATCTCTTGATGTTCAAGGAAACTTCTCTCCTCAAATCACCTTCTACAAGGTATTCCTGTTCAATGATCTTTCTGATTCTACCAGCCTCGTCCTCAGTTAAATCTTTAACTCTTGTGTCAGGACTGATGCCAGCTTTTTCAAGAATAGCGTTAGAAGACTTTCTTCCAATACCAAAAATGTATGTCAGTCCAATCTCTACTCTTTTTTCTCTAGGTAAATCTACTCCGGCTATACGAGCCATAAATTCCTCCTTCTCCCATCTTCCGTCACGCAAACCCTGCGGCAGCGTAATATAAACGGGGTAATACAATTTAAACTTATTAAACTTAAATAATTATCGATCAACCTTGCTTCTGCTTGTGCTTTGGATTTTCGCAGATAACCATGACCTTGCCGTTTCTTTTGATTATCTTGCACTTTTCGCAGATTGGTTTAACGGATGCTCTAACTTTCATCTTAAACCTCCTATTTATTTATCTCTCCACGTAATCCTGCCCCGGGTCAGGTCATAAGGGGAAAGCTCCACCTTCACCCTATCGCCGGGAAGGATGCGGATGAAATTCATTCTTATTTTTCCTGAAATGTGTGCAAGTACTTCGTATCCATTTTCAAGCTTCACCACAAACATCGCGTTTGGCTGAGCATCTACAACGGTACCCAATACTTCGATGACGTCTTTTTTCGCCATAATATCAATTACACCTTCCTTATTTATAAGGTAAGCAGCTCAGGCTCACCATCTGTAATAACAACAGTATTTTCATAATGCGCTGACAACTTGCCGTCCAACGTAACTACGGTCCAGTTGTCCAGCAGGGTTTCCACCTCATAAGTCCCCTGGTTGATCATGGGCTCAATGGCAAATACCATCCCACTGGCCAGCCTAGGGCCTCGGCCCGGCTTGCCGTAGTTTGGAATCTGCGGCTCTTCGTGCATTTTGCGGCCCACACCGTGGCCCACGAAATCCCGGATAACAGAGAACCCTTCTCCCTCAGCTTTGCTCTGGATTGCATGAGAAATATCCGACAACCGATATCCTACCTTACAGAATTTAAGTCCCTCAAAGAAACTTTCTCTGGTGACCCGAATCAGCTTGGCGGCCTCTTCGCTAATCTGCCCTACGGCATAGGTTCTGGCTGCATCACTAACGTAGCCCTTGTAGGTAGACCCTACGTCTACGCTGACAATGTCCCCTTCCTTCAGTATCCGCTTCTTGGAAGGAATCCCGTGGACTACTTCCTCATTTACAGATACACAGGCCGAAGCCGGATAGTCGTAATAGCCTTTGAAAGAAGGAATCATATGATTTTTCAAAATAGTTTCTTCCACAAAGTTGTTCACATCCATAGTAGACAGACCTGGCTTAATAAAGTTTTCCAATTCCCGGAGAATGTAGCCTGTCACCTTACCGGATTCCCGCATTATGTTAATCTCTTGTTCTGATTTGATGATGATCATTGCTTATTCTCCTAACACATTTACAATAGCAGTAAATACGTTTTCAAGGCCTGCTGCTCCATCGATATGAGCGATGTTTCCTTTTTCGGTGTAATAATCTACCAAAGGCATGGTCTGTGAGTTGTACACTTCAATACGGTTAGCTACTGTAGCCTCCGTATCATCACTTCGCTGATACAACTCACCGCCGCAGACGTCACAAACGCCTTCCTTAGCCGGTGGCATACTTACTACGTGATAGGTAGCACCGCAGGATCGGCAGACTCTCCGTCCAATCAGCCGGGTCATCAACTCCTCTTTCTCTACGGCAATATCCAAAACCTTGTCGACCTTCTTGTTGTGAGCTGCCAGAAATTCATCGAGCTTTTCAGCCTGATGCACTGTTCTCGGAAAGCCGTCCAGTAAAAAACCGTCCTTGCAATCCTCGTCTAGCAGTCTGGTAGTAGCTATTTCTATTACCAGGTCGTCAGGAACGAGCTCGCCCTTGTTCATGTACTCTTGAGCTTTCTTGCCAAGGGCGGTTCCTTCCTTTATATTTTTTCTGAATATATCGCCAGTAGATATATGCGGAATGCTATATCTTTCTATTATTCTGGTCGCCTGTGTGCCTTTTCCAGCACCCGGAGGGCCTAATAAAATTAAATTCATTTAATTCTCCTCCATTTGCATGCGTGCTACTTTAAGAACCCTTGGTAATTACGCATTACCATCTGATTCTCCAGCTGTTTCATGGTATCCAGTCCAACACCTACAGCAATCAACAGCGACGTACCGCCAAATCTGGCGTCGATAGCGGTGAAATTGCTCAACAGCGTCGGCATAGTTGCAATAACAGCCAAGAAAAGTGCACCCACAAAAGTAATTCTTGTCATTACTTTATTTAAATATTCAACCGTCGGTCTGCCCGGCCGAATGCCCGGGATGAAGCCGCCGTTTGCTTTCATATTATTTGCTACTTCCAGTGGGTTAAAAGTAACCGTCGTGTAGAAGTAGGTAAAGAATATGATCAGCAGGACATCGAATACCGTGTAAAACCATACGCCTGGGTCACCCTGCGGAGATAACCACTTCGTTACAAACTCTGAAAAGCCGGAGTTCGGTGCGAAATAAGTAACCGTCAGCGGGAACTGCAGTAGAGAAAGAGAGAAGATAACCGGAATAACACCGGCCTGGTTTACCTTCAGCGGAATGTGCGTAGACTGTCCGCCATACATCTTTCGTCCTACTACTCGTTTTGCGTACTGCACTGGAATTCGCCTCTGACCCTGCTGGATCTCGATGATTCCTACTACAACCACAGCTGCAAAGACAAAGAACAGGATTACAGTAACTACATGTAGTTCACCTGCTATCAGCTTTGCCCAATTTGTGTGGATTGCAGTTGGCACTCTAGCGATGATACCTCCGAAGATAATTAGGGAGATACCGTTTCCAACGCCATTTTCGTTAATCTGCTCACCCAGCCACATAAGGAATGCCGTACCGGCTGACAACGTCAGCACAATTACTGCCACCGAGAAAATGTCGGTGCTAATCAGGGCTTTTCGGAACAGACCTACAGACAGGCCTATGGCCTGAATCAAGGCCAGCACAACCGTTAAATACCGGGTGTACTGAGCTATTTTTTTCTTGCCTTCCGTTCCTTCTTTAGCTAGTCGCTCTAAAGAAGGAATTGCGATGGTTAACAGTTGTAATATGATGGAAGCTGTGATATAAGGGGTGATACTCAGCGCAAATATAGTGAAGTTGCTGAAAGAACCACCAGAGAATAAGTCAAACAAACCAAATAATCCTGTTCCTCCGTCAAACATCTGAGAAAGGACTTCTCTGTTAATGCCAGGAACTGGGATGTTGGAGCCCACTCTGAAAACCACCAGCATCAGAAGAGTGAAAATCATCTTTCTTCTGATTTCTGCAATTTTCCAAGCATGAGCAATTGTTCCAAACATGCTCATCCTAGATCACCTCTGCCTTTCCTCCGGCAGACTCAATTTTTTCAATGGCTGTTTTACTAAATTTGTGAGCCTGAACGGTAACACCCTTTTCCAGAGTGCCCTCTCCCAGAATCTTGATACCAGCTTTCACCTGCTTTACCATGCCGATTTCTTTTAACAGATCAGGCGTGATTACTGTGCCAGCATCAAACCGATTTAAGTCATCTACATTTAAAATAGTGTATTCTGTTCTCCAAATATTAGTAAAACCTCTTTTAGGAATTCTTCTATATAACGGCATCTGACCGCCTTCAAAGCCTAGTCTTACGCCGCCGCCGCTTCTGGAGTTCTGACCGTTCATACCTCTACCACCGGTTTTACCCTGACCTGTAGCTGTACCACGACCTCTTCTCTTTCGGTTCTTCGTTGAACCCTCGGCTGCTCTTAATTCATGCAGTTTCATTTATCCCGCACCTCCAATCCTACAGTTCTTCTACGGTCACAAGATGCTCTACCTTTTTAATGGCACCGCGAGCCTGCGGGCAGTCCGGCATTTCATTAGAACTGTGCATCTTCTTTAACCCTAAAGCTTCAACAATTTTTTTATGCTGAGGAAGTGCTCCAATCGTGCTTTTCGTTAAAGTTACTTTAATCATCTTAGCCATTTGTATCTTCCTCCTATCCCAAAATTTCTTCCTTAGTCTTTCCTCTTAATCTGCTGATTTGTTCAACAGTCTTTAAGCCTCTAAGACCTTCTATAGTAGCATAAGCCATGTTCACCGTATTGCTAGAACCGATGGACTTGGCACGAACATCTTTAACTCCCGCAGCTTCCAGTACCATACGTACAGATGAACCTGCGATAACGCCGGTACCTGGAGCAGCCGGCATAATCAGCACATTACCTGCGCCGAAAACGCCAAGCGTTCTGTGGGGAATCGTAGTTCCTACCGTTGGAACATATATTAAATTCTTCTTTGCATCTTCAGTAGCCTTGCGGACAGCTTCAGGGATTTCCTGAGCTTTTCCAAGACCAACGCCAACATAACCTTCACTGTTGCCAACTACTACGGACACAGAAAACCGCATGTTTCTACCGCCCTTAACAGTCTTAGCAACACGTCTGATGTTGATGATGTTTTCTTTTAAGTCCAGCTTGGATGCATCAATCATATTTTGTCGCATTCCTATTTCCTCCTGTTAGAATTTCAATCCTGCTTCACGTGCAGCTTCTGCTAATTCCTGTACTCTTCCGTGATATAAATATCCGCCTCTGTCGAAGCATACGATTTCAATACCCTTAGCCTTAGCCTTTTCAGCGATGGCTGTTCCAACCAGCTTAGCTGCTTCCTTGTTGCCGCCGTAAGCGCACTTTGCCTTCAGTTCCTTGTCAGCAGTGGATGCTGCTGCCAGGGTCACGCCGTTCACATCGTCGATAACCTGTACAGAAATATTTTTAAGGCTTCTGTAAACGCAAAGTCTTGGCCTTTCAGGAGTTCCGTTCAGCGCTTTTCTTACTCTGGCATGTCTAGCCAGTCGTCTATCATTCTTACTTTCTTTTGCCATTTGATCTCACTCCTTCCTTATTTCTTACCAGTCTTTCCTTCTTTACGACGGATGACTTCGCCTTCATAGCGAATACCCTTAGCCTTGTATGGTTCAGGCTTTCTCCACTTTCTGATGTTAGCGGTGTAGTTTCCTACTACAGCCTTGTCAATGCCCTTAATGATTAATTCCGTAGGAGATGTCACCTCTGTAGTGATACCTTCCGGATCTTCCATTTCTACTGGGTGGGAATAGCCAAGGTTCATCACAAGAGTCTTGCCCTTCTTCTCTGCCTTGTAACCAACACCAACCAGCTGTAATTTCTTTTCATAACCCGCAGTAACTCCAGTTACCATATTGTTAATCAAAGCTCTAGCCAGACCATGCTGTTCTCTGGCGCTCTTATTATCGTTATCTCTGGTTACAACTAAAGTGCCGTCTTCAACTGCTACCTTAATCAGCTTGCTGATTGCTTCGGAAAGCTCGCCCTTCGGACCTTTTACTGTAACCACATTATTGCCGTCAACCTTCACTTCTACGCCTGCAGGAAGGGCAACAGGCATTTTACCTATTCTTGACATGTTCTATTCCTCCTACCAAACGTAACAAATTACTTCGCCGCCGACTCCTAATTTTCTGGCTTCTTTGTCGCTGATCACTCCGTTGGATGTGGAAATGATGGCGATGCCCAGGCCTCCCAGCACTTTTGGTACTTCGTTAGCCTTTGCATAAACCTTTAAACCCGGCTTTGAAATCTTCTTGATTCCACTAATAACTCTCTCTTTGTCAGCACCGTACTTCATCTGAACGCGGATGGTGCCCTGCTTGTCGTCTTCAATAACGTTGTAGCCCTTGATATATCCTTCTTCAGTTAAGATGCCTGCGATGGACTTTTTCATCTTTGACGCAGGAATATCAACTGTTGCGTGTCCTACAGTATTGGCATTTCTGATTCTTGTTAGCATATCTGCTATTGGATCTGTCATTGTCATTCTGAATGTTCTCCTTTCCTTGCGAGGTTCCCCTGGGGGCCTCCGCAATCAATTTTAAAAATTACCAGCTTGCCTTTTTAACGCCTGGGATTTCTCCCTTATAAGCAAGTTCTCTGAAACAGATTCGGCAGATTCCATACTTTCTTAATACAGAATGTGGTCTTCCGCAAATCTTGCATCTTGTATATGCACGAGTAGAAAACTTCGGTTTTCTAGCCTGTTTTACTTTGAGAGATGTCTTTGCCATCTTAACCTCCTACTATGATCTCTGGGCGAAGTCCAGGAAGCTTTTAAAAGCTTCTCCTCGGCAACGCCGTCCAAACTTCGGTTCCCTATTTCTCAAACGCCAATCCCATAAGTTGCAGCAGGGAAGCTGCTTCTTCGTCGGTCTTAGCTGTTGTCGTAAATACGATATTCATACCCTTGATCTTATCAATCTTGTCGTACTCCATCTCTGGGAAGATCAACTGCTCCTTGATACCCATGGAGTAGTTTCCTCTGCCGTCAAAGGAGTTCTTGCTTACACCCTTAAAGTCTCTTACTCTAGGAAGAGCGACATTAAAGAGCTTGTCAGCAAACTCATACATGTTATCTCCTCTCAGAGTAACCTTTGCGCCAACAGGCATGCCCTGTCTAACCTTGAAGTTTGCGATGGACTTCTTTGCCTTGGTGATAACCGGTCTCTGTCCGCTGATGAGGGCTAATTCCTCTACGGCAGTCTCCAGAATCTTAGCGTTTTCCTTCGCTTCTCCCAGACCCATATTGATGGTAATCTTTTCGAGAACAGGAACTTCCATTACATTCTTATATCCATGCTTTTCGATCATGGCCTTAAATACTTCGTTCTTGTATGTTTCTTTCAGTCTAGCTGTCAAAATCGTCTCCTCCTTTCTTAATCTATTACTGCTCCGGTCTTCTTGGATACGCGAACCTTCTTACCGTTCTCGATCTTATATCCAACTCTCGTAGGAGCCTTTGCTTTGCTGTCGTAGAACATCACGTTAGATGCGTGAACTGGTCCTTCTACATGCTTGATTTCAGATTTAGCCGTTCTGGTCTGCTTCTGATGCTTGGTCTGCATGTTGATTCCCTCTACGATGACTCTGTTCTCCTTCGGCATAGCCTTGAGAACTTTGCCCTTCTTGCCTTTATCTTTACCAGTGATTACTAACACTGTATCGCCTTTTTTAATATGCATCCTTAGAACACCTCCTATAGTACTTCTGGTGCCAATGACACGATCTTCATAAAGCTCTTATCTCTCAGCTCTCTGGCTACTGGTCCGAAGATACGAGTTCCAACTGGGTTCTTATCTTCCTTAATGATCACAGCTGCATTCTGATCGAACTTTACATAGCTACCGTCACTTCTTCTGGCGCCAGTCTTCGTTCTAACTATTACAGCCTTAACAACGTCGCCTTTTTTAACAACGCCGCCGGGTGTTGCTTCCTTAACAGCGCAAACGATTACATCTCCAATATTCGCAGACTTGCGGCTAGTACCGCCAAGAATACGGATACATAACAGTTCCTTCGCACCTGAATTGTCAGCAACCTTCAATCTAGTTTCTGTCTGAATCATAATCTGGTGCCTCCTTTATTTAACCTTTTCAATAATGTTCACAAGTCTCCATCTCTTGTCTCTGGACAGAGGTCTTGTTTCCATAATTCTTACTTTATCTCCGATATTGCACTCGTTGCTTTCATCGTGAGCCTTGACTTTCTTCGTTCTCTTTACGGCTTTTCCATAAAGGGAATGTCTTACGAAGTCTTCCATCGCAACAGTGATAGTCTTATCCATCTTGTCGCTAACCACGATACCGACCTTAGTCTTTCTTCTGTTTCTCTCAACTGTCATATTACATCCTCCTTTCTATTAGCCCTGAACCTTTGTAAGTTCTTTTTCTCTGATAATAGTTTTAACTCGTGCGATCTGCTTCTTTGTATCTCTCAGCTTGATCGGGTTTTCTAACTGGCCAGTAACGTGCTGGAATCTCAAGTTGAACAGTTCGTTCTTCATCTTCTTCAACTCAGCAGTCAGCTCAGTATCTGTCATCTCTCTCATCTTCTTTAATTCCATTATGCTTCACCACCCTCTGTGTTTTCTTGGCTCTTGATGGCAAACTTGCACTTTACCGGTAGCTTGTGCATAGCAAGTCGCATAGCTTCTCTGGCCTTTTCTTCGGAGACCCCTGCGATCTCGAACATTACCCGGCCTGGCTTAACAACAGCTACCCAATACTCCGGAGCACCTTTACCAGAACCCATTCGTACTTCAGCAGGCTTCTTTGTAACCGGCTTGTGTGGGAAAATATCGATATATACTTTACCACCTCTCTTGATCGATCTGGTCATAGCTATTCTGGCAGCCTCGATCTGGTTTGAGGTGATCCAACCACATTCTTCTGAAACAAGACCGTATTCACCGTAAGCAATTTTGTTGCCCTTAGTTGCAACGCCCTTCATTCTTCCTCTATGGACTCTTCTGCGTTTAACGCGCTTTGGCATTAACATCGCTGTCTTCCTCCCTTCTCATGCGCCGCAAGCACGGTGTCAGCCTAAGGCTTTCGCCGCACCCGGCTCTTCTATCTATTATTCTGTCACTTCTACGTTTTCTACTGCAGGAGCTTCAGCAGCTTCCGCTACAGGAGCAGCTGTTACTTTCGGAGTCTTACGAACTCTTGGGTTTACAGCCTTTGGCAGTTCCGGCTTAGCGTCCCGATCTCTTCTCGGTCTTCTGTCACCGTCTCTTCTGTCGTTTCGGTCATTTCTCGGTCTTCTGTCACCGTCTCTTCTGTCGTTTCGGTCTCTTCTGCCTTCTTTTTCAGCCGGAATAGCACTCTTCAAGCCCTTTTCCAGGATCTCGCCATGGTTAATCCAAACCTTGACACCAATCTTGCCGTAAGTGGTATCCGCCTCAGCAAAGCCGTAGTTGATATCAGCTCTCAAAGTGTGCAGAGGAACATTTCCTTCGCTGTACTTTTCGTTTCTAGCGATTTCAGCTCCACCCAGTCTTCCAGAGCAAAGAACTTTGATACCCTTAGCACCAGACTTCATGGTCCGTCCGATAGCCTGCTTCATCGCTCTTCTGAAAGAGATACGTCTTTCTAATGCCTGAGCAATGCTCTCTGCTGTCAGCTGCGCATCCATCTCTACCTTGCGGATTTCCACAATGCTGATTTCTACTTCCTTGCCAGTCAGCTTTACCAAGTCCTTCTTCAGGGCTTCGATGCCGTCTCCAGCTCTTCCGATAACCATACCTGGTTTACCCGTCAGCACGATTACCTTAATCTTGTTTGCAGCTGCTCTTTCGATCAGTACCCTAGAAACGCCTGCAACATATAATTTTTTCTTTGTAAATTCCCGAACCTTCTGGTCTTCTACAAGAAAATCTGAAAAGTTATTCTTTCCTGCATACCACTTAGAATCCCAGTCTTTTATAATGCCCACTCTTAAACCATGTGGACTTACTTTCTGACCCATTCAACGAACCTCCTATCTTAGTTTCTTTCCTTAAGAGTGACACCAATGTGACTGCTTCTCTTAAGGATTACTGATGCTCTACCTTGTGCTCCCGCTCTCCATCTCTTCATAGTTGGTCCCTGGTGAGCATAAACCTCAGCAACATATAGGTTATCCGGATTCATATCGAAGTTGTTTTCAGCGTTTGCAGCAGCAGACTTAACAACCTTTTCAATTACTTCAGAACCCTTACCAGGCGTGAACTTTAAAATGGTAAGTGCCTCGTTTAAGTCTTTTCCTCTTACTAAATCAGTAACAGGCTTCAGCTTGATAGGAGACATTCTTACGTATTTTGCAATTGCTTTTGCTTCCATCTTCTTATATCTCCTTTACTTATTTTCTCTTCGTAGTCTTGTCGGCAGCGTGGCCTCTGTAGGTTCTAGTCGGAGCGAACTCTCCTAACCGATGTCCTACCATGTCCTCTGTAATGTATACAGGAACGTGCTTCTTACCGTCATGAACTGCTATGGTGTGTCCCACCATGTGTGGGAATATTGTAGATGGCCTTGACCATGTCTTGATTACTTTCTTTTCATTCGCGTCATTCATCGCTATGATAGCTTTTAAAAGCTTAGCGTTTACGAAAGGGCCCTTTTTAAGTGATCTACCCATTATCTATGCTCCTTCCTACTTTTCATTTCTTCTCTTTACGATATACTGATTAGAAGCTTTTTTCTTCTTTCTCGTCTTCAAGCCAAGAGCAGGCTTACCCCAAGGAGTAACCGGACTAACTCGACCGATTCCTGTCTTACCTTCACCACCGCCGTGTGGGTGATCATTCGGGTTCATTACGGAACCTCTTACAGTCGGTCTCCAACCCATGTGTCTCTTTCTTCCGGCCTTACCGATCTGGATGTTGGAGTGATCGCCGTTTCCTACTTCACCGATAGTAGCTCTGCACTCGATGCGGACCTTCCGAACTTCGCCGGACGGCAGTCTTACTTGAGCGTAGTTGCCTTCCTTTGCCATAAGCTGAGCGCCGTTTCCTGCGGAACGAACCATCTGTGCCCCCTTGCCGCTCTTCAGTTCAACGTTGTGAATCACGGTACCTACTGGAATGTTAGCCAGCGGCAGCGCGTTTCCAACTTTGATATCTGCGTCAGCGCCGGACACGATTACATCTCCTACGCGAAGCTTGTTCGGTGCGATGATATATCTCTTTTCACCGTCTGCGTAAACGATCAGGGCGATGTTTGCGCTTCTGTTCGGATCGTATTCGATCGTTGTAACCTTGCCTGGAATACCGTCTTTAGTTCTCTTAAAGTCGATAATTCTGTACTTCGGTCTGTATCCGCCACCTCTGTGTCTTACTGTAATCTTACCTCTTACATTTCTTCCGGAATGCTTTTTAAGAGTTACAGTCAGAGACTTTTCTGGCGTGCTGGTTGTAATTTCTTCAAATGTTGAAACCGTCATTCCTCTTAAGCCAGGAGTGGTCGGATTATACTTTCTGATTCCCATATTTTTCGTCCCTCCTTATAGACCCTGGAAAAACTCGATTTCCTTACTGTTATCTGTAAGGGTGACAATCGCCTTCTTGGAAGCCGCAGTTCTGCCAATGTTTTTTCCCATTCTCTTTACTTTACCTTGAACATTCATGATGTTTACTTTTTCTACTTCTACACCAAAGATTTCTTCAACAGCTAACTTCACTTCAGTCTTGTTAGCGTTGGTAGCAACTTTGAAAGTGTACTTCTTTGCCTGGGCGTTATCCATGCTTGTTTCAGAGATAACCGGCTTGATTATTACGTCGTAAGCTGTTCTCATTAGGAATACACCTCCTCAATCTTATTGATTGCTTCCTTCGTTACGATGAAGCTAGTGTAATTGATAATCTCGTATACATTCATCGTGCCTACTAAAGCAGTTCTTACTCCCGGAATGTTAGCTGCGGAACGAATCACGTTTTCGTCCTTCTCAGCCAGGATGATCAGCGCTTTCTTTGCAGCGTTTACGTTGCCCAGCACCTTAATCATTTCCTTTGTCTTCGGAGCTTCAAAGTTCAGCGTATCTAATACGATGATTTCTTTCTCCTGCACCTTTGAGGAAAGAGCGGACTTCATTGCAAGTCTTCTCAGCTTCTTAGGAACGGTATATCTGTAGTCTCTCGGCTTCGGAGCGAAAGCTACACCACCGCCAACCTGTGATGGGTCTGTGGTGCTTCCCTGTCTGTGACGACCGGTTCCCTTCTGTCTGAAAGGCTTTCTACCGCCTCCCCGAACTTCGCCTCTATTTTTAGCTGACTGTGTACCCTGTCTTTGGTTAGCCAGATAATTTTTTACTACTGCATGAACAGCGTTCTGATTCGGTTCAATACCGAAGATCGCATCGTTTAAATCAATGCTGCCAACTTCTGTTCCTGCCATGTTTAGCATAGTTACTTTTGCCATTTTCTACTTCCTCCTTTCTGAAGTTTTATCTATTTGTCCTGACCTTTTACTGCGTACTGAACGCGTACCAGACCGCCTTTAGGCCCCGGTACAGCGCCTCTTACCAGCATCAGGTTTCTCTCTTCGATAACCTTTACCAGAACCACGTTCTGTACAGTCACCGTGTCACGACCCATTCTTCCCGGACCTTTGTTGCCCTTGAATACTCTGGAAGGATAGGTACCTGCCGCCAACGCGCCAGCCAGTCTCTTGTGCTTGGAACCATGAGTTGTAGGACCTCTGTGGTGTCCGTGTCTCTTGATGTTACCCTGAGTTCCCTTACCCTTTGAAGTACCTGTAACGTCCAGCTTCTTGCCGATTTCAAAGTCAGCAGCCGTGATGGTCTGTCCAACTTCGTAGCTTTCGCCTTCGTCCAGTCTGAATTCAGCCAAGTGCTTTTTCAGAGCCAGACCGTTCTTGTTGAAGTGTCCAGTCTGGGGTTTGTTCACCCGGTGAGGCTTTGTATCGCCAAATCCAACCTGTACAGCTTCATAGCCGTCTGTTTCAACTGTCTTCACCTGAGTTACTACTACAGGGCCAGCTTCAATAACTGTTACAGGAATTACTTCTCCTGCTTCTGAGAAAATCTGTGTCATGCCGATTTTCTTTCCCAAGATTGTTTTCATATTTTTCTCCTTTTCTTACAGCGGATTGCCCTGGTTTTAATCGCGGCTTATTTCTGCAACACAGGACGCAGTCTCCAGCCGATCTCACTCTCATGCAATCTTTCTAAGGGGAGTACCCTTACTCTTATAATTTGATCTCGATGTCTACGCCAGCCGGTAAGTCAAGCTTCATCAAAGCATCTACCGTCTTCGGTGTAGTGTTTGTGATGTCGATCAATCTCTTGTGAGTTCTCTGTTCGAACTGCTCTCTGCTGTCCTTGTACTTGTGTACCGCTCTCAAGATGGTCACCACTTCTTTTTCTGTTGGCAGCGGAATCGGTCCTGATACATCAGCACCAGTCTTCTTAGCTGTCTCAACAATCTTAGCTGCAGACAGATCCAGTGATTTGTGATCGTATGCCTTAAGCTTGATTCTGATTTTTTGTTGTTCGCTCATTTTTTCTTCCTCCTAATTTTTTGTACGTTTTCGCTATGCCTGTACAAGGGGTTCAAACTCCCGCTTTTTCAACGCATGCCCATGTTTGCTCACTTTGCACACGTGTCCGTGTGTTTCATTTTATCAGCACAGACGAAAAGCTGGCGAATCCCTTCGCCCCCATCTTGTGGGGACAATTCTCCGTAGAAATTACCTGATAGCTCAGCAACTTCCTACTTCATCGCCTTAAGCAAGCCTTTATACTATATACCATTTTTTTTCTCATTGCAAGACTTTTTTCAAAAATAGTTGAGGGTTTTTTGAAGTTTTTTTACTGCTGCTTTTGGCCTATTTCAATGCTCACAGCAAACGGTATCTGCACACTGCTCCTGGTGTTTCACAGTCAAAAGCTGACGATTTTTGTTTTTTTCTTCTTTTTATAAAATTATTTTTTTATTTTTTTGTTTAACTCACTAAAAGACCTGATAAACCAAGGTTTATCAGGTCTTTATATTCAATACTTTTCAATTGTTCCGTTTTTTATTAACAGAAAGCTATGGCAGGTCGCCACATCACTTGTCTTCCTGTGCCAAAAGCTTCAGCTTCGCTTCCAAGGTTTCTCGGCTCATTTGTGGATTCACTGCCGTCTTGGACGCCATAGCCACCCCCGAAGCCGCCATACCATAGCGAGCTGTCGCCTCCACAGAAAGCCCCCGGACAAAACTATCTAAAATAGCTGCTGAAAAGGCGTCTCCAGCCCCAGTAGCACTGATCAGTTCCACCGTCCCCGGGCGAAGAATCCCCTCTGTAGACGCATCTTTATAATATACACCGCGGGCATTCAAGGTAATAAATACTCGCCTCACCCCCTGAGACAGGAAATACCGCCCAGCCTCTGCCAAATCCTTTTCACTGCTGATTTCCAATCCAGATAAAATCTCTGCTTCCCCTACATTTGGCTTAATGGTATGGAAACGGCCAATATGATTTTTGGAACGCTCTGCCTTGGGCGCTGATACGGGGTCTAAAAACAGTGGCACCTCTGCCAGCTGCTCCATCACATAAACCTGAACATCCTCGGTTAGATTGGCATCCAAGGCCACAATCTTAGAAGCTCGCATCCGAGGCAGCGCTCTGTCGATAATATGCCCGGAAATGCGCTCCAGCACATCCATGTTGCACAACGCCATCTCCATATCGCCGACGCTGTTCAAGATGGACAGATACATTGCTGTATTTTCCCCCTCTAGTAAGTGTACATGCTCTACATCGGCGCCCAGAGCTGCCAGCTCCTGAACTGCCATCCGCCCTGCAAAGTCTTGCCCTGCCGCGGACACAAAGGTCACCTCCGCCTGAAGCCTGGCCAAATTTTCTGTAATATTCCGGCCTACGCCGCCATAAGCCACCGAGATTTTCCCGGGATTGGACTCCCCTTTCTTCAATTCCTCATAAGGGTGGCCTTCAATGTCTGCTGCAATACCGCCGATTACTGTTATGTCGCTCATACTAAAACACTTCCTCCGATAAACTCTCTTAAAATAGAATTGTTGGCAATCATGGAATCATCCTCTATCACTTCAAAGAAGGACAGCAGCCTCAGCATTCGCTGAGCCTCACTGTATTCTGGCTCTTCCTTACCAATCTCTTGTAACAAAGGCTCTGCATATTTTTTCAGCACGGATATTTCATATAGATGTACTGAATTAAACAGCGCATCCGCCTCGTTGCTGAAAGGAAAGATGTTTTTATCCTCCCCTGCCCGGACTTTTGGCCAGGCGTTGATAGTACTTTTGGCAGAGTGCCCTCGAAAATTATAATCCCGCACCATTCTTCGAAGCATCCTGGAGTCGGTAGTGGGAATGCGGTTATACTCGTCGATATTTAGTTGTGTCAGCGGGCTGATGTAGATTTTGAACTTTTCGCAATCGGGGATCAGCGCTGTCAGCTCTTCGTTCAGGGCATGAATGCCCTCAATAATCATCGGCTGGTTGGCCGTAATCTTCAATTTCCGGTGACCAAACTTCTTATGTCCATCCATAAAATCAAAACGAGGCAGGTCTACCTCTTCCCCGGCTAGCAGGGCGTTCATATTAGCGTTGAACAACTCAATATCAATAGCTTCCAAGTCCTCAAAGTTTGGTTCGCCGTTTTCATCTAAAGGCGTATCCTCTCGTTCAACAAAATAATCGTCGGTGCCCATGTAAATGGGCTTTAAGCCATTCACTTTAAGCTGAATACGCAGACGATTAGCAAAAGTAGTCTTGCCCGAAGAGGATGGACCCGCGATGAGAATAATTCGTTTTTTCTCTCGCTTAATCAAGTCTGCTAATTCTGCCACCTTTTTTTCATGGAGGGCCTCCGATAGTTGAATCAGCTCCCGGTATTCTCCGCTTCGCACCTTAGCATTCAGGTCTTCCGCGTAAGAAACTTCCATGAGCTTTCCCCAATTAGTCGCTTCGCCAAAGGCTTCGTACATTTTGACTTCATCCAAATATTCTGGAATCTGGTTGGGATTTTTCGGATGAGAAAACCGCAATAACACTCCTCGTCGATACTTTCTCAACTCAAACAGCTGAATGTACCTGGTGGAAGGAACCATCAGCCCGCAAAAAAAAGCTTGAAAGTCTTCCAGCTGATAACCAGCTTCCGTTTTGACAATAGGCAAATCCGCTTCCACGATTTCCCGCATCCGTTGATCAATGCCATCCACCTCGGCCTGTGTCACCGGATTCTTCCGACGAATCATCGTATACAGCCCTTTATTAATGGAATTTTGTATTTCCACGCTGCCTTCCCCTAACACATCCTGCACCGCTTTCAAATAAATGAGTGACAGGCTGTTTTGATAGGTTAAGTTGGCCGACGGGTTCCGCAAATCCAATAGTTCGACTCGGCATGGACCATCAATTTTCCAGTTTAAGTCAGCAATTTCATTGTCCACTCGCGCAGCCAAAATCGGATACGGCAGTTTTTCCTGCCATGCACTTGCCAGCTCTGCCAAAGTGCATCCTCTTTCTACCTCCACGTTTTGCACTTCTTCTCTCGGTCCAGTCTGTAGCAAAATTTTCATCAAATCTATGCCTCCCTTTATCCATAATGTTTATAAATCTGCAAGTTTTGCTATGTGCCTTGTATGGTAATATATATATTAACATATTTTTTCTGCAAATGGGCAAAATACTCTTCAGAAAGGAGTGATAGCTTTGAAACAACTGGTACTTGCACTTATTATTATCGGCGCCATTAACTGGGGCCTCATCGGATTTTTCCGATACGACTTAATTTCCAATATCTTCGGCACCAACCTGGAAATCATCAGCCGGATTATTTTCGGCCTGGTAGGACTTTCAGGACTCTATGCCATCACCTTCTTTAAAGGCCAGCGCACTACTCATGGATGATCTTGAATAAGCGAAAAAATATCTCTGCCTCAAGGCAGAGATATTTTTTGTAGCCACTATTCTTATTCGATCTTAGCAGCTTCCGCACGATGTATTGCCACATCCAAAGGCACCTGGCATACAGAACATTAATACCAGAATTAAGAAAAAGAAAAGTAAGCTGGCGTCAATTCCACCAACATTATTATCGCATCCACAGCGTCCCATCTTGTTACCTCCTTTATAATACATGTTTCTACCAATCTGCAAATGGGATTTACCGATTGGCTTTTTCTATCTCCAGAGGTACTTTCGGCCACTCTGCGAGATAGCGAATGAATTCTTACGGCTCATGCCGCTTCAATCTCTGAACTCCTTACACTATATGCACCAGCCCGTCGTAACGTTCTACACCGCTTGCTCTCCGTTCAAGGTTTCTGGCAAAATATCTTTTAAAATATCAAACAAAGCTGCCATCTCCTCTTCCCTCAAAGTAATGCCCCTGGACATGTGCTGGTGCTGCTCGTCCCAGTCCCGAATATCAAATTTCGGCTTACTGCCGTTCCAGGAGATTTTGTTCAACTCCTTCGTCCAGCGGTTGCTATAAGTAGCAATCACCCCAATGTGTTCAGTTACCTCAAAAGTGATCTCTTCGTTCTTTTTCTCATTGCTTCTCTTCTCGTTCCCTGTCATATTCATATCCCCTTTCTTCTTCTGTTGCCTTAGACTACAACTGATTTTATTTTACTATATTTTAATATATATGTAATAATATGTCAATCCATTTTTAACAATAGTCCTTTTATGTTCCTAACAACCCCCATGGGAAAAAATCAAAATAATTCAGTGTAGATAATAAAAAAGACGGAATAAAAAATATTCCGTCACTTCTCGAACTCTGGCCCGTGGTAGTCTGAGCCCTGTGTAATATGTAAATGGTATTTTTCCGCCAAATCTACTAACCGCAGGCTGTCCTCTTTCTCACAGGAAGGATGGAAACATTCCAAACCTTTCAGCCCCTGCTTTTTTAAAGCCCGTAACAATTGGTCCAGATTCTCATAAAATTCTTCCGTAGCCGGCTGACCCAGTCCTTTGATTTTCATGGGATGAGCCAATACCGAAATGCCTCCGGCACCTTTTATGAGCTCTAATGCCCGCTCTAGCGAAATCTTTTCTTTCTTTACTGCCTTGGCCTCTGGGGCCTCTAAAAATCGCCCAGGCTCAAAGGCTTGGCTGGCATGACTGATATAACCCCGCCGAACCATTGCTCTGGCAATCAACGGCTTACCTACATAATCCTGATTTTCTTCAAAGTCCAAATCATCTTCAGATAATTCATAACCCAGATTCTTTAACACCGCCAACAATTTATCGTTACGATTTTGGCGATTCTGCCGAATCTGCTCCAACTCTCGTTTCAGCTCCTTGTTCTTAATGTCAATGCGGTAGCCGAGAATGTGCAAATCCAACTGCTGCTCTTCCTTCCAAGAATAAGCTGCCGCCAGCTCAATACCCGCTATAACCCGAACCTCTAGAGCTTCTCCTGCAATCTGCGCCTCTCGTACGCCGTCCACCCCATCGTGATCTGTAATGGCAATCTCTGCATATTCCAAATCCTTAGCCCTCTTAACCACATCTACCGGCGATAAGGAACCGTCAGAATAATACGTATGCAAATGATAATCTACTTTATTGTTCATACATCACCAAATCCTTCTTCAAAATCTCTGCCGTCTCTGATCCTTTCAGAGCGGCTACAATAGCCAAAGCGAACTCCATAGCCGAACCCGGCCCCTTAGACGTAATCAAATTACCGTCTGCCACCACCCGATCCGCTGATATGGATGCCCCTTGCAAATGAGCCTCCATGCCCGGATAGATAGTAGCCCGGCGCCCCGATAGCAGCCCAGCATGACCTAGTATCATCGGAGCTGCACAGATAGCAGCAATTCCTTTGCCCGCTTCCGCAAACCTGTGAATCTGCCTTGTCAGCCCCTGATGCTCCTGCAAATTCTTGGCACCTGGCATTCCCCCCGGTAAAACAAGCATCTCACAAGCCTCATAATCGGCCTCTTCAAACAGCAAATCCGCCTCCACGCCAACGCCCCGGACGCTGCGAACCAGCTGCGCACCGCTGACGCTGACCAGCAGTGTCTGGATGCCCCCTCTCCGTAGGATATCGACACACGCCAACGCCTCAATTTCTTCAAAACCTTCTGCCAAATGTACGTATACCATAAAACTCACCTCATCCATAGTAGCTCCGGGAAAAAATCTTTTTCGGCTCCGTAATCTTATACATAATATACCATAAGATTGCCATCATTACAGTGGACACTGCTGCCACCGACAGCAAAAGCCCCCTGCTCAGCTCTGCCGTAATAATCTGCGGCAGTATGTCCTCTTCTTGAGGTACATAGCCTAACATATCTGGCAAAGTGTGGCCCGTCTTGGCAGCAGCAAAGAATCCCCCTAGGTAGGCTATAAGTAAGCCCACGTAAATGATGGCTCCCCATTTAAACCGCTTGCGGATTTCTTTTTCCAAACCATACCGTTTCAGCATGACAAAAGCAACCACCATAAGAATGAGAGAGATGAATCCAATGATACCCACCACATTCATATCCTTTCGAGCTTGAGCGGCAGCAGCCATCTCCTTCTCATTGAAAATCATCTGCGGGCGGTCGTCGTCGTCCAAGGCCAGCTGAAATTCTGCCTCCTTGCCCATCATAAAATCCGAGATGAACTCGCCCATCTCGTCATCATTCTTGTTCAAATCAATATTCTTCAGCGAATCGGTAGCCTTAAACTGGTACTGATATACATCAGGCATCCTGGTCGCAATGTTAGCTCCCAGGCAAAATACCGTCAGCGGTATAGCCACTGTCAACGCCACCGAAAGCGTCTTCATTAAAAGTCTCATATTTCTATTCCCCTAATTTAATCCCCCATATAGTATTCCTATATATTGTTTATCCTATGATACAAACCCCACGGGCCTGTAAAAATTTTTGTCAGCGTTCCTCCCGAAAATAATTATTACCCAAATCTGCCGGTGGCTGATTCTCCTTTTTCTTTCTATGTGAACTGATGACAACAATAACCACTGTAGCCACATAAGGGACCATGTCCACTAAATATTGAGAGAGTGAAAAGCCCATCGCCTGTAGCCGCAGCCCCAATATACTCAATCCACCGAAGAAGATGGCCCCCACCAAAGCCTTAAGCGGGTTCCAAGCGGCAAAGATGACTAACGCTACAGCAATCCAGCCTCGTCCCGTCACCACATCCGATTGCCAAATAGGCACTCGAATCAAAGCCAGATAAGCACCGCCCAAACCGCATAAGGCTCCGCCAGCCACGATATGCGCATATTTGTACAAAGTCACCGGAATGCCAGAAGCGTCTGCCGCCGCGGCATTTTCTCCTACAGCCCGCATATTCAGACCCAGTCGGGTCTTATACAAATACACACAGGAAAGGACCACTACCGCATAAGCAAAATACACGAAGACATCCTGACGGAAAAAAATCGGCCCCAGCACTGGGATATCTCCTAAAACTGGCAAAGACATCTTGGCAAAAAACACGCTTACAGACTTTGGTACCGAAAAGCCAATCATCGGCTGTCCCACAAAGCTGGCGAATCCGGTGCCAAAGATGGTCAGGGTCAGTCCCGTAACCGTCTGATTGGCTCGCAGCGTTACCGTTACCAAAGCAAAGATTAACGCACCCCCGCCTCCTGCTAACGCCGCACATAAAACGGCAAGCAACGGGCTGCCTGTGTTATAAGCCGCAGAAAATCCCATAACTGCTCCCATGAGCATCATGCCCTCTACGCCCAAGTTTAAGCTTCCAGATTTTTCCGTTATTAATTCTCCTACGGTGGCCAGCACCAAAGGGGTTCCTGCTACAATGCAGGCTGCTAAAAAAGCTTCCATCCTTAAGCCACCTCCTTCTCAGTCGTTTTGCCCGGTCTACCAGCTATATTAACCTTATACTGAAGGAAAAATTCACTACCCAGAACAAAGAACAATACGGTTCCCTCTACAACACTAGCTACAGCACTCGGCACATTCATGGCCAGCTGTAA
This sequence comes from Aminipila butyrica, assembly GCF_010669305.1. Classification (NCBI taxonomy): domain Bacteria; kingdom Bacillati; phylum Bacillota; class Clostridia; order Peptostreptococcales; family Anaerovoracaceae; genus Aminipila; species Aminipila butyrica. Next base: position 702,155 of record NZ_CP048649.1, on the reverse strand, counting down.
ATAGGCACCGCCTTGAATGAGCATGGCAAAAGCCAAACACACGAAAAGAGTGGCAACCGCATTTAAGCGAGCCAGCCAGGCGGTGATAATTGCTGTAAAACCATATCCGCTGGAGATGCCTGCCACCAGCGTTTTCTCAATAGCCGAAGCCTGAATCATACCTACCAGGCCACAAAGTCCCCCTGAAATCAACATAGCTACCACAATAATTTTGTTGATGTTCATGCCTGCATAGCGAGCCGTCTCATAACTTTCCCCTACGACGGTAATCTCGTAGCCCAGCTTGGTAGACTTCATGAGAAAATAAATCAGCACAGTGCAGAGGATAGCTAGAATCCAGCCAGCATGTATGCCTAACACGGTAGGCAGAATAGCATTTTCCGGGAATGGTGCCACCTTAGGGAACCCGTTGGCATTCGGGTCCATCCAAGGACCATATTGCAGATACGTGACAAACTTAATAGCCACATAGTTCATCATCAGTGTAAAAATAGTCTCATTAGTTCCCATTTTCGCCTTGAATATGGCCGGAATAAAAGCCCAAAAGCCTCCTGCAACCATGGCCGCTGCGGCCATCAGCACCAGCAGAATCGGCTTAGGCAGATTTCCGAAATTCAAAGCTACAAAAGCTGCCGCTAAAGCCCCCATAACAATTTGACCTTCTCCACCGATATTCCAGAATTTCATCTTAAAGGCCACTAAAATACCCAGTGCGGTAATAGTCAAGGGTACTGCTTTAATAATGGTCTGCTGAATTCGCAGCTCCGTGCCCAGGGACCCTTCTATGATAGATTGAAAAATCCGAATGGGGTCCAATCCGAAGATAACCAGAATCAGGCCAGAACAAACGATAGATAAAACGATAGCCAGCGTTCGGATGATGGTCTCCTGCTTTTTATTCAAGTTGTCTCTTTTGGTGATTTTAAGCCAGTTCATTGAATCCCACCTCTCCTTCTTCTAAACGGGTTCCGGTCATCAGCAAACCCAGCTCCTCCTTACTCACCTGATCGCCATGGACGATGCCCGTAATCTGACCACCACACATAACCATAATCCGGTCGCAAAGCTCTAAGAGCACGTCCAAATCTTCCCCGATGAAGAGCACACCTACGCCTTTTTTCTTCTGCTCGTTGAGCAGATCATATATTTTATAGGAAGCGCCGATATCCAGACCCCTTACCGGGTAAGCCGTAATCAACACCTTTGGATCCAGGTCAATTTCCCTTCCCAACAGCACCTTCTGAATGTTGCCTCCAGACATTTTCTTTACTGGCGCATAAATACTGGTGGTCTGGATGTCCAAATCTTCCACAATCTGCTTAGCCTTTTCGATACAAGGGCCCCTCTTTAACAGCACCCCCGGCTGATTTTGATAATCCTTTAATATCAAGTTGTGGACGATGTCCATGCTCCCTACCAGGCCCATACCCAGTCGATCTTCTGGAATAAAGCCCATGCTGATACCCAGCTTAATAATATCTTTGGGTGTTTTTCCCGTCAAACTTTCGCCTTCAAAGTAAATCTTGCCCTTTTCCGTAGCGGCCAATCCAGCAATCGCTTCACACAGCTCCTTCTGTCCACTTCCGGCCACTCCGGCTACACCTAAAATTTCGCCGCTTCTCAGTTCAAAAGTAGCATCCAGCAAGGCCGGTTTCTTTTCTCGGTCTAGCACAGTCACGTCTTCCAACCGCAATAAGACCTTCTCGTGTTTCATCGGCTCTCTTGTCAGTGCCAAATCCATCTTCTTGCCGACCATCATTTCAATCAGGCTGGAAACCTCCACCTCATTGGTCTTCACCGTCTCCACAGAATGTCCCTTTCGCAACACGGTAATTCGGTCGCTGATTTCCATCACTTCATTTAACTTATGGGTGATGATAACCACCGCACATCCCTGCGCCTTCATGTTGCGGATAATGTGAAATAGCTTTTCAATCTCTTGAGGGGTAAGCACTGCGGTAGGCTCATCTAAAATGAGAATCTTCGCCCCTCTATATAGGACCTTGACAATCTCCAACGTCTGCTTCTCTCCTACAGACATATCATAAGCTTTCTTGTTCGGGTTAATTTCCAAACCATAGCGGTCGGAAATCTGCTCTACTTTAGCACTCAATTCCTTACCTTTAGTAAAAAATCCAGTCTTCTGCCCCAAGACAATGTTGTCTTTTGCCGATAACACGTCAATCAGCTTAAAGTGCTGATGAATCATGCCGATGCCCATTCGGATAGAATCCTTTGGTGACGTAAAATGAACCTCTTTTCCATAAATCTGGATGTTCCCTTCATCCGGCGTGTATATCCCGGATAACATATTCATCAAAGTGCTCTTGCCTGCGCCATTCTCTCCTAAAAGAGCGTGAACCTCTCCTTCATAAACAGTCAGGTTTACGTCTTCGTTGGCTTTCAGTGCGCCGAACTTCTTTGTTATACCATTCATCTGTATAGCTATTCGCTTTTCGCTCATGAATTCCTCCGCTACTGTATCATTTAAAATCTTCATGCTGTCCATGCCGCTTTCAGCGATATTTCCCCATGACAAAATACACTATTGTATAGTACCCTTTAGTATAACATGGATTTTAAAGAAAATAAAGAGGGGATGTTCCTATGAACATCCCCTTGAAGAATTTTTTATTTTCCTAGTTGTTGCCTTTAGCTCCCTTTACCAGACCGTTAATGCTCCAAATAGCTGCCCGATCCAGTGTCTGTCCTTCTTCGCAGAGAACTTTTCCATCGTTATAATAAATCTCTCCAGAGAATGGGTGGAACTCGCCAGCGATCATCTGATCTCTCACCTCGTTGACCTTAGTCTGTACGTCGGCCGGTACCAAATCGGTCATCGGAGCAATATCCATGTAGCCGTCTGCCATAGTGCCGTAATAAGATTCTGGTGTCCACGTTCCAGCCAGGATCTTCTCAACCGTCGGAATCAAGAACTTTTCATGGTGCCAGATGGCTGAAGTCAAGTAAGCCGGCTTGACAGCCTCTACCTGACTGTTGTCCACGTTATAGCCGATAGCGTACTTGCCAGATTCAGCAGCAGCAACCTGAGGACCAGTCGTATCACAGTGCTGAGTAATAATGTCGCAGCCCTGTGCCAGCAGTTCGTCCGCAGCACTTCTTTCCTTTTCTGGGTCATACCAGCTGTTAATATAAACTACTTTTACTTCTACATCCGGATTCACGGATTGAGCACCTAACGTGAAAGCATTGATACCAATCTGTACTTCTGTATACGGATACGCGCCCACATAACCTAATTTGTTGGTTTCTGTCATCATACCAGCGATAATACCGGTCAGGTATCTAGGTTCTTCCGTTGCACCGAAATAGTTGCCAAAGTTCGTATCGTTCATTTTATTTCCTGAGAAATGAAGGAACTTGATGTCTTTGTACTCATCAGAATTAGCCAGCTCGTCCAGGGCATCCATAAAGCCATAGCTAGTGCCCACGATAACAGTACAGCCCTGATCCATCAGGTTAATGGCTGCTGTCATGGCAGCAGACTTGTCCGAATCACTGACATTTTCCTGGTAAAGCGTCTTTACCTTACCTTTGAAATACTTTTCCATAGCCACAGTGCCCGCATGCTGCGCCTGCGTATATCCACCATCGTTAATACTGCCGATGTAGATAAAACCTACCTTTAACGCGTCAGTAGCTGCATCCTCATCCGTGGTATCGGAACCGCCACAGGCAGCCAGACCGAACACCATAACGAATGCTAATAAAATAGCAAAAAACTTTTTCATTGCACTTCTCCTTCTTTGTGAAACAATCAATTTTATTTGGTACTCTCATTATAATGAGCCTTTTTGTCCTAGTAAAGTCATTTTTATGAAATTTGCGTAAAGAAAACAAAAATAAAAGAGCAAAGTTCGCATTCACGCGAACATTTTGCTCTTATTTCTATCTTAATATCCGTGTTTCAGTTTGTTTTGTCATTAGCACAACAGTTCTGTCCGCCAACACATTACCCAAAGATAATCTGTCCTTTTTCAAAAGCGCGAATCACTGCCAAAGATTCCACCCGGCAGCCCATCTCTCGGAGCTTGTCACCGCCGCCTTGAAAAGCTTTGTCAATGACAGCACCTATGCCTACCACTTCAGCTCCTGCTTTGCGAACCATCTTCGTCAGCGCGATAGAGGCCTCTCCCGAAGCCAGAAAGTCATCCAAAATCAGCACCTGATCTCCCGGCTGGATAAATCGTTTGGATACCCGCAGGTTAGAAACCGTACCCTTAGTAAAAGACCGAGCTTCTGCACTATAGCAGCCTTCCGCCATGGTGTTAGGTGTTGCCTTTTTAGCAAAAACTACTGGAACGTAGTCAAAATACCTGGATGTCTCGCAAGCGATAGCGATACCACTGGACTCTACAGTCAGTATGCGGTTAGGCTTCACATCCTGAAACCGGGCCCGAAACTCCTGGCCAATCTCCTCCATAAACTTTACATCAATCTGATGGTTTAAAAATCCGTCCACCTTCAGGATGTCTTCTCCCAAAACCTGGCCTTCTGCTACTATTTTCTGCTTTAAACGTTCCATGTTTTCTCCTCGGTATCTATTGTTTTTTATGTTAGCCTCTCATAGTGCCTAAACGGCGGGGCTGATTCTCGCCTTTTACCCGTTGATTAATTTCCTGATCCAACTTAATAATCTTCGACAGCAACATCGCTATCCGCTTATTGGTGTCATAGATATTGGTCTCCAGCGGATTGTCCAGTGTGAGGGATTCGGCGGCCTGTCCCTTGCTAGGAAAAATAACTGCCGACATGCGCTCTTTCAGGGGACCCGGCAGACGGGAAACCATCTCTCGGTTATCCAAATCCAGCTCGTCTACCAGAATCATAACGTCTCCTCTCATGTCCAGGATTCGCCCAAAGGATACGGAATCATCTGCCATCATAGCTCTTTCCAAGTCCTTTGTCAAGTTCATAATATTATCCATGAATTTATATTTTTTGTTTAGATTTTCTAGAATCTTTGTCGTCGCTGTAAAACTATCCAAAATTTTTGCCTCCATCAACCTACGCCTAACGTCACACTGCTGGTAGAACTACCAATACCATCTCCTACGCTTGGGTCTTTTTTTGTTATCCGGTCTGCTTCTTTAAAGCTTTCTCGCAACTCTTTGACTAAGGGTAAAATTTCTTCGGCCAGCTTGATGTTCCGGCCGCTCTTCACCCGAGTCAGCTGGACAGTCATGAAGTCGTAGAGCCGATATAATTCAGCACTGATTGGATACTTTCGGTCAAGACTCTTTGCCAAGTAATTAATGATGTCAATCGCCCGCTGAATATCTGCCTCAAACAAGTCCAACTGCTCTTTTTCAAGATACGCACCTGCCCGCAAAAGGCGTTTATTGATTTCGTCATAGAGAAGAATCAGCATCTCCCCCTTCGTCATGGTTTCTACGGATTGTGTCTTATACTGTTGATAACCGTACTGCATCATAAAGCACGAACTTCCTTTCTTTCTAGTAGCCTGTACGCACACGTGTTTTATAGGTTCACTACTCGCTGCCTATCCCAATATTTTTATTTCTTTGCCCTTGGGCTTATTAGGAAGAGACGCTGGACTGCAACCAGGAGCTCTGTGCATTCATAGAGGAAATGTAACTCTCCAGTTTCGTGAATTGGCTCTGGTATCGGTCCTGTCTAGTTTTCAGCAAAGTCTGAAGCGACTCCAACTTTTGAGACAAAATTTTCTGCTGTCTGCTGACGTAGTTGTTATTCGTGGTAGCATTATTGGCCAATCCAGCCAAATTTACCAAGGAACCCTTTTCTGCGCCGGTGCTCTTGGCATAGGATTCCATGATGGTCTTCATCCGGGTCACCAGACCGCCATCCAACTTGCTGCTGCCGCTGCTGCTCTTGGCAGATTCAGCAGTAGCGGTAAAGATGGACTTCACCTTTTCTGGATCGCTTTCCAGTGCTGCCTTCAGCTTGCTTTCATCCAAGGTAATCTTGCCGTTGTCGCTGTAAGAAGAGGAAGCTATCAGCCCGATGGAGGAAGCCCCTCCAATGCCCGTAATCGCAGTAGAGAAAACAAATCGAAGATCTGACGCCAGCTGGGACAAGGTGCTGTCCTGAAAAAGAATACCCTTCTTGGCCTTTTCTTCCCACGTCTTAATCTCGTCGGAAGTCATCTCTTTCTTCTGAGCATCCGTCAACGGTTTATATACTGTGGCACCTTTATTATTGCTTCTGCTACTGGTGGTTACCAGCGAATTGACGGAATCCAGTATTTTATTATAATCCTCTACCATACCCTTAATAGCGGTGATAATGTTGTCCGTATCCGCTTTTGGTGTAAAAGTGATATAGTCGTCTTTCGTGGCAGCTGTAAATTCACCTTGAGCTGTAAAGTTGATACCGTCGATGCTCACAGCATTAGAGTTTCGAATGACCTCTACGTCTTCATTCGTTCCCTCGTAGCGAATCGTCATCTTCAAGTCCTGGCCTTCTGTTACAGATCCTGCTTTCACTTTTCCGAACAGACCCTCCAACAAATTGCCTTCGCCCACTTGAGTCAAATTTACCTTGCCCTGGAAGCCTGCTTCGTCGGCAGAGATAGAGAAAGTGCCAGAGGTACTCAAATAGGTAATATTTACTCCTGCCTCGGGGTCGCTGTTGATGGTGCTAATCAGGTTAGATACAGTAGTATCCCCTGTGAAGCCGAACTCCTTTCCATTTACTGACAGCTTGTATTCCCCATCAGTATCTGCGGTAAAGCCTAAGTCCTTCAAAGTCATGGATGTATCCAGTCGATTCTTGGCCCCGTTGACTAAATTAAAGAGGCCTTTGGTACCCATGGTATCTGTGGTACTGGAGTTAATCTGCAAGAGAGCGGTCTCATCTGGTATCCCCTTGCCTTCGCCGTCCGTCCCCTTCAATGTGGCAAAAGACAAACTGCCGTCAGCATTACTGTTGACCTTGATTTTGCTTGTGCCATCTTCCGTCTTACCAAAGTTCTTGTCCAGCTTGTCCTGAATCAACGTCTGAAGTTTGACCCGCTTTTCCGACTCCGTCCCTGTAATCGTTGCATTATCCGCCTCTGTAAAGGTAATGGTTTTGCTCAAACCGTTGAGATTGAAAGTCATGTTCTTACCTGTCAAACTAAAATCTACGGTTTTCATCAGATCACTCTCTGTAGTAGGCTCACTGCCTACTATCATACCTGCAGTAGACTTATCATCCTTTTTCATGTGGAGGGCATTCAAGACCGCGCTGGAACCGCCTGCAATAGAGAAAGAGTTCGTATCCTTACTATCTACACACCCTAGTTCTATCCGTTCTCCAGCTACAGAAAATTGCAGCTTGTCCCCCAAGGTGCCCCCGATGGACAAGCCGGTCTCCTTTAATGCTACATTCAATGCATCAGCAAAGGATTGCTTATCTGTAATCTCCGCGTCATCGGCAATCTTCACCGAGTATTTACTGCCGCCGTACTTGATGGAGATGGTGCCGCCGCTGACAAGGCTCACTTGGCGGGGATCGAAAGAGATTTCTCCGGTACGAATGTCGGCACTAGTCTTGCTGCCTTCCATTACCTGGGACGCCGCCTTGGCCAGCTGGCTCACACCCGTCACGCTGTAGGTGGGCGTGTTCGTGTTAGAAAGTCCCGTGACAGAAATCTTGCTGGCATTGGTGCCTCCAGCTACCATACTGGTGCATTTATAAAAGTTTGAACTCAACAGGTTAGTACTGGAAGCATAGGAAAAGTACTTGGACTGAAAATCCAATAGAGACGTGATCACTTCTCTATAGGCATCTTGCTTCCAAGTGAAGGTCTGCTGTTGCTGTTTTACCTTGTCAATCTTGGCCTGTATGTCGGCCGTCATGGATTCTACAACGGCCTCTGTATCAATACCGCTCGCCAATCCAGTATACCCTTTTGCCGAATAGGTGCTAGCGGTACTGGATGTAGATGTACTATTTACGCTGCTTGTCATAATTCATCCTCCCTAATCATTGATTATCTTTTGCTGACATCCCTGTCTGCTCCTTGACATTATATTAATCTTACATAAAAACACGAAAAAACTTCAATATTATATATTTTTATATATTTATATATCGTCAAAGGCGAAAAATAATTAAGCCAAAATCTCGGAAAATGTGGTAAAATAGATTCATAACTACTAAACGTAAAGGGAGAAAGAAATTGGCGAAAATAATCGTAGTCACAAATCAAAAAGGTGGCGTTGCCAAGACTACCACCTGTAACGCCCTCATAGGTGGGCTTTCAAAGATGGGCTATAAGGTTCTCGGCATCGATCTGGATCCGCAGGGAAGTCTGGGCTTTAGCCTAGGCATCAACATTGAGGAGGGAGTTACCCTCTATGACGTATTCAAAGGAAAAGCTACTATTAACGAAGCGGTCCGCTCCATTGATTGCGGGCACTTTATTTCTTCCAATATCCTGCTCAGTACAGCAGAGTTGGAATTTAACCATTCTGGTCGTGAATTCTTACTGGCAGAAGCTATCAAAGACATAAAGGACATCTATGATTATATTGTCATAGATACCCCCCCTGCTTTAAACATTTTAACTGTAAATGCTTACGTTTGTGCAGATCATCTGATTATCCCCATGATTCCTGAGGTTCTCAGTTTGCTGGGCATTTCTCAGATTAAAGAGACCATCGAAAACGTGAAAAAATATTACAACCCTAAACTGAACCTGGCCTGCATCCTGCTGACCAAGTACAATAAACGGGCTTCTTTAACCAAAGAGGTCTGCGATATGACAGAAGCAATCGCCGCGCAACTGGGCACCAAGGTTGCGGAAACTTTTATCCGCAACAGCGTTGCCGTAGCTGAAGCTCCAGCTCATGGCCTAGCCTTGTTGGACTATGCCCCCAAGGCCAATGCCTGCATCGACTATTCCAACTTCGTAAAAGAACTGATTCACGGAGGATTATAATTTATGGCTAAAAAAAGCAATAAGACCGCACACGTTTTAAGCCTCCTAACCAACGGCACCAGTGACTTAACCGAAGAGGAGCGGCCCCTTGACAAGGAACCGCTGCCGGTGGAACAGCGGACTACTGCCGAACCACCGAAAGCTGAGCCACCTAAAAAGGAAGTCCTCGTCCAGCTGCCCGGTTCTGAAGAAGAAGACTTGTTGTCTGATCTTATCAAAGACGACTTGCAAAAAGAACTGGACAAGCAGATTCGCAGCAAACAGGACCTGCTTCACAGCCAAGAGGAAGACAGCAATCCGCACCAGCGGCCACCTTATTCCCCCACCTTTATGGCCATGTTCGGTCAGCATACCGTGCCAGCTTTCCCTACAGAAAAAAACAGCCCCGGCCAAAACCCAGCTGCTAAAGAAGTGCCGCACAACTCCGAATCCGAGCAAACCAAAAGAGGTGCCGAACAGACTGATCAGGGCCAGCCATCTCGTAAACGAGTTGAGAGTGAATCGCCTGTTTCCCTGAATCAAGTAAAAAGCGAACCCTATGTACTAGAAGATTTTGACGCTGAAAATGAGCGGCCTAGCCAAAAAACTTCCTCTGAACCTCTCCGTACGCGAGTGGCTTCAAGTTCTGCTGGCTTTGGCTCCATAGACCGTCAAGCAACCAACACGGAGGCAAAAGCAACGGCTGCTTATCAGAAGTTGGGTATTCAAGCTCCAAGCGGCCAGCCAAATCAACAAGCTCCATGCAACGCTGCGGCTTATGGGCAAGCCACCTACGGTAGGCTAAATCGAGTTCTCCACAATTTTGCAGAGGACATTCTGCTGGCTCAAGCTCCGCCCATTATGCAGAGTTTCAACATGTGCATCTGTCAAGACTGCCTCTACGATGTGGTAGCTATGGCCCTAAACAACATTAAACCTCTGTATTTCATGGTACCGCCGGAACAGTTTGCCGCCAAGCTGACAGCCTGTCAGGAGCAATACAGCGAAGGGCTAAACTCCGAGTTGGCCAAAGCCTGTATCAAAGTAAAACTGGACCCCTCTCATCCGAGGCATCCGGCACCACCTAGATAAACAAAAACCGTCTTTCCAGTCCATTCCAAGGTTCGGCTGCCTTTGCCGACCACTTGGAACCTTCTGAAAAGACGGTTTTTTATGTAAAATCATTATAATCAAACCCAATGAGCCCTCAAACGGGCTAACCATCACCACGTGGTAATCCCTTTAGAAAAAGCTTTGATAGTAACCATGCCATCACAAGCATTGAAACTCATCGTCCTAGCATAGTCTTGACCTACATCGTGGCCTACAATGGGGATACGCAAATCCGACAAAATCTTTTTTACTGCATCGGTGTTCCTGTCCCCTATGTTTCCCACTACCGAATCTCCTGGAATATTAAACATTCTGGCCCCTCCAGCGATCTTGGCGGTCAAAAGCCCCCTCCGAGCTCCTATACTTTCCATTTTATTCACGAGAGCAGGCACACCAGAATCCGCATATCGGCACACAGACTTACCGCTCCCGTCTGTAGGGGCAGTAGGCAGCATGATGTGAACCATGCCTGCAATCTTTGCATTTTTATCGTAGATACAAACGCCGATGCAAGAGCCTAAGGCATAGGTAATCAGTTGGTCTTCACCTCGAACCACTCCCATTTCAGCAATGCCTACAGTGGCCACACTACTCATTATATACTCCTAGTCTTGTTAAAACTCTCTTCAACGAATCTACGTCTGGAATCAACATTAAATTGTGCTTGTGCATCATACCGTCAAAAGAAAACTTCCCTTCGATAATCATAATCTTATCCGCCTCGTAGCAGTAAGTGGCCATAGGGACCGCAACCAAAGCACCCAGCATATTGATAGAGATGGCTGGTACAGATATATTTACTGGCATTCCTGTCATATCGGAGATAGCGTTCACGTAGGAGCCCATAAGAATATTGGCAATCTCGCATACCGCCGACACATGCATTTCATCCAATTCTTCATAGCTGTCTACCTTGGTTCCCAGCAGGCTGTCCAGCATAAGATTGATTACATCCAGCGTTTGGATACTCATCATCGCCCCGTGGATACCTTCCTCCAGTTTGACCATAATGCCAGCCACAATCTTTTCGGCTCCGCCCAAGGCCTCCACAGCCTCATTAATATCTAAAATTTTTACCGTAGGAATATCAATATTCACCGGCTTGCCGATGGTTCCTGATAATGCAGTAGCTGCATTTCCAGCGCCAATGTTGCCAATCTCTCTCAACGCGTCAAGCTGCATGCTGTCCAAATCTTCGTAGCTCTTTATAGCCATTCTTCTTCTCCCTCTCTATGTTTCTTCTTTTACTTCCTTCTTCTATATTTACTTAGACTTCTAATTTATACGGAACCCGGTGTAATACCATGACCTTCAATTAGGCCTTGATCATTTATAAAGGTCTGGTGATCTGTTGGATCGTTGACCCACATCATGGCGTTTCCGATAGTTAGCCGCACACCTACGTGAACTATTTTCCGTACCACAATCATGGATTCCTCATTAGCTGACAGTCTCTTCAGCTTCTCTCTTTTTTCATCAATATAGCTCATTTGCTCCCGAATGGCCGCCTTTTGACGCATGAGCACCAGAACTTTCTTCTGCTTGCTTTCCGCCTCTTCTTTTGTGTCCATGCTGTTCTTTCGAGCCAGCCGGGCTACATCCGTCTCAATCCGTTCAAATTTGCGCTTCAAAGCGTTATAATCCTGCTCAAACTGATGCGCTAATTCTTTATTTTCCCGGAGTCGTTCCTCCGGCTTTACCTTTAGATTGGTGACCTCCTGCCAATTAGGGATAATCTGAGCATCCATGGGAATATTTAAGTCACTGCCAATAACATTGACATCAATTTTACGTCCGGCGATATAATTACCCCCCAGCAAAGAAGCACGCTTGCCTTTACCGATGATATCTTCTCTCACTCGTACGTCGCAGTTGATGCAGTAATCAAATCGAAAACTGCCCCCCGCCACAATTCTGGCCATCTCCGCAAAACGAACAGTCACGTCACCATCGGCTTTCAGCAGGCCTTTCTTGGTGCCGCTAATGCCATTTTTAATAACAATATTGCCAGAAGAATTGAGAATGCTGGATTCCACATAACCGTTTATCAGAATGTCTCCACCGGCGTAGATGGCGTAATCGGAGAGCACACTGCCCTTGACGACTACTGCTCCACCAAAACGAATATTTCCCGTAGCCGGCCCCACATCACCGTTAATGGTATATACATCCTTGACCTCCAAGACACCTTTGTTCAATTCTACCATGCCAGAAATAGACGCCACATAGGTAATGCCATCTTCCGATAGTTCTACGCCCTTTCCGGCGTTCACTTCTACTGACTGACCAGCCTGGGCCTTAACCAACGTACCAAATACATCCATGCCGTCCACGCCATCCGTAGGCTGATGCACCCGGCAAAGAGCGTCTCCAACGGCTACATTACGAATCAGGTCCAATTCCTTGTAGTCTACCGTGCCGTCATCTCGTTCTTTTGGTGCATAGGTCATATCTAAAGAAAACAGATATTCCACCGTACCGTTCTGACCGTTTTCTGGCCTAGAGCCAATTGCTGCCTGAAAATCTTTATAAAAAGTTCGCCCCTTGCAGTATTCTTCAATACCACTGTGGTCAATACCAAAGGTTACCCCTTTGCCTTTCAGCAGATCATATATCACTTCGGTTGGGATACGGTTATCCGCATCACTGCCCTTCTGATAATTCTGAGCTCGGATATAGGCATTCATCTTATCTGCAGAAAAGAACAGGTTGAAAGTAATGGTACTCCGGTTTCGCTGGAATACCTCTTCCTCACTGAGCTTCGGTACAGATGCTTCCGGCTTCTTCTGCTGGCTATCCATATCCTGAAGGCTTTTCAGTTGACTAAGATCCTCTTCCAATTCTTCTGGAGCAGGGATATTCTGAGCATCGTGCTTGCTGAAAGCAGCGCCATCCATACTTTTAGCCTCGTCTTTCGGTGGCTTTGGATCTGCTGAAGCGGACTGGATGACAGGCTGAATAGGTGGTTGTTCCACCTGCGGATCAGGGGGAACTTGGCTCGGTTGAGTCTGAGCAGGTGGCTTTTCCACAAATTCTTCTTCAGAAACGGTCTTGCCCCGATTCAAGGCATCTACCGCTTTCTGATACAAGTTTCCCATCTTCCATTCTAATCCATCTTTCTTGTCTTTGGCTTTGCGCGTTGCTTTATCCATCTTATCCCTCCCGGCATAACGAAGAAAAAAATTGAAAAAAGTGATAACTCTTTATCTCAGGTTATTGATAATCTCCTCAATCTGATCTGCTGTCTGTATCATTTTCAAATTCATGGAATACGCTCTCTGGGTCTCAATCAGCTTTACCATCTCGTCACCGACTTCTGCGTTGGACATTTCCAAATACCCGCTCGTCGGCTGGGCATCCTCCATCAGGATAGGTGGACCGTTTTTAGCTACCGGTGAAAACAGATTGTTTCCTTGCAGAAGCATCCCGTCCTTCAACTGGAAATCAAAAATCCCCGGAAGTTTTTCCGTCCCGGCATTGTCCTTCCCCAGCTTGATGGGCTGGACTTCTTTATCCAGAACCAGCTGGCCGCCGCCCGTCACCAGGTAAAATTCGCCGTCCGCTCTCAGCGAGCTTTGAAAACTCCCGTCTCTGGTGTAGTAAATTTGGTTGTTCGCCGGGTCCTGAACAGCAAAGAACCCTTCTCCCGTGATGGCATAATCCGTCGGATTGTCCGTAGACTGCAAGCCGCTGCTGGTAAATTTGATATCGGTCTTCTCCATGCGCGTCCCGCTGCCTACTTTTAGCTGGGTGTCGGTTGCCTCCGGTTCCCGGATATTGGAATACAGCAGGTCTACAAAGCCTGCGCTTTGCCTTTTATATCCGGCCGTATTTACGTTAGCCATATTATTCCCCAGCACGTCCATTTTTGCCTGCTGGGCCTTAGCTCCTACCCCTGCGGTGTAAAATGATATATCCATTTCCAGCCTCCTCTCTTATCTATCAGGACAGGGAAGCAAGCTCAATAGCTCGTCCCATCAATTCATCGTAAATTTTAGCAATCTGCCCGGCACTCTGGAATGCTCTTTGGCTGGTCATCATACTTAACATTTCATCCATGGCAACAACATTAGATCGCTCAATAGCCCCTTGGGTCACAGATCCCCCGGCTGCTGTCTGATTGGCTGCATCCGTGTTTCGGAACATCCCCTCTCCTGTCTTTTGCAGCTGCGCATAATCCGCAAAATCCATCAAGTTCAACTTTCCCAACGTCTCCCCGGTGTCCGACTGCGTAATAGATCCATCTTCTTGAATATTAATCTTATCCGTGCCCAACTGTATCGGACCGTCTGTGCCCAGCACCCGGCCAATGTGCTGTAAGCACAAATAGCCTTCATTATCCACATTGAAGGATCCGTTTCTGGTGTACAATGTATCCCCTTCTGCTGTTTGAATTTGAAAGAATCCCTTTCCCTGTACCGCTACATCCAAAGGTCTCTCGGTAAACTCTAACATGCCATCGGAATAATTGGTCACCAACTCGTCCGCCGTCTTAATCATGGAAGAGGTATTGAGAGGCGTAGAAACACTTTTATCTTTGTTTCCCGTCCGGTGAATCAGCATATCCTCAAATGTAGCTGTAGCCAGCGTATCCCCTTTGTAACCTGGCGTAGATACGTTGGACATATTATTACTGATATTGTTTAATACTCTTGACTGGGTCAACATACCCGAAGTAGCCATATAAAACCCTTTAAACATGTTTTTTCTCCTTACTTCCATCCTTCCGGCTTTTGTCTATCCGGCATAATAACCTTCCAGGTTTACCCGGAGTTTCTTCAAAGCTGCCGAGTGGAGCTGAGACACTCTAGGCTCACTAATGCCCATAACCTGAGCAATCTCTTTCATATTCAACTCTTCTTTATAATACAAGGAGATGACAATCTGCTCATTTTGCCTCAAGCCCTCCACAGAATCCTTCAAGAGGCTGTGAAGTTCCTTCTTTTCCAAACTTTTGGCCGGCATAATCTCCGCATTGGCATCTTTTAAAAATTTTTCGTTAGGGCCATCTTCCTGAAGTCCATCTACCAGCGCATCAAGGGAAAGGATATTGAACAAGTTCGTTTCACTCAACGCCTTGTAATACTTCTCCAAGCTGATGCCCAAGCATTCCGCCACCTCTTCATCGACAGGATAGCGGCCTAGTTTAAAATATAGCTCAGAAAAAGTCTGATCTATAGATTTCCCCAACTTACGCACATTGCGAGGCACCCAGTCCTGCTTTCTGGCCAAGTCTACGACAGCCCCTCGAATACGCAGGGAGGCATAACTCTCAAACTTGACATTCTTTTCTGGGTCAAACCGATCTACAGCCTGCATCAGGGTAATGATGCCCTCGTTGATGATATCATCCATATCCGTAAAGCTGACGTATACTCCTCGAAGCTGTATGGCAATGGTCTTAACCATGCCACTATAGCGCAGAACAATCTCCTGCTTCAGATGGATATCGCCGGACTGGCGGTATAGCTGGAACAGCTCTTCTGTCGATTTCGATTGTAACAAGTTCTCATCCATCTTCTTTGCATTCCTCTTGCTGTACCTATATACTTACATGCTGATGTTACCCAGCGCTTGAATCTGCACGTTGTTGGCAATTTCATTGAAGGCCAGTACATACACATTTGGGAAAAACTGTTCAATCAGCCGGTAAAAATAAACTCGTATTACATTGCTGGTCAAGATGACAGGAACAGTGTTCAAGTCCTTAAATTTGCTCAAATTCTCACCCAACTGAGTGACAATCTTCTGAATTAACTCTGGGCTTAAGGCTAAATAAATGCCTTGTTCACTTCTGGTCAGACTGGAGAGGACAGCTTTTTCAACTTCCCCATCCAAAGTAATGACTTTCAGCTGGCCGCTTTCGCAGAACCGTCTAGTGATGGTTCGTTTCAACGCACCGCGCACATTTTCGGTCATAACGTCAATATCGTTGGTACTTTGAGCAGAATCCAACAAACTCTCCAAGATAGTTACCATATCTTTAACTGGAATTCCTTCTTTTAAGAGATTGTACAATACTTTTTGCAACGTGCCGTAAGCGATAATGTTCGGTACGGCCTCCTCCACCAATTCTGGAGATGTCTTCTTGGTGTTCTCCATAATCTGAATGACCTCAGCCCGGTTGAGAAGTTCGTGGACATGGCGGCGAATGGTTTCCGACAAATGGGTAAGCATAACGGACAATGGGTCGATGACGGTATACCCATACACTTCCGCCATATCCCGTTTTTCCGGCGTAATCCACTTACTAGGTATGCCATAAGCCGGCTCAATGGTCTCAATACCATCGATATCTCCTGCTGGATTAGGCGGCTCCAAAGCCAGGTAATAATCTACCAGCAGCTCTCCTTTGGCGATTTCTTCACCTTTGAGTTTAATCACATACTGATTAGCATTTAGTGCTGCACTGTCCCTCAGTCTAACCGAAGGAACCACAAAACCCATCTCTTGAGCAAACTGTCTGCGGAATATGACAATCCGGTTGATCAGATTTCCTCCGCTGCTTTCATCCACCAAAGGAATCAAGCTGTAGCCAAATTCCATCTCAATAGGTTCTACATTAATTAGCGAGTAGATGTTGTTGATATCTTTAAAATAAGCGTTTTCGTCAAACTGCTCTTCTGGATAGCTTTCCTCTTCTGCCGCTGCCGCCATACTATCCGACAACTCTTGAATCTCTGCTTTCTTGGACAGCCGCAATCCTAAAACAATCAGGAAAACGCCCAGCACCGTAGGCTGGGTATGCGGCGCCCCTGGAATCAAGTTCATCAGCAGGATGATAGCACCGGAAACAAATAACACCTTTGGCTGAGAAGTGAACTGTTTCATCACATCCTCATTCAGGGTGCCCTCAGCCACCGACCGGGTCACAATCATGCCCGTAGCGGTGGAAATAAGCAATGCTGGTATCTGCGATACCAGACCGTCGCCGATGGTGGCGATGGAATAAATATGAAGTACCTCGGAGAAGGGCAGACCACTCTGCACTACGCCGATGATAGTTCCTGCTATAAAGTTGACCAAAGCGATGATAATGGACATGATGGCATCGCCTTTAACGATTTTGGTGGCACCATCCATAGCCCCGTAGAAATCCGATTCCCGCTGAACCTTGCTTCTTCTAAGTCTTGCTTCTTCTTCGTTAATCAATCCCGAACTCAAGTCCGCATCAATAGCCATCTGCTTGCCCGGCATCGCATCCAGCGTAAATCTAGCTGCAACTTCAGCCACACGTTCCGCACCCTTGGTGATAACAATAAATTGAACCAATACCAAGATGATGAAGATAAGCACACCAACAACGATATTTCCTTGGAGTACAAATTCTCCAAAGGTCTTGATTACTTGGCCTGCTTCCCCTTGATTAGTCAAAATCAATCGGGTGGATGAAATATTTAGGGACAATCGATATAAAGTGGTAATCAGAAGCAACGAAGGAAATATGGAAAATTCCAGTGCTTCTCTTATGTACATGGTAGTAAGCAGGATTATCAGTGAAACTGTAATATTGATGACAAACATCATATCCAAAAGGAATGCAGGCAATGGTACGATCAGCAGTATAACAACCATCAGAACGAATAACGCCACGACGTGATTTAACAGCTTTTTCATTTAAAATCCTCTTTTACTCTTGTCTTTTTTTCTTGTCAATTTTCTCTCTTGCCTTTTCCTTTATTTTTTTGTGGTTTCCCATATGAAAAGATATCAGCCTTCGATTATTTGCCGATGGCTGATCTGATTCTGCTGAACTGGTCATTAATCTGGTATATTTGATACTGATACTGAAGCTCTGCTCTGGCCAGTTCAATCTCTTCTACGTCCACGTTGACGTTATTACCATCCAGCCGGCTGCTCTCTTCTGAGCTGACATCGACTCTCATCTTGGATTCCAAGATAGCCTGACGGATATCTTCCCGCTTGGGATTGAGGCGATTTGCAAAAGTGTTCAAATTGCTGTTTAACTCATCCTCAAAGGAAATCATCTTGGCCTTGTAGCCCGGAGTATCATTGTTAGCGATGTTCTCTGAGATAATCCGCTGTTTCTCCCATAGGTAATCTAAGCTCTTCTGGGATAGTAAAATATTGTTGTTATCAATCCAGCTCATATCACTTTCCTTTCCGCGAATATATTTCTATATTTTCAAGCTTTTTACATTCGTATATCTTCTACTAATAGTTTTCTTCATTATACATTTTTTTTCAAGCTTTAACAATAATATTTGACAAAAAAAGCAAAGGCCTCCGAAATGCAAAGGACCCCATCTCGAAAAAACTTTCCGTGATGGGGTCCCTTAAGGTAACTTTTATTTTATTCTTTATTGTACGAACCTTGGTACAAAATAAGACTTCTTTAGATCTGGTACGGTTTCGCCCTTCTCCACCGTCGTATTTTCTACAAATTCCATAACGAACTGTCCTGCACGCCAGCCACCTCTATCATAAATTTCAGCATTAATGGCGATAGTACTGCCATCCTGCACTCCGCTGAACTCAAAACTGATAGCAGTAATCGGCTTCTTGCCCGACACATCGCCGTCTTCGGTGGAATAGATGTCAGCCAGCACAGCCATGTTGGTCCTGTCATACATAAACAAGCCTCCATCTGCGGTCGGCAGCGGCTGCCGTCCGTTTACCAGCCGTTCTGCCGTCAGCGGCTCCATGACATCACCAGCCAAAGCATTCTTGAAGTACAATGGTTCACTGAATCGAACCGTTATGGTGCCGGCAAAGGTGTTGACCTTAACGCCGCTGCTAGGATCCGTCTCTGATTTTACTTTGATAATGGTAGTCTTCGGATTTTCAAAGATATACGGTGGCACGGTATCCTTAGACCGCACATTCTTATATACATATACCTTATCAGATATCATCCCCGAATATTCACTCTGAAGGGCTACAAAGACGTCATAAGTCTTCGTCGCTTCCATATTCTTGGCAATAAAGGTAAATGGTGTAGCCTTCATCGCTGAAAAATTTCCAGAATCTACTACTGTACCATCGGAATTGCTCAGTCGGATTACCTGCTCTGGTGTTAGAGCGGTCTTTCCATCCTTATCTGTATAGGTACCACCTGTGTACATAACCCAGTATACCTTTACAGCTGTGTTAGCCACTCCGCCCATCTCTGCCGTCTTCTCTGTGGAAATCCCTGTCGGATATGGCCCTTCTGTGAGTTCCGGGGTAATCTCAGGGGAAGTCTTGAAGTCATCTGCATAGATATAGCCCGGTGAAGTGAACTGGGCATTAACAACCTCCAGGTTATCAGAGAAAATACCCTTCAGCACGTAGAAAAATTTATATCCAGTGTTCGGTATAAGCCCATCTACCAGCTTTTCATACTGAATCTGTCCGTCAGCCATGTTGATCGTGCCAGACTTGCTGTTGATGTAAGATGGCAATCCGTTAAGGACTTGATCTACCGTCGGCGGCACCTTACCATTGACCGTGGCTGTCGGTACGATAACGTAGTACATCTTTGCAGCTTTGTCCGTCATGGTGACAATATTCACCGCCGTGTCATAAACATCATACTGAATATCACCTATGAGTTTCGGCTGAGCCGTATCTGCATAAACCCGTTTTACTGTAAATACTTCCGGATTGCTGACAATGAGTGTGTCTGCGTTTTTCTTGACAATATCCAACGGGTTACTCTTGTTCAGGATGTCCGTACCCAAGTTGGTTAGATTGTGAGGTTCTCCAATGACCGCCATAGCAGAAATATTCAACGTACCATTCCAAGAGGTCAGCCTGCCAGCCTCCATCCCTTTAAAGCTGGTAATATTTAACCGATAATTCTTGTTGCTTACATTCATGAATTGTTCATAGCCCCACGTTGGCTGCATAGCTGCTATGCTTCTAGCCTGACCTGCTTCTAATCGCAGACCAGAAGCATATGGTACAGCGGATGGCGTACCGCCGTTGTCAATATACAAATCAAATGTGATGGTCTGATCCGCTTGAATAATTACATCAAAACGTTTGTCACTATTGATGCCATCAGCTTTCTTTAAGCTAAAGCCAATTTCATTGTCTTTTAAAATCTCCGTGCCATTGTATCTGGTCATGTAGACCTGAGGGGCCACCACCTTAAAGGCTGACAGCAACGTAGCCTGACTCATGGCGTTTCCATCAGAATCCACCACGTTATTCAGTTCAAATTGATAATGTCCGCCGCTGTTCAATCCGGCGCCACCGCCAAAAGCTTCCGGAGGGAAGGTGACCACAGTCTTGCCATTTTTCTCACCTACCTGCACTTTTGTATAATCAATACCAGTAATATAATCCGGCTTAGAAACTGACAGAAGATCGTGAACCGAGAACATACTTGCCAAAATCGTGGCTTTCTGTTCTGCCGGAACCTGAGTTAAACGAATATCTTTTTCCGTGCCATCGTAATAAACAATCTCGTTAAAAGCCACGCTGATATTGGAGCTGACCATTGGATTTCCTTCCAGCACCTTATCAAACTCCATAGTGCCTACTGGCGCCGTTTTATCTAGGGTTTTCAGTCCCAGCAATGCCGCAGGCTCTGAGTAATTTCCGGCCTTATCCATGAGCACAAAATATACATCATATGGGGTTTCCTTGCCCAACCCGGAAATACTCAAGTTGGCATCGGTCTTTTCTGCTACAGTTACTTTGCCGCTCTTCTCTGCTTTCTGTCCGGTCGTGATAGCCCGTATTTTCAGTTCTTTTTGAATCGCTCCGTCCGTGATGGACTCGTAGTCATCTACCGGTGGGAATGGCGAATCAAAAGTATAGGCTGCCCAATACAACGTACCTGCCTCCGTGGACATATGACGAATGTTCAAGGCCGTAGCCGAACTTGGCGCATTCCACGGATAACCACTCATAAAGGCCGGAGGCGTCTCGTCTGAGGTGGCAGCCGTTACTTTAGCCAGCCGAGACAAGTTCTCGCTTTCATCCTCTAAAACCATATATATATCGTAGGTAACGCTTTCATCTAAAACCTTTTCGCCCGTACCTTGCACAATGACTTCCTTCTGGTCATTCATTCCCAGTCCATATTCCGTCCCTAGACCCAAGGCGCCAGAGACTTTCATCTCCGCCAAGGATTCTGCCGTAGGCGGAACCGACTTGCTCGGCAGCACAGCCCAATGAAGTTTTACATTCTTAGAAGGCATAACCACCATAGCAAACTTGTCCTTTGATGCAGTCTGAACCTTCGGTGTACCATTTAAAAATGTCGGTGCAACCACGTCTACCGTGGTAAAGGGTTCGTCTTCTACATTGGTCGTGTCTTCTTTAAAGTCCTCAAAGACCATGTAATATTCGTAATGAACACCGCTAATCAGGCCTGTCACGTTGATAGTCACTTCTTTTTCGCCCACCACGCTGACATTTCCAGACTTCACTACATAACGGGAATCTGGAGTCATAACATCCTCTTCAGACATACCTGACTGAATCAAATCGGTGTTCTTGACAGCCCAATATACCTTGCCGGGCTTATTTGTCTTCGCCAGCAGCTTAACACTGGTGGCTTTCAATTCCTCATATTTTGGGTAATCGTCCATGAATTCCGGACTGGCATTGCTGGCTTCCGCATCCACGCTGGTCATAGTCTGTCCGTTGATGACAGCAGTTACACCAGGGCGGATATAGATGTGCTCCGGCAGCATGGAAATATTGGTTCCATTAGCTGAGATAGACACTTCATCAATCTCGCCAGTGCCTGTCACCGTCGTAGCTGTATCGCAAAATAGGGAATTGACGATAGCATTCTTCTGAATGAACACCGATCCTTTAACCGCATCCTCATCCACTGTCAAAGAATCTACCGAGCCCTTATCTACACTAATCTTGTTGTCTGGAGCCTTTACCATCACATTTTCAAAATCTCCTGACAGATTCAATGTGGTGCCGCTAGGTCCATTGAGCACTACATCTTCAAAGGCCGTGCTGGAACCATCCTCTTCCAGATAAGCACTACTTTTCACCGTAGTCGTGTGAATGACGCTGCCGCCCTCCGCCCGAACGCTCATAGGGACCTTCGAATCACTGGAATCAATAACCAGATGATTGATATCGCAGTCAACCAAAACAACGCTGACCTGCCCGCTCTGGGCATTTCCCGTCCCGCTGATAATTAGGTCACCACCTACGGTCAGGTTTTCCAGTTCTGTGAAACCCGTGCCCATACCAGCTGTTATGTATAAATCCCCAGGAACAATAGTATTCCTCAAATTAGCGCCCGTCTCTACCACGGAGACGTTTCCGTTGGCGTAGCCGATATAATTGGCACCTTTTTCTTTGACAATTTCACCTGCCACTTCAGACAAAACCTTGGCCATTTCTCCCCTGGTCATATAGTCTGCTGGTTTAAAGGTGTTGTCCGGATAACCCGTCAAAAACCGCTTTCCCACGGCAGCATTGATGTAATCCTTACTCCAGCTGCTGAAATTTCTGCTGTCCGCAAACTGAAGAGAATCAAAGGGAACCCCCTCTATTTTCAGGGCGCGGCAGAGCAGAGTTACGGCTTCTTCCCTCTTTAAAGGGGTGTCCGGTCCCGCCGTATCTGGGTAAATGCCTGTAAAGTAGCCCTGCTTCTTAGCTACACTGATGTCATCATAGTACCAGGCCTCCTGGGCTACGTCATTAAATGGCATGCTTCCTCTCTGACTATATCCAAACGCCCGGTTTACCATAGCCACGAATTCCGCTCTGGTGATAGAGTCATTTGGATACAAGTTGCCATTTTCATCTCCACGCATGACCTGCTGTGAGACTAAATTGTTCAGATATTGGTCTGCCCAGTGGGCCGCGTAGCTTTCGCCCGTGGTGAAGTACGCACCGATGCATACAAGCACGCCGCACAGCCATATCGTCAAAATTCTTTTCATATCTTGCGCCCCTTTCAGTATATAGTAATATCGCTGTTTTATATTTCGACAGAAAAGGCTTTTTCTTAATATTTATTAGAAAAAATTCCCCTTGGACCAAAAATATTTTTAATGGTGTTTTTTCAATCAATCCCTCCTTTATTTTAACTGGTTCTCATGAGAAGTGCTCCGTCACCTAAAACCTTATCTCTTTATACCCAAAATACTTACAAATGCCTTAATGTACGCCTTTTTTTCTTTCATATTTTGACAAATTTCTGTTTCTAATTTAAAAATACTGTGTTAATATATAAAGTATATAAGTTTATGCAAATTTAGCATCTATTGAAGGTGGTGTTCATGTTATGGATAATGGTTTAGACAATATGTTAGACATGTATTTGTTTGAAACAAATACTCTTTTGGAGCAGTTGGATGAACTGCTAATGGATGCGGAAAACGCCGATTGTTTTTCAGCAGACCAGATTAATGAAATTTTTAGAATCATGCACACAATCAAGGGTTCCTCTGCCATGATGCAGTTCAATTCTTTAATGACTGTTGCTCACAGAATAGAAGATATGTTTTTTGTCATACGTGAAAACGGTGCAGTAGAAGAGCAATACAGCCAACGGTTATTTAATCTGATGTTTAAGTCCAGTGACTTTTTAAAAGCTCAGATCTCTCTTATTGAAGGGGGTCAGCAAACAGACGAAAGCGCCGATGACATCGTTGGTGAAATCGAGCACTTGCTGGCCGTTATGAAAGGACAAGCCGAAGATCAGCCGGTTGCAGCCCAAGCTAAAACCACAGCAGCTGCCCCAACAGACCAGATTGCTGCCGCCTCCGACAAGGCTCATGTCAATCTAGACCTGTCTGTCAAACTATACTTTGATCAAGGCAGCGGCATGGAAAGTCTTCGCGCTCTGATGTTGCTGAAAAACATCGCCGAAGTCTGCGTCGATGAAATCGTCACCACGCCTTCTGGTATCGAAGCTACCACTGAAATCACCCAGGAACTGATTGAAAACGGACTGCTGATTACGTTTGGCTGTGACCAAGATTTTGTCAATGGCCTAGAGATTATCAAGCAGGACATATATGTAGATAATTATGAGCTTTTAGTTACCGACAACAAAGCTTCTCTAAACGATGCTGTCATTCCTGTGGAAACAAAGGAGGCTCAACTTATGGAAGAGAAAGTGCTCACCCCAACTGTATCCGAGAACAGCAATGAAACGAAGGATGCAAAGAAAGGGAAGGACGAGAAAGTCGATTCTGCAAAACAGCCGACCACCAATACGAATAGCAACAATAAAACCAACTTGATTAACGTCAATCTGTCCAAGTTGGACTCCCTTATGGCTCTGGTAGGCGAATTGGTTATTACCCAATCCATGGTAACCTCTTCCTCTGATTTAAAAGATTTGAAGCTGGACAACTTCACCAAGGATGCCAGACAGCTAAGAAAGCTCACCACCGAGCTCCAGGACATCGTCATGTCTGTGCGGATGGTGCCCGTTGCCGGCGTATTCCAAAAGATGCACCGAATCGTCCGGGATATGAGTCATACGCTGGGCAAGGACGTACAGCTGGTAACCGTAGGAAATGATACAGAAATTGATAAAACCATTGTAGACAGCATTCAGGATCCATTGATGCATATTGTACGAAATTCCATGGACCACGGTATCGAGCCGGATGTCAAGGATCGTATTGCTCTCGGCAAACCAGAAAAAGGCACCATCACCTTAAAAGCAGAGCACACCGGCAGCGAAGTGATTATCACCATTTCGGATGACGGCCGAGGCATGGACCCTGACAAAATTTTGGCTTCCGCCAAAGAAAAAGGCCTGCTGACTAAGCCGGAAAGTGAATATACTAAGAAAGAAATCCTTCAGCTGACATTGCTGCCAGGCTTCTCTACCAAGGAATTGGTGACAGAATTCTCCGGCAGAGGCGTAGGCATGGATGTAGTAACGAAAAATATTGAAAAGGTAGGCGGCAATGTATACATATCCTCGGAAGTAGGAGAAGGCACGGTGACCACTTTTAAGATTCCATTGACTTTAGCCATCATCGACGGTATGGAGTGCCGTGTCAGCGGCTACCAGTTCACCATTCCAATCGCCAATATCCGCCAGTCTTTTAAGGCTACAAAAGAAGATATTGTCTACGATGCCGCCAGAGGCGAGATGATTCAGCGAGGGGATGAATTTATTACCCTGGTTCGGTTGAATAACCTATACAAGATTGACGGCGGGATTCAAGACATCGAAGACGGAATCATCATGTGGGTGGAATTTGCTGGCTCCTCATACTGCCTGATGGTTGATGAGCTCATCGGACAGCACCAGGTAGTAGTCAAACCGCTTCCTCTGTACTTCGGCGCTTACAGCCTGCGCAACTTCGGCATTACCGGTTGTACTATCTTAGGCGATGGTAATATCAGTATCATTTTAGATGTGCCAAATATCTTTAACTTTGCCACAGGGCAATTGGAAGATCGAAAGAATGTTCAAAAGGAAAATGGCGAAGAGACTGATGTAAACGATTACATTCTGGAAGATAAGACGGACAACAGCATGTTGAAGCTCTTGACCTTTACTGTAGGAGACAAGTCCTTTGCCATCAATACGGATTATGTGACGGAAATCATCAATGTCTTCTCTATCACTCAGTTCCCAATGCTTCCAGATTTTATTAAGGGCGTAACCAATGTCCGGGGACAGATTATTCCTGTTTTAGATATGCGTTTGAAGCTTGGCAACAACCAGGCTGTAGACACCTCCAGCAACAAGTCCTGCATCATTATCCTGGAGGTTAACTCAACCACATTGGGTATCTTAGTAGACGAGGTCTTCCTGGTGGCAGACGTGGAGAAATCAGCAGTTGCTCCACCTCCGTCCAACAACAAACACGATCTGATTACGGGCATCGTGGAAATCGAAGAGATGATACATTTGATCTTCGACCTGTCCTCTCTTACAAAAGTAGCTTAAATGTGAATTTACTCAGAAGGAGTCCCATTTATGCTTTCAATTTCACAAAATGACTTTGTCCGCTTGACGGATTTCATTATTAAAAATTATGGAATTAACTTAAAGGCTAAAAAGGTGTTAATCGAGGGAAGGTTGTCCAACTACCTTTCCTCCAAGGGTTACAGCTCCTTTGCGGAATATGTGGACTACATCACGACGACTAAAAACAATGCCGATATTGAAATCATGCTTAACAAGCTGACCACCAATCATACCTTCTTTATGCGAGAGGAAAAGCATTTTTCGTTTTTTAACGAAGTGATTCTGCCTTATATTGAGGAGACGAACAAGAACCACAGCCTCAGCATTTGGAGTGCAGGTTGTTCTTCTGGCGAAGAACCTTATACGCTTTCCATCATCATGAAGGAATACTTTAAGTCAAAGCCAGTCAAGTGGGATACGCGTCTTTTAGCCACGGACATTTCACAAAATGCCCTGGGCAAGGCAGCCAAAGGATTTTATAACGAAGATTCCCTGAAGGCCCTTCCAACTCCTTGGAAGCAGGCCTATTTTGCTAAAAAAGAAAACGGCTATCAAGTGACCGATGAATTGCGAAAAAATGTGATTTTTCGAACCTTTAATCTGATGGACCCGATCTGTTTTAAAAATAAGTTTGATGTGATTTTCTGCCGGAATGTAATGATTTATTTTGATAAGCCGACCAAGGCTGCTTTAATACAGAGATATTATGATGCACTCAATCCGGGCGGTTATTTAATGATTGGGCATTCGGAAACGGTAGACAGGGAAGAATCCAACTTTACTTACATCATGCCTGCGACCTACCGAAAACCGCTTTAAGGAGGTAGTCTTATGGATCAGAATAAAAAGATACGTGTGTTGATAGTTGACGACTCTGCGGTATACCGAACCTTAATTTCCACCTCCATGTCCGGTAAAGCAGGCATAGAAGTGGTAGGAATAAGTGTCGATGCTTATGATGCACAGGATAAGATTGCCCAACTCCAGCCAGACGTGTTGGTATTAGATGTGGAAATGCCTAAAATGACGGGTATTGAGCTGACGAAAAAGCTGATGTCTACTGCACCGATGCCTATTATTCTGGTTAGTTCAGCCAATATCAGTGTGTTTGATGCGCTGCAAGCCGGTGCGGTAGATTTCGTCCGTAAGCCGGATTCTCATCGGACTATTTCCCCGGAAGCTTTTATCGGGGATTTAATTAACAAGATCCAGATTGCCTCCATCGCCAGGGTTTCCAAGCATCCCCCTGTCAAACCGCTGGAATCGGTGCAGCGAGCTGCCGTATCCATCCCACCCAGCAGTGCCGGAATCAAAACCAGTACTGTGGACAGCATCAAAACAGCAGCTTCAGCTTCCGCTTCTGTGGCCAGCATACTGGGCACTACCTTAAAGGACTGCTCTGATAAAGTCTGCAATTCCACTATCATTGCTTTAGGGGCTTCCACTGGAGGCACAGAAGCTACTTACGAGGTTCTTAAGCGTCTGCCGGCTAAAATCCCGCCAATCCTCATTGTTCAGCATATGCCGATTGTCTTTACCCGACTGTATGCTGAAAGATTAGATAAACTGTGTGCCATGGGTGTCAAGGAGGCAGAAGACAACGATGTACTCAAGCCTGGTCAGGTGTATATCGCTCCGGGAGATCGGCAGATGCGGTTGGTGAAGATGGGCAGCTTATACAAATTGCGCTGCCAAGGTACCGACAAGGTCAGCGGTCACTGTCCGTCCGTGGACGTGCTCTTTGAATCTGTGGCCAACGAATCTTCCCTGCACAATGTAGGCATCATCCTAACAGGTATGGGTAAGGATGGAGCTGCCGGGCTATTGGAAATGCGAAAAAAGGGGGCTTACACGATCGGCGAGAGCCCGGAATCCTGCGTGGTTTACGGGATGCCTATGGTCGCCCAAAAGATTGGGGCCGTACAAATTCAAGCAACTAATAAGGAAATCCCCACCATTCTGATGAGACACCTCAACACCTTGGGATAGCAAAGGAGTTTAATTTCTATATGGACGATAAAAAGATTATTTTTGCGCTGGATATCGGCACCCGCTCTGTAGTAGGGGTTGTCGGCTCTCTCCAGGATGGCAATTTCAATATCTTGGATTATGAACAAGAATTCCATGAAAAACGAGCCATGCGCGACGGTCAAATTGAAGACATCGATATGGTGGCGCAAGTAGCTAGCAGAGTAAAAGCCAAGCTAGAACAGCGCACCGGTCAAATATTTACGAAAGTTTCTATTGCAGCTGCGGGCCGTGCATTGCGTACAGCGGCTGCTTCTTTTTCATTGGATTTAATTTCCAATGAGCCTATTACACCAAAAATACTTCAACACATAGAATATTCCGCCATTCAGCAGGCTCAGGAATCTTTTTTGGCGGATACACCCGAGCAGGAAGGCTCCCTGAGCAACTATTATTGCGTAGGCTACAGCGTTAAAGATTACCTGCTGGATGATTATAAGATAAAGAATTTAGAAGGCCAAAAAGGCTCTAAAGCCACAGTGAATATTATCGCCGCCTTTCTGCCTTCCAGCGTGCTGATCAGCCTCTATGCGGTGACAGCTCAATGCGGCCTGGAGGTGGACAATCTAACTCTGGAACCAATTGCAGCCATTCACGCTGTTGTTCCTGACGATGTGCGTTTCCTCAATATCGCCTTGGTAGATATCGGCGGTGGAACCTCCGATATTGCCATTTCTAAGGATGGCAGCGTAGTGGCTTACGATATGGTGACCACCGCCGGCGATGAAATTACCGAAGCGCTCATGCGGCATTATCTAACCAATTTTGCCACTGCTGAGCGCATAAAACTGATGTTGAACGGTGAAGAGAGCATCTCTTTCAAAGATATCTTAGGGAACTCCATAGAGCTGACACCAGATGAGGCCTTTGCAGCCGTTCAGGATGCTATCCACACCCTGGCCGAAGCCATCAGCCAGCGAATTCTATTGATTAATGGAACCGCCCCTGCTGCCGTCTTTCTAGTCGGCGGGGGCAGCCAGATTCGCGGTCTCTGCCAGCTTATGGCAGAAAAGCTGGGCATGATAGAAAATCGGGTAGCTATAGGAGTAGTGAACACCGATACCAACTTGACCTTATTCAGCGACAGCCTGTACAATCCGACTTTCGTCACGCCAATTGGCATTGGTATCGTCTCCTCTCTCTATAGAGGCTGCGACTTCTTTACGATTACAGTTAACGGCAAACGGATTATGATGTTTAATCAGCAGAGTATCAAGGTCATTGATGCCCTGCTCTTTTCCGGGGTCAAGCCTGCGGGGCTCATCAGTCTGACACCACCACACCTGAGCTATACTTTAAATGGTAAACGAAGAATCGCCAAAAGTATTCCTGGAATACCTGGAGAACTACTGGTAAATGGTGCTCCTGCCACAGTGGAAACAGAAATCCGCCAAGGAGATGAAATCACCGCGATTCCGGCTCAAAATGGCAAAACTCCAGTGCTGTCCCTAGGGGAAGCCTTATCGGAGTTCTTGCTCTCTTCCATCCGCTATGTACTCATTAATGATATCCCCGTTGACATTCATCAGGGAGATACGTTAAATGAACGGAAGATCAGCTATATGGATCAGATTGTAGTTCCGGAACCATACGAACTGGCACCTGTTCCAACGGAAACAACCGAAGTAGAAGCCCAGACAGCGCCTCCAGCGGAAACACAGTCCGAACAGGCTTCAAAGGCGGATGTACAGCCATTAAACGATGTATTAAATCCTAGCGAATTAAGCGAATTAGCTGTAGAAATTAATAAAATCTACTCCCGCGATCTCACGTCCCCTCGCGTATCTCTGCTACTGGCAGAAACCGACGATGGATATGAAGAAGAAGATAACGAGGCAGAAACAGACGCACCATCACCAGATGCAACTGAAATACCTGCCGAAACTCAGAGGATAGCCCTCCAGACCGCTTTACCTGCAACAACCTCCGCCCAGTCAACTCAGGAAAAAGATCCTGAGCCTCTCGTGCCGGAAGAAACACCTCTAGTAACGGGGGGTCCACGTTCTGAAATAAAGTTGACCTTAAACGGCAATTCTATCCATCTGGTTCAGGAAACAGATGAGCCGCTGATTGTCATGCATTTGCTTAAATATGTGGACTTAGACCCATCAAACCCAAGAGGTGACTTGCTGATGAAGCTTAACGGCCAGGAAGCCAACTATGCCGATCCCCTCCACGACCACGATGTAGTCATCATCAAATGGAGTGAAGATTGATAGGTAAATGAAAAGAAGAGTAGGGTAAACCGGCCCCCAAAAGTTAGACCAAGAAACTAACGGATGGGAGGTTGGTTCGCCCTACTCTTTCATTATTTATCCGTTTACACGGACATAGATTTGATATGTTTCTTCATCCAGTTTAGCCTGCACAATAGCTAAACCTTTCTTTACCCCAGTAATCTTACCCTCCGGCGATATTGTCGCTATATTTTCATCCATGGAACTCCATATAACTTGACTTGCATCATCGGTTAGATATAATTGCGCCTTTTCTCCTGATTTCAGATGTACCGCTAATCTGAGTTCGTCAGCATTTTCTACCACCTTTACAGGGATAAATTCTTTGAATATACCATCTGCACTTTCCGCATAGATATTTGCTTCCCCTATAGCCACCGCCGTGACTTTTCCATTACCGTCTACTGTGGCGACTGCTTCGTTAGTGGAAGACCATGTGTAATTAGCGTTGTTGGCTAAGTTGTAGGAAGTGCTAAGCTGAACGGTTTCACCTTCGTTAAGTAAAGCAGCTAGTGTAGTGGTGCCTATAGAGTTTACATCTAGTAAATATACACTATCTAATATTGCACCTTCGCCATAACCACCCATGACATAAATTGTGCCATTAACTACTGCAGAAGCTAAATAAAAACTGACTGTAGGTATAGATTTACCAGGAGTCCAAATATCTGTTTGCGTATCATAAATTTCTACGCGATCTACCAGATTTAAACGATCGTGACCTCCAATAGCATATATTTTATTTCCTACTGCTGAAGATGTTAAGCAGTATCTCACTGCAGGCATTGATTTACCTATAGTCCAAGTATCTGTTTGCGTATCATAGATTTCTACGGTCGACAGTCTCTGTGAATTATTGCCACCCCCAATAGCATATATTTTATTTCCTACGACTGAAGATGTTAAAAGGGACCTTGCTGTAGGCATTGATTTACCTGTAGTCCAAGTATCTGTTTCCGTATCATAAATTTCTACGGTCTCTATTATCCTTGGATTAGTGCCGATAATGCTAACACCACCCATGACATATATTTTATTTCCTACTACTGAAGATGCTGCACCCTCTCTTGCTGTAGGCATGGATTTACCTGTAGTCCAAGTATCTGTTTGCGTATCATAGATTTCTACGGCCGCTAGATTACCTGAATCATTGGCACCTCCAATAGCATATATTTTATTTCTTACTACTGAAGATGTTAAACCAGCCCTTGCCGTAGGCATGGATTTACCTGTAGTCCAAGTATCCGTTTGTGCATCATAAACTTCTACACTATCTAGCTTACCTGTTTTAGCGCCGATAATGCCAGTACCACCAAGAATATATATTTTATTTCCTACTGCTGAAGAAGCTGCATAATATCTTGCTGTAAGCATGGGTGTTTTCGTCTGCCAAGTAGCATCCTCAGCTGCCCATACACCCACACTGGATAACCCTAATACTAGGCACATTGTCATAAAAATTGCTATAAGTCGTTTCATGTTGTTTCCTTCTTTCTTTTATTTAATAAATATTTTACCAATATTATTTCATATTTTCAATATAATTACAATTATTGAATTATATACATATCTCATGTAGAATGAAGTGTTATGCCATCAATCCAGACAAAGATTCTTATTTCATTAAATAAAAAAGCCCTTATTATAGGACTTCTTAAATACCAAAATACTTATAACAGAACCAAAAATGGTGGGCAATATGCCCACCATTTTTGGTTCTGACTTATACAAATAGTGAATCACTACTCGTTCAGCGAATCTGCACTTACTGTAATAACTGCAGCACACCCTGAGGCAGCTGGTTAGCCTGAGCCAACATAGACTGTGAAGCCTGTACTAAGATGTTGTTCTTCGTGTAAGCCATCATTTCCTTAGCCATGTCAACGTCACGGATTCTGGATTCAGCAGAAGTCATGTTCTCTTCTGTTACACCCAGGTTGTTGATAGTATGTTCCAGTCTGTTCTGGATAGCACCCAAGTCACCTCTTGTGGAGGATACGGAGTTGATAGCATTCTTAATCTTGTCCAGTGCATTTGCAGCCCCATCCTGTGTGCTGATATCGATGTCAGCGATTCCTAAGGAGCTAGCGCTCATAGAACCTACACCTACAGTCAGCTTGTTGAAGCTTTCTGCTGTATCACCAATCTGCAGGGTTAAGCCCTTGCCGTTGGAAGTTACATCTAATTGACCAGCACCTGAATTAGCTGTAGAATCATATGCCACAGCAACATTGTCGATGCCATTATCTTTCAGAGCCTGCTGCAGATTAGCCGTAGTTTCCGCATCATCTGCACCTAGGGTTACGCCAATAGTGCCTTCCGGTACAGGCGTAGTACTACCACTTGCTCTGAAGCTAAAGGTCTTACCGCCGATGGAGATGCTATCGTCAGCCTCAAGAACACCAGTAAAGGCCTTACCAGCACCAGCACCTACAACGCTTGTTGCATTGTCTGCATCACCTAATGCAGTAGCTTCCGTATCATCTGTTGCCAGACCGGTAACAGTAGCTGCTTTTGCCCCAGTTGCCTTGCTTTCCAGAACCAGCTTGCCAGTATCTGTGGATACATTGAATAGCTTGGAAACGGCTTCATCCTTAGACAGGGCTTCCTTCATTGCGTTTAGATTCTCAGAATCAGTAGTAGACCCAGTATAGTCAACTTTCAAATTTTTGGAAGTTCCATCGCTGTCGGTATACGTAACCGTGAGCTTCTGATCACCAGCAGTACCCGCTCCGATAGCATCGCTCTTAAACTTGGAAGCTGTAGCAGCAAGATCTGCAGTAGCTGCCGTTGCACCACCAATAATTGCACCCTTAGCGGAGATCTTGTCGCCCATGGTTCCGTCCAGAAGCTTGATGCCATTAAAGTTAGTGGATTCTGCGATACGATCTACTTCGGAAAGCAGAGAATCTACTTCCTTCTGCAGGTTTGCTCTGTCTGTAGTCTCGTCAAAGGTACCGTTAGCAGACTGGGTAGCCAGCTCGGTCATTCTGTTCAGCATGCTGTGTACTTCTGTTAAAGCACCTTCAGCAGTCTGCACTAGGGAGATACCGTCGTTTGCATTGTCCTGAGCCTTCTGCAGACCAGTAATCTGAGCTCTCATCTTTTCGGAAATAGCCAATCCAGCAGCGTCGTCGCCAGCTCTGTTGATTCTGTATCCAGAAGATAATTTTTCCAGGTTCTTTCCTAATGCACTGTTGTTGCCGCTTAACTGTCTGTAAGAGTTCTGTGCAGCTATATTATGTTGTATTCTCATTTTATTTCCTCCTTGAAAGTTCACTCGAGCAATCCGTTGCTCTCATAATAATGATGTTTTATATTAGATACAGCTAAGATTCGTACGCAATCCCAGCTGTAATCTTCATGTTTTATATATCGTGTCATCTCCCGAAAACATAAGGCTTTTTTCCAAAATATTTTATTTTTTTTCCGCTTGTTTTCGTACTAAATTGGCAAAGTTAGATAAGTTCTCCGCCGTAGGCAACATGGCCGTTCCTGCAGCTTCAATATTCAAATCCCCAGCATCCTTCAGTTCCTTCCGCAAGATTTTAACCTCCTTCGGCGCTTCGATGGCAATACGTACCCGGTCTCCATTAATCTCTGAAATGGAGATTTCGATATTCTCGCCTATCAGGAAAGCTTCTCCCTGCTTTCTCGTAAGTATCAGCATACGTTAACCCTCCTTCGGCACCATAGGCTGCCGCATGGAATAGTCAGAATCCTCCAAAATAAACTGTTTCGCCAGCCTATTTTCTAGGTTGAAAATAATTGGACACTTAAGGTTCACAGTGGACTCTTCAAACTTATCCCGAATCACCGCTATACAACAAACTGTATGCTTCGTTTCCTGACCTAGCTTAATCTCGGACAAGTGCTTTTCCGGCATCTGGTAAGGATTATAGTCCGCACAGATGTAGTAAGGGTTTAAAACCATCAGGGCCAGCTCTGGGTCTTCTGCTGACTGCAAACAGAGCAGCCAATCGTCCCCCGTATCCAAGTGATCTTCTGCAAACCCCAGCAGCACATACCGGGTCTGTTTCTCAAAGCCGAAGAGACCAGAAGGGAAGGTAATAATCCGTTCCTCCGGAACCTTTACCATGCCAAAATATTTTGTCTTCATGTACACTTCCTCTTACTTTTCCTCCGACCCTACGTAGCTCGGATCTGCACTTGGCGGCACATAGAGCGGACCGCCAATGTAGTTGATGATGACGTCTGGCCACTGAGTGACAACCAGTTCAATATCTCCCGGCGTAAATTCTAATGGCTGCTTGTTTTGCTTAAAGTCAAAGTTCAGCTTATCCATCTCATAGCGAATACTCAAGTCTCCAGGCTCCCAAGAGATGTCTGCCGGATGATCTGGAATCCAACGGATGTTCGGAGTCTGATGCTGGTTATTTCCCAGCCGCAGTTCCGATATCTGGCGCAGGGCTTCATCGGTAAACTTCACATCCATATAAATCTGCCCCTCTTCCGCATACCTGGCAGTAGCCTCATAAGCTGCCTGCTTTCCTTTATTGGCATAATTAGTCATAGAATCCTTCACCGTAGGATTCACACTGCGCCGAGCTTCAAAGGTATCAATATTTAACTTGATGGGACGGCTTTTCATATGCAAGCCGCCTTTTTCGGTCGACATCTCTACTTCAACAGTGGACTTGGCTGGCTTATATTCGCAGTCCGTAACCCTATATTCAATAGAAATAGGGACTGTTTTAATTTCTATTAATTGCTGCATAATTATTCCTCCTTGAATATACACGCTTTAAAACTTCCCTGTCATAACGCGATTACACACCTATTTATTATACCGATAAATGCCCTTAAAAAGATGAATTAGGACATAAAGTCGATGAAGGAGTTCGACAAAATGTTCTGTCCGGTCTTTAACAAGGCCTGATACATATAATCCACGGAGTTTAAACTCATGATGGCTTCCTCCGAATCAATGTATTCCACATCACTGATTTTATCGGCAATGTTGTCCTGCAGATCTTCCAGCCTAGACTGGGTATACTGCAGAAAC